>NZ_WVIC01000061.1 GCF_009939295.1 Petrachloros mirabilis ULC683
GCGGTTGAAGCTACGGGAAAAAAGAATTTGATTATGGCGGGTGTAACCACAAGTGTGTGCTTGGTGTATCCAGTGCTCAGTGCGATCGCAGCAGGATATCAAGTTCAAGCTGTCATGGATGCTTCTGGATCGCCTTCCAAGCTAGCAGAAGATGTTTCCTGGCGACGAATGGAAAATGCTGGTGCGATTTTGACAGCTACTGATTTAGTGATTGCTGAATTAGGGCAGGATTGGAGTACATCTGTAGGCAGTCAACTCATTCAAGTGTTATTTCAGCATGTATTACCCTCGATCTCTGCCTAGCTTGATTTCCGCTCAATTAAATTAATCGAGTTGTCGGCAGATAGCACCATCCTTCAGTTATTGAGCTTGTCGTTCACAAAAGCGCCGCATAACAATTCGCTTGGAGCGGATTGTCGAAAGATCTTGGTCTTAAGGTCAGGGTTATTTGCAGCCGCTCAAGCGAACCGTTAGGCGCTTTTCCAAATTTTTTTATCCTTGGGTCGTAACCAGCAACGTTATGGGTTACACTCAATGAATGATAGTCAGTTTCAAGCATCGAGGACTAGAGCAGTTCTTTGAGTTAGGAAGCACCCGAGGTATTCAAGCAAACCATGCTAAGCGGATTCGGATGATTCTAGCTCGCCTCAATGCTGCGACTTCACCGCAAGACATGAATTTGCCTGGATTGGCACTTCATGAACTGGCGGGACAACGTAAAGAAACCTGGTCAAAGAGTATCTGGAAACTGGCGGATCACATTTACCTTTGACGGTGCTGATGCTTGTGATGTTGATCTTGAGGACTACCACTGATGAAAATGCATAATCCGCCACATCCTGGTGAAGTTCTTAAAGAACTTTGTATCGAACCTCTGAATCTGACCGTGACTGAGGCTGCCGAAGCGCTAGGTATAAGTCGAAAAACCCTATCTGCTATTTTAAATGGAAGAGCAGGTATTAGCCCCGAAATGGCCATTCGCCTTGGGAAAGCTTTCGATACATCTCCTGAAAGCTGGCTCAATCAGCAAATGCAGTATGATCTCTGGCAAGCAGAGCAAGCCGTTGGCAACATAGAGGTCAAACGTTTATCCGTTGCCTAACCAGGTTTTGCAGCGGACGGACTCAACACCCTGGTTCTGACTCGAAAATGTGTGCCGCCGCTGAAAACTAAGCCGTTGAGCTACTTATGAAGGTCGGTAGTGAGACGACCTTCTTGAAGGAGTTAAGAAAATACTTGACAAAGCTAATACTATTCGCTTTTAGTAAATAGTATTAGCTAAATGCCGAGTTTGCTATGGGTCGCCCCACTAAAGAAAAATCTCTCACTCAACGTGACATCATTGAAGCCGCGATCGCCTGTGTGGAAACTGAAGGAGAGGCGGCTTTAGGTGTAAATCGAGTGGCGCGTGAGTTAGAGATTACACCTCCCTCGATATACAAACATGTAGAAAGTGGGGCAGCCTTGCGGCGAATTGTTGCGCTTGAGATTTGGCGGCGATTTTTAGCCTTGTGTTGTCAGTCAATCGAGGGCATCAGTGATTCTTCTGCACTGTTGAAAACGGTCGCGCATACGGCACGAAATTTTGCGCGATCGCAGCCTGAACTCTATCGCGTCATGACGGCACTGCCTCTACAGCCAAGTGAGTTGGATTGTGCGCCCATTGTTCAAAGCATCGTGGCTTTCTACCAGCGAGTGCTTCAACCCTACAAATTTACTGAACTAGAAACTATTCATGCAATGCGAATGTTAAATGCTGCTTTCTATGGTTTTATTGCAACCGAGCAAGCTGGACTACTCACGTTGAAGCCATCGACTGAAGAGAGCTACGACGTGATGATAAACGCCTTAATTCAGGCTATTCAATACATTCGGCAATCGAGAGGTGAATAATGACCATGAAAATGCCAGCAGACCGATACATTCAAGTTGATGGAGTGAATACGCGCTATTGGGCATTGGGCAAGCAAGGGTCGCCTGTGTTATTCATTCATGGACAGGGAGGAGCGATCGATTACTGGTACAAAAATGTGTTTGCGATCGCGCAACAGCATCAGGTTTACGCGCTAGATTGGGTCGGATCAGGCAAGTCTGATAAGCCTCAAAAGACTTACACCCTTGACGATCTGAGCCGATTTATTGTTCGCTTTATGGATGCGGTAGGATTATCCCACGCCTCTTTGATTGCAGGTTCAGTTGGCGGCATTCTTGCCTTGAAGATTGCACTACAGTTTCCAGAAAGGGTAGACAAGCTAGTTTTGATTGGCATTGGTGGGTTAGGGAAAGAAGTGGCATTTCCGGCAAGGCTAACCTCACTTCCGGGTGTGGGAGAACTGCTGAATCATCCTAGCCCCGGAGCAGCAAAATTTATGATGCAACAATGTGTCTATGATCCAACCCCTTACTTAAATGACAGCGAATTCATGGATTTGGTGCTGCGGAATATGTCCTCGGAAATCTTGCAGTTTCAGACTCGAACATTTCGGACAATGGGAAACTTTTTCGAGATTAAATCAGAGATTTGGCAACCCATTCGCGATCGTCTATCAGAGATACAGTCACCTACGTTGATTATGTGGGGAAAACAGGATCGAGCATTTCCTGTCAGTCATGCTGAAGTAGCAGCACAGGGTATTCCTGATGCTGAATTACAGTTGTTCGATCAGTGTGGGCATTTGCCATATTTGGAGTACGCTGATGAGTTTAACCGAGCAGTGCTTGAGTTTCTATCGACTCAGCCTAAGCGTCAGCAGCCCAACACGTCGCGTTAGTGTCCCTAGTTATTCGCCACAGATTTGAGACGGTGATGCTTGGCATGGTCACGCTGTAAGACCAAGAAGAAAATAGTCAAACAACTGTCTTCATTAGGGAACGCACCAATTTCATCGGACTTGTTCCTAAACTCTCGAAACAGTCGCTCTAGAGCATTGGTGGTTCGGGTCAGTGGATATATAGCGTAGCTTCTTTGCTTCTGAGGGTTCTAAGGTCTGACCATGCTCATCTTGGGTGGATAAATTCTCATAGTCCAGATGCCGCAGCATTGCCCTGATTTTATGCGTGATGCACAGTTGATGCTGGCCCTGAGGTACCCAGGTTTTGAGCACAGCGGGCAATCCATTGGTACCATCACTGACGACCACCTCAACCCCACCCAGATTCAATCCTCGCGCCTGTAAACCCTTGAAAAAAGACTCCCAGGCTAATTGAGATTCACTCTGGGCAATCTCATAGTGCAAGATTTCACGGGTGCCATCTGGATAAATGGCCATTGCCACTAAAACAACCCTTTCCTCGGCTTGACGCAGGGGGCGCACATGTCCAGCTTGGTCTTCAAAGGTTTGCCCACTGGCATATTGAATTCTCACCCAAACGCCATCGACCAGCAATATGGGTACAGTAGTGGTGATTTTTGCCGTGCGCCGTTGATTCATCTGCACTTGAGCTGCTTCTGTGATTCGGTTGATGGCATTGACCGACAATACAGCCCCGAGTAATGGATAGAGCGCTTCTTGCAGGTCTCGCAAGGACAGACCCATGACATACAGACTCAGACAAAAGTTTAATAGACTGCCAAGGCCCCGTTGATAGCGCTCCAAGATTTGCCAGTCTCGGTCTCTGTTGCCATGGCGCAGTTTGGGTACTGACAAGGATTCGATGCGTCCGTATTCGCTATCGAGGATTCGTTTGAAGTAGCCAGACCGACGAGGGCGTTCTCCCGCAAGTTGATTGAGATGCTCTTGTAATTCTTCGCACAGAGCTGCTTCTAAGACGCTTTGCGTAAGCCCCAGAACCTCTGCATTCAGTTTTTCCTGTAGGACTTCGTTCAATTCTGGGTATGGATGCTGGGTTTGAACCCGCAGTATTTGGGCTTTGCGTGTGACGATATCCATTCTCTGTTGGCCTGAATCTCTTATCTTCAGACCTTTTCACGCTTTGGCCTCTATGGCGAATAACTCAGGACACTAACTTACCTTGCTTGAGTAAATGCTCATAAAAAGCTTTAATCACTGGATTATACCTAACTGCCACTAGTGTTGCCATGTACAACATCTGACGAACAGCAGCCCGACCGCCGAAAATCGTCCGTTTACCTTGCATCTGACCACTATCACGATTGAGAGGTGCCACACCCACCAGCACACTAATCTTTTGGGTGGAGAGTTCTCCTAACTCTGGCAACAGTGCCAATAGGGTTGCGGCAACGACATTGCCAACCCCTGGGACACTTTTGAGTCGAGTCTGCTTCTGTTGAAAGCTCTGACATCTCTGAATCTGGCTATTGAGCTGCTCGTCTATTTGCTGAATACGTTGGCGTAGCCACTCTAGATGCGTTTCCACATCCAGCTGAACAGTACCTCTCAACCCTGACAAGCGGTTTTGTTCCGCTGTTAGGATCTCAACCAGTTGACGTCGACGGGTTACTAATCCCTGAATTTAAGTCCTGTTATAGCGGTTCTCACCTGAGTGAGGTACGGGGTGTGGGGGTTCCACCCCCACGCAGGGGGCAGTGCCCCCTGCACCCCATGTACTCCATTGATCTGTAAACCGCTATAACGTTGCGATTCGTGTAAAAAATACCCATTCCGTCACAGTTGAGATTGGTATGCGAAAGTAGAAGAAGCTTTGCATTCCACTCAGAGACGGCAGTATGGATAGTCTAGCCATTGTTGCAGCGATCGCGGGGCTGGTCTTTTTGGTGGCCGGCGCAGAAGCCTTAGTCCGTGGCGCGTCTCGCTTAGCTGCGATCGCAGGCATTTCTCCCCTTGTGATTGGCCTAACCATTGTGGCCTACGGTACCAGTGCACCGGAGCTGTTTGTCAGCCTCCAAGCGAATTGGCTAGGCCAAGCCGACATTTCCATTGGCAATGTTGTAGGCAGCAATATTTTCAACGTGCTGTTTATCCTGGGGCTTTCATCCCTAGTGGTGCCCCTAGTGGTGGCTCAGCAGTTAATTCGCTTGGACGTTCCCATCATGATTGGGGTATCTCTACTGACCTTGCTGTTGGGCATGGATCGCCATCTCAGCCCAGCGGAGGGGATGTTTTTGTTTATGGGCGGAGTGGGGTACACCCTATTCTTAATTTGGCACAGCCGCAAGGAACACAACGAAGCGGTGCAGGCAGAATATGACGGAGCCTATCCACCCCAGGTTTCATCGCCTCGGCAATGGCTGATAAACTTTGCCTGGATTGGGATCGGTTTGGTCGGGCTGGCCTTGGGGTCACGGTGGTTGCTGGCAGGGGCAACCAGCATTGCCAAAGCGCTGGGGCTGAGTGAACTCATTATTGGCCTCACCATTATCGCCATTGGCACCTCCCTACCGGAGTTGTGTACCTCCGTAGTAGCCAGTATTCGCGGCGAACGGGATATTGCCGTTGGCAACGTCGTGGGCAGTAATATCTTCAACATCCTGGTGGTATTGGGGGTAGCCAGCATAGCCAGTCCCCAAGGGGTGCATATTTCAGGGGCAGCATTGCGATTTGATATTCCCATGATGATTGCCGTGGCCATTGCCTGTCTGCCCATCTTTTTTACTGGCAACCGCATTGAACGCTGGGAAGGGCTGCTATTTATGGGCTACTACGTCGCCTATACCACTTACTTGATCATGGAGGCAATGAATCATGAGCAGTTGCCGTTGTTTAGCACCATTTTGGGGACGTTTGTGATTCCGTTAACGGTGCTGACCTTAGTCATTGTTACCGTTCGTGAAGTTCGGGCTCACAGTCATCCCCATCAGTAGGGGCAGTTTGATCTGAACCGATCTTCTTTGGGGGCTTCGTTTGTGTCAACGGTAGCTTCGTGTGAGGATGGTAGATATTCTTTACTGACAATCCTCACAAACTATGGCAGATATTCAATTTGTCCGGGGTCTGAATGAACCTATTGTTCCTGATGTGAAGCTCACTCGTGCCAAAGATGGCAGCAGTGGTCGGGCTCTATTTTCCTTCGCAGATCCAGAAATTCTCAAAGAAGGCGGGCTGGAAATTCTGGGCATGTACATGGTGGACGAAGAAGGGGAACTGGTCACTCGGGATGTCTCGGCCAAGTTTATTAATGGTCAAGCACGGGGCTTGGAAGTAGTTTATACCATGAAGTCAGCAGATGCCTGGGATCGGTTTATGCGCTTTATGGGTCGCTATGCTGAATCCCATGGGCTGGGCTTTACCAAGTCGGATCACTCGGATCACTCGGAATCTTAACTTGAGATGCAGCCATTACCCCATCCAGATTCTGCCCCGATGCGGGTGGGCTGTGCTGTATTGACGGTCAGTGATACGCGATCGCAGGCCACTGACCACAGTGGTCAGCTCCTGCAAACCCTGCTCACCGAGGCCGGACATCGGGTGGTAGATTATGCCATTCTTCGGGATGAGCCAGCCCAGATTCAAACCTATCTGGCGGCAGTCCTAGAACGAGCCGATCTAGATGTGGTGATCTGCAATGGCGGGACGGGCATTGCCCCTCGTGATACGACGTTTGATGCGATCGCAGCCCTCCTAGACAAAGACCTCCCCGGCTTTGGCGAGCTGTTCAGAATGCTGAGCTATAGCGAAATTGGCTCCCGCGCCATGGCCTCCCGAGCCACCGCTGGGGTGTCTCAAGGCCGGTTGATCTTTGTCCTGCCTGGTTCCACCCATGCCGTGCAGATGGCCACTAAAAAATTAATTTTGCCAGAGTTGAATCATTTGCTGCACCAACTGGGTCGATGGTAGCTGCCATGTTCGACAGATATCCCTCTTTTGTCACTCTAAGCAGAGAAAAACGAAGGTAGTCTTTGGCATTCAAAAGGAGGTTCTCCATGCGTAAGCAAATTATTGAATATACATCATCCCTAGATGCATTGATTGCCTTAGCTAAGCAACTCAACACCTACGAAAATCAATACCAGATGGATTCTGCCGACTTTTTCACTCAATATAGCCAGGGTCAAACCTCTGACGATGAAGACTTTGTCGAGTGGGCGGGCAGCTACCAGCACTACCTTGCCCTACATCAAGAACTGGAGGACAAGCTGAAAGATGTCGCGTAGGTTTCTGCTGGCCTACTTTGATGGGATTGAGCAACAATTGCTCAACTTACCAAACCACTACATTGAGCAGTTCAGCGCCACCATCCTGACCCGAGAACGAGGCAGCTTGAAACTTCGCATCCGCTTCAGGCGTAAATATCTACTGGCAGTTAGCGAAGCTCTCCTAGTGATTGAGGGTCAAGTCACCCAAATCGATTATCGCTACCACTTTCAGGATGAAAAGAATCAGATAATCTTTCGCTACGACAGTACGCCTCACTTTCCTGATTTGGCCACATTCCCGCATCACAAACATCTCCCCGATGTTGTCATCACCGCCGACAAGCCTGCTCTGAGCCAAGTTTTCCAAGAAGCCAGTACCCTGGCCGAAGCCAAAGGCTGATGGAAATTCGCATTGCCGATCCCTCCGCCCCTTGGCCTACGGTGTACACACATCTCTAGATAAACCCATTCCACCCTGCATTAGCCCTCCCGAACCCCCCTCACGCAGCGTGCCCACAGGGCGTAATTCTGGGGGAGATCAGTAAAAAAGCTGGAAATGGCCGTAAATTGGTCGGTTATAATGAGATTGAAAAACCCTCACTGCGGCCTGCCAAGGGGAACCATCCATTCAAAAATGACAGTAGCAAGCTGACACCCAAGCTATGTCTCGACTGTTTCACCCACCTGCCCCAGAACCCAACACCAAACAACGGATTTTGGCAGCAGCCCAACACCTGTTTGCCTGCCAGGGCTATGAAAAATCCACCACGCGCCAGCTCGCTGAAGCGGCTGGGGTGGCTGAGGGTACCCTATTTCGCTACTTCGAGAACAAGAATGCCATTTTTGTGGAAGTGGTCACTCAGGGCTGGAGCGAATTGCTGACGGAATTGCTCACAGAACTCAGTGAGATAGAGTCTTACGGTGCCGTGGCTGAGATGATGCGGCACCGGATGCAGAACCTACAACATCACAGTGAACTCTTGCGGGTCTGTCTGATGGAGGCGCAGTTTCACACAGAATTGCGCGATCGCATCCAAACAGAACTGTTTAGCAAAATGTTAGGAGTGGTTGAAGCCTTCATTCAAACCGGCATTGAGCGGGGCATTTATCGCCCCCTCAACCCCACTAAAGTGGCGCACGTCTTTTTAGGCATGTTCATCATGGCCGGTTTCGGAGCCACTGTCCTCAACGAGAACGAAGCACCCCCTACCCCAGACATAGAATTGGCAGAAACCGTCGCCGATATTTTTCTGCATGGCCTGTTGACCCCCCCAGAATAACCCCAGCAAAAAGCCTGGGAAAATCAAGTGCTTTCCCAGGCAGAGTGGCGAATTTGCCAGCAGTCCCCTTAAAGGACCCCGAGGTTGGTCAAGCCGAGAATGGCTCCAGCTCCCAGGATGTGACCAAAACAGGTGGTGCCAATCACCGCAGGCAACCCAAAGCCACCGAACATTTCTGGAGAGGGGAGTTCTGGCCCCACATTGGGATGCTTAATCGTGTACTTGGCAAAGGCGATCGCCACAATATTGGCCAGAATCATTACAATGGCAACCTTCGGACTCCAATCCGCTGCTCTAGGAACAGCCGTGAGTAACAGTGACGTGAGCAAGGTCTTTTCTCCTTAATTAGTTAATATGGCGCGATTGCTTATGCAAGAATACTTACCAAAAAATGCTCCGGTACTGGCGGGAGCTGCATCAATAGTTAACGTTTTTGCAAAGAATCTTGAAGTAGCATCAGTTCTAATGAATCAGTGTCAGAATTGGGTTCGCGGTGAGGGTTAGCTGTGGAAAGACGGATGAGCGCAGTATTTGTTCACCCCTAGATCCTTACTGTGCAGCCGTTTCTCTATGATATGGCGATGATGAGTGGTAGTTCACACTGCATACACCGCCCCCAGAAAAAAGCGAAACACCGCCTCAGCATACAGCTTGGGTTCTGTATTCATGCCCTCATGCACCTGAGCCGGAAGCGCTTCAATGCAAATTCCCGTTCCAAACAATCTCACCAGGTGTGCCCGGAAGCTCAGGAAAATGGGCTTGCTGGTAGGTAACAGGGGAGCAGCCAGAAAAGAGGTGAAACTCTCGGGTTAAGTGGCTCTGGTCACTGTAGCCACACTCAGCCGCAATGGCAGCAAGAGACCCCTCCTCTCCACGGCTGAGCATTTGGTGGGCGTGTGCAAAGCGAATTTGACGAGCCGCAATCTTAGGCGTGATCCCAATTTGCTCCCGAAAGCATTGAGCGAAGTGACGATGACTCCAGCCAATCTGCTGAGCCAAGTGCCGAATTGCAATACAGCCTCCTTGAGCGACCAGTTGATGCCAGGCCCACTGAACTTCTGAGCGAATCCTTGAGGTTGAAGTGGTCAATTTTTTGATTAAGATCTGATCCACTAGAGCAAATCGCTCTGTCCATGAAGATAGTTCACTGAGTTGCACATTGATTTGATCAGCCTCAGCTCCCCAAATGGCGTCCAGAGCTACGGTCTCTTGGGCAAGTTCAGGTAATGCGCCATCAAAGAGTTGGTAGGCTGTCCAAGGCGGCATCGTGATCTCAAGGCAAGATCGCAGTCCTTTAACCTCATGCAGCAATGGCTTTTCATTGAGGCCAAAGACAAGAGCTTGATACCGACGGAAGTGGGGCTGAGACTCGACCGGGGCGACTCCGATATCGGCTCCAAACCCCAATACCAGAACCACCCATGGCCGGGGAACTTCGAGTCGGCAAACCGGCTGCCTAAAATTTTCACGGTGGCCAATGTAAGTATTAACCCAACCCCTTAGGGCTAGAGAAGGCACTCCTATCGCATGTTCCCAAGTCTGAGGACTAGAGTAGGAGAGTATACCAGCTTTGCCTTTGAGTGCCATTGAGTTCACTCCTCAGGATAGGGTTGGCTTAGTCTGCCGCAAAGTATTTTCCGGCAATAGGTCAAGACGCTAAGCGATCAAGCTAGCTTTTGGTTCCAAAAACCCAGGAAGCTTATTGGAAATGTTCCCCCGCTTAGGGATATACCTTACCAAACCTCGTTCCCCATCCACTTCCCAAATTTACCTTTAGCTCAGGGGGTTTAGTGACGCCTAGTGAGGTGAGACTGCTTTAGAATCAGGGAGTGTCGTCAAATCAGGAAAAGTTTGTGGTCGTCAAGCCAGATTGGTTGAGAGTGAAAGCGCCACAGTGGCAACGGGTGGGCACTGTTAAAGATATTCTCCGGGACCTGCATCTGAATACAGTGTGCGAAGAAGCTTCCTGTCCCAATATCGGGGAGTGCTTCAGCCATGGCACCGCCACCTTTTTAATTATGGGACCAGCCTGTACCCGTGCTTGCCCCTACTGTGACATTGACTTTGAAAAGCGGCCCCAGGCATTAGACCCTACCGAACCCGTGCGCCTGGCAGAAGCGGTGGCGCGGATGCACCTCAACCATGTGGTGATTACCTCGGTGAATCGGGATGACTTGCCCGATGGGGGGGCTGCCCAGTTTGGACAGTGTATTGCCCAGATTCGATCTCGTTCGCCTCAAACAACGATTGAAGTGCTAATTCCTGATCTCTGCGGAAATTGGCAAGCTCTGGAGCAAATCTTACAGGCACAGCCCGAGGTGCTGAACCACAACACGGAAACTGTGCCCCGATTGTATCGACGGGTGCGACCTCAAGGGGCATATCAACGCACCCTGGACTTGCTGGCAAGATCCCGCCAGATCGCCCCCTGGGTTTACACCAAATCGGGCATGATGGTGGGCTTGGGCGAAACCGATGCTGAGGTGCGGGCGGTGATGGCCGATCTGCGAGCGGTGGACTGCGACATTCTCACCATTGGTCAATACTTGCAGCCCACGGCAAAGCATCTAGAAGTGAATACCTTTGTAACCCCTGATCAGTTCGCGGCTTGGCAAACAGCGGGAGAAGCTATGGGCTTTTTGCAGGTGGTGGCGTCTCCCTTGACGCGCAGTTCTTACCACGCCGAACAGGTGCGATCGCTCATGGAGCAGTACCCTCGTCAACTCCACTAATCAACCATGCAGCTCAGTGTCAGGGTCATGCCCGCTGACGGGTTGAGAGACCGGCAAAAAGGGTAGAACCAGCATCCAGGGGAGTTGCGCGACCCGTGGGTCTTGCTGATACTCAGAAAGCCCAATGACCATCCCCTGCTGCCCTCGGAACGGTTGGGACTGATAGGTTCCCAAAAGGCGATCCCACCAGGGGAGGTTAAAGCCAAAGTTGGAGTTGGTTTCCTGGGGAACAACCGAATGATGGATCCGGTGCATGTCAGGAGTAACCACCACCCAGCGCAGCCACCGATCCAGAAATAGCGGCAGGCTAACATTGCCATGGTTAAATAGAGCCGTGCCATTGAGCAGCACCTCAAAGATCAGAACGGCTATCCCTGGTGCCCCCAAAAGAGCAACAGCGATAATTTTGATACCCATGGACAGTAGAATCTCCAGGGGGTGAAACCGGAAGCCCGTGGTGACATCAAAATCTTGATCAGCATGGTGGACTTTGTGCAGTCGCCACAGAAGTGGCAAAGCATGAAAGAGCCGATGTTGCCAATAAATCACTAGGTCTAAGGCCACAATCGACAGCACTACGGCTAGCCCCATGGGCATCGGTAACTGGTTCCACAAGCCCCATCCCCGTTCGGCAGCAATTGCCGCCATACCCACCGCAGCCAGGGGAAATAGAATTCGCAGCAGTACCGTACTCAACACAACTAACCCTAAATGACTCAGCCAACGACTAAATCTTGGTAGAGAATGTGAGCGACTAGGCCTAGCCCTTTCCCAAAGGGTCATCAGCACGAAAATGCCCACAAAGAAGCTAATACGAATCAAAAACTCACTTTCAATCAATTGCCTTATCAGAGGGATTCTGTGGTAAATTAACTAACTTTGACCCTATGGGTTACAGGGCGGGCTTTCAGCAGCCCTCTAGTTATCTCGCAAGACAACCAGGAACCTCCAGGGTAATTTACAAACGCCCCGATTGCTTTAATGTTTTTCGCACCGTTGAAATCACTGATGGCTGAATCCCTTTCTGGAAGAGCGCTTGAGGCTGAAACCCTTGAAAGCGGGTGATCGGACTCGAACCGACGACATTCAGCTTGGGAAGCTGACGTTCTACCACTGAACTACACCCGCATGAATCGATTTCTAACATAGCACTGAATCTGAGCCAAATATGGTGGTTCTCGCCTGAGTGAGGTATGGGTTGTGGGGGCAAAACCCCCACGCAGTGACCCCTGCACTCCATATACTCTGTTGATCTGTAAATCGCTATAACCCGATTGCAGGCAGACTTAGCTCAGTCCCATTTTTTGGGTTCCTCAGCCGCTCGGGGCAGTGATTGAGTTGGGTTTTCGTAAAGAGGTGTGGGAACTAGTTCAAGTTGACGGGGGGCAGTTTTGGCTGGTCGGCGGCGGCGAGCGGTATTTTCTTCTGTGGTGTCTTGGGCAACGACCTCGTAGAGGAGCGCTAGTTTATCAGGGTTTTTGCCTCTGCGGAGAATTCGCCCCAGTCGTTGAATATATTCGCGGGTGGAACCGGTGCCCGATAGGACAATGGCAATGCTGGCAGCAGGGACGTCTACCCCTTCGTTGAGGACGCGGGAGGCCACGAGGGTGGGGTACTCCCCTGAGCGAAATTGTTGCAAAATGCGATGGCGCTCTTTAACTGGGGTTTGATGGGTAATAGCAGGGATAAAGAATGCCTCAGAGATCCGATAAACGGTGGCGTTGTCGTCGGTAAAAATCAAGGTTTGTTCGGGATAGTGCTGAGCCAAAAGATCGGCTAACACCCTGAGTTTGCCCTCGGTGCCAAAGGCAATGGCACGGGCTTGTCGGTGGGCGAGCATGGCTCGACGACCGGCTGAGGAGCGAGCGCTTTCGCGGACAAACTGCTGCCAGCCATTCAGAGTGCCTAAGAAAATCTGTGCCTTCTGTAAAAACTGATTGCGAATTTGAATCTGCTCGTCATAATGCTGGCGCTCTTGGGGGGAGAGTTTAACTTGAATTTGCACTGTTTTGTGATGGGCTAGGGCTACCCCTGAGAGTTCTTCTGGGGTTTTACGCAGGACGGTTGGCCCTACCAGCCAGTGGAGGTCTTCATGCTTGCCGTCGCTGCGCTCTGGGGTGGCGGTTAACCCCAATCGGTAGGGTGCGATCGCATACTCTGCAATTGCCCGATTAAACTCACTGGGCAAGTGATGGCACTCATCAAATATGAGTAAACCGTATTGATTACCCAGGGTTTCAGCATGGATGGCAGCGCTGTCGTAAGTCGCCACCAAAATAGGCGTGCGATCATGGGATCCGCCTCCCAAAAGCCCCACCTCAACATCAGGGAACGCTGCATGAAGGTGAGCGTACCACTGATGCATCAAATCCAACGTGGGGACAACCACTAGCGTACTGCGCTGGATCTGCTGCATGGCCAGTTGGGCCAGATAGGTTTTTCCCGCAGCAGTGGGCAAGACAACCACACCACGAGAACGCGCCGCTTGCCATGCCGTCAGCGCTTCCTGCTGATGGGGGTACGGTATCATTTCGAGACTGGGCAACAGCGTCAGTTCCGAATAAGCTCGCACCCGATCTTGAAGTGAGATGTCTGTCCGACGTAGGGTTTCAATTAACGCCCGATAGTGAATAGCCGGAACTCGGAACCGCTCTACTCGATCATCCCAAGTGGCAAAATCAATCCAATCCTTGCCCGGGGGAGGGGGATGTAAAATCAACGTGCCACGATCAAAAGATAGGATTGGCTGGCGAGCCATAGGAGTGAGCCCAATGAACTAGCCCTATTTTCGCTTTCCAGGCCACACCCTGACCCAAAACAGCCACCCATTAACTTCATAAGTCTTGGATTTTATCCCCCACGGTTGCCTCTGCCATACCCCCAGCTCAGCTTTTTTGCGGTGGCTGGAGTACGGTTAAGGTTCCTGATAGAATCGCTCTGCTGACCTAGCACTGGCTTCAATCCCCTCATGTACGCGCAATTTCGCACTCAATATCCAATGGGGAGTCTGACCTCCGAGGTGCTTCAAGCCCAGGAAGGCCACTATATTGTGCGAGCCATTGTCCAAGTCGGTAACACCACCTTGGCGACAGGGTTGTCTGCGGCTTCAAGCATTGAGCAAGCCGAAGATCGTGCCCGCGCCCGTGCCCTGATTGTCCTGGGCATCGAGTTGCCCACCTACGAACCCCAAGCCCATCTCATGGAGGTGACGGAATCTCAGAGTGCACCCACGGCTCGCTTGTCTGCTCACCAACTGGAACTTCCCTCTGCGTTAACTGCACCCTCTGAGCTAGCAGAGTGGCAAGCCATCGAAGCGTCCTCCCCTGTCAGACCAACCTTGCAGTCAGAGTCTAGCCAGACGACGGTGCCCTGGGCAGAGCTGCCATTTTCCAGGCAAGATTCGGCTCCCTCAGCGCCAAAACCCGCTTCTGCTCCGCTGGACTTATCGGATGTCATTACCCAAACCGATGTTGAACTGAAACGCCTGCGGTGGACTACCGCTAAAGGCCGAAAATATCTAGAGCAGGTGTACAGCAAGCGCTCCCGTCAACATTTGACGACCCCCGAGCTGCTGGAGTTTTTGCAGTATCTACAATCGCTGCCTACGCCCGCTCAGCGATAAGATAGTCTGGTGAAGTTCGGACCAACCTGTAAGCTAGGTCAAAATCTTGTATCGTAAAGGGGAGCGCTCGAAGGCTTTCTGCCTGTACATTCTGCGATTTAGTTTGCGGCAACCTTGAACTTGCGGTATCTGAATGCTTAAATGATTGAGCATCCCTCCCCCATGGAATATTAAGGTTTGTCACTCAAGACTGAATGGGCTTGGCAGAATAATTTTAGAACTTGTGGTATCAAGCTAAGCTATAAGGGCAATGGAAGACGAGCGCATGATCGAGCACAATCCCTATAAAAAGCTCGAAGTTGACGAAAATGCATCTTTTGAAGAGATTCAGCGTGCCCGCGACCGCCTAATTGACGGTCGTAATAACGATGAAAGCTACCGTGAAGAGGTTGAGGCCGCCTACGACTCTATTTTGATGGATCGCCTGCGTAAGCGACAAGAGGGTAGACTGCAAGTGCCAGAACCGATTCGCTTTCCAGAGCGTCTGGCAGAGCGCTCATTTAAGGTCAGTTTGCCAGAGATTAGTCCGCCCCCCTCTCTGGGGTTGCAGCGGCTGCTAGATACACCTAGCTTTCAAGAGGTTACCGTATCGGCTGCTGTTTTTGCGGGTTTGTCAGGGCTGAGTGTTTTTGCTAACAGCGAAGATTTGCTGGCCTTTTTGCTGGCTTTAGGGGTTGGGTTTACGGTCTATTGGCTGAATCGGAAAGATCAACGGCTGGGGCGAGCTGTGTTGCTGATGCTGGCGGCACTGATTGTAGGCGGTACTCTAGGAACCCTGTTGCTGAACGTTCCGGTATTGATGGGTTTAGGAATTCAGCCCCAGGCGATTGTGACTGTGGCGGTTTTCATTGCGTTCTGGCTGGTGAGCAGCTTTTTGCGCTAAGTGTTCCGCCAAGGATGAGAAGGTGTCTGGTGCCGGTTGGTGGCTTTGAATGCCTGTAGGTAATGCCAGTTCAGAAACACGCGGCTGATTTCTAAGGCGAGCTGCGATCGCCCCTGCCGAATCAGCCAGGCCAAAAGCGGTCTGAGGCTGTCTTCGTTCAAATGCCCCCCCCAGGTCAGGACCCCCCACAGCAGGGAATGCAAAGGGGTCATTTGCACCATCAGCTTGACATGAAGGGTGGGGTGTTTTTGGTAAAATAGCAGCCCCATACGACTGCGCTGTTTTTCTTGGTCAATCAGAGCCGGAAGTTGACTAAGTTGAAAGGGGGGATGCCAGTGATAGCCAACGGCTGTGGGCACTTTCACCTGTTTGAGGCCGCGCTGCTTCAGCCGCACGCCTAGCTCTAGGTCTTCCCAGCCATAACCCTGAAAGTCAGGGTCAAATCCGCCCACAGTCTCTAGCCAATGACGTGCGATCGCAACATTTCCCGTAGCAAAATACGCCGCCGAAAAGTCCGTCAGCTTATAGGATGCTGCCGTCGGATGTTCAAAATTGCAAGTATTGATCACCCGTCCGTAGGTAAAAAAGCGATCATTGCCTAGTCTTTGCTGCGCCTGCTGGCGAGCCAACTCGTGAGCCTGCAAAAACTGCCCGGTCACCACCAGATCGCTGTCAATAAAGACAATTAGGGTGCCTTGGGCTTGGGCGATGCCAAGATTGCGAGCAGCAGATGGCCCTTGATGGGTTTGGCAGTAGAGACGAACATGGCTCAGAGGATGGGATCGCAGCCACTCCACAGTGCCATCAGCAGAGCCGTCATCTACCACAATTACTTCGTAGGACAAAGCAAAGTTTTGGTTTTCGAGAGCCTGCAAGCACTGAGCCAAAATGGGCTGCCGATTATAAGTAGGAATAACAACACTATAAAACACAATAAGTTACACATCTAAGACTTGCCAAGCTGCTGTTCTCCATTTGACATCGGAAATTATTCCATGCATTCTTAAGATTAAGAAACTATAATCATCATTATAAATGCTATTACAAATGCTATTTTAAGGACTATAGTAATCCTCAATGAGTTATAAATAAAGACACCCTGTATAATCCCTCGGCTGTCACCGACCTCCCCTTGGTAAGGCTACCGTGTATACATAAGTCTGAGAAAAACGATTTCACCCTGCATTCGCCCCC
>NZ_WVIC01000001.1 GCF_009939295.1 Petrachloros mirabilis ULC683
AACTCGGGAGTTCCTTAGCACATTATGGGCTCTTTTTTCTTGCGCTTACCCTGCCCCCTAGCCCCCCCTCGCGCAGCGTGCCCGCAGGGCGTAATTCTGGGGGGAACTAGTTCTAACTTTCGGATTTCTCCCCCCAATTTTGGGGGGTTGGGGGGGCTAATGCAGCGTGGAACACGGAGAACTAGAGATGTGTGTACACCGTAGCCCAACATTGGGAGAGGGGTTGGGGTGAGGGCAGACGAGAGCTGTGGAACTCACGTCAGATTACCACTCTTGCAAGGCGACTTTGATGCCAGCTTGAAGCGCTGGCGCAGATGAATCGACCTGTTGCTGGAGCTGGGCATAGGTGCCTTCTGAGTCGATTTGCTTAAGGGCGGCAATCACATGGAGTCGCAAACGCAGATCTGGTTCGGCTAGCAAGGTCATTAAAGCGGGTAGGGCTTGCGGATGTCCCAGTTGTCCTAGGGTATTGACAATGGTGGGCTTGAGTCGCTGAAATTCGGGCTGGGGCGAGGTTAGCCAGTCTACAAGCAGAAAGACTGCTTTGGCTTGGGTTTCGGGGTGACGCATTTGAGCAATGCCTTTCAACATCGCCTCCAGCATTGCTGGCAAGTCAAAACTGGTTGGTGCCAGGGTCGAGGCGCTGAGGAGGGAACGGAACTGGTCAATGACCTCGGGGGTATTGAAATAGGCTAAGGCTTGGATGATGCTGAGGCGAAGTTCGGCTGGGGTGGGGGGGGCAACCAGGCAAGCGCTGAGATGTTGGAAGGCGGCTGGGGTGCCTAAACGGCTGAGGGCAAGAGCGGTGGTCTGGCAAACCCTGAGATCAATGTCTTGAAGATGGGGGTAAATTTTTTGGACGAAATCTGAATCACAGTTGGGGTGTCTGCCGAGGGCTGCGATCGCAGCTCCCCGTACCGAGGCAGCATCATCTCCCAGGGCTGCCCTTAAAACAGGAAGAACCCGAGAATCTCGAAACTGGCTAAGTGCCTCCACCGTGAGGACACGGATCTGAGGGTCAGGATCTTGAGCAACTAAAAGCAGCGCTTCTAACGCTTGCGGATGGTGAATTTGGCTAAGGGCCCGTAGGGCATACCGTCGAGTTTGGGGAGCGTGCAGCAAATTCGTCAACACCTGAAGCTGATCAGCCCCCAAACGAGCCAGGGCTTGAGTTGCCAACAGGCACAGTTCATCGTCCTCGCCAGTCTCTAACACCTTGACCAGAGCCACCACCGACTGGGGATGATGAATTTCACCCAAAATGCGGATTATAAACCACTCCAGTTCTTCATCGACGCCATCCTGAAGCCACCGCAGCAGAACCTCCAAGGCCGCCTCTCCAAACTGAGGCAAAACTTTGGCAGCCTCCCAACGAGCCTGGAAATCGCCCCCCTTCAGCTCAGATAAAAGGGCGTCTAGCTCAGGCATGGGCAGGAAATCTCCGGACAAAACACTGGGTCATATCCTGGGCGATTGGGTGGAGGGGCGGAGACAATATCAT
This sequence comes from Petrachloros mirabilis ULC683, assembly GCF_009939295.1. Taxonomy (GTDB): domain Bacteria; phylum Cyanobacteriota; class Cyanobacteriia; order Thermosynechococcales; family Thermosynechococcaceae; genus Petrachloros; species Petrachloros mirabilis. Next base: position 1,502 of record NZ_WVIC01000001.1, read on the forward strand.
GCTGTTTAAGCATTAGTGACATGCATTTTATTCATTTTTAGTCACATTTTGTATCAATCAATACCTAGTCCTTAGGTGTAAATCGATACCTTGCACTACATCCATTGTAAAGTGCAGCCCTTCAGGACGCTGATCACAGATTGTTTTCCTGTGAGTCGTAACACAAGCTGCAGATTCTCCAGACACATTCCAGCCATTCTAGGAGTGTCTACCCCTGACCATCCATCAAGACGAAGGGAAGTTAGCGTGACCAGTGCCGTAATCAGTCCCACCGAAAAACTCAATAAGTTTGAAAAGCTCAAAGCCGAGAAAGACGGACTAGCGGTCAAAGACGAGATCTTAGCCCTAGCCCAGGCTGGCTGGGAGGCCATCGACACAACCGACCGCGATCATCGCCTCAAGTGGCTCGGGGTGTTTTTCCGACCGGTAACGCCTGGAAAGTTTATGCTGCGGCTGCGCATGCCCAACGGGATTTTGACCAGTGGCCAGATGCGCGTTTTGGCAGAAATTGTGCAGCGCTATGGCGAAGACGGCAATGCCGACATCACCACCCGCCAGAACTTACAGTTGCGGGGCATTCGTCTCGAAGACATTCCCGATATTTTCCTGCGCTTAGAGCAAGCTGGGCTGACCAGTATCCAGTCAGGGATGGACAATGTGCGCAATATCACGGGTTCTCCCGTAGCAGGCATCGATGCCGATGAGCTCATCGACACCCGGGGACTGGTGCGCAAGGTTCAAGACATGATCACCAACAACGGCAAAGGCAATGCTTCCTTTACCAACCTGCCGCGCAAGTTCAACATTGCCATTGCCGGTTGCCGTGACAACTCGGTTCATGCTGAAATCAACGATATTGCCTTTGTCCCAGCCTATAAAGATAAGCAGCTCGGGTTTAATGTCTTAGTGGGCGGCTTTTTCTCTGCCAAGCGCTGTGAAGCCGCGATTCCCCTCAACGCCTGGGTGAGCCCCCGGGATGTGGTGGCGCTGTGCGAAGCCATTTTGGTGGTCTACCGCGATCATGGCTTACGCGCCAATCGGCAAAAGTCTCGCTTGATGTGGTTGATTGATGAGTGGGGGTTAGATCGCTTTCGGACAGCCGTCGAACAGCAGTTGGGACACCCCCTGCAAATGGCTGCACCCAAGGATGAAATTGTCTGGGAAAAGCGAGATCACATTGGCATCCATGCCCAGAAACAGCCCTGCCTCAACTATGTGGGAATGCATGTGCCCGTGGGTCGGCTTTACGCCCCAGAAATGTTCGATCTAGCTCGGATTGCAGAAGTCTATGGCAGCGGTGAAATTCGGCTCACCGTTGAGCAAAATGTCATTATCCCCAATGTGCCAGATTCTCGATTGGGAGCATTTCTGCGGGAGCCCTTATTGGAAATCTTCCCGGTGGATCCAACGCCTTTGGCGCGATCGCTGGTGTCCTGCACCGGCAATCAGTTTTGCAATTTTGCCCTAATCGAAACCAAGAATCGGGCTGTGGCGCTCATCGAGCAACTCGATCTGGAAATGCAAGTGCCTCAGCCCGTGCGCATCCACTGGACAGGGTGCCCCAATTCCTGTGGGCAGCCCCAGGTAGCTGACATTGGGCTGATGGGCACGAAGGGGCGCAAGGATGGCAAAACGGTCGAGGCCGTGGATATTTTCATGGGGGGCAAGGTGGGCAAAGAGGCCCACCTAGGGGAGTGCGTCACGAAGGGAGTTCCCTGCGATGACCTCAAGGAGGTGCTAAAAGGTTTGTTAATCGAGCACTTTGGCGCGACGCCAAGACCAGACTCCCAGATGCTATCCCTGGGGATGGGATTGGCTCGCGATCGCGGCAACCTCTCGATTCTCAACAACGGCCAAGCTATTGCGAGTGCCGGAGTTTCTGCGGTAGCAACTCCAGTTGCCCCAGAGAAACCCGCTATTTCAAGGGAACCCGTTACCTCTGCGCCCCCAGCCGCACCTGCCACGGTTCGCCTCGCTCACTCGGGCAAAGAAATCGCTTGTGACGCCAGTGTGACCCTCCTCGAACTGGCTGAACAGGAAGGCATTGACATTGAGAGCAGTTGCCGCTCAGGCACCTGTGGCACCTGTAAGCAAAAGCTCCTGAGTGGGTCAATCGACTACGCCGCTGAGCCAGATGGTCTTGACCCTACAGAACAAGAGGCAGGCTGGGTACTCACTTGCATTGCCCATCCCCAAGGACATGTGACGCTGGAGCTGTAACGCTGGAACTGTAACGCTGGAATTTCTGGACCTTTAAGAGACTGGATTACCAGTACATGAGCCACCGATGACAATGCCCGTTAAGACACTGTGCCCCTACTGCGGGGTGGGCTGTGGTCTAGAAGTGATTCAGACCAGTGGTCAGGGGGCACAGGGAGAGGCTGTGCCACTGTGGAAGGTGCGCGGCGATCGCACCCATCCCTCCAGTCAAGGCATGATGTGCGTTAAGGGGGCAACCGTCCTCGACTCCATCGCCAAAGATCGATTGCTCTACCCCATGGTGCGCCCTTCCCTCGACCACCCCTTCGAGCGCATCAGTTGGGACACCGCTCTGAATATCATTGTCGAGCAAATACAGCGGGTGCGAGATACTCACGGCGCAGATGCCCTGTGCATGTATGGCTCCGGCCAGTTCGTCACCGAAGACTACTACACCGCCCAGAAACTATGGAAGGGGTGCTTAGGCACCAACAACTTTGACGCCAACTCGCGGCTGTGCATGTCCTCAGCCGTGTCAGGCTATATCCAAAGCCTGGGTTCCGATGGCCCCCCCTGTACCTATGAAGATCTGGAGCTGACAGACTGTGCCTTCTTAATCGGTACCAACACCGCTGAATGTCATCCCATTGTGTTCAACCGGCTGCGGAAACACCATAAAAACAATCCGGCTGTGCAGATGATTGTCGTGGATCCTCGGGAAACCCCCACCGCTCAGGCAGCCGATTTACATCTAGCCATCCATCCCGGCACCGATATTGATCTCCTCAATGGGATTGCCTACCTGCTGTTGGCCTGGGGCAAGTGCGATCGCCCCTTCATTGCCAACCACACCACTGGCTTTGACGCCTTTGCGGAAGTCGTGCGCCACTATCCCCCTGAAGTGGTGGCTAAACGCTGTGGTATTTCCGTAAGCGATCTAGAGACTGCCGCCCGCATCTGGGAGGGGGCTGAGCGGGTGTTATCCCTGTGGTCTATGGGCATCAATCAGTCCTCCGAGGGCACCGCCAAAGTCCGAGCCATCATTAATTTGCACCTTCTCACCGGGCAAATTGGTAAACCCGGTGCGGGTCCATTTTCCCTCACGGGTCAGCCCAATGCCATGGGCGGTCGGGAAGCCGGAGGGCTGTCTCATTTATTGCCCGGCTACCGTTCGCTCAAAAATCCCCAGCACCGGGCAGAAGTCGAACAATTTTGGCAGCTCCCCCCTGGACAGATTGCCCCCGAACCCGGACGCACAGTTTGGGAGATGATTCAGGGGCTAGAAACCGGAGCCGTGCAACTGTTCTGGATTGCCGCCACCAACCCCATCGTTAGCCTGCCAGATTTAGCCCGGGTCAAGGCAGCCCTGCGCCAATCGCCCTTCACCATCTACCAGGAAGCCTACTACCCCACAGAAACCTCAGCCTACGCCCACCTGCTGCTACCGGCGACCCAGTGGAGCGAAAAAACAGGCACCATGACCAACTCTGAGCGTCGGGTGACCCTGTGCCCTGCCTTTCAGCCCCCCATTGGAGAAGCCCGTGAAGACTGGGCTATTTTTGCCGAAGTGGGCCGCCGCCTCGGGTTTGCTGACCACTTTCCCTTTCAAAGTGCGGCTGAAGTCCACGCCGAGTTTGTGCAGCTCACCCAAGGGCGACCCTGCGACCTCAGTGGCATCAGCCACCAACGCCTTCAGCAGGGACCGCTACAGTGGCCTTGCCCAGCAGAAGCTCCAGCATCCGTTTCTGACCCTGCTAAGCGCCTCTATACCGATCGGCAATTTCCCACCCCTGACAGTCGCGCTCAGTTTTCGGCCTATCACAGTCGGGGGCTGTCAGAGCCGCCCAACCCAGACTATCCTTATATCCTTACCAATGGGCGCGTCTATGGTCATTGGCATACCCTTACCCGTACCGGACGAACTGCCAAAACCAGCCAAATGCACCCCCACCCGTTCCTAGAAATTCATCCCCGAGATGCTGCCGCCCTCAATCTTGAAGAGGGAGACTGGGTTGCGGTTCATTCCCAGCGGGGTTCGGCTCAGTTTCCCGCCACCTTAACCCGAGGTATCACACCTGGAACGGTGTTTGTGCCCATGCACTGGGGGGAGCTATGGGCCGATGCTGCGGAGGCCAATGCCATGACCCATCCCCATGCCTGCCCAGATTCTCGACAGCCTGAACTGAAAGCCTGTGCGGTGCAGTTGGTGCCCTTGGCAGAGCATTCCGCTCAGGGTATGTCCTCAGAGGTGCGATCGCACAGGGTTGCCCCCAAAGAGCGCGTCTAAAGGGCACCTCGAAACATACAATCCTTATTGAGAAGGACAACCAAGTCTCAAGGCTTATAGGCTCCAAAATTTGCAACGAGGCAATTAATCGAGGTGCCCATAAGTCAGAGCGGCTGAGAGAAGTACCAAAAGCCTGCAATCTCAGCAACACCTCGAAAGTAGTGATAGTGAAGCCAGCGATCGCCAACCTGTTCCCAATTCAGGGGTGGTTCGTTACACGGGCAACAATGCTAAGGGTTATGCAGTTTCCAGATCGTGCGATCAAGTGAACCATCTGGGTGAAATTCAATTAAGCGGTTACTGAAAGCGGTGTAAATCGCTATGCTGGCGAGAATGCTAACGTGAGCATAACGAGCGTTAGGAAGGCAGAACCAGTGATCCCTAGCGTTCGCGGCCAGTTGTAGCGGATCAATTCACTGATCACTCTTTCCTGCTTGCCACCGTTCTCCAGTCGATAATGACGCGGTATCTCAAGTGCCACAGTCACAACCAGCCCTACTAGCCCACACCCTGCATTAACCAAGGCAATCCACAATGGCACCGACACGGGACGGAAGAAAATCAGCACCGATACGCACATCAAACGAGTCCGCAATGAGCTGACCATCCAGTGCGAGGAGTTGACGCATGCGGTTCAGAAATCTCGGCAGGTCGGCAAGTCGGCCAACTTTGTCCAGGCCGTTGCAAAGGCAGACGATCATGTCGAAAGGGCCGCCATCGAATTCGTAGAGGTCAGCCGCTTCCACATTACGGACACCGCGCTCCCGCATGATGGTGACACATTCAGGTGCAACGTCGATGGCGGTGACTTCAATTCCCCGGCGCTGCAACTCAAGCGAATGCAGGCCAGCACCAGCACCAACATCAAGCACGTGCCCGCGACAAAGTTCGAGGGCGAGCGTTTCCAGCGGATCGATCTTTTCCCGCAACCAAAAGGAAGCTGGCACATCGTCGCGCGCACCGTCCTGATAGCAGATCAGGGTCGCCGCAGTATCGCCGCGAAAGCAATCCATCAGAGCTGCCCCGTGGGGGTTGTAAGCGTCCTTCATCCGTCACCTCGCGCCAGGGCAGCCGCCTGCTCTAGGCTGATGCCCCCAACAAGAGGGTCGGCATGCCGATGGGCCAACCGCCATTCAGACCCTTCTCGGCGATAGACTAGCGTGACTCGCAATGGCCATTCCTGGGCAGGTAGCCCTCCGACCTCGACGTTCTGGTGTTCGATGATCGCGAGAACGACCATGTCAGCCGAAGCATAGGACTGAACCACTTCCTGTTTGAAGATGCCGTTCTTGAAGAACCGCCCCATCGCCTCCATGCGTTCGGGCGTGTACTCCGAACCGTGCGACGGTGTTCCGCCGAACGGTGACATCAGCGTGAAGTCGTCGGTGTAAGAGATCAGGGTTCGGTAGGTGTCGATATCTCCGCGCATCAACGCAGCGTTCGAGTCCGCAGATCGCTTGATGAGTTCCGCGACATCGGTTTCGTGATCAGAATTTGAACCAGCATCAGCCGTTCGGCTGGCAATTTCCAAAGCAGCAAGACCAGCGCTGGCTGCGACGAGAATGTTGTGTCGTGATGTGGGCATTTGAGATTGTTTCTCTTGAAAGTGCATATTTTCCCCTGAGTTAGTAGGCGATCGCCGGAACTTTATACAGATAGTCATTACTAGTCGCCAGCATCCAAAATTACCTTCAGGTTTTCCGGTTGCATCGTGGTCAGGTATTGCTTTATCAGGTTAGGTGGCAATAGTTCCAATAGGATTTCGTTTTCAAGCCAAAATTCAATCAATTTAAAAAATTCTGCCCGTTGACAGCGAACGGCTCGCCACCCTTCACGATTAGCAATTTCATAAATTTTCGTTTCGCTGATCGGCACGGCGATATTGACATGGGTAGCTGTGTACCCAGCCATCCCAAGGTTGAATTCAGAGAATTGAACGGGTTCTTCCGTCGATGCACCGGGTTTGAGTACCGTGCCTTTGGGCATAAATTCAATAGCAGTACCATACTGATCCAGACTAAGGGCGATGTAGCTACCCAGATGGTGGGGGAACGGAATCGCTCGTCCCTGCCATAATTCTGCAACCACCTCAGCGGCATGTAGCGGATCGTTAACAGCAAAGGAAATGTGATGAAGCATCTTGAAACCTCAGCAATATTTTTTTAAACTTAATTTGATTATGGATGACGGATCATGGTTCCACTTGCAACTTAGGTTTGATTGGGACAGGGTGTGCCAAGTTCCAGACATTGGGAGACGGGTAATAGCAGTCATACAACCTCCTTTGGGTTAACTAATTAGATTAATGACAAGTCAGGGAGTCCACATCCAAAAACATCGATACGCTTTCTGATCTGTAATTTCTGCTCCCAAGCGCCGATAAAAACTTAAACCCTGGCGATTGCGAGCATCAGCAGTCCAAGCCAAGTGAGTACAGTCATTTTTTCGAGCAATTTGGGCTAGATCCTGCATCAAGGCTGTGCCTGCGCCTTGGCTACGTCTGTCCTCATTCACGTATAAATCATCTAGCCAAATACTGGGTTGACCAACAAAGGAAGAATACCTAAATTCATACAAGGTAAATCCGACGGGCTGGCCGCGCATTTCCACAAACAAAACATGGGCAAAGGCAATGGAGCCAAATAGGGTTTGGTGTATTTTCTCCTCAGAAGTTTGCAATACACCGGAAAAAGCACCAATCTGGCGATCGAAGGCAGCTTTTTTTTGAATAAAAGAGAAAATCAAATCAACATCATTAGAGGTAGCCGTTCTTACCTGCATTTGCTCACACTCACTCATTGGAAATTATGATCACTAGGGAACACCCTCTAACCCGCTGACATCACTTGAGAAAAAGGCCGATCTCGGTTGAGGATCTGCGAGAAGGTTAGTGTGTAGCCATTGGGGTCAATGATAGTGACCTCGTAGGTGTTATAGGTGGTGAAAATGGGGTCAGTGACCATAACGCCAGTGACGATCGCCCGCTCGGCCAAAGCTTGTAAATCACCACTATAGGAGAAATTAATCACCAGTTGATTGCAGCCATCACTTGTTGGGAAATCAGAGGGCTGAGATACCAACATCAAGTCTTGATACCGCTCTAGGCGAATATGGTTCATCAGTTGAGTGCCGTCACCAGCAGGCAAGGCATAGACGGAACGAAACCCTAAAACCTCTGCATACCACTGCGCCGCCGCCGCCACGTCACTGACTAACATCCGCACAAATAAGGGCATGGGGTAGAAATCTTCTGGCATCATGACTATCTATCAGGGAGAAGTTATCTAAAAGCAGCGTCAATACCACTGAGACAGCCTTCACCAAGGTGTTCGAAACTGGCCAAATCGATGATGATAAGATTGCTCAATCCATATCCGCACTTCATCTTCAGAAGCCAACGAGGCATATTGATTCGTGATTGGGTCGTAGACATCCCACCACAGGTTGCCCTTGCGATCGCGTCGTTGTCGAATCCTGAATTCAGGCTGGCGAGAGAAGCTATCTAAAAGCGCTTGCCAGTAACGACCCAACCAAGACAACAGTGTGAACCACTGAGGCCGGGTTTCCGGTTCGCTTTTGGGATTTGGCAGCGAATCCCTCTCCTCAAGACAGACCTCACTAGGGATGAAATAGTGGTGGGTTTTGTCCGGTAGCTTAATTTGGCTGAGTTCGGTATCGGCATCCTCTGCTGCAAAGCTCTTGCGATTGGTTTGTCCAGCATTGAGCGCAGATGCAGAGGTGCAATCCACTTCAAGTAGTAAGCCTACGCAATGGTGTTTATGTTGCCCAGACATGATGTTTTCCTCCTTTCCTTACTAAAGTAAGCAGACTGCGTCGTTGTGTCGTTACAGGAAAGTTCAGGACTTTGGAACTGGTCAGTTAAAGGAATTAGGTCGTCTTACCTCAACTTTTAGGCTGGATTGGGTCAGCTCCAGTGGGCTTAATTCACTGTCATTATTAGTTTGTAGGCAATATTATGGGGCTTGCCAAAAGTTAAGGTAGGTTGCGGTAAAATCGGGTCACCGCTCAAGGTGACGGATACCGATGGACATCGAACAGGTATTGCGGATTGCCAACTCAGCCCTGTTTAACCATAGCGGTAAACGCCTGAGTGAAGTAGAAGCATCTATTCTGCTTGGCTCAACACAGCGGCACACTTACGAGCAAATTGCCGAAACCTCCGGCTATGCCATCAGCTACCTCAAGTATGATGTCGGCCCTAAACTCTGGAAACGCTTAGGCCAGGCATTAGGCGAAACCGTCAGTAAAACGAATTTTCAAGCGGCTTTAGAGCATTATTGGCACCAGTCCTTGATTAACCAGGTGGCAACGGATGAGGTAGCGGATGTAACGGATGAGGGGTCTGGGGGGGGTGGGAAGAGATCTTCCGTTCTTCAAGCTGCTGCACCCTATACAGATTGGGGGGAAGGGGTGGATGTTGCCAATTTCTACGGGAGATCGACCGAACTGACCCTGTTGAGCGAGTGGATTGTCAAGGATTGCTGCCATCTGGTGGTCTTACTAGGGATGGGAGGAATTGGCAAAACGGCACTGTCGGTGAAGTTGACGCATCAGATTTTGATTGCTTCTGGCATTCAGGGATCGAATGAGTTTGAGTTTGTGATTTGGCGATCGCTACGGAATGCACCGCCCCTGGAAACACTATTGACAGATCTGGTGCCGTTTCTCTCGCACCAGCAAGCGGCCCAGGCAGATCTACGGCACTTGATGCAGTCCCTGCAATCTTCTCGCTGCCTGGTGATTTTGGATAACTTGGAAACGATTTTGCAGAGTGGAGAACGGGCTGGGCGCTTTCGCACGGGGTATGAAAATTATGGCGAGTTGCTGCGCCTGGTGAGTGAATCGAGTCATCAAAGCTGTTTGTTGCTGACGAGTCGGGAGAAACCAGCGGTGGTGGCTACGTTTGAGGGGGTTGATTTGTCAGTGCGATCGCTGCAACTGAGTGGTTCTGAACAAGCTGCCCAAGCGATTCTCAAGGCCAAGGGTTTAGTGGGGTCAGCAGAGGAGAAAAAACGATTGGGTGAGTGCTATGGCAATAATCCATTGGCACTAAAGATTGTAGCGACATCTATTCAAGATTTGTTTGAGGGGAATATTGGCGAATTTCTAGCCCAAGATACGTTCATGTTCGACGGGATTCGGCGGCTGTTAGATCAACAACTTGGGCGCTTGAATCCTCTGGAAGCCAGCATTATGTATTGGTTAACGATCAATCGAGAATGGACAAGTGTGGCGGAATTGCACGAAGATATTGTGCCGACAGTGTCCAGAGGAAGTTTGCTGGAGGCACTGGAATCGCTCAGTTGGCGATCGCTGATTGAAAAACGCTCTGGCAGTTACACTCAGCAGCCCGTGGTCATGGAATATGTCACCGAACGCCTGATTGAGCAAATTACTGCCGAATTGCAGAGCGGCCAATTATCTTTATTTCTTGACTATGCCCTGATTAAAACCACCGTCAAGGACTATATTCGGGAAACCCAGGTACGATTGATCCTCGCAGAGATTGCCGAACAACTAGTAATCCCCTTAGGTGCGGTTTTGGCGTCCCATCTCCAAACTCTCCTAGTTATCCTGCGAGCCTCCAACCTTAGCCCCTCTGGCTATGGTACAGGTAATCTGATTAATCTGTGCATCCACTTGCAGATTGACCTCACGGGTTGTGATTTTTCCCAATTGGCGATTCAACATGCCTATCTCCAGGAGATCAACTTACACCGGGTTAACTTTGCCCAAGCCACTTTTGCCAAGACCACTTTTCTGCAAACCTTTGGCAATATTCTAGCGGTCGCTTTTAGCCCAGATGGTCGCTGGATTGCCACTGGCGATGCCAATAATCAGGTGCGTCTGTGGCGAATGGAAGATGATCAACTGCTGTTAACCCTTGGGGGACATCCAGATTGGGTGCGATCGGTGCTTTTTAGCGCTGATAGTCAAACGCTGATTAGTGGCAGTGATGACCAAACCATTCGGCTCTGGGATGTCAAGACAGGAAACTGCCTGAACACCTTGACTGGTCCGGTTAGTCGCGTCGCATCGGCTGCCCTCAGCCCGGACGGTTGTACCCTGGTCAGCAGTGGCGAAGATGGAAGTGTCCATCTATGGGATATTTGCACCGGTCAATACATTCAAGCCTTTCAGGGGCATACCCAGCCAGTGTGGTCAGTCGCTTTTAGCCCCGATGGACAAAAGATTGCCAGTGGAGGGGAAGACCAAACCATCCGACTCTGGGATGCCCACACAGGCCAATGCCTTCAAGTTCTAGAGGGGCATCAGAATTGGATTCAGTCCGTGGCCTTCAGCCCAGACGGTCGTAACCTGGCCAGCGGCAGCCATGATCAGACTGCCAAACTTTGGGATGTGCAAACAGGCGCATGTTTAAGAACCTTGATTGGTCATACCAACTGGGTTTGGTGTGTGGCCTATGCACCTCACCCAGATGGCCTGAATAACCCCAATCGTTATCTGCTGGCCACAGCCAGTGAAGATCTAACCATCCGCCTCTGGGATGTCGCCACGGGTCAGTGTCTCAAAACCCTGATGGGCCATAGCAATCGCATCTGGTCAATTGCGGTCATCCCCGTTGGCGCTAGCCTGCCGCCAGGGATTGGTCAAATCTTAGCCAGTGGCAGCGATGACCAAACCCTGAGGCTCTGGGATGTCCGCACGGGGCAATGCCTGAAAACGCTGCAAGGCCATACCCGCAAAATCTTCCCGGTGGTGTTTAGTCCCGATGGTCAACGCTTGGCCAGTAGCGGTGATGAAGCTGTGATCCGGTTTTGGGATCTTGACACAGGCAACTGTCTGCAAGCACTAGAAAGCTGTGGCAGTCGTGTTGAGTCCGTGGCCTTCAGTCCCGATGGTCGCACCCTGGTCAGTGGGGGTGAAGACAAAATCATCCGGCTCTGGGATGTGCAGACCCGTCAGTGTCTCAAGGTCTTGACAGGACACCCTAAACAGATTTGGACCGTTGCCTTCAGCCCTGATGGGCAGACCATTGCCAGCAGTGGCGAAGATGGCCAAGTCTGGTTGTGGGACATGAGTAGCGGACAATGCCGACAAGTCTTAGAAGGACATGGTAATTGGGTACTGACGATTACCTTCAGTCCCAATGGCCAGTATCTTGCTAGTGCCAGCCATGACCAAACCCTAAAACTCTGGGATGCCAATACAGGTCAACTGTTAAGAACCTTAGCAGGGCATACTAATGCTGCTTTAGGTGCTGCCTTCAGCTCCGATAGTCAGTTGCTCGCCAGTGGGGGGCTTGACCAAACCGTTAAACTTTGGGATATCAAGACTGGGAACTGTCTACAAACTTTGGTCGGCCATACCGATGCCATTATTCCTGTGGCCTTTACCTCCCAAAAACCAGTGGTTGCCAGTGGCTCTCTAGACCACACCATCAAGCTTTGGGATATTCATACAGGCCAATGCCTGCAAACCTTAGCCGATCACACCGAATTGATCTACTCCCTCAGTTTTCATCCCAATGGTGAAATCCTGGCTAGCGGCAGTTGGGATGAAACCATCAAGTTATGGGATGTCAAGATCGGCAAATGCCTCGAAACTCTGAGAGCCGATCGCCCCTACGAAGGCATGGATATTACTGGTGTGACGGGTCTCACTACTGCTCAGAAAGCAACCTTGAAAGTATTAGGTGCGATCGAGCAATCCTTTTGAAAAGGATAATCCTTGAAAGTGCAGTGAACCTCAGCACACAGCTCAGAGTTATGTCATTGTCCCAGCTCGCTAGTTGAAACTTTTAGACTCTTTTCTGCACCCTATAATTATAAAAACTGCTATATCACCCTCGTCAACTCTCACTCCTTACACGCTCTAACGACCCCAAAAATGCCAAAGGAATCCATCTGCAGCTCAAAATCCTTGAATCCAGCTGCATTAGCCCAAGTCTTTGTCAATTCATAGGAGCGCAACCTCATCACCCAAGGTCGATGAGTGTGGGAGTTTAACACTCGGGCAATCAACTCTAATTGCGGATGGAAAGGCTGAATAGTAAAAATCAAGGTTCCTTGGGAAGCTAAAATCCGATAAAGCTGCCGAAAGTGGTTCTCAATCAGATCGTTATCTGGCAAGATCTCATGCAAACCAGAAACCACAATTATGTTGGGACGGGGTTGAACACGATTCAAGTCAGAGTCGCTAAAGGCATCTGCCTGTTCAATTGTGGCTCTAACATCAAGTTTAGCAGCCAGTTCCTGCGCTTTTTGGACATTCTCTACTTTGTAATCTCGTAAAGTGGCGGTAAATGTATTGGCCGGAAAATCCCGCAGCACTTCTAAGTCGTAACGTCCACCGCCACAGGCAACATCTAAGAGCTGGGTGGTAATGCCCTGGGATTGGTAGGTTTGGATCGTTTGCTTCAATACCCCTTTGAGAATTTGCCCTCGTTCACGAATGCCTTGCCAGCCTTGAGAATTGAGATAGATGCGGTCAATCGCTTTACCGACAAACGTGACTCCTGCCGGTCGGTTACGATAAACATACTCCAGCATCACACCAGAATCAAACCCGTGAGTGAGGCCAATACGAACCCCCTCGGATAGCTGACCAACTGTCTTTAAGAAGAAGCGCATCAGGCCGAAGTAAATTGCCTTGGGATGCCACGCGGAGAGAGGACGACTCAATTCTTCATAGGTTGGTAATTTTCGTTGCGTCATTTGCGAATACTCCCGAATAGATTTGTTTCAACTTGCCTTCAATTTGATCAACACATCGACGCTCTGTAGTCCTCCTAGTGAACTCAACTTCAGCCTCCTCATTCCCAGGGTGGAAAATTTCCCTGGGCAGCCAGCTCTTTTAGTTGCTGACTGAGTAACTCCATAAAGTCCTTTTTATGCCCCGTCCAAAAAATTTCCTCTCCCACAAAAACATCGCAAAAAAAGGGCACGAGTAATATTTCACCTTTGGGAAGCGACTTTCCCAAACCATGAAGGAAGACGGGATAAATGGGGATTTCAGGATGACGTTTTGCCAGATGAGCGATGCCGGATTGTAAACTGGCCAGGGACTCTGGCCTTCCTCTAGAACCTTCTGGATAAATAATCAGAATTTCTCCCCGTAACAGCGCTGTTGAACACTCAGCTAGGGGATGCACTTGTACACCAAAATCTTGGCGTTTAATAGGAATAATGCCAACAATATGGAGAGAGAACCAGCGCAGCCAACGATTCTTAAAAAAATACCCTTCCGCCGCAACGGGGCGCAATTTTCCCAACATCCAGATGGGAAACAGGGTCATCAGTACCAGGGTATCGAGATGACTATTATGGTTAGCAACAATGATCGCCGGGCCGGATTTCGGTAGTCTGACTTTATTCTTGATCCTCACGCCGAGAATAATTAGGACGACCAGCCTAACAACCACGACAAAAAACAGGAGTCGCAACAAGATCTTCAAGTTAAGACACCCTGAAAATAAAAATAAACCGTGAAGTGAAAGAATAAAGGAGCCGTATAGGTAAGACTATCAATCCGATCCAGAATTCCTCCATGTCCAGGAATGAGATTGCCGCTGTCTTTGACGCCTAAGTCCCGCTTCAACGCTGAGATGGTGACATCACCAATAAACCCAGCCCAACTTATCAGTAGCCCGATCGCTAAGGCATGAAGCGGTTGAAAAGGAGTCAGCCACGGTGCTAGTAAAACAGCCATCAAAGTGGTTGTAAGGATCCCACCGAGTAAGCCTTCCCAGGTTTTATTCGGACTAACCTGGGGTAGGACTTTGTGACGCCCACAGGACTTGCCCCAAATGTATTGAGCAATGTCGTTAATTTCTGTCAAAAACACCAAGTACAGCAGTAAGCCTGCCCCACCGGCAACCGGATTGCCAGAGAAGGGTAGCATTAGCAGATAGGCAATGTGACCTAAGCTAAAAACCGTTAACATCATTCCCCAGTGTAATGCACCAATGGCTTTGAGAAATCCCTGCGTTTCTCCCAAGATCACCATCCGCATGGGCAAGAACAGAAACATGTAAACGGGGACAAAAATCAAAAACATCACATACCAGTTGATGGCAATCCAGTAGTACTGAATGATCACTGCCAAATACGCCCAGAACAACACTCGCCGATCAGCTCGACGGGTCGGAATTAGAGATAGGTATTCCTTGAGGGCTAAAAAGCTGAGAAAAGCAAAGAACACTAACGCACTGGTGCGACTGAGGGTGAGGGCGATCGCAAACAACACGACAATAACCCACCAGGATTTGATCCGCAGCTTTAGCTCTGTATAGTTTTTGTCAGGATTCTTGAAGGCGACAGCGTAAATCAAGAAGGTGGTCACGAACAGCAGCAGAAAAATTACTCCCAATGCCCAGAAGACATTAGGAGCTGGCAGCGTCCAAGTCATGGCTTTTTTGCTCCAAAAGCGTTTGGCGGATCCGATTCATAATGGTGACTACCAACAGACCCAACAAACTGATCCAAACTCCGTCCAACCATAAGCTAGGAATAGATCTAAAGGTCAGGATCAGAGCCAATGTTGCAAATACAACTGCGCGATCGCTTTTTCCCATTGGACCCTCATAGCGTCTCTGTCCTGTTGTAGCACCGAGAACCCCAGCCAACTCACTGATGATTGCCAGTATGACAACTGGAACAACCAGGTAGCCGTGAATACCTGGTATCAAGCCAAACGGCAGATATAGGGCGGCATCAGAGATCACGTCACCCAACTCATTTAAAATTTCCCCCAGGGTCGTCTTCATGCTGTGCTCTCGGGCTAACATGCCATCAATGGCATTGAGCGCCATGCGGATAAATAGCGCCACGGGAATCAAGAGCAGCGGCCAGCGCAGCGGATGCCAAAGAGCCACAGTGCCGCCTGCCCCCATGGAAAGCAAGGCTGCCAGGACAGTCACTTGATTGGCGCTTACACCGCGACTCGCTAATCTATTGACGAGGGGTCGAAGGAGATTTTGAAAGGCGGGTTTGAGTTGATAGACGCTAGGCATAAATTAATCCTAGTTCCCACTTGAGTTCGTATAAATTACCTTGAGGTGGAGCACTCAGGAGGCCAAAGTTGCGACCAGCAAATAAATTCGCGCCTACAAAAACAAAGTCTGCGTAGGCAGACTAAATGTACTAAATGTATCAGGGCTTCCGGCAATCCGCGTAGACGGATTTCGTTCTTGTAGCTGCGGTTTCAACCGCCAAGCACAAAGTTTGGTCAGTCAACCAGGATCACTACCAGAGAATAATCGTGCAAATAAGCTGATCGGCATTTATAGCGGTTCTCACCTGAGTGAGGTACGGGGTGTGGGGGTTCCACCCCCACGCAGGGGGCAGTGCCCCCTGCACCCCATGTACTCCATTAATCTGTAAACCGCTATAAATTTCTGAGCTGATCCCATTGCATTCTGAACTCAAATGAGAAATACAAAAAGGAACCGTACCTGATTAACTCTGATTGAGAGGAGAGGGCGAAGAAGCATTACCCACCAGAGAGGGCATTGGCAATGGCCTGCTGACCCTGGGAAGAGGTGGCATAGCCTAGAAACGCCTGTACTGCGGGATTATTTGCATCCTTATAAACGTAGTACAGCGACCGTTTAAAGGGATAGGTCGGCGCTTCGGGGGTTAACCCATCTACGGCCACAACGCGCACTGTTTGCTGATCGGCCACCTGATTATAGGTGGCATAGCCAATGCCATCCGTTCCTAGCTGCTGCAAAATGGGTGTGGTAGCGTCTCGCTCCAGGGTGGTGATGTTGGGGGTTGTGCCAAAGGCTCCGCCCTTGAGTACCAGGTCTTGAAATGCCTGTGATGTGCCGCTCACCGATGGACGATTGATCACGCGAATCGGAATGCTAGCGCCGCCCAATGTCGCCCAGCTACTAATCGTGCCCTGAAAAATCTGGGCGACTTGGGTGGCTGAGAGCCCCCGCTGAAAAGGATTATTTTTGCCGACGACAATGGCAATTTCATCGCTGGCAATGGGCACTGCCACCAGTCCCTGGGTCTGTTCGGAGGCCGTCAGCCCCCGAGAGGTGGCGGCGACATCCACACTGCCCCCCAGTAGAGCCTGAATGCCATTGTCAGATCCCACAGCGGCAGTGTTGACTTGAGTGCCGGGATATTGCTGCTGAAAGCCAGCTTTGAGGGCTTCATTGATTTGCACCATGCTGGTCGAGCCATCAATGCTGACGGTTGTTCCCGCCGGAACACTTGAGGGTAGTGGAAACGCAGAAGGGGTTGGCGCTGGTGTCTGGCTTTCAGACACTTCGGTTCCGGGTAAAGCTGGGAATTGGGGCTGATCTCCTGGGCGGAGAAAAAACCACCAATATACCCCGGCTGCTAGCCCCGCAGCCAGGACAATATATACGATGGGCGGCGGGCCGCTGCGCTTGGGCATTGCCGAAGGATCTGCCATAGGGGGTGTCTACTCCACACTAGATTCGAGGGTGGACGGGTTAAGCATCTCAAGTCGCCGGGACACTTCGTCATCGATGGTGAGTTGATCTAAATCAGCAGCCAATTTCTCATTGGGGTTTTCAGCGAGTTCGGCCAAGGCGTTGCTGCGCAAGTGACGTCCTTCTACGGCATTTTTAGCAGATTCAAAAGAAGACCGCGCCGAGCCAATATCAAATTCATTGTTCACCTTGGCAATAGACTCTAGAGCGCTGTTGATTTCTGCCAAGTCCTTCATGTTTTCCATGTCGGTTTTGTATTGCTCCAGCTTTAGGCGTTCACGGTTGAGCTTGTCTTTGGAGGCATTCACAAAGGTTTCCGCCTGCTTCACCTGCCCTTCAAGTTGGGGTAGAAGTTGTTCAATTTGAATGGCTTTAGTCATGGCTAGACGCGCTGCATCAGTCTTGCCGGACTGCTGAGCCAAGGCTGCTTGTTGCTCGAATTTGCGAAGTTCTTGAACTTTTTCGGTGTATTTCTTTTTGGCGCGCTCGTAAGATCCCACCTGCATGGCTACGGCCTCTGCCAGCTTTTGCACCGAAACTTGCATAGACTGCAAGGATTCTTCAGCAATGGAGACAGCAACCCTGCCACCGGATTCGACCGGAATGCCCCACAACCAGTTCCAGGTGCCGACGATGGTGCGTCCGGCTCGCTCACCCATGAGCCAATAGATTGCTTGTTTCATACAATGCCTCTACCCCTTGCCAAGTTAGGTTATCAGTCACGCATCAAAATTAACGAATTGCACTGTGGCGTTTCAGTCAAAGGAATTATGGCAGCAACAGGATTTGCTGAGGTGGTAATTCTCCCTCTAGAATACCCCTGAAATTCTGTGGTGGGGCATCCGGATGTCAGACCTGGTTCAGAACGCTTCCGTTTAGGGCTGGGGAATTTTTTGATCACTTAGATCAAACGACGAATTTCTGTCATTTTTTGCTTTGGGTCTGAACTCAGTAACGCCTGAATCAGGCTGGCCATGATTTGGGGAATGGCACAGGCAGACCCCAGATAAGTGCGCCACTGGGGCCAGGAAAGCAACTGCCGCGATCGCGGCTCAATTGACCAAAAGCGATTCACCGAGCAAGACATCTCGGTGCCCAGTGCCGTCACCTCATGCCACCACCCGGCTGGAATGTAGAGCAGTTCCCCGGCTTTAAGGATGACTTCAACCTGGTGCTGAAGCGCGATTGGGAGCTGGGGGAAAGCTTCAAAGTCTGGGGCATTGAGATTGACCTGACTAAACCAGCAGCGCAGTTTCATGCCGTGGCGCAGATGCACCGAAATCGGAAAAGCATACAAGTTTGCCCACTGATGGGGGGGAAATAGCATCACTTTTTTGTCGCCGTGCAACTGCATGAGGGTGCCATCGGACGGATCATAATGCAGGCTCTCCACATGACCCCCAGGACCAACCCAGAGATTGAGGTTGCTCAACGGCTGTCGCAGACCCAGGCATTCCCCCAGATTTTGGAGAGCCAAAGACTGCCCTAGAGGAGTCTCGTGAAGAGGGCACTTAGCCAGGTATAAATCTTGGCTGTGGGCTTGGCGATTGCGCAGTAATTCAGCATAGTCTCGGAACCGTAACATCTGCACCGGCACACCACTGCCAATGGTCGTCCACTGGCGCTTGTCTGGGCTGTGTCGATCTCGGCCATAGCAACGAATCAAAAACGACTGCTCCCCAATTTGGTCGCACAAGTAGTTCAAGTTCCAGTCGGGTTCGCTCTCAAGCAGATCGGTGATCACCACAGGCCAACCCAGGACTTGAAATTGCTGGTTAAACTGCTGGGGTGTCAAGGCGTGCATGGAAACCCGAGAAATCTGCGGGGAACTCTGACCAACAGAAGCCATAGAGATGCTCTTAAGCGGATGCTCTTTAGCATAGGGGAAAGGGGCAATATTTAACCCCTTCTATATTTGAAGCCAGATCGGTTTACACTAAATAGCCGGTAGATAGGTTCCGGTGGGCGGACTCCTTCTACGGTTCTTGTTGTCGCTGCGATCGCAACACACCTATGGCAAACAAAGATTGGGTACGGGTGATTGTTCAATCCCCCGTGATTGACAAACTCGTAAAGGCAGTTCCAGACTACTCTCTGATCGGGGAGTCCGTCTTATTCACCAAAGAGCAGTTTCCCTGGGCCGAAACCCTAGAAGCCAACTGGCAGGTCATCCGCCAAGAACTCGATCAAATTCTGGAGCATACCCAAGCCCTGCCCAACTTTCAGGACATTATGCCCCGCCAACAAGAAATCACCCAGGATGACGGCTGGAAGACCTATTTTTTCTGTGCCTTTGGGTTCGTTGCCCACAAAAACTGTCAGCGGTGCCCCCAAACCTGGGAACTGCTGCGCACCATTCCCGACCTTAAGGTAGCCTTTTTTTCAATTTTGGCTCCCGGCAAGCATATCCCAGAGCACTATGGCAAACACAAAGGACTGATTCGCTACCACCTAGCCCTGCGCGTTCCTGAACCGCGATCCCAATGTCAGATTCGCATCGCCGACCACACCCTCACCTGGGAAGAAGGAAAAAGCCTCATCTTTGACGACACCTATCCCCACGAAGTCTGGAATAACACCGATGGCTACCGCGTCGTCCTGTTCTTGGATATTGCCCGTCCCATGCGCTTCCCCCTCTCTTTGATCAACTGGAGCGCCTCGCAAATTTTGCGGGTTTCGCCCTTAGTAAAAACTGCCAAACAAAACCACAAAGCTTGGGAACAACGCTTTGAATCCAACATGAAGCCCTAATCAGCCGCTACAATCAACTTTATCTTCTGCCAGATTGCGTCAAAAAGGTGGATCCTCAGATTGACGAAACGCAGTTTTCCTGGCTAAATAAGCCCATCAGGGGACTAAAATCAAGACCTATGATAGAGCTGGCCACTACCCTTCAGGGGCAACCGATTCAGAATCGCATTCGCCAAGCAGGCATCAATCCCAACTACTGGTATCCGGTAGCTTGGGCACACCAGCTTGCCCCAGGCAAGGTTCTAGCAGCTTCAGTTTGGCAGCAAAAAATTGCCGCTTACCGCGATTTAGAGGGTCACCTGCACGCCCTAGAGGATGCCTGTCCCCATAAGGGGGTTGCCCTGCACCTCGGGGAAGTCCAGGGAGGAAACCTCACCTGCCCTTATCACGGCTGGCAGTTTGACGGAGAGGGCAACTGTGTCCACATTCCCTACTTTCCTCCTGACCAAAAGCTCCCCTGTGCCATCGCCCGTAGTTACCCGATTCAAGAGCAGTATGACATTCTTTGGGTCTTTCCTGGGGCACCGGAGCTGGCAGCCCAAGTCTCGCTTCCTAGCGTTCCCGAGTATGGCAACCCAGCCTGGTTTATGGTTCGGATTCCCAATCAATTTCAGGCACACTTTTCCATCTGTAATGAAAATGCCATGGATGTATTCCATGGATTCTTGCACAAGGGGCTGCAAGGTTGGTTTGACCCAGTTCTCAAGAAACTGCGCCAAACCCCCCAGGATATTGAAGCGGATTACCAGGTGTCTTACCGCCAAAACTTCCTGGCCAAGGTGCTGGGGCTAACCTCGCCTGGGAACTCCGTTGCCACCCGAACGGTCTCCATTCATTATCAATATCCTCACTTTCACAGTTCCTTAGAGGGGGTTTCATCTCTTTACCTCATGCGGCTGCCAGTGGAGTCTAATGTGACACGCTCTTTTTCCCTGATGTTCTTAAAGCTGCCCCTGCCTGCCTGGATGTATCAACCCCCCGTGGGCCACTGGCTAGAAGCAGCCGTTCTGCGTTTAATCTTTCAACGCTTTGTAGCCCAAGATGCCGAGATGGTGGCCAGTGAACAGTGCTCCTACGAGAACAACCCTGAACGCCACTATGTTGAAGTCAATCCGGCGATTCTGGCCTTACAGCGGGTGATTATCGGGCAATATGAACAGTTTGTGCAACAATCTAAAGGGCACCTGAGTCAAATCAACGGGGATCAAACATCATCCCTGCTGACGGCAGAAGCTATCTCTTTCCCATGAATTTTGGATGAAATGGTGTATTTGCAGACTAAAGTTATGAGTAAAAGCCTTCGGCTGGGAGCAGGTGAGAGGAGTCAATAGTGGAAGTCATTACTGAGTACATGCAGGCTATTTATCAGAATGGCCTCTACCCTGACAGATTCATCTGTCACCACAAGCAAGGGAACTTCGTTGAAATCGAGGAGTATTCAACGGGGAAGCGGCATAAGGTATTGACCTTCTGCACCAATGATGTCCTGGGTTTAGTGCAAAATGAAGCCGTGCGTCAGGCTGCTATTGATGCTATTCACCAATATGGAACCTCGAATAGCTCATGTTCAGCCTTAAGTGGTCGCATTGATCTGCATCGACAATTAGAGCAGGAGATTTCGGCGTTTAAGGGCTTGGAGCATACCCATTTGTTTCTGAATGCCTGGATGGCGCTGCAAGCCTTGATGGATGCCTTTTGCCATCTAGCCATTCCGGTTCCAGGGTTTCGCCACACCCGGGAGACGTTAATTCTCACCGATGTGCTCAATCATGGCTGTATCATTTCAGCCATCACCAATGCGGGCAATCGCTCGGGCAAGATGTTTAGCCACAGCCCCAACGTGCGGGTCAAAGCCTATCGCCACTGCGATGTCAATGACTTAGCTCGTAAGCTGCGCCGCTATGCTCGACCCAATGACCGAATTTTGGTAATTTCCGATGCGGTGTTCTCCATGGATGGAGACATTGCGCCGCTGCCAGAGATGCTGGATATATTGGAAAACTATCCGGGCAGCGTCATTGTGATGGATGAAGCCCATGCCAGCGGATCTTTGGGCTCCCACGGAGGCGGCATCTACGATCACTTTGGGATCACCCCCCAACAGGTGCTAAATCGGGGGATGGTGCCCATCATTATGACCACCTTCTCAAAGTTTGCGGCTTCAGCAGGAGCGGCCATTAGTAGCCACTCTCGGGAGTTGATTGATTTGCTAGAGGCATCACCCACATCCATTGGGACGATTTCACTGCCCCCGCCCACGGCTGCGGCAGCTTTAGAAAGTATTCGGCAACTGCGCCAGCATCCTGAATGGGTCAAAACTTTGCATGCCAATACTCGCTATCTGCGATCGCGCCTCACTGAAGCCGATTTTATTACCCTGGGTGAGACCAATGTCCTGCCGGTGGTTCTCCCCCAAGATATTAGCCCCAAGGATTTCAGCCAACGCTTGATTGAAGAGCACGGCATCTGGACTTCTGCAATTTGGTTTATTGCCAAGCCACGGATGCGGATGACAGTCAATGCTCTGCACACTCAAGAAGAAATGGATCGATTACTAGATGCGATGATTGCTACCCGTGATTGCCTCTATCGGCCTAGCATCAGCGCCTAGGCTGGCAAAACCACAGCAGCCTCCCTTGGGCAGGTGCGACCTTTATTTGCTTGGGTAATACTCGCAATGCCTCCCTCACCCCAACCCCTCTCCCAAGCTGGGAGAGGGGCTAAGACACTGTTCGGTTCCCCTTCTACCTTTTTGGGCTACTTTGTACACACAAGTCTTGAAAAGATTCAAAATCTTTGCGCTCGCCCCCCTAGCCCCCCAAGTTTGGGGGGAATATAGTCCCAATTTTTGTTGATCTCCCCCCAAACTTGGGGGGTCGGGGGGGCTAATGCAGGGTGGAATGGGTTTATCTAGAGATGTATGTACACCGTAGCCCTTTTGGGGAGAGGGGGCTAGCAGATGAGGGCAAATCTTCTCAGGTATATCAGGCTGAGGTCGCACCCTCTTGAGCAAGCCGTTGGCTTGACATCCAGGGGGGTCTTTAGTTTGTGGGCGCTTTTGGGAGGCTTTGAGGTGGCGTGACCCTATGCCTGATCCCTAGTGGGCACCTGCAACTGCTGAAGGGCAAAGTCTCGCAAGATTGGCAGCACCAGGGGGGGAATTTCATGGCCCATCTCAAACTCACGATAGGTGACCGCTGCACCGGCTTGAATCAGGCTATCCCGTGCCACCAAAGCAGCCTGAAGCGGAACGACCGGATCTTGCCGACCATGAATCATCAGAATGGGCGGTAAAGTGGGGGGCAACGTGGCCAAGTTAATCGGGTGAAGATAGCCGCTCAGGGCAACCAATCCGGCCACAGGTAGGCTAAGCCCTACATCTAAAGTCATGGCACCTCCCTGAGAAAACCCCGCCAACAGGGTATGGCTCAGGGGAATATTGTCTTGTCCATCTAGGCTCAACAACCAGTCTCGTAGGTGTTTGCGACTTGTCTCCAGACCCTCCTGGGTATTGAGGTCATACCACATCAGCCCCCCTGCAACCAAAGGATGGGGCAGCGGCGCATTGGGAAATAAGTATTGTGCTTGGGGTAATCTTAGCAGCGGAGCCAAGGGGGCTAAGTCCTGGGCATTGGCACCCCATCCGTGCAGCATTACCAGCCGGTAGTGAATATCGGTACTAGGGGTTTGAGGATATGCGATCGCACTGAGTAGCACCGGAAACCTCCAAACACTTAAATCTTCTACATTGTGCGTCAAATCACGGGCGATCGGGATACCAGTCACCTCCCAAACGAGACTTTGCTGTCAATCTGGAGATCAATCTAAGTCTGTGGCTAAATCTGTGGCTTTCATCTCAAGCACTTCCATATCTGGAGTGGCCAGATCTGATGCCTCCTCTGCCCCGTCGGGATATGAGAAAATAAACATGAGCGTAACTTCTTCCAATAGGCCGTCAATCATGGGTCAGTCTATTTTGCCACTAGGTAGTAAGCTAGCTGGGCGCTATCGCATTGTCCGCAGCCTAGGCGAGGGTGGCTTCGGTGAAACTTTCATTGCTGAAGATGAGCATCTGCCAGCAGCATTTCAGTGTGTGGTCAAACGCCTGAAAACTGGGGTGGCTGAAGCCAGCAAGTTACCCATCGCCTCCCGACTGTTTGACTCCGAAGCCAAAGTGTTGCACCAACTGGGCGACCATGAACAAATCCCGAAACTATTGGCTCACTTCGAGGAAAAGGGTGAATTTTACCTGGTCGAGGATTTTGTGGATGGCCACAGTCTGGGTGAGGAATTTCCCCCCGGCCAAGTCAAAGACGAAGCCTACGTTTTGGATTTGCTCCAGTCAATATTGGGCGTCCTAGCCTTTGTCCACCAACAGCAGGTCGTCCACCGAGACATTAAACCATCCAATCTCATCCGTCGTCGGTCAGACGGCAAAATTGTGTTGATTGACTTTGGAGCCGTCAAACAACTCAGTGCCCAAGGGATCGAGGCAAACACCAACACTCCCCATACTGTCGTGGTAGGAACCCCAGGCTATGTTCCCAGTGAGCAAATGCGCGGCAACCCTCGCCCCAGTAGCGATGTCTATTCGGTCGGAATCATCGCCATTCAAGCCCTGACAGGGCTAAACCCAGCCCTAGGAGAAGTGCCTGAAGATGAAACCACAGGCGAACTGATGTGGCGCGATGGCCTACGGCCAGTGGGAGACCATCGCGCCAACGTCTCCCCGGAGTTAGCTGCCATCATCGACAAAATGGTGCTGTACGACTTTCGCCAACGGTATATTCATGCAGGCCAAGCCCTAGAAGCCGTCAAAGCCCTAGCCGCGCAGCGACAAGCCAGTTCCGGTACCCTCACCGAAGTCATCCCCCAAGGGCAAGCCCCTCTCATCCCTGAGGGCGAAGTCACCTTCAATCCATCCTCCAACCCAGCAGATTCGGTTTCTAGACCTTCCCTAGAGCCAACTCATGTGCTGGTTCCCCCCACCCCTCCTGCCCAGCCCGCTCGCCACTCTCTCAAAATTGCTGCCCTCAGCGGCATCGCACTGGTTGCCCTCGGCGGTTTTTTAGGCGTAGCCTCCCCGCGAATTTCCCCACTGTGCCAAGCACTCAACAATTGCACCCCTGAGATCGAAGTTCAAACCCTGTATGACAAGGCCGTCGCACAAGCAGAAGCGGCCTTAAATTCAATAGAAGATGCGACCAATTTAGAGCAACTGAGTCAAGCCCAAACTCAAATTCAAGCAGCGATTAGAGATATGGATCAAATTCCCCATATCTTCGCCATTCACGCCACTGCTCAGAAAACACTCCCTAGTTACCGGGAGAAATTACAAGCCCTAGACGCCCGAATTACTCAAGAAAAGCAAGCATCTGAATCTCTACAACTGGCAAAAACTCAAGCCCAATCGCTTAATGAGCCCCTCGCCAACGCCACCACCATTACCGCTCTAGAGGCACGGCAGTCTAACGGTCAGCAAGCCCTCAAAACCTTAGAGCAGGTACCCGAAGCATCTTTGTTGACCTCCCAGGCTCAGCAACAAAAACAACAGATCAACCAGCACCTCAAAGCAGTTGAAAGCGAGATTGCCAAGCTCAGAGCAGCCCAAACAACTCCATCCTCAGATGCTGCCCCATCGAGCCCTCAGGCCGATCAAGCACGGGTGCAACCCCCTCCACCCCCCGTTTACTCAGAGCCTGCTTACGACCCGCCCCCTGCTTACGACCCACCGCCCGCTTACTCAGAGCCTGCTTACGACCCGCCCCCTGCTTACGACCCACCGCCCACCACCGCCCGTGAACCCCTCTGGGATGCCCCTGTCGAAGCACCTGCCCGTGAGCCGCTGTGGGAGGCACCAGAGCCTTCGTCTTCAGGGGAAGCCCTATGGTAGTAGAGCTGCCTACATCCAGAAAGCAAGCCACGCCCATTTGGGAAGCGAGGGGCTAAGGCCAAGGTGGGTGTGAGCAAATCGATCGTCAAATTTAGACCGGGATATGTCACGTTGCCATAGGCATGGCGGCCTCTGCGCCCAAGGTTGCACAAACTGTGAGTTTCTGGGGCTTGCACCATTTGACCTGTGCTTTTATGTCTTGGGCTCCTTCCTGTTCAAGATCCTGAACATAGTCAGACTGAGCGGTTTGAGCCTCAGTCTGGCTATCAAAGGGGCCAAAATAGTAGGTGCAACGGGGCATGGTGGTTGCAACTTCCACCCACCATGCCCAAACGGACAATCGCCGATCAATGGGCGTCTGTGCATGAGAGTTCCGCCAAGCCTTGAGGGCAGCTTTTGCTAAGGTGAAACCGCCAACCGCCAGGAGGGCGATTAAGCCTGTGTTGAGCATGGCCTCGGAAATTGACATAGAATAAAGTCCCCCTTTGATGTTGCGCTAAGGCATTGACTGCAAGGTCTAGATTGCCAACAGATGGCCTCAACAAAATTTTCAGACACCAAATCTCTCCTTCAAGCTGGAAGGAGAGTTGGTCACATTTATTTACATTGATGTTATTTTAGGCAACTTTGTGCCTAAAGAACAGTTAACACCAATACAAAAGTTTCCTGAGTTCCATTTCCAAGGTCTGGATAGAGGGTAGCCCCTGACCCAGGGGAAGCCGCTGTCATCGTCGCTGCCACCAAAGCGTGATCGCCAGCCCAAAGGCACCTAGAGGTAACAGTCCCAGGCCAATACCCGTCAAAAAGCGGCTCTGCATGGGTGTCATTTCGAGGCGACGGTTGGTGGGTTCCTTGGGTCGGATGGACAGGGTAGGGTCGCTCTGATCGCGGCTGAGCCAGTTGACTGAGTTGAGAAAAACATCTCCATTGACGCCCTGGTCAAAGAGACTGGTTGTGGCAAAGTCAGAGTTGCCAATGACAACCAACCGGGCTTCTTCGGTGGGGTCTGATTCCGGCACAGGATCTACAGGGGGAACCGCCGCCTCTGAATCATTGACTTCGGGTTCTGAGTCGGCCTCTGTGCTTGCTTCGGATAAATCCCGTCTCAGTGCCACACCTAGGGTCAATGGACCGGGCAGGTCGCGCTCGGCATCAAACTGTAATTGCTCTTGATCGGGATCGGCTTCAGCCCAACTTTGCTGGCCGGTACGCAACAATTCCACCCCTTCAATGTCGGGTTGCTCAGTCAACATGATGGCCTGTGCCAGAGGATAAAATGACACGCTCTGACCCAACGCTTCGGTAATGGGGTGATCTCCATATTCGAGCACCAAAGGTGCGGCTGGACTGAGGCCAATCAATTGCCCAGAACCGGAGCCATCTACGACAATGCGGTTGTCTAGGGTAACACCCCACTGGCGTAAAAGGGGGTCTAAGCCGGTTTCTGTTTCGGGATCTAGTAAAAATAGGGCACTGCCCCCAGTTTCGAGGTAGGTCGCCAATAGTTCCACCTCTGCGGCTAGGAAAGGTCGAGTGGGGCCGGCGATGATCACCAGATTGGCATCTTCTGGTACCCCCTGTTGTTCAATCAAATTGAGGGGGACAACCTGAACTCCCTGTCGTTCTAAGGCAGTGAGGGCAGATTGCAAATTGGTTTGCTCTCCACTCAGGGGAACTTCGCCATGCCCCTGAATTGCATAGGCGACAGCTTGACGATTTTGGAGGAGGGCTGCGATCGCAGGCGTCAAATTCGTCTCCGACAGCGTCCCCTCCAGCACCCGATTGCGTTCACCGGTTTCAATCACAACATCCCCTGGATTGCGAACGTTGTAGCGTCGTGTCAAACCAGGTTGAGCCTGGGGATCAACAAACTCAAAGCGAAAGTGTTGAGCATTATAGCGTTGATACTCCTCTAATAGCGTGCGCTGCTGCGGATCGGGCGTGCGATCAAAAATCAACACTTGTAGGGGTTGATCCAGTTCCCGCATCAAGGTTTGGGTTTGGGGTGCCAAGCTAAAAAATCGGGTTTCAGTCACATCCAACCGCGCTGGGTAGCGCACCACCAAAAAATTGATTAACCCCAGAATTACCACCAACGCCAAGGCAGCCATGATGGCATTGGTACTGGACTGCACCGAGCGCCGCCGCCACCAACTTTCCCCCTCCCGAGGTGACCCAAACTGCCAGCGCATCCATAGCACCGCACCCCCAAGAACGATCCCCCCCAGAGCCAACCCCAGGGCTAACGCAGTCCATACCCCAGTCACAAACCGAGTCAGTAACCCCGCCACCAGTAGCACAGTTGCCACCCATACCAGCAGGGATAACACACGTCGATAGGATTTCAATCCAGAAGAGAATTGTTTGACATTCATGCCGCAAAGCTCAATCAATCGACAGTTGTAAAGCTGACCAAAGTCGTCATAGAGATCAACACTGAAACCATCTAAGAGCGCTGAAACCGAAACAAATCAATCGATTGCGCCGTCAGAAACAACCCCAGCACCACATAACTCAAAAACAACACAAAGCTACTCAGATCCAAAACCCCTTGGGTCAGCGTCGTGTAGTGCTTCAGCAGCGAGAGGTGATTCAGCATTTCACCCAAGCCCCCCCCTAGGGTGTCCCCGAGTAAATCCACAATCCACAGCAGCAAAATCAGCGCAAACGTCACAATTGCCGCCAAAATGGAACTGTCCGTCAAAGAAGAAATAAACAGCCCCAAGGCCAAAATTGCGGCAGCCATAAAGACCAGCCCCAAGTGACTGACCATCAACAAACTGAGTAAGGTCACCAGGGGGATAGGGGGTTGGCCACGGCTTAAAGCCAACCCCTCAATCACCGCCAAAGGCATAATCAGGGTGACAAAAAAAGTAAGCACCGCCAGCAACTTACCCAGTGCAACTGCCCAGTTGGTAATAGGGGAGGTCGCCAGAAGCTCCAGAGTACCCCGCTTGCGCTCCTCTGCATACAGCCCCATGGACAAAATCGGCAGAATGACCAAAGACAAAGACCCCATAACCGCCATGAAATTTTGCAAGACCACACTCGGCACATCAACCGGAGGGGGCGACACCCCAAATTGCCCCTGTAGGTCTAGCTGTGCCACCTCTCTGACAATATTATCGAGAATAAAGAAGAAAAACAGACTGGACAAAAACCAAAACACACCCGCAATCACATAGGCCAAAGACGAACTAAAGTAGCCCTGTAACTCCTTGCGATAGATAGCAATGATACTGCGAAGGATGATTTTCATAAAGGCTCCTTCCCATCACTGTTTTCTTCCTGATCGGCACCCTCAGCAGCCGAAGATGAACCCTCTAGATCTGAAATGACATCGCCCTCAATGGAGGTTTGTTCTTCAGTGGTTAGTTGTAAAAACACATCTTCTAGATTTGTGACAGTGGGACGAATTTCATAAATATAGGCTCCCTCATGGACAAGGGTTGCGGCAATTTTGGGACCTAACTCCGTCCCTGGGTCACAAACGACTCGGAGGGAGAGCCGTGGATTTGAGGCATCTTCGAGATCGTGCCAATGAAGACTCTGAATACCTGACAAGTTTAAGAGTTGTTGGGCAATTCGACTTTGATCGCCTTGCAGCAAAAGCTCATAGCTGGAAACCCCGGCCAGTTGAGTCATTAAATCAGTTAGGGATCCAGTTCCAACCACATGACCTTGATTAATAATCGCAACCCGATTACAAGTCATGCTCACCTCCGGCAGGATGTGGGTCGAGAGAATCACGGTTTTATTGCCCGCAAGTTTCTTAATCAAATGACGCACATCAATAATTTGCCGTGGATCAAGCCCCACAGTGGGTTCATCCAAAATGATCGCTGGCGGATCGTGAACAATAGCTTGAGCAATGCCAACACGCTGCCGAAACCCTTTAGAGAGCTTGTGGATGAGAGAGGTACGTTTTTCTAAGAGGTTGCACTCTTGCAGCACCGTCTGCACACGCTGCTCTCGATCTCCCGCCGACACTCCTTTCAACCGAGCCACAAAGTGAAGGTAGCCTTCCACGGTCATGTCTAGATAGAGGGGAGGGGTTTCAGGCAAGTATCCAATGCGTTGCCGAACCGCCATGGGGTTTTCGTGAACTTCAAAGCCATTCACCCGAGCGGTGCCCTGGGTCGCAGGTAAATAGCCCGCCAAAATGCGCATGGTGGTCGTTTTACCAGCACCGTTGGGGCCTAAGAGACCTAGAATTTCCCCTGGCTCCACCTGAAAAGTGACATCTTCAATGGCAGTGGTTGAGCCATAGACTTTGCTGAGGTGCTCAACTTCAATCATTGGCTGCCTAACTAAACCCTGCGTAGAGTACAAGCCTAGGGTACACCTTGAAGGGAGGGGTTGGTTGGGGTTTTTGAGGCTGGCAACTCAGATGGCGAGGGGTTGGGTTGAATTCACATCCTCCCTGACCTAAAGATGAAGGGATGCTTCGCCACGTCAACATCAGCCTGTCCGTGAGTCTTGTCCGTGAGATCATAGGGGCTGAGATCTCACGACCCATCATCGGAGGGCAGAGGAATATCATGCTGGCAAAACGAATCTTACCGTGTCTGGATGTGAAGGCGGGTCGAGTCGTCAAAGGGGTCAACTTCGTAAATTTACGCGATGCAGGCGATCCGGTGGAGCTGGCCGAGATCTACAACCAAGCCGGAGCAGATGAGTTGGTTTTTTTGGACATCACAGCCACCCATGAAGACCGTGACATTATTTTAGATGTGGTTTACCGCACAGCGGATAAGGTGTTTATTCCTTTAACCGTGGGTGGAGGCATCCAATCGCTAGACATGATCAAAAATTTGTTGCGGGCTGGCGCTGATAAGGTCAGCATCAATTCAACGGCAGTGAGAGACCCAGACTTTGTGAGCCGAGCCAGCGAGCGCTTTGGCCAGCAGTGCATTGTGATTGCCATTGATGCCCGTCGCCGCTTAGATCCGGAGCAGCCAGGCTGGGATGTATACGTGCGCGGTGGCCGGGACAATACGGGGCTAGATGCAGTGGCCTGGGCGCGGGAAATGGAGCGGCGCGGTGCCGGAGAACTTCTGGTCACCAGCATGGATGCCGATGGCACCCAATCAGGCTATGACCTAGAGCTGACCCGCACTCTAGCAGAGCAGGTGCAGATTCCGGTCATTGCTTCGGGGGGGGCAGGGAATGCGGAGCACGTTCGGGCTGCGCTCACAGAGGGCAAGGCAGAGGCGGCCTTGCTGGCGTCTTTGCTGCACTACGGTCAACTGAAGCTCCCGGAGCTGAAGGCTTACTTGGTGGCGCATCAGGTGCCCATTCGCCAAGAAATTTGAAATCTTAAGAAAATGTCAAATTTTCTTATCTTACTGAAGAATGCCATTTATTTTTGTTACAATCACTTAACATATGGTTATTCTTCTGATTACGGTTGTTGGACTTTTGGTGTGGGCGACCCGACTGGTGCA
This sequence comes from Petrachloros mirabilis ULC683, assembly GCF_009939295.1. Lineage (GTDB taxonomy): Bacteria > Cyanobacteriota > Cyanobacteriia > Thermosynechococcales > Thermosynechococcaceae > Petrachloros > Petrachloros mirabilis. The sequence goes on from NZ_WVIC01000001.1 coordinate 32,533, forward strand.
GACAGGGGTACGCCTAAAAGAGTTTTCGCTTTTGTTTGCGGGCACCTTGGTGGCGATGTCAGCAGTTGGGGTTGTGGCCGTTTATGTTCTCATGGAAAGCTGCATGGGATATCTGACCCATTCGCCTACTTCTGGGCAGTTTTTAGCGCCTTTACCCCCAGCCGCCCTGGTCGAGTCCTATGGCAACGGCTTTCTCACAGAGATACCCCCCGGCCTCGTTTACTCTAGATTGAATTAAAACTGATACCCACATCACTGGGAATAGAAGAACTGTTCCAATCTTGTTTTAAGCCCTTCACCCCAACGAGAAAGAAACTGAACGAGTCCAAATCTTACGTCATGACTACTGGTATGAGCTAAGGGAGGTGAAAGTAGAAGATTTGGTCTTTATAGATGAGTCTGGCGTGAATTTGGGGTTAGTCCGGCTATTTGCTTGGACTCTCCAGGGACAAAGAGCTTATGGGGGACAACCGAAACGCGGTCAGAACGTCTCGATAGTAGCGGGGTTAAGTTTAGCTGGGGTGGTAGCCTCTGCGGTTATCCTAGGAGCCTTTGATGGATTAACTTTTGAGGCATTTGTAGCCACTCGTTTGGTGCCTAATTTGTGGCCAGGAGCCTGTATGGTTATGGACAATTGTTCTATTCACCAAGGGGAGGCGATCCGGCATCTCATTGAGGGGGCAGGGGCTCAACTGGTCTATCTGCCTCCTTATTCACCTGATTTTTCACCGATAGAGAACTTTTGGTCAAAGGTTAAAGCTATCCTCAGAGCTTGTGGAGCACGCACCTACCAAGCTTTGGCTAATGCTATCGAAATAGCTTTTGAAGAAGTTTCCGAGGTTGACATCATAAACTGGTTTTCTCACTGCTGTTATTGCACCCCATAATTATGAAATCTGCTATAACCCTCTTTTGTCACTCTATCCAGAGGAAATTTGAACCCTGCACTTATTGGTTCTAAGGAGCCTATGACACCGTAGTTGTAGAAGCGGGATTTTGGCATCACAAGTTTTCTCCCATGAAAGTGACAAAAGAGGGATAATGGCTCTAGTTACCTGGTTATTAAGATACAGATATAATAAAAAAGACTTAGAGGCGGTTTGAAAAGTTTCTAACGCCTTGCACCCGCCTCCTAAATCCCCCATTCTGGGGGACTTAAGAGTGATCAAAGCTCCCCAGAATGGGGGGTTGGGAAGCAAATGTAGAGCATGACAAGACTTTAAAGACAGCCTCTTAACGTACTCAATGATAAACAAAGGGAGCCTAGAAAGATGTCAAATTTAGAAAACGGACAAGCTGCTTTTGAAGCTGAGGACTACATTAATGCATTTAGATTACTAAAACCAATAGCTGAGCAGGGGAATGCTGAAGCACAATGCGTCATTGCAAACATGTACCAGCTAGGTCTTGGTTTAGAAAGGGATTTTTCAGAGGCAATTCATTGGTACGAGAAGTCGGCTGAGCAAGGTTATGGTGTAGCGTCAAACAACTTAGCAGAGATCTTTAGGTCAGGAGCTTGCGGTATAGCTGCGAACCAGGAGAAGGCCGAAAAATGGTATCACAAAGCCAGAGAGCAAGAATTTTTACACACCCGCCGCAACTTCCTAAGTAATAACTCTTAATTCTATACATTTACAACTTGGGGGAGTAGCCTAAGCGTGAACTTTATTCTGCTTGAGTTCTAGCCCAAAAGCCTTAACCTCATCACCTCTCCTGCATGGGTTGAAGGCTTGAGAAGCAGCACTAGCCATTGTCTCAAGTATAGGATGTCAGGGAAGGAGCTTGGGGATGTCCACTGAGAATGAAGTGCGCGATCTATTTAATCGGATTGCGTCTGACTACGATAGGCTCAATGATGTCCTGAGTCTGGGGCTGCATCGTATTTGGAAGCAGATGACGGTGAAGTGGGTTAACCCAGCCCCAGGGGCAGTTTGTTTGGATGTCTGCTGTGGCAGTGGAGACCTAGCCCAGATCCTGGCTCGTCGAGTGGGCCGCCATGGGCAGGTTTATGGGTTAGATTTTTCTGCGATGCTGCTGACGATTGCCCAACAGCGGGATGTTCCCTCGGTGCATAAAGCGCCCATTGCCTGGGTGGAGGGCGACGCCCTGGCGCTATCGTTTCCGGCGAATACATTTGACGGAGTGACGATGGGCTATGGCTTGCGCAATGTCACTGATGTAGGGCAAAGTCTGGCTGAAATCCTGCGGGTGCTGAAGCCGGGTGGACGAGCTGCGATTCTCGACTTTTGTAAGGCTCCTGATGGCTGCACCCAACAGTTTCAGCAGTGGTATTTACACACTTTGGTGGTGCCAATTGCCACTCAATTAGGGCTGAAAGCGGAATACACCTATATTGAAGCGAGTTTGGCTCGTTTTTTGATGGGCTCGGAGCAGGTGGCCTTAGCTCAGTCTTTAGGGTTTGGGCAGGCAAAATACTATGCGATCGCAGCCAACACCATGGGCATTTTAGTCTTACAAAAATAATTTTCCCATGCAGCGATTGGGTATCTTAGGGTATGAGCATCAACAGGATGGACTAGCCTCATGATTGTCTGGGTAGGCTTCGGGGTTGGAATCAGCATTATCATTGGGTTAGTTTACGGGTTAAGGCGCATCCATCGCCAGCACATTCAATCCTTGCAGACCCGTTTGGATCAGACCCAAGCCGAGTTAACCCAGGCCAATCAAACCCGCACTCAACTGCAAGCTGCCCTAGACCAAAGTCACCAGCAGATCACCACCCTCATTAGTAATCTGCCGGGATATTTTTACATTGTGGAAAACGATCAAGATTACACCCCTACCTTGACTAGTGAAGGAGCCTATGACCTGACGGGGTATCGCCAGGACGAATATCTTCATAGTCGAACCATCTCTTGTGGCCAGGAAATTCATCCTGAAGATCAAGATCGAGTCTGGGCGCAAGTGCAAACCGCCATTGCCCAGCAACAGCCCTATGAATGTACCTATCGTATTCACACTCAAACCGGAGCAACTCGGTGGGCTTGGGAACGTGGGCGAGGCGTCTTTGATACCTCAGGGCGGTTGCTTTACCTCAGTGGTGTGGTTACAGACATTACGGAGTTAACCCAAGCTCAAGAATCTATCCAGCAGCTGGGGATGGCTGTCGAAAATGCCATGACGGGCATTTCAAAGCTGGATTTAGAATGGCGGTTTGTAATGGTGCGTGAGGGCTACGCCCACATGCTGGGTTACGAGCCCGCAGAAATGTTGGGTCAATCTTGGACCGATACCGTCCTCCCAGAAGACCATCCCCTAGGCGAACAAGCGTTTCGACGGATGCAACAGGCGGGGCGGGCAGAACAAGATCTGCGGGCGCTGTGCAAAGATGGCTCCATTTTTGATAAACAAGTTCTACTGGTGCAAACCCAGGACGCTCAGGGACAACCCAACGGCCACTATTGCTTCATGCGCGATATTTCAGATCGCAAGCAAGCAGAAGCTGCCCTGCGCCAGAGTGAGCTGACAAACCGAGCCTTGATTCAAGCAATCCCCGATATATTGCTGCGCATCAAGCTGGATGGCACCTGTGTAGATATGAAACGGGTGCAGGAATTTGACACCTCCCCCTTGAACCACGACCGATATTGCACATTGTTACCTTTAGATGAAACGAGTGAGCATCGTAGCCACATTCAGAGAGCTTTGGATACCCAAAGCATGCAGATCTATGAGTATCAGTACGAGGTTGAGGGTAATCTCCACGAGGCCGAAGCTCGGATTGTGGTTCTGAGTCAAGATGAAGTCTTAGTGATGATTCGGGATATCACCCAACGCAAACAAACCGAACTGCACTTGGTTCATGCGGCTTATCATGATGACCTCACCCACTTGCCCAACCGAGCGCTGTTTCTCAACCGCGTGGAGCAAGCTTTAGCCAAGATCCAGTCATTCTCTGACTATCAATTTGCCATTTTGTTTGCTGATCTCGATCACTTTAAGGTGATCAACGATAGTCTTGGCCATCTCGTCGGCGATCACCTCCTCATTGAAGTGGCTCGCGTGCTCCAGCACTGTGTTCGCGGCATGGATACCGTCGCACGGTTGGGGGGCGATGAATTTACGATCTTACTCGATGGGGTGAGCGGGGTTGAGGATGCCACCCGCATTGCTGATCGGATTCGAGACGCCTTGCAACACCCCTTCTTGATTGAGGGGCACAGTATTTTTACCAATGTCAGCATCGGCATTTTGCTAAGCTCTCAAGCCTATGGTCAACCTGAGGAATTGCTTCGGGATGCTGATATTGCCCTCTACCGTGCCAAAGAGCAGGGGCGAAGCCGCTATGCAGTGTTTGATCAGACCATGTATGCCCAAGCCTGTGATCGACTCCGACTTGAAAACGAGCTGCGGCAAGCCCTAGAGTTACAGGAATTGCAATTATACTATCAGCCAATTATTTCCCTGAAGCACCACAAACTGGTTGGGTTTGAAGCCCTGCTGCGATGGGAGCATCCACAGCAGGGGATCATTCCAGCCAGCGAATTTATTCCCATAGCTGAAGAGTCAGGGATGATCATCCCCATTGGCCAGTGGGTTCTAGAGACTGCTTGTCGGCAAATGCTGGCTTGGCGATCGCAGTTCCCGACGGCAGCCGAAATTCTGATGAGCGTCAACATTTCAGCTCAGCAGCTTTTAGAACCTGGCCTGCTTGAGACGGTTATGCAACTTTTGGCAACTTGTTCTTACCAACAGCCCATGCTCAAGCTCGAAATTACTGAGAGCCTATTTCTGCAATCCACCGAGACGACGAAGCAACTATTTGCCCAAACCCAAAGGCAACCCCTGTACCTCAGCCTGGATGACTTTGGTACTGGATATTCGTCCATGAGTTATCTGCACCAGTTTCCGGTACATGAACTTAAAATTGATCGGTCTTTTATTTCCCAGATGCAGGCAGGGTGTAAAAACCTAGAAATTGTCCGCGCTATTTTGGCCATGGCTCATGCCTTGGGAATTGAGGTGGTGGCTGAGGGGGTTGAAAACCCTGAACAGGCTAAGCAACTCCAAGACCTAGGCTGTGAATTTGCCCAGGGATTTCTATTTTCACCTCCCCTGGATGCCCTCTCGGCAGAGGCTCTGTTGGTGGTGCAACGACAATTTAAATGGCAGTCTCCTTCGGAACGCTGACGTAAGGGTGGGCTTGGCTGCGATCGCGTCCGGCGGCCTTGTCTACATAGAGCACTTGGTCATTTATAACCCGCTTAGGCTGGCACAACTTGAACAATGAGTGCTCGTCGGTCGAGAGACTGCACCTTGCCGACTGTACTCAGATCTTGAGCAATGCGGTCTAGCATATCAGCAGCGCGATCGCGGTGTTGATGTTCTCGACCCCGCAGACGAATTTGAAACTTAACTGAATCCCCTTTTCCTAACCACTCCACAGCCCGCTCAATCCGCAAGGTGTAGTCAGCTTCTCCTACATTGGGGCGCAGTTTCACCTCTTTGACAGAGGGTCTAGCACTTTGCCCTTGGTTTTGGCGTTTCTTTTGCTGATAGCGCAACTTGCCATAGTTCAGGATCTTAGCAACAGGCGCTTCTTTACCCTGGGACACAACGACGAGATCCAAGTCAACACTTTCTGCTAGATCCAGGGCTTCCCGGGTATCGGTGAGCCCTAGCTTATTGCCTTCATGGTCAATGAGAAAGACCTGAGGAGATTTGATTTGGCGGTTGGTGAGTTGGGTTTGAGTGGCGATAGGAATGTCTCCTTGTGATTGTGCTCTAGTGGGACTAATCTAGGCTCTACAAATGATGCGACCCTATGGACGCTTCTATAGCTAGATTAACACAGGCCCACTAGGCGCTAATCTGTCTTCAGGTTTGCCTTGACAGTCAGACCCGCACAGGGTCGCAAACCCGTATACTGGACAAGTTTTCGATCATGGGACAGCACCTTGGGCATTGATCTGCGCAGCTATGTTTACATCGACCGCCTCCAGTCTCAGCACGCAGCTTATATGGGCGCTGTGGCTGTTGGGTTTTTGCCCCTTCCTGGGGATGCTTCTCTGTGGATTGAAGTATCTCCTGGCATCGAAATCAATCGCGTTACCGATGTGGCGCTCAAGGCAGCCGTGGTTCGTCCTGGGGTGCTGGTGGTTGAGCGACTCTATGGCCTGCTAGAGCTGCACGCAACCAATCAGGGCGAAATTCGCGCGGCAGGAACAGCCATTCTGGATGCACTGGGTGTCAAGCGCCAAGACTGCCGCAAGCCCAGGGTACTGTCCAGCCAAATTATTCGGAACATTGACCCCCATCATGCTCAATTGGTTAACCGCAATCGTCGTGGGCAGATGTTATTGGCCGGTCAGACTCTCTATGTATTTGAGGTAGAGCCTGCTGCCTATGCGGCCTTGGCCGCCAATGAAGCAGAAAAGGCTGCCTTGATCAATATCCTGCAAATTTCTGCTGTCGGCAGCTTGGGTCGTCTCTATCTGGGGGGCGAAGAGCGAGATATTTTGGCGGCAGCTCAAGCGGTCTTGGGTGCCATGGAAAATGTTATCGGGCGCGAGAATGGAGCAAAGGATCGACAGGAGTAAGTAGGTGAGTGCAATTAAATAGAGGATGTGAGCGGGGGTGGAGGGGGTTTCACCCCCTGCCCGGGGGCTGCGCCCCCAAACCCCCTTTTTACAATTAATTTTAGATTTGGCTACTTAATCTGGGTGATGTTGTCAGGATATTGGCCATGACGAATCAAGCACATTATCAACAACTGAGTCAGGGCGTCGCCCAGTGGAATCAATGGCGGCAGCAACACCCAGATCTTGTCCCGAACCTAAACGGGGTCAATCTCAGCGGGATGCGCTTAGTGGGGATCAACCTCAGGGATGCCCAACTCAACAATGCCACCCTCTACAACACTGATTTAGATGGGGCAAATTTGTCTGGAGCGCAGCTTTCTCAGGCAACCCTGCTGCACGCTAGTTTGATGCATACCAACTTGACAGGCAGCCAGCTGATTGGGGCATTGCTCAGTGCCGCCTGCATGGATGGGGCAATTCTGGTGCAGGCGGTGTTAACCGGGGCAGATTTGAAGATGGCGTCGCTCAATCATGCAGATTTAAGTCAGGCTCGATTAGAAGCCGTGGATTTTCGAGGTGCAAGCCTGCGAGAGGCAGACCTAGACAGTGCGAATCTGCAACGGGCGAATGTTCAAGAGGCCAATTTAATGCAGGCCAATTTGTGTCAAGCCAATCTCAGTTTTGCCGAGCTTGTAGGGGCAGCCTGCCACCAAGCCTATTTTTATCGTGCTAATCTGCATCAGGCTAACTTAGAGGCAGCGCAGATGATTGGTAGCTATCTCTTGCGGGCAGATTTGAGTCAGGCCAATTTAAGTCGTGCTGATTTGTCTTGGTCAAATTTAGGTCAGGCAAATCTGACGGACGCGAACTTGTATCGCACGAATTTACGAGGAGTTGATTGTCGCCGAGCAGATCTACGCCGGGCGAATTTGTCGGTGGCTCACGTGCAGGGAACTAACTTCAGTCAAGCGCTGCTAAGCGAAACGCTGCTGGCTGTTGACGCTGATAGCTGGCATAGGCTTTGACCAGATCAATATCTATGCTGTCGTTGTCTAGATCTGAGTTTAGAGGGTGCATCTCACTTTTGAGCGGACAGGAATTGTCACTAAGGCTGAACCAGGGGAAGCTCGACTGTGAAACAACTCCCTTGGTTAGGGGTTGAGCGGACAAAAATGCGCCCATGGTGGGCTTCTACGATGTATCGGGAGAGGTGCAAGCCTAAGCCATTGCCAGCTTGGGGGTGTTGACCCTGATGAAAGCGCTCAAACAAATAGGTTTGCTCTGCGTCTGGAATGCCGATGCCGTTGTCTTCAATGCTGAGGCGAATCAGTGGGGGCGTTCTGGTTGATGCAGCGTCAGCGTCTAAGATCACGGTGATGATGCCGCGATCGCTAAATTTAATGGCATTGTCTAGCAGATTGGTGACCACCCGCTTTAGCTCCAGACGGTCGCCTTCTATGGGCGGCAGTTGGGGGTTGATCTGGGTCTGAATCTGAAGTTGTTTTTCCTGGGCGAGGGGCATCAGTGCTTGAATTACCTGAGTGACAATAGCCCCGAGGTCTACAGACTGGAAGTGGAGTCGCTGCTGTCCGGCTTCAAATCGATAGACCTGAAGTAAGTTATTAACCATCGCCAGCAGGGTTTGATTGCTGAGTGCCATGGTTTTCAGCGCCTCGGTCAGCTCGATCGGTAGATCGCCAAAGGCTCGTTCTTCTAAAATTAGCTCCAGCATTCGATCCGCTGCAATTAGGGGGGTGCGCAAATCATGGGTGAGCCGAGAGACAAAATCTTCCCGCTGTTGGGCAATGCGATCGCGCTCATCAATGCTGTGTTTGAGCCGGAGTAAAGATCGAACCCGTGCCAGCAGTTCTTCCACTTCTACCGGCTTACGCACGAAGTCATCTGCCCCCACATCCAGCCCCCGAACCACGCAAGTTTGGTCATGGGCGCTCAGCAATAGAATGGGAATAAAGCCCAAGTCCGGAGTTTGGCGAATGCGCCGGGTCACTTCATAGCCATCTATACCGGGCATCATCACATCTAACAGCACTAAGTCCGGGGGTGTTGTTGCAATGAGAGCCAGGGCTGTTTCGCCGTTATCAGCGAGAACAATCTCGTACCCTTCATCGGCCAACATTGCCTGAACCAAAAAGAGGTTGTCTGGCAAATCATCCACCACCAGCAGGCGACTGGGGCGGGAACGAGAGGGAAGGGATGTATGGGTCATCCGTCGAGCTCAATCACTGGATAGGGTGGCTAAATACGCTCGGAATCTGACACGGGTCACGCCAACTTTAGCGTCACCTCTGGGGAGACACAGGCAGCGGGATCAGCCCAAGAACTTACTGATATACCGATGCACAGTTATCAAACCGAAAACTGGGTCGGGATGTGTAGCGATTCCGTTCTTTCTCTAGCATAGGCGGACGCAAGGGCTCCCAACCCCAGTGAGAATGCGGAAGTTTGAGCCTTCCATTTCATGTCCAAAAATTAGCTTGAGAGGCCATCCGGTTGAGACTTAGTGGGGGTTAGAGGTGTTGGGGCATGGTCTGAAACCCTTTTGCGAAGGTGAGTTCGGGCAGGAATGCCCCGCCGCCAGTGCCAACCAGGCCCGTCGTGGAGCAACAGATAAAAGCAGGGAATGATGAAGAGGGTGAGCACGGTTGCCAGTGATAACCCGGAGAAAACCACCACGCCCAAAGGCTGCAAGAATTCAGATCCTTCCCCAACGCCTAGAGCCAGGGGAAACATTCCCAAAACGGTGGTGATGGTGGTCATCAAGATCGGGCGGAGGCGCTGGGGTGCTGCTTGCAAAATGGCATCGATGCGATCGCAGCTCTGCTGTTCACGAATTTGATTGGCCAAATCCACCATAATGATGGCGTTGTTGACCACAATCCCTACCAGCAACACCACCCCAATGATCACCGTCGCTCCAATGGCGGTTTGGGTGAGGAATAGCCCCAACACCCCACCCGAAAGAGAGAGGGGAATTGTAAACAAGATCACCAACGGGTCAATTAGGGAGTTGTACTGCACCGCCATGACCACAAACACAAAGAAGCTGGCTAAACTCCCCAGCACCAGCAGTGCCGTCTGAATTTCGCGGTTGCGCTCCGCCGCCGAACTTGGCAGCAAACGAACGCCCTCAGGAAGTTCAATGCCAGAGACAATCTCATCCACCTCTTCTAGAGCCGCCCCTAAGTTGGCTCCTTCGGTGAGCGACCCGGCAATCAAAAACACTGCTCGCTGATTTATGCGCTGAATTTCACCAGGTGCTTGGCCTTCCTCAATGCGAGCCACATCAGCCAGTTGAATCGGCTGACGATTGTCGCCAAATAGGGGAATGCGTGCCAGTTGTGAAGCCTGTTGAATGGCGGTACGATCCAGTTGCACCCGAACATCGACCAACCGGTCGCCCCGCTGTAGTTGGGTGGGTACTGAGCCTTCCAAGGCAGTTTGAATGGTATTGCCAATGTCAGTGGTGCTGAGTCCCAAAGCCCGAGCCCGCTCCCAGTCCGGAATGACCCTTAGCTCTGGCTCTCTAGAATCGGCATCGGGACGGAAACTACTCAGGGTGGCTTCTTGGTCTAGGGTACTGAGCACCTCACGGCCTGCGGCTTCCAGGGTGTCAATGTCATCTCCCTGGAGGATCACATCCACATCCGCGTTGCGCAGCGGCGAGTTGGAGAGCACCAACCCACGCACCTGTCCCGGCGACAGGCGCAGGCGAATATCCACCAGATTCAGACGGTTAAATTCTTGATTCACCCGATCCACATAGGCTTCAATATCGCTGCCAGGTTTGAGGGTGATGTTGCTAGTGCTGCGCAGGGGATTTTCGGTGGTGTTGCTGCCAAACAAAAAGCCACCCACCGTGCTAAACACATATTCCGTTTCGGGTTGCTCCAAGAGAATCTCATTCACCGCCGCCATCACCTTTTGGTTGGAGGCAAGGGGAGTACCCGCCGGGAACTGGGCGAATAAATTGGCCTGCCCGGTATTGATGCGAGGCAAAATTTCCTGGGGCACTTGACCCAGCATCCACCAACTGCTGCCCCCTAAGACCACAAAGGCCAACAGGATGATCAAAATACGGAGCCGCAAAACCTGAAGCAGAATGTTGCGATAGCCCGCCGTAGCCGCCTCAAAGCGACGGTTAAACCCCCGAAGCAAGAAGAAGCGGTTGATGCCGCTGCGCCAGGGAACGGCCAACAGCCGCGACGTGATCATGGGCACAACGGTGAGGGCAATCAAAATGGAGGCGGCCACGGCAAAGCTAATGGTCAAAATTAGCTCGTTAAACAGCAAGGCAAAAAAGCCCCCAATCATCAGAAAGGGCAGCACTGAGACCAAGTTGGTGCTGGTGGAAGCCACCAGGGCAGATTCTACGGAGGAGCTGCTGCGAATCGATTGCTCAATCACCTGCTTGGGGGTCAGGGCGGTGGTGGCATCCTGGCCTGGGGTCATCCCCACCCCTTCGGCAATGGTTTCGAGCATGACGATGGAGTTATCCACCACGATCCCCACCCCCAGAGCCAGGCCGCCCAGGCTAAACACATTCAAGGACAGCCCGGTAAGACGCATAAAAATCAGGGCTGCCAGGATGGCCAAGGGAATGGAAATCACAATAATGAGCGTCTGTCGCAAGGATCCTAAGAACAGCAGCACAGAAATGGCTGCCAAGCCTGCCCCAATTAAACCTGCGGTGGCCACATTGGAGATAGAGTTGCGAATAAAGATCGACTCATCCAGGGTGGGAAGGGTATCAATGTCCTCAGGTAGGATGCCCCCCGATCGCAGCTCTTCGATGCGGTCTTTGACACGGTTGACCACCTCAATCGAATTAGCATCGGGTTGCTTTTGGACACTGATCTTGACCGCAGACTGGCCATTCAGCAGGGCTGCTACGCGCTGATCTTTGGTGCCATCAACGACCTCGGCAAAGTCTCGCAAATAGACCCGACGGGTGAGGGGGTTGTCTGAATTGAGGTTGGTGCTGAGTTGAGGATCTCGAACCTCAAAGGCAAGATTGCGAATTTCCCTAACGCTGTCAAAGCGTCCCACGGTTCGGGTGAGTCGCTCGGCATTTTCGCCACGCAGCCGCCCCCCTGAGACATCTTGGTTGCGATCGCGCAATTCATTCAACACATCCGGCAACCCCACTCCCAGGGCCTGAAGCCGCGCCAGGTCAATGTTGATCCGAATCTCTTCTTCCTGGCCACCGGAGACATCCACCGAGGCCACCCCCGGAATCACGGTGAGTTCTCGGGCTAGGTCTTCATCGGCCAAAACCCGCAGTTCTGCTGCGTTGCGGGTCGGTGAAGTCAGCGCCATTTCATAGACAGGCAGTTGAGAGGGATCGGCCTTAAACAGGCGAGGTTCTTCAATGGCATCCGGGAGCTGCCCCCGGCCTCGATTAAAGGCGGTGGTGGCTTCATTGAGGGCTTGATCGACATTCCCCCCCGGTTCAAAATACAGATCAACGCTAACTCGGCCTTCCCGAGTCTGGGAGTATACCTGGACAACGCCCTCAGTGGCAGAGAGTACCTCTTCTAGGGGACGGGTAACCTCATCAATCAAGATTTCTGGGGCAATGCCCGGGGCATTCAACCGCACCCCAATGCGGGGGTAGGTAATCGAGGGCAGCAAATCCACCTGGATGGTGCTCAAAAAGAACAGACCCATGACCAAGACCGCTAAGGTCAGCATCAGAGTGCCGATGTGCCGCCGAATTGCGATCGCACTTATCTTTAGCCCCGTAGGAACTCCAGTCATGGCGTCCTCCTCAGTTCGACAAAATACTCAGTTGCACCGTCTCTTGATCTTCCAAGGGACGAGTGCTGCGCACAACATAGCGCTCACCGGGACTCAATCCAGCAATAATTTCGACCTGGCCATCCGCCTGCTCACCCACCGTCACTGGCCGAGCTTCCACCGTCGGGGGTTCACCCTCAGCAATCACAAACAGACGCGGGGGCGCATCAGCCCCTTCTGATCTTGAGGGTGCTTCAGCATTTGATCCGGGTCTTCTCCCCGATTGACCATCAGGCCGACCCTGTCTGGCTTCCCCCGGGCGCTGGAGAGCCGTCTGGGGCACAACCACGCGATTACTTCCATTTTGCTGAAAACGCACCCGAGCCAGTAGCCCACTCCCCACCCGACCATCCGGGTTAGGCATGGTCACTTCCAAGGGAATTAATCGGGCCGTGGGATCTGCCACGGGTGGAATGCGGCTAATAGTGCCGTTAAACGTTTGATTGCGATAGGCATCTAGGCGTACCTGCACCGACTGCCCCACCTGAATCTGGCCAAACTCTAACTCAGAGACCTGCACCGTCACTTTCACCTGGCTAAAGTCACCAATTGTCAAGACCTCATCACCGGTTTGCACCAGATTACCCATTTCAATGGTTCGCGCAGAAACCACCCCACTAATGGGCGATTGCAGCACGGCAAAGGAACGTCGCTCTTGGATCTGAGCAATCACCGCTCGCTGAGCCTCCACTCGGCGCTGGGCAGCACTGACTGCCTGCTGTTGAGTGCCAACTTGATTTTGCGCCGCCCGCAAAGTCTGGAGCAGCGTGTTGGCAGTGGTTCGGGCTTGCTCCGCTTCCTGAGCAGAAATCGCCCCATCATTGAGGAGACTTTGAAAGCGATCGGCATCACTGCGAGCCTGCTCAAGCTGAAAGCGCACCTCTTCAACTTGGGTTTGAGCTGACTGTACCTGTGTCATAGCCTGGGCCACTTCTGACTGTCGGGCTGCCAACTCAGCCTCCGCTTGCAAAACCTCAGTCATGAGCAAATTGTCATCAATCCGACCCAGGATCTGGCCTTGCTGCACGGCATCCCCGGCATCGACGCGCAAATCTAGTAACTGTCCTTCAATGCGGGGGCGCACAGCTACCTCACGCACAGGACCTGTCGTTCCCGTATATTCTGCCCCTTCATCGAGCTGACCCGCTTCAGCGACAGCTACATCCACTGAGGGGGTTTGTGAGCTGCGATCGGGGCGCTGAGCCTGGGCATCGGCGGCGGCATCTGACTCGCCTTGGCACCCCGACAAAAGCACCATCAAGCCCACTAGGGCTACACTCACTCCCTGTTTCCAGCTCACTCCGGTCAAGGGATCCTCCCCATCAGGCGAGAGTTTCGTCTATCCGTCTCTACAAAACTTTGGGTTTCCATCCTGGATGAAGCAATACCACTAACTGGGCTGAAGCAAGGGAGATTAAATTATGCTAGGGCTGGCTGGGCTACCCAACATTAGACGGCTACCCAATTGTGTTATAGCGCAGGTTGAGTAACAAAATGTGTATCTTTCGGCAGAAGGTCATGCTGCAAGCAGCAACCTAGTAGCCCTGTTGAACTGAGACGGCGACCAGATTGGCACAGGGGTTTCGTCCCTGAGCTACAATCTTTGCGGTGTAAAGTGGGACAAGGATACTGGTTTTCAAGACCCCAAGCAGCGGCAGCCAGTCAAAGCTAGGGAGTTTTACAAGTCCCCACAGTGAACAATGAGGAAGAACTGATGAGCTTAAACTTAGTGAGTTTGGTCGGTCGCGTTGGGGGTGACCCTGATGTGCGATATTTCGAGTCTGGCAGTGTGGTGTGTAACCTCACCTTGGCGGTGGATCGGCGCACCCGCAATAGCGATCAACCGGACTGGTTTAGCTTAGAGCTGTGGGGAAAAACTGCCGAAATCGCCGCCAACTACGTCCGCAAGGGCAGTCAAATTGGGGTAACCGGCACGCTCAAGTTTGATCATTGGCAAGATCGAGGCACTGGGATTGATCGCTCCAAGCCCGTGATTCGAGTCGATCGCTTAGATCTGCTGGGCTCTAAGCGTGATCCAGAAAGCACCAGTAGTAGCTACGAGGAAGAGTTCTAAGGGTTGAGGCGATCCCGTGGAATCAAGGGGTTTTCCAGAGGCAGCCAGTGCACCCGATTGGCTGCACTGGCTGCCAGACTGTGCCAGCACCAATAGCTGGATTTTAGCTCATGGGCGTCACCTGCCATCGGGGGATGCGGTGTTTACCCGTCACCAAACAGCAGGTAGAGGACAGCAGGGAAGGCTGTGGCAGGCTCCCCCAGGGGTGTTAACGGTCAGTTTTGGGTTAGACTGGCCAGTTTCTGAGCACAGGGGAGTAACCTTGGGCGTGGGGCTGGCGGTGATCTATGCCATTGCCGATTTAATGCCAGCCCTCGACGACGCCCTCCAGATCAAATGGCCCAACGACATTTGGGTGCAGCAGCGCAAGCTGGCCGGTATTTTGTGTGAAATGGGTCAGCGCGAGGGCTGGCCATCCCTGGAGATGCAGCGCGTGATTGTCGGTATTGGTCTCAATCGCCAGGTCAACTTTACCCCAGAGGCTCTGGCCGCGCTGGATTATCCCATTAGTTTGCATCAACTTGGGGTGCCGGTTCCCAGTGAATTGGCACTGCTGACTCGGTTGCGCGACTACCTGCGGCAATTGGCTAGTTTTTGGGTCTATGCAGAGACCCAGGGGCAATCAGGTCTGGCTGCTTTACTGCCAGACTTGAATCGCCGGGATGCCCTGCGACAACAACTTATCCAGGTGACACTAGGAAACAAACAGGGGATGGGAACTGCCCTGGGTCTAGATGCTCAAGGCCGCCTCCTTGTGCGCGGTCATAACCAGTCTTGCTATGCTTTGGCGACCGGATCGGTACGGTGTCTCACCCGTAAGATCGCCAAACTCCCATCAAAATACCCTGAACCTGTACTTGAGCCGCAGGCACCTTGATGGGTTTGTAAGCGTCATTGGCGGCTTCTAGGGTGACCTGAGCCCCCCGACGGTAAAATCGCTTCAGTGTGGTACCGGCTCCTGAGACAATGGCAGCGACAATGGTACCGTTTTTGACCTGTTTAGCCTCTGCGACGGGACACATGATCACGATGTCTCCCTCGGCAATGTGGGCGTCAATCATGCTGTCACCATTCACCCGCAGGGCATAGCAATGGGGCATGAGGAGAGATTGATCTAGGTCAAAAGTCTCCACGGAATCAGTAAATGCTTCTACTAGACCCCCGGCTGCGATCGCACCCAAAATTGGAATTTGATGGGTTTGGAGTCGATAGTCAGGATGCACAATTCTGAGGGTTCGAGCCTGTCCAGGCTGCCAGTCAATGTATCCTTTGCGGCGCAGGTGGTCGAGCCGACTTTGCACAGGAGCAGGAGATCGTAAGCGCATTGACTCCATCATTTGGCGAATGGAGGGGGCATGTTGATGCTGGCCGATATAGTCTACCAGCCAGTCAAAGAGCTCTTGTTGGGCTTTGGTTAAAGGTTCCATGAAAATTGTCAAGAATTGAACCACGCTCTACCCTGACGGGACTTTGCCAGTCACGGAACGTCTGTACTACAACCATCATAGCGTCAATGGAGCAACCTGGATCATGCCCTGGAAATCTTGGCAGCAAGGGGGCTGAGAGGCCGTCTGAAAACCTCATTCATCCCTGCATTAGCCCCCCCAACCCCCCGGGGGGAGAAAGCCAAAAACTCTGCTCATTTCCCCCCAGAATTGGGGGGCTAGGGGGGCAAGTGCAAGGTCTCAGCAACTTCTCAAACAAGCTCTGAGCCGCAAAAGTCACGAACCCAATCACGACGCCATTGACCTGAAGCCATATTTGGTTTGCAAGGCGGCTTCAGCTTCTTCCCGGTCATCGAAGTGGATTTTTTCGGTGCCCAGAATTTGATAGTCTTCATGGCCTTTCCCCGCAATGAGCACGCTGTCACCTGGCTGGGCCTGAGCAATGGCCTGGTGAATGGCAGTGCGACGATCGACTTCGACCATGGGGCGGGTCTGGGCGGGAATTCCTCTGATAATATCCGCCAAAATCTGCTGGGGATCTTCGGTGCGGGGGTTGTCAGAGGTGACAACGGCCACATCAGCAAGGCGAGCTGCGATCGCACCCATTTGGGGACGCTTGGTGCGATCGCGGTCGCCCCCACAGCCAAACACACAGATCAGCTGACCGGCCACAAAGGGGCGGGTTGCCGTCAGCAGGTTTTCCAGACTATCGGGGGTGTGGGCATAGTCCACAATGACACTGATGTCTTGATCCGGGCCAATGCGCACTTGCTGAACCCGACCTGGCACCCCCGGAAACGTCGCCAACCCTGCCGTGATGCGGTCTAAATCCAAGCCTAGGTGTAGCCCTACCCCAATGGCCGCCAGCACATTGGACACATTAAACTGCCCCACCAAAGGCGACTGGAATGAGGTTGAGCCAGAGGGGGTGTTCAGAATGCCAGCAACCCCTTCAGGGGTATAGCGCAAATCACTCACCCAGAGATCTGCATTTTCCTGGGTGCTGTAGGTCCAAACGCTGCCACCCGCGCAGGCTTCGATCAAACGGCGACCAAAGGCATCCTCTTGATTGAGAATGGCGCGTCCCTTGAGGTAGTCCGCTGAGAACAGGAGCGCCTTGGCCGCAAAGTAGTCTTCTAAATCCTTGTGGTAATCGAGATGATCTTGGGTGAGGTTGGTGAAGGCTGCTGCCGTAAACTCACAGCCTAAAACCCGCTGCTGTGCTAAGGCGTGACTGCTCACTTCCATGACCCCAAATTGGCAGCCCGCAGCAACAGCTTGAGCTAAATGCTGTTGCAAGTCCACCGCAAAAGGGGTTGTGTGGGTTGCCGTGGTCTGATACCCGGGCCAACGGGCATAGAGCGTCCCCAACAGCGCAGTGGGATGCTGGGTTTGGTTGAGAAGATGCTCGATCAGGTGGGTCGTGGTGGTTTTGCCATTGGTGCCCGTTACCCCCACCAGGGGCATTTGTCGGCTGGGGTGGCCATAGAAGGCAGCGGCCACCATAGCGCAGACCCGGGGCAGGTCGGCCATGGGCAACACAAAGGCTTGCGCTAGAGCCGGACGTTCTATCTCTGGAGACACAAGAGCGGCAATGGCACCGGCTTCGAGGGCACTTGACCAGAAAGATCCCCCATTGACCCGAGTACCAGGCATGCCAATAAACACATGGCCCGGTTGACAGGCCCAAGAATTTGTGGAAATCCCCGTCACCTCTTGTTCAAGAGCCGGATGGTCAGAAACTTGCCACTCTGAAGCTGCAATCAGCTCAGTCGGCAGGATGGCCAAAAGGTCACGCAACTTGATCATGTCTATTTCCATGCGCCTCACAAACTTGAGCAAATTCTAAGCTGACCTTGATAGAAATGCCAGCTAGAGATGCTTTTGCAAAAATTTCTGGAGTTGGGCAACCGACAGGCGAGGTGAGGGTCGAGGAAGGCGCATTTCTTGGGGAGGGGTTGTTTCACCCCCAGGACACAGGCGGCAAAGCACTGGAATTTCATACTGATAGACCTGAAACCAAGCCGCATTTTGGGTAATATCCCGAATTTCTAAGGTCAGCGGTAGGTTAAAGGGAGGTGATGTCATCGCTCTGAGCTTGGCTTCCAAGCCCTCACACAAATGACATCCAGGTTTGCTATAGAGAATTAAGGTTGTCAACAGATTCCCCTAGGACAAATCTTGAGCAATCATTTGAATGTGGCTGAGGGTTTCTTGGTAGCGCTGCATTTGCTGTAGGCTCAAAAAGCGATTGAGGGCTTGTCCCAAGGCATCTAAACTGGCTTGTCCTTCCCCGGCTTCGGCCAGCGCCAGTCCCCGCTGAAAAAACTGTTCAGCTTCCTGGAGGGGGGCGACAGTGGGTGGGGTGACACTCATCGAAGCCGTAGCAGATGTCCCTGGGGGAGCTGGCAAAGGCAGGGGCTGGGTGACAGCATCATTAGGCTCAGAATTAGGCTCAGAGGACAAGGTAGCACCACAATGAATACAGTAGCGATTACCAGGCAAATTGCCCCCATGGGTACAGTTTTCTGCGGCAATGTCCGATTTTGACTTGGGGTCGCCCGAGGGTGAAAGCCAGTCTTCGCCTGAAGCGTAGTTGATTCCATGGGCATTCGCCGTCAAAGGCATCCCTAAAGGCGAAGGCTCTGCCGGTAATGCTGTCGGACTTGCGGGGGGCAAGCTAGGCCAGAGACTTGCAGAGGTCGGTTTGTGCCGAATCGCCTGATTCAGGTCTTCAGTGGCTCCCGCCATGTCTCGCAAAGCGGAGCGGCACTGTCCTCGGCGATAAAAGGCTTCGCTGTAGGTGGGGTCGAGTTGAATGCTTTGGGTGTAGTCTGCGATCGCACCTTCTAGGTCACCAATCAAGGCTCGACTTTTCCCCCGTTGAAAATAGGCTTGAGCATCCAGAGGATTGTCTTCAATGGCCTGACTATAATCCGCAATCGTGGCCTCAATGGTGATTGGCTGAGCCTCAAGGGGGGGGTCGGGTTGATTCAGGGCATCTAGGGTATCTGAGAGAACGTCGCTGAAATCTCGCATCACCCCCAGAGAGTGAACCCTAGCCCAATGAAGCGACTGGTTTAAATCCTCCATGGCCAGTTCCGTTTGGCCTAGGGCACTGTAGCTTTGTCCCCGCTTAAAGTAAGCCTGAGAATTTTCGGGATCCAGCTCCAGCACCTTGGTATAGTCAGCAATGGCACCCTCCCAGGTTCCACTTAAAAATCTCTCTTGAGCCCGCTGAAGATACCCCTTAAGCGATGTGGGCTCTAGCTTGACGGTTTGGCCGAGATGAATATTGGCCTCTTGATCGCTCACTGCTGCCCCTGGCGTCGAGAGGACTGCCCCTTGATGGGCTAGGGTCACCGTGGGCAGCGATTCCTCCTTGGGCAGACTTGCCTCACTAGTCGCAAAAGGATCCCTGGGAATGCGCAAAATTCCAGCCCCGTAGACGCGGTTGTAGTAAGCAGCCTCGTGATTGGGGTTAATGAGCAGGGCTTGATTATAGTCTTCAGCAGCTTGCTGGGGGTTCCCCAGTTGAGAAAAACAATGACCCCGGTGGTAGAACGCATCTGCATGTCTGGGATTGCGATCAATGGCGGTGGTCAAGTCGGCAACTGCCTGATCAAACTGACCCATCTGAAGCAAAAAGAGACCCCGCTGATAGTGGGCATTGGCATCTTTGGGCACCCGCATCGTCACCTGGGTATAGTCGCCTAAAGCGCCCTGAGCATCTCCCAATTGCTTGTATGCCTCAGCCCGGCGATAATAGGCTTTGATGCAAAATGGATTGAGTTTAATGGCTAAACTAAAATCTTGAATTGCGCCGGTTGGATCTTCTAACTTAAGACGGCTAATTCCCCGCTGAAAATAAGCTTCATCATAGTCTGGCAAAAGCTCTAGAACTCGGTTGAAATCTGCCAGGGCTTCCTGGGGACGATTCATCGTATTCAACACAAATCCCCGGTCAAAGTAGGCAATTGCTCGCTCTGGACTGAGCTGCAAAGCCTCATTAAAATCCTCTAGAGCCCCTTCCGTATCACCAATTGCAGCTCTTTTGTTGGCACGATTAGTGAGTGCCTCTGCACTTTTAAGATCCTCTCCATAAACTTTGGCGAGGCTTCCGCCTGGAAGGGGTGTCTCATTGCCTTGAAAGCTGAACCAGAGTCTCAGCTTACCTAGGATTGCTTCAAAGATGCGTTTCAAGGTGGTTGGGGAACTAGCGGTTTAGGAAGCGAGTCGCCACTATGTTAGCGATTTAGACACCTTAGCTCAACGTTGTTACATAATTTCAATCTATATCCTAGCTTAGGTCTATGCTTAGGTCTATGAATTCAGCACTAGGTTCGCGTACTCCGCATACCATAGATACGGGAGGAAGGGTGACTTCTCCCGACGCTGACTCTCCGAGAACAGCACGGAGCTTCCCAGGACTAAGCTCAACCGCCACTAGGCACTCACTACAACTAGACAGGTGGGGTGCCGCTCTGCTCAACAATTAAGAAGGCATTGCAACGACTCAAGAGGAAATGTAGCGGTTGACTCGGCCTTTACTTGGTACAAAGGGAGTTTAACTCTCTTTTCAGAGATGTCAGACCCCTTTGCTGAATCATTTCAGTGCCAATTCTCGAACTTACGCGGCCAAGTATCAGAGAACCAAGGGTTTTCGTTACCCATCCTATTGAGAAAGACTTGCAGAACCTGACTTCATGCTTGATGATGGGAGAGTGACGCCATTTGACAAACCGCATCGCGACTATGACTCAACGCCCTATTTTATCTCTTGGCAACGTAACTAAATACTATGGTGCCGAGCTAATGCCGGCGGTGAGGGATGTGACCTTCTCTTTAGAGGCGGGTCAGATTTTAGGGCTGCTTGGGCCTTCTGGGTGTGGAAAGACCACCCTTTTAAGAATGATTGCTGGATTTGAGCGGCCCCAAAGAGGAACTATTACCTTGGGGGGGGTGTTGGTGGCGGGCGGTGGCGCTTGGGTCGCCCCGGAAAAACGGTCTGTGGGCATGGTGTTTCAAGACTTTGCCCTGTTTCCACATTTGACCGTCTTTGAAAATGTGGTGTTTGGGTTGAAGCGATTTCCGCAACCCCGTCGGGTCATGCAGGCACGGGCTGCGGAGGTACTCAGCCTGGTGCAGCTCCAAGGATTAGAGAAGCGGTTTCCCCATGAGTTGTCTGGGGGGCAGCAGCAGCGCGTTGCCCTAGCGAGAGCGCTAGCCCCCCAACCCAATCTGGTTCTGCTGGATGAGCCCCTTAGCAATTTGGATGTGCAGGTGCGGATTCAGCTTCGCCAAGAACTGCGCGATATTCTCAAAGCAGCCCATGCCTCTGCTGTGTTTGTGACCCACGATCAAGAGGAAGCCCTGGCAATTTCTGATCAAGTGGCGGTGATGCACGGCGGACATCTAGAACAACTGGGAACCCCCGAAGCCGTCTATGGCCAGCCCGCCTCACGATTTGTGGCGGAATTTGTCACCCAGGCAAATTTTCTGCAAGCTCGCTTCAAGGGGGGGTATTGGCGCACTGAGGTGGGCGATTTTGCGGCAGAGTGTACAGCGTTGAAGTCCCGATCTCATTTAGGGGCAGAGGGTACTTTAATGATTCGCCAAGAAGATCTTTGCTTGCATCCTGATAGTCAGGGGGTGACGGTGGTGCGGGATCGTCAATTTTTGGGTCGAGAGTACCGCTATTGTCTACGCATGCCCTCTGGGTCAGAACTTCATGCCCGAACGACCCTGAGTACAGATCTGCCCATTGGTACACCAGTCCGTCTATCGGTGGCGACCCCGGCGTTAAATTTTTTCCCGGTTGATGGGACTGAGCTGCGGATGCCTCAGGTGCAGTCTGTCTAGGGGGTTAATCTGAGCTGCGATCGCGACAAAATTTTTGCCAAAAACTGACGACTGCGCGGGGTCTGAGGTTGGGTAAAAAACTGCTCTGGGGGAGCCGTTTCGACCACTTGGCCTTGATCCATAAACAGAATGCGGTGAGCCACAGATCGAGCAAACTCGACTTCATGGGTGACGACAACCATAGTCATCCCCTCGGCGGCCAAGGTCAACATCACTTCCAGAACTTCCTGAATCATTTCCGGATCCAAAGCCGAAGTGGGCTCATCAAACAGCATAATTTTGGGCTGCATAGCCAAGGCTCGGGCAATGGCCACCCGCTGCTGCTGCCCCCCGGAAAGCTGCGTGGGGTATTTATGTGCCTGCTCCAGAATGCCCACTCGCTCCAAAAGCTGTAAAGCAACAGCCTGAGCCTGAGAACGAGACCATTTCCGCACCCAGACTGGCGCGAGGGTAATGTTTTGCAGAACCGTGAGGTGGGGAAACAAATTGAACTGCTGGAACACCATTCCCACCTCTTGGCGAATGACATCCAGGGCGGCGGAATCCCTCGAAAGCTCTAGATTGTCAATCACGATCCGCCCGGATTGGTGAGTTTCCAACCCATTCAACGTCCGAATAAACGTAGACTTTCCCGACCCTGAGGGTCCCATCAGCACGATCACCTCTTGGGGATAAACCGTGAGATTGATCCCCCTCAGAGCATGAAAATCTCCGAACCACTTGTGCACCTCCTCAGCCAAAATCAGTGGGGAAGGAGGCGTCGATTCCGCTGACAAATGATTCATGGCATTCCTAGCGCTGACCCACTTTGAGGATAGCCTCAATCCGGCGGCTGCCCATCGACAGACCGTAACAGCAAATCCAATAAATCAAACCCGTGAACAGGTACACCTCAAGATAACGTCCTTGAAACTGAGGCTGGGCTAAAATTGAGCGTCCCATGCGGGTCAACTCCACCAGTCCGACAATAGCCAGGAGCGAGGTATCCTTAAACAGCCCAATAAACTGCCCCACCAAGGCGGGAATCACTGCTCTCAGGGCTTGGGGTAGCACAATCAGCCCTAAGACCAAGGGAGCGGATAGTCCCAGGGCTTGGGCAGCTTCAGTTTGGCCTGGGGGAATAGATTGCAGACCCCCACGCACATTTTCGGCTAGATAGGCCGCACTGAATAGGGTGAGTCCGATAATACCCCGGAGAACTTGATCCAGTTGCATCGAGGGTGGCAAAACCAAGGGCACCATGACTTGTGCCATAAACAACACCCCAATCAGCGGCAGACCCCGCATCCCCTCAATGTAAATGACGCAAAGCCCCCGAATCACGGGCAGGGAACTCCGACGCCCCAAGGCCAGCAGAATGCCCAGGGGAAAAGATAGGCCAATGCTGATCACCGCGAGCAACACCGTCAGCAGCAGGCCATTCCAAAATGCCGTACTCACAGGCGTCAGCCCCCAGCCTCCCCCCAGTAGCCAGAGCGTGGTCACCAAGGCCAAGACCCACTGTACCGGCAGCAGCCACAGCCAGGGCAGGGTAGGATGCCGATGGCGCAAAAATTGTCCCAGGCTCAGACCACCGACAATCCACAAACACAGACCACTGATTATCCCCCAGGTCAATCCCCCAGCCAGGCTGAAGGCCCCATTAACCAAGCCCAAGGCGATCCAAGCCATCAGAGTGCGTCGTTGTAGGCTCACTAACAAGGTCCAGGAGATGGCCAAGGTGCCACTGGCGATAGTGAGGATCCCCCAAAGTCTCCAAGTTTGCGCCAGGGGATAGCGACCCACCCAGAACAGCCGCAGGTTTGTGCTAATGACAGCCAGATCCGCATACAGCAAGAGCCATCGGCAGATCATCCCGCCCACTAAGCCCAGTCCAGCCAGACACACCAAAGTCAGAAGGGTATTGCTCCAAGTGGCGAAAAGATTCTGCCCTAGCCACTGTGAAACCGTTAGCTGACGTTGAGTGGGGCGCTGAGCGCCAGGGGAGATCAAGCGACCCCTCCCCGTTGAATTTGGCGATTCAGAAGGTTCATGCCCCCTGCAATCAGGAGGCTCAAGCTGAGGTACACCGTCATCAGCAGCCCCACAACTTCAACGGCACGACCCGTTTGATTCAGGGTGGTGGTGGCCACCGCATAGAGATCGGGATACCCAATGGCAATGGCCAAACTGGAGTTCTTGGCCAGATTTAAATATTGACTGGTTAGGGGGGGCACAATGATCCGCAGTGCCTGAGGAAAAATTACCAGCCTCATGCGCAAGCGAGGCTTTAACCCCAAAGCGGTTGCAGCTTCCCACTGTCCCCGGGGAACGGCCAACAGGCTACCCCGCACGATTTCAGCAATAAAAGCAGCCGTGTGCAGGGTTAATCCCAACAGGAGTGCAACAAATTCGGCGGAGAGCGACAGCCCCCCCTGAACCTGCTGGTTTGGATCTAGATAGGGAGCATCCCATCCCAGAGGAGAGTGCCCCGTGAGAAAAGCGGCGATCAGGGTGGCGATCAGGGTGGCGATCGCACCCCCAGCGACCAACTTTCGCATCCCCACTCCCCCAGGCCAAGGTTGCCACTTCCAGAGCACCAATAGGGTTCCCAGTCCCAGCATCCCCCATAGCCCCCACACCCAAGCCCCCGGCAAAAACACCAGACTGCGAAGGCTCACCCCCTGGTGGCTGAGATAGAGCCAACCGACCCACTGAATCGCCGGTGCTCCAGGGGGCAAACTGAGAAAGAGCACCCCATAGAGGAAAAAAAGCTGAAGCAGCAGCGGCGTATTGCGAATCACCTCCACATAGACCAGAGCCAAATTCCGAGCCAGCCAATTTTGAGCCACCCCCGCCAATCCCAGCAAAACCCCTAGCAGGGTCGTGAGAATAAGGCCAGCCCCAATCACCCGCAAAGAATTGAGCCATCCCACCCAAAAAGCCCAGGCATAGGAATCAGTCGAAGAGAAAGCAATCGGAGCCTCGCCCAGATTAAATCCTGCCTGATTTTGCAAAAAACCGAACCCCAGGGACAGATTCAAGCGTTGCAAGTTATAGACTAAGTTTGTCCACCCGTAGGCTCCCATCCACACAACCAGGATCAATACGAGCACTTGAGTGCCCCACCTCCAAACCCAAGGAGGACATCCCCTACAAAAAAATTTAAGCAGCAGTCGCATCATAAAAAATAGCTGGGGAAAAAATCTGCTTGTCATATAGGATTTGTCTGAGGTCGGAGTGCTGATTACGCTACACTATGGGAAGTCGAGGGGCAATTCTATTGTCCAAATCTCATCATGAAATCTTGATTTTCATGAAGAGTGGGTGGCCACCCACTTTTTTTATTGCTGTCATTGGCCTGTTGTATGACCCATCCGCTCATTCCCCAAATCCTAGAACTGGCAACACCCGTGGCTGACCGCCTCAACTTAGATGTAGTCGCGGCGGTGTTTCAAACCAATCAAGCCCCACCCGTTCTGCGGATTGATGTGCGCAATCGGGCTAGGGGTACAGGACTAGAAGACTGCGAGCGAATGAGTCGGGAGTTGGAAGCCGTGTTGGATGTCGCCAATGTGATTGCTGAAGCCTATGTCCTCGAAGTTTCCAGTCCAGGACTGTCAACCTCTCTCAGTTGCGATCGCGACTTTATCGCCTTTAGAGGCTTTCCGGTGGTGGTGCGAACCCACGAACCCTACAAAGGAAGCACAGAATGGTTTGGTTCCCTAGTGCGACGGGATCAGCAGAGTGTGCAAATCAACCAAAAAGGACGTGCGATCGCCATTCCTGTTGCCCTGGTGTGTCAGGTGCAACTCCAAGCAGGTGAAGCCGAACCCTAGAAGACTTCAACACTGACCGCTCATATCTGCATAATTTCACTCACGGAGAATCCCTATGTCCATGGTTCGCCTGCCCGGCCTAGCCGAAATGATCAACGTTATTAGTCGTGAGCGCAACCTGCCCAAGCACGCTGTTCAAGCTGCCCTCGAAGAAGCCCTCTTAAAAGGCTACGAGCGTTATCGACGCACCCTGCAACTGGATGAAGCTGTCAACTTTGATGAAGAATATTTTTTCAACTTCGGCGTAGAACTAGACACTGAAGAAGAAGGATTCCGAGTTCTCGCCACTAAAAGCATTGTGGAACAAGTTGAAAATACCGATCACCACATTTCCTTAGCCGAGGTACAAGAGGTTGCCCCCGAAGCTCAACTTGGGGATACCGTGGTTTTGGATGTCACCCCCGAGCAAAATGAATTTGGCCGGATGGCAGCCATTCAAACCAAACAAGTGCTATCTCAAAAACTGCGTGATCAACAGCGCAAACTAATTCAAGAAGAATTTCAAGACCTCGAAAATACCGTTCTGCAAGCCCGAGTCCTCCGATTTGAACGCCGCTCCGTAATCATGGCAGTTACCAGTGGTTTTGGCCAGCCTGAAGTCGAGGCCGAGCTGTCCAAACGAGAGCAGTTACCCAACGACAACTATCGAGCCAATGCCACCTTCAGAGTGCTGCTCAAGAAAGTGGCCGATGGCCCCCACCGGGGCCCCCAACTCATTGTTTCTCGGGCGGATGCCGGTTTAGTGGTCTACCTTTTCGCCAATGAGGTTCCAGAAATTGAAGACGAAGTGGTGAGAATTGTCGCAGTGGCTCGGGAAGCCAACCCCCCCTCTCGCCATGTTGGCCCTCGGACTAAAATTGCCGTCGATACCATTGAGCGTGATGTCGATCCAGTTGGAGCCTGCATTGGAGCCCGAGGCTCCCGCATCCAAGCTGTGGTGAACGAGCTGCGGGGTGAAAAAATCGATGTCATTCGATGGTCACCGGATCCAGCCACCTATATTGCCAATGCCCTGAGCCCAGCCCGAGTAGATGGGGTGCGGCTAATGGATCCCGAAGAGCGTCAAGCGCATGTGTTGGTTGCAGAAGATCAGCTCAGCCTAGCCATTGGTAAAGAAGGGCAAAACGTGCGCCTAGCTGCCCGCCTCACCGGTTGGAAAATTGATATCAAAGACATTGACAAATACGATGCGGAAGCAGAAGGCCAGCGATTTGAGCAGACGGCTAGGGTCGCAGTTGAAGATGACAGGGAATCGATAGAAACCGAAGTCGCTGATTCGCAGCCTATCATAATGCCCCAGGGGGCAGACCTGCTAGAAGAAACAGACCCGTTAGAAGAGTCAAACCCGCTAGAAAGGCCAGACTCTCTAGAAGAAGCAGAACTCGGTGTTTGTGATTGAGGTTGCACTGGAGCGCTAGGCTAGTCAAATAGACTAAATTCAGTCCTGGAATGATCTAGCAGCCCTAGGCTCTCTATGCAATCTTTACCCTAAAGACCGAGGAGTGATGGTCATGGAACCCAATCTACGTCGCTGCGTCAGTTGTCGGCGAGTCGCCCCCAAGTCTGCGTTTTGGCGAGTCTTGAGACTCGCCCACAACGGACAGGTGCAGCTTGACTATGGAATGGGACGTTCTGCCTATCTATGCGCCCAGAGCGAGTGCTTACAGCAAGCCCAAAAAAAGAAGCGCCTAGAGCGAGCCTTGCGGACTGCCATTGCCCCCGAGATATACCAAATTCTTTGGCAACGCCTCTCAGCCCCTTCTGTTGACGAATCTGGTGGCTCTAGATCTAACTCACAGTAAAGTCTGAAATTTATGGATTTCTCGCCCAGGTCAAGACGAAATAGTTGATAATAGTCTGGGGAGTTGTCTATCTGGCGAAGTCTTACAGGGCATAACCCTTTAACTTCTGAGTTGAGCCAGGGCTTATTTTTAAAGCACAATGGCTATATAAGGACTCAAGATGGCTCTTTTAAGATTAAAACCACAGTGTGAGCCCAGATGCCCAGCGCCCAAGAAACACCATTGAGGAAACTGCTGTGATGCCACTAACGACAGTCTATAAAACTTAGAGATTTTTGAGATGCACGAGGGGAGAGTGGATGAGTAATAAGGTAAGAATTTACGAATTGTCACGGGAACTCAATTTGGATAGTAAAGACATCCTGGCCGTCTGCGAACAGTTGAACATCGCAGCGAAAAGTCATAGCAGCACCATTACGGAATCGGATGCTGAGCAGATTCGCCAGTCCGCACAAAAAATATCGTCAAGCCCTGTCGGCCGTGCTTCTGCCCCCAAACACCGCCCTGAAGTATCCAATTCCCCACAGAGTGGATCACCCAAAGCGTCTAAGGTCATTCGACCCCGCAAGCAACAAATATTAGCGCTTCGCAAGCAGGGTGAGCAATCGGCTCCATCTGCCGATACTGGTGGGCAGGAGCCAGCTTCGCCTCAAAGACCGCCCACAGCACCAATTGCAAAACCAATGCGCCCTGGTGCCTCAGTGCCCTCTCCCCAGCGGGATGCTTCACCTCCTGTGTCAAGACCCAGGCTGACAACCCCGCCCGAAAGCGATAGACCACCAGCATGGCAAGCACCAGAGCCCACCTCTACCCCCTCGCCTGCGGTCTCGGATGAGACCTCTGCTCGTTCAGAGCCCACACCTCCAAGTTTGCTTGGCAAGCCCGTCCTGCGTCGCGCCCAAACGGAATCGGCAGTTTCGCCTGTCTCACAGCCACAGTCCCTGGCCGATGAAGCGGCAGAGCCCACCCTGATTAAGCCCCAACGCCCCAAAGTGGTGCGAGTGAAAAGTGCCGCTGAGGTTGAATCCGCTTCAGATCAAGATGATCTATCAGACTCTGATATTGCCATCCTGGCTGATCCACTCCTTGACCCCGATCAAGAAAAGACTAAGGCACTCAAGCTCAAGCGCCCCACCATTGGGCGACCCAAACACTTAGAGATAGA
Source organism: Petrachloros mirabilis ULC683 (assembly GCF_009939295.1). Taxonomy (GTDB): domain Bacteria; phylum Cyanobacteriota; class Cyanobacteriia; order Thermosynechococcales; family Thermosynechococcaceae; genus Petrachloros; species Petrachloros mirabilis. The sequence goes on from NZ_WVIC01000001.1 coordinate 61,058, forward strand.
TGATGCTGACGACGAAATTCAAGATCGACTCAATAAGCCAGCTAAAGGGCCGAAGTCTAGGCGTCGAACCCATGCTTCAGTTGAAGACGAAGAAGACGATGATCTCTTAGATGAGGAGCTTAACTCCAAATCGGCAGTAGATGTCAGCCAGTCTTTGGTTCGCCCACCAAAGCCCAAGTCAGCCTCAACGCCCTCCCGGCCGGTGTTGACCATGACCAGTCGCCCCAGTGCTGGAGGGCGACGAGGGTCTCGTCGAGATCATCGTCAAGAGACTGAGAAGACGGTAGAGCGGCCAACGCACCTCACGTTAACCCACGACCTGACCCTTCAGGAATTGGCTTCTAAGTTGATGGTTCCTGACACCGAGGTGATTAAGGCCCTATTTCTGAAAGGCATTGCCGCCAACATTAACCAAACCCTAGATTTGGCCATGGCGAAAACAGTCTCAGAAGAGTTGGGCGTTGAAGTTGAGATTGTTGAAGAAGCTTCCAGTGCCCGCAAGGTCACTGAGATGCTGGATGTTGGCGATCTAGAAAATCTGCATCGACGCCCCCCTGTGGTCACGATTATGGGACATGTAGACCACGGCAAGACAACCCTGCTGGACTCCATTCGTAAAACCAAGGTAGCTCAGGGTGAAGCCGGGGGGATTACCCAACATATTGGTGCGTATCATGTAGACGTGCCCACGGAGCATAGCCTTCAGCAGGTGGTCTTTTTGGATACGCCGGGTCACGAGGCTTTTACTGCCATGCGTGCTCGGGGAACTCGGGTGACAGATATTGCCGTGCTGGTTGTGGCAGCGGATGATGGCGTTCGTCCCCAAACCATTGAGGCCATCAGCCACGCCAAGGCTGCTGAAGTACCCTTAATTGTCGCCATTAACAAAATGGACAAAGAAGAGGCACAACCTGACCGGGTGCAGCAAGAGCTAACCGAGTATGGTTTGGTTCCCGAAGAGTGGGGCGGTGAGACAATTGTGGTTCCCGTGAGTGCTCTCAAAGGAGAAAACCTAGATAGCCTACTAGAGATGATTTTGCTGGTGGCTGAGGTTGAAGACCTGCAAGCCAACCCTGATCGACCCGCCAAAGGAACGGTGATTGAGGCTCATTTGGACAAGGCTAGAGGCCCAGTGGCCAGTCTGCTGGTGCAAAATGGAACTTTGAAAGTCGGTGATGTGCTGGTAGCTGGCTCAGTCTTTGGGCGAGTGCGGGCGATGATCGATGATCGAGGGGAGCGGGTTGAGGAAGCCAGTCCTTCCTTTGCGGTTGAAGTTTTGGGGCTAGGAGACGTTCCCGCTGCGGGGGATGAGTTTGATGTCTTCTTAGATGAGAAGGAAGCGCGTGCGGTTGCCAGTGACCGTGTGGATGCCCAACGGCAATCTCGCTTGCAGCAAGCGCTAACCTCTCGCCGAGTTTCCCTGGGCTCGTTCTCTGACCAAGCCCGCGAAGGGGAGTTGAAGGAACTCAATTTGATTTTGAAAGCGGATGTGCAGGGTTCGGTTGAAGCGATTTTGGGGTCTCTTGGACAGCTCCCTCAGAAAGAAGTTCAGGTTCGGGTTTTGTTATCTGCACCTGGAGAAATTAGCGAAACCGATGTGGATCTGGCGTCTGCGAGTAATGCGGTGATTGTTGGCTTCAATACCAGCCTGGCTTCAGGGGCTCGTCAAGCTGCGGATGAGGCGGGGGTAGATATTCGAGATTACAACATTATCTACAAACTGCTGGAAGATATTGAAGCGGCGATGGAAGGTTTACTTGAGCCTGAGTTGGTGGAAGAAGCCTTGGGTCAGGCTGAAGTGCGGGCAGTCTTCCCGGTGGGCCGAGGGGCTGTTGCGGGGTGTTATGTGCAATCTGGCAAGCTGGTGCGCAACTGCAAGGTTCGCATACATCGTAACTCGCAGCTTCTCCATGAGGGCGTTCTCGATTCTCTGAAACGGATGAAGGAGGATTCCCGGGAAGTGAATGCTGGCTATGAGTGTGGGGTTGGCTTAGATTCTTTTAGCGCTTGGTCTGAGGGTGACCTGATTGAAGCCTTCCGCATGGTGACGAAACGCCGGACGTTGAGTGCTAATTAAAATCTGGCCTTTGATTGGGGTTGCGATCTCGAAGTGCTCAGATGCCTGTTATGGTTGAAGTAACAGGTACTTGACCGAGGGGTCAAAACTCCTATCCATTGTGATTTCGTATTGTCAACAACAACGAGCCTAGGGAATGTCCGATAGGATAAGGGGGAATTAAGTTCTCCCCCAAATTAAAGTGTGGGTTGGCAAGTCTGTTTGAATCTCAGCGATTTTACTCATGTGGTTCGTCAGGTTCCTGCGCTAACCTGGTAGGTGACTGGTTCTAAGTAACCTTCAATCGAAACAAGCTTATGTCTCCTCTTCTTTCAGCTCAATCTTCATCAAGTGCTTCAGATACCATCTGGCCAAGTTTGAAACGTGCGATCGCAGCTAGCCCTGGATTTCATCGCTGGGTGCTGGAGCGAGGGCTGGATGCCAATGCCAAAGACCCTGTTTTAGAGGGGTTGATCCGAGCCTATTTGCGCCAGACCTTAGATACTCTCGCCTACTAGAAGTTTATTTGTACTCCATGATTTCGCTGTGCTGGCCGCGAAGGCGGTTGACGTGAAATTGAAGTTGTCCCTGGAGTTCGGGGAATTTTCCCAAAACACAAAAAATGGCATAAAGTCCAGCAACTCGCATTTCCCGTTCGGGATGTTGCTGCGTTTGGTGCTGATAAATTTTCCAACCTTGTAAGAGGTAAAGCCCCAGCCATCCCAAGGTTTTGGCTTTTAGGAGCGGGAACAAACCCATTCCGAAGCCGGGAATCAAGAGTGCCCAAATCCAGGCTCGATGACTTTCCCGAATCCAAAATCGCTCTGGTTCCTGGCGGTGGAGCCAAGAGACTTCTGCATAAGCATGGCCTGCGCGCTGCGATCGCACCCACCACTGTCGAAATTGAGTCATCCGAGCATCATGCCAGGCCATCTCAGCCTCTAGGTTGTAAATCTGCCAATGATGTTGCCGCAAGCGCAGACACATTTCAGGCTCTTCACCGGCAATTAAGCGATCATTAAAGCCCCCAACCTGTTGAATGGCCTCCACTCTCCCCATGGCATTGCCCCCACAAGCGCGAATTGCGCCAATAGGTTGTTGCCACTCTAGGTCACAGAGCTGATTGTAAAGACTAGCCTCCGGGTAGCGCTCTCGTAAGCGCCCACACACCATAGCCACATCTGGGTATGCTTCAAGCCAGGTATAGGCAGTTTTACACCAGTCCGGCGAAAGTTCACAGTCCCCATCCATAAATTGAATGTAGGCAAGTTGTGCATCCGTTTGCACCAGTCGTCGCCATCCCCTGTTTCGGGCTCGTGCTGCTGTAAAGGGCACGCTTAAGTCTAAGTGTTCGACTAAGACTCCCCTAGACTGGGCTAGGGCGACACTACCATCGGTAGACCCAGAGTCAACATAGACTGCTATCACACCTGCCGGCAGAGAGGCTAGGCACCGTTTGAGGCGATCTCCCTCATTGCGACCAATCACAACAACGCCTAGGTTCAAAATCTGATTCCTTCTAAAATCTTGCCTTGTCCTGCACTTAGCATTCCCTACCAAGCTCTAAAAGCAAAAAAGCTGCTGGTCAATTATAATGAGATAGTAAAGTAACACGGGGCTGTAACGGTTTCGACGTTTTAGTAAACGTAGCTTTATGATTCAGGCCGAGAGTGAGTCATCTCTCGTAAATCCAAGACTCAAACAACATGTAAATGCGAACAACATCGTTCCTTTCGCTCGTCGGGCAGTTGCTATTGCCTAGAAACCGCTTAGTTGGTTTTTGAGCATCTATAGTGTGACTCCGTTAAGGACTATAGATATAACCCCCAACGGATGCGCTAGATAGACGCCTCTGGTCGGATATTTAGCTAAGACCTCACCAGAGCATCCCATCGTCTGGGATAAGAGACGATTCCCGCTTCGAGGATGAGAGAAGCTAAGCCTGTGAATGAGTGAAGCGCTAATAACTAGGGCGGACACGGGTTCGACTCCCGTCAGCTCCATCATAGGATAATCCAATACCATCCAATAAAGTCTATGAAGCCCTCTCTAGCGGAGGGTTTCAGTGTGTTTTTGGGTCTATTTTCGTCCGATGTAGTCTATTGCCATCTAGGGCTGATTGGGGGCACGATTTAGAGAAACGTGAGTTCGACGACTTATCCGCCCTCACCCCCTAGCCCCCTCTCCCAACATTGGGAGAGGGGGAACAGAGCAGAAATTCAACGTTTTAGCCCCTCTCCCAGGATTGGGAGAGGGGTTGGGGTGAGGGCAGACGAGAGCTGTCGAACTCACGTAGGGTAAACAAACCTCTAAAAAACTGGTGCCCCAAATGCTAAGTGATGCCCAAGTCAGGCAAGCGAAAGGAACGGGAAAACGGCAGCGACTCTATGACCGCTAAACCAAACCCGAGCGCGTGAATAACCCACTTGCAGATAAATGCAAGTGGGTTATCGTTGTAACTATAGTTTTGTAGTTAATTTATGGCCAACCCCAACCCCCCAGTCGAACACCTTAGACCCATTCCCCGAAGTGATAACACAACTGAGCCTCTTGCACATGCTGGGCTGATGGCCAGAGTGCCAGTGCATATTGATGCCCTAGTAAGAGCGTTACCGAATCGGTCAGCCTGGTTGCGGCGCGTCATCACCGAAGCAGCTCTAGCTGAGCTGATGGGTAAGGATGGTGAGCCATGACCGAACGCTGGACAGATGAAACCCTAGATCGGTTTGCTTCGACTGTGGCAACCGCAATCCAGGCGAACACCGAAGCAATCTCCCGCGTTGAACGGTTGGTAGAGTCCAACACCGAAGCGATCTCCCGCGTTGAACGGTTGGTAGAGTCCAACACCGAAGCGATCGCTGCGAACACTAAAGCGATCGCAGCTAGTCATGAACGGCTCACCCGGATTGAGCAGTTAGTAGAAAGCAATAATCGGTTTCTGGAAGCCTTCACTTCTCGGGTAGATCGCTTAGCAGAGCGCGTTGACCGACTCACTGAAAACACCGATCAGTTAGTGAGGCAAGTGTCTACCAGCACTGCCACAGCCAATCAAGACCGCATGGATGTCACCACCCGGTTATCTGCCATCAACCGCAAGGTAGACGCCATTGCCTCTCACCTGGGGGTAAGTTCATGACCCCCACAGCACCCGACCGGTTAGACCGCATTGAGGCAGCAGTTGAGCAAATTGTGACCAAGCTCGACAGCATTGCTGATGATGTAACCGAAATCAAGATCACTCAGGCGCGATTTGAAGCCAGAACCGATGAGCGATTCAACGCCATGGACCAGCGCTTTGATTCTCTTGAGAAACAATTCAACATCTTAGAGAACCGCGTTTCTGCTCAGGATAGCCGTCTGTGGACTTTTGTTAGCGCACTCATCCTGGCGCTAGTGGGACTGCTGGCGAAGCTGGCATTCTTCCCCAAACTCTAACCACCCCTACCAACCCATCTCAGGGGGCACCTATGGGGGCATAATCAGCTTCCACGGTTTCTGAGTGCCCAGAAAACAAGCATCCTGGGGATTTCTTCTATGGCCGTCAGCTCCATCATCAAAAAAACTGCTGAGCATAGAAGCGGGCATACTGTGAGTGCATCTGGGTCATGAGTTGTTCGTGGGTTCCCGACTCGATGATTTGACCCCGCTCCAGCACTAAGATGCGATCGCACTTTCTGACCGTTGCCAAACGATGGGCAATCATAAAAACCGTGCGTCCGCCCATCAACTGCTCCAAAGCCTCTTGAACTAGCCCTTCCGACTCAGAATCCAAAGCAGAAGTTGCCTCATCCAAAATCAGAATCCGTGGATTCAGCAAGATTGCTCGGGCAATAGCCAGGCGTTGGCGCTGCCCACCCGAAAGATTGACCCCCCGCTCCCCCAACCCAGTCTCATAGCCCTGGGGTAACTCCATAATAAATGCGTGAGCATTGGCAGCCTCTGCCGCAGCTTGAATTGCGGCAAAATCCCACTCCAATTGACCCAAGGCAATATTTTGAGCAACCGTCCCCGAAAACAACCCCACCTCCTGGGGAACTATGCCAATTTGCTGGCGCAGACTTCTGAGCGTCACCCTGCGAAGATCCATCCCATCAATGCAAATGTGCCCCCCTTGCGGGTCATAAAACCGCAAGAGTAAATTCATCAGGGTTGTTTTGCCAGCCCCCGATGTCCCTACCAAAGCCACCACCTCCCCCGGCCATACTCGCAAATCAAACCGATGCAGCACAGGCTGTCCCCCACCATAGGCAAAGCTGACTTGGCAGAACTCGACCTTACCCTGCACATGGGGCAGTGCCACCGCTTGAGGGTGTTCTTGTACCTGTGGCTGAAGCTGGAACAACTTAAAGACTCGATCAATTGACGCCTGAGCTTGCTTAAATTCATTAAAACTACTAGTAACACGCTGAATCGGGTCGCTGAGCAACGCCACCGCCGCAATAAAACTGATAAACCCACTGCCCGAAAGCCGACCCAAGAAAATTTGCCATCCCCCCAACACAAACAGCACCGCCACAGCCATAGCCTCTAAAAAACCAACCACTGGGTATTGAATAGCCCGTATCCGTTCCGTGGCATATTTTGCTTGACGATGGTGCTCCGCCTCCTGACCAAAGCGAGTCATCACCGCCTCTTCAGCAACAAATGCCTTGACCAAGCGAATTCCAGCCAAAACCTCTGTCGCTTGGGTCGATAGATTCGAAATCCGGTTTTGACTTTGCCGAGACAACCGCAGCAGCCGTTGGCCGAACCCACCCACCAACACCGTCATCAGGGGCACAATGAACAGGGTTGCCAGGGTGAGCAACCCATTCAGATACACCATGTAAGTGAGTACCGCCACCAACTGCCAACTACAAGGGATAAACTGGTGAAACAATTTATTCAGCAACTCTCCGATGCGATCCACCTCAGCAGTAAGCCGATAGGCGAGATCCCCCGTAGCCGATTCTTGAAAATAGTCCCAGTCCAAGTACAGCAGATGTCGGTAGAGGTTCACTCGCAAATCCAGAGCGATCTGAAAAACCACCGAAGCCATCAGAGTATCTTGGCCATACTGAAACAGTCCACGCGCCAAAAATAGCACTGCCGCCATGGCAGGGAGTTGAAGCAATGCCCTGAGATCTTGCTGGCCAATATAGGTTGAAACCTGACCCAGCAGGTAAGCCAAAATAGGCATCGTCAACCCATAACCCAGGGTGCAGATTAGCGCCATGAGCAAAGTGCCCCGATGGCGCTTCAGATAAGGGAGGAGTTGCCAGTAGTATGGACGCTGTTTCACCCCTGAACCCCTCACTGGCTTTCTGCAGCAGATACTGGGTAGGCTCAAATTCAATACTATTCGGTTAAGTCCCAACAACCTTGCACTCGCCCCCCAGCCCCCCAATTTGGGGGGTTCTGAACTCAAAGTCCCCCAGAATGGGGGATTTAGGGGGCGAGTGCAAGGTCTATTCCTCTTATGCGAACAGTATTGGGCTCAAATTTGCCTAGTACTCTATCTCCCAAAGGAATCTAGGAGACCTAATAAGGCGCTAGCGCGACAGGATCCAGGCCACAGGCAAGGAGGTCATTTTTTGCAGACTGGGCACATAAGCCCGCTGGGTAAAAACATTGTAGTGATTGCGTTCAATCACGTCCAAAATTTGACGATAGAGAATCAGGGCTGACCACACAGGCCAACGAGCATCTGGTTCTAGGGCTCGAATACCCCCCTCAGCTTGGGTAAAAAACTTGCGTGCCCGAGCAATCTGGAACTTCATTAACGAGCACCAGCGGTTATCAATCACACCCTTGAATAAATCTTGCTCTGTATAGCTGAACAGATCTAAATCTTCGAGGGGCAGATAGATGCGACCCCGGCGAGCATCTTCACCTACATCTCGCAAAATGTTAGTGAGCTGATTGGCAATGCCAAGGGCGACAGCCTGATCGAGAGGACTGTCTTGATCTGCAAAGGGGCTGACCCAGGGGGCACGGAGTCGATCTGAAAAGGTCTCAATACCCATGACTGCCGCTGACATTAGCCCAACCGTTCCGGCTACCCGGTAGCAATAGAGCTTTAGCTCTTCAAAGGTTTCGTAGCGACTGCGGTAGAGATCCATCCGCTGACCGGCAATCATATCGCGGAAGGGCTGAATATCTAATTCATAACGCTCGATGGTGTCAATCAACGCAACATCTACAGTCTCTTGGGGGTGTCCTGAGAAGACAGACTCTAAATGTTCTTCCCAGTCATCGAGGGTTTGAGTGGTGGTTTGAGCCGCTTGAGGACCATCCACCAGCTCATCCGTTTTGCGACACCATAGATAAATTGCCCAAATACCGCGACGCTTGGCTTCTGGCATTAACAGAGTGCCTAGATAGAAAGTCTTGGCATAATGTGCCGTAATTTGGCGACACTGCTCATAGGCTTCTTCAAGAGAGCCAAGGATTTTGGTGCGTCTGGGGGTCTCAGGCAGTTGCAGCATTCGTCATTGAGGGAGAGGTAGGCACTTTTGCAGAAAACTCACCAGAATCTGCCAAATTAGCTTCTAGAAGGGCAGTCACAATGGCCTGTGCAGTAAGCTTACCAGAAAGCACTGCGCCTTCCATACTGCCAAGATACTCTTGATAGGTATAACTGCCCGCCAGGAAGAAGTTGGGTACCGAGGTGATTTGGCTGGGACGATAAGCTTGGCGACCCGGACTAGCTCGATAGACTGAACGTGGGGTTTTCACCACTTTGGCTTTTAGCACTGTGGCAGGCTCTGGAATCTGCTCGGGAAAGAGTTTGGCTAACTCGGCAAGGGTTGCTTCAATAATATCTTGATCTGAACGACCCACCCAGTCTTTGGCTGGGGCAAGCACCAGTTCCAGCATCGACTGGTTGGGGTTGGCGTATTCACGACAGGTGTTACTCATGTCAGCATAGACACTGAGCAGGGGTGAGCGCGAAAACAACAGATGATCCACCTCGGTGAGCTTGCAATCAAACCAAAGTTGGACGTTGATCACTTCTACCCCTTCTAAGCCCTCTAGCTTTTGAAAAAAGGGATCTTGCCGCCAAGCTTCTGGAAGCAAGCGCTTGAGGGCGTCAACAGACATTGCGGAAACATAAGCATCGGCGGTGAGTGCTTCATGGGGTTGCCCCTCTGACCCTCGAATCACAAACTGCTGGACGCTGCCATCGGCGTTGAGAAGAATTTCTTTTATAGGGGCATTGACCCGAACGGTGCCGCCACGTTCAGTCACATAGTCCACAATGGGCTGGCAAAGTCGTTGGGGAGGGGCACCATCGAGGAAGGCAATTTTGGAGCCGTAGCGCTCCCGGAGAAAGCGATTTAGTGCCGTCAGCGGAACGGTGGCAGAGACTTCGTCAGAGTTGATGAAGGTTAGGGCTTTGGAGGCCGCAATAAAGATATCGGTGTTGACGGTTTCATCAACGCCCTGCTGCCGCAGCCACTCTAAAAGGGTGTATTTGTCCATGGCTTCGACATAGTTTTGCCCCCGCACAATGGCAGGCAGCAGGCCAATGGCAAAGCGGATTTTTTGCTCCCAAGTGAGCATATCGTTGTTGCGCAAAATTGACACAATGACGTTCCAGGGAGCCGGAATGTCGGGAACGTCAAAGCGGGAGAGTACCCCAGGCTTGCTGGGTTGATTGAAAATGAGGGCGTGTTTTTTCCATTGCAGTCGATCTTCGATGCCCAATTCTTTGAGCAGTTGCAGCATATTGGGATAGGCTCCGAAGAAGGCATGTAAGCCAGTCTCAACCCAATCACCATCTTCATCTTTCCAGGCTGCAACGAGCCCCCCTAAGACGGACTGCCGCTCCAGAACGATGGGGGTGTGCCCAGCATCCACTAAATATTTGGCACAGGCTAATCCAGCTAGTCCACCGCCCGCGATTGCTACACGCATGTCTGGTTGTCCCTTCGTTCCCTGGCGCTACAGTATTGTTTCGTGAATACTTCCCGGAAAGTGGCAAGTGTTCACAGATGTCATTATACCTTTGCAAACTGTTACATTTTGCTCATGTTTGGCAAATTCTGGCAACCCTACCCAGATCTGTCGCAGGGGTTTGCCTGTGCTGGCGCAAGCCTGCGGTAGCTCATCGACCTCAAGCTATGACAAAACGCGATCGCGGGGCTTTGTCTCTCCCCGCTGAGTCGTTGCTGCAAAAAGTGCTTAACGATCAGAGGCGGTTTGAAAAGTTTCTAACGCCTTGCACCCGCCCCCTAAATCCCCCATTCTGGGGGACTTAAGAGTGATCAAAGCTCCCAGATGGGGGGTTGGGGGGCGAATGTAGAGCATGGGAAGACTTTAAAAGACAGCCTCTCATAGGCAATTTGGTTCACAGTCGCAAGTAGCGCTTAACAACAGCTTGCATCTGCTGTAAATATTCAGACTCTAGTTGACCTAAGTATTTGTTTAATCTGCGCTTATCGAAGGTCATGGGTTCGATGCAAACCAGTAAGCTATCTACCCACAATCCATTCACTTCAGTAGAAGACACTGAGACAACTGCTGGCGATATCCTTGGGTCATTGGGTTGTGATGACGTAAAGGGCAAAACCGTTACTTTAGAACGCTTTTCGTTAAATGGAGTGCCAGAGACGATGACGCCTGGGCGTGTCTTGCGGATCTCTGTTGCAACCGAGGGGTCAAAGCTTATGATCCAGACGCTTCCATATCGGAAATTGCTAAGGCTTGCCATTCAGAATCCCATCCCAACTCCAATTCATCCACCACCGCACAAGCCTCTGCAAGTCCCCTGTCTTCTTGATGGAGTTTCCATTGCTCCAGCAGACTTTCAATGAGCGCACTCCGATTGTCAACGTGAGTATCAACGTACTGAACTAATTCGTTCGGCAAAGAGATCGAGATCTTAGCCATGTCTTACCTATGGTCATACTAATAGTAGTATAAGCCCTTCTTTAAAGGGCATCAAGGGTAGCCTTTGGGGGCTAAAGTGCAATGGAACGCTCAGAGCCAGAGCATCAAAAGCCAAAGTTGCGATCGCACCTTACGCTCTTGAGCAGGGCATTGATCATCCGCCAATTTGAGACATGGTGCGCGCGTAGCCCAAGCCTTGAGTTCCTGACTCACGATTTTTGTAATTAATTTCAGGCTTTAGGGTGAGCAGGTGGTGAATGCGATCGCGCAGGTCTTGGGTAGCAACCCCTGCCCTCAGAGGGGTTTTCAAATCCACTTGTCCGATTTCGTTGAGCAGACAAGGGCGAAGCCAGCCATCTGCCGACAGCCGCATCCGATTGCAGCGATCGCAGAAACACTCAGACATTTGGCTAATGAATCCCACTGTGCCCAAGGCACCCGGAATTTGAAACACATCCGCCGGGCCATTCCCCTTAACGCCCCCCTCAGCCAGACCCCAACGCTCACGGATTTGCTGGCGAATGCACTCAGAAGAGACCCAGCCCCGCTCACCAAACAAGACCTCATTACCAATGGGCATAAATTCAATGAATCTGACATGCCACCGCCGCTTTAGGGTTAATGCAGCTAGGTCTAGCACCTCGTGGTCATTCATGCCCGGAATCACAACCACATTCAGCTTCAAAGGGTCAAATCCCAATTCATAGGCATGCTGAATCCCCTGCCATACCTGCTGCCAGCGCGATTTTGCTGGATCTCGGGTCAAGGGCTGTCCCGCCAAGCGCGCAAAGGTATCTGGCACTAAAGAGTCCAGGCTGATATTGATCCGCCGTAAACCTGCATTGTATAGATCCTGACCCAGGGCCTTGAGATAAAACCCATTGGTGGTCATTGCCAGATCTATAACTTGAGGCAGGGCTGCCATCTGCCGCACGATCTCTACCACATCGGGACGGAGCAACGGCTCTCCCCCAGTAAGACGGAAGCGTGTAAATCCCTCAGGAATGAAAACTTCACGAACCAGGGTCAGTAACTCAGAACTCGATAGCAACTCAGCTCGCCGGAGAAAGTTCAGCTCCAGGTGCTCAGGCATACAATACTGACAGCGGAAATTACATCGGTCTACCAAACTAATGCGGAGATAATCTACCTGGGTCATGGTTGCCTCCCACCGGGTCGGGGCTGTGCATGAATGCTTTTGGCGCAAAACGTCTCTACGCGATTCCCATGGTTCTGAGAAAACCAGTGGAGCCAAAGAAAAAGCCGCGCCACATCAAGAATGCAGCGCAGCCTAGGCAAATTAGCCATGAGACTTGAAAGGAGCGATGCCAGCAACCTTAGTACAGTGCTTCCTCTTGGTGGGTTTCAATTTTGCAATCAGAGGTCGGGTAAGCCACGCAAGTCAACACGAACCCAGCTTCAATTTGATCGTCATCCAAGAAAGATTGATCAGACTGGTCAACGGTTCCCTCAACAATCTTGCCAGCGCAAGTTGAGCAGGCTCCAGCACGACAGGAAAAGGGTAAATCGATTCCTTGTTCTTCAGCGACATCGAGAATGTACTCATCGTCGGGCACCTCGATGGTGGTATTGAGACCTTCGGCGTCGTTGACCAAAGTGACCTTGTAAGTTGCCATGCAGTAATCCTCTCATTCACGGAAACGGCAGAATAAAATGTCCCAGACATACGCTATGGATGCCTCTGCTGCCAAAACAGGCAACATTGGAACTCTATTCCTGATACTACGGGAAAAAACTGGGTTTAAAACAACCGACAGATAGAGATCGCAACGGGATTTGTAATCAAACACGCCCCAAAACTGCTGAATTACTTATACATATCCCAAAACTAATCACATTGATAAAAAACTCTCATTCGTGCTGGCTTAAATCCCTTATGTCCTAATCGATCAAGCTTGCTGGGGGTCCTTCTTCACGTTCCCCCACCCCTGACCTACCGTGTACACACAAGTCTTGAAAAGACTCAACATCTTTGCACTCGCCCCCCTAACCCCCCAAATTTGGGGGGAAAGAGTCCCAGTTTTTGCCGATCTCCCCCCAAACTTGGGGGGTCGGGGGGGCTAATGTAGGGTGGAATGGGTTTATCCAGAGATGTGTGTACACCGTAGCCCCCTGACGCTGCTGCCCCTAACGCTGAAGTATCAGCTTCCATTCGCAAGGGTCTTCAATCTTGACCTGCGCCTAGACCTCCCAGAAATCCGTATAAATACTTACTGAATCCCGAGGGAGGGTTTGCCAAAATCTGGGCACGCTAGGGGCAGCTAGAGCAGATGGGCTGTGGCAGCCCCTGGCACAAGCCATCCTTGTCGTCAATTTCACCGTTAGGCTAGAATAAATATTAAGTTTTGTTAAAAGTGTCTTGCCTTGAGTGCCACTTTAATACTAGGGCGCTTTGCGCCGAGGTGACCTATGACTTTTCCGATTCATTCTGTGCACACCGAGGGAGTGCCAACTGGGCAAGTGCACATTGCCCCAGCCACACCTGAGCAGTTGGCTGCACAGTTTTTTCAGCAGTCTGCCGGTCACTGGCGGTCTGAGCGGCGGTACTACACCCTCCAAAGCGGTGAGGTTCAAGAGGTGGTCAGTTTGCTGACTGTGGACTATTTACGCCCAGGCTGTCCAGAGTTGGTGGCTTTGGCTCAGCGTCATGGCTTAGACGACGCCCAGGTATTTGTTTGCGGGGCTCGTGCCACCTGGAGCAGTCACGATCAAACGTCGCAGTCGAGGCTCTCCAGGGGATCTACAGTATTTGGCGTCCGGGGGAGTATGTTGTTCCGAGATCGCGGCTTTGCCACTCCCAAGCCCGTAACTGCCGACTATTTTTTTCGCGATGCTAAAACCCTGTGCCTGCGTACTGAGTATAACGACTCCAGCTTTGAAGAAGAACTGAAGCTGATTGGTACGGCCTATCGCACCCGACAAACGATCATTTCCCGAGCTGGCGCAGAAATGATGATTGGTCAATATTTAGAGACTCGTTTAGACGAATCTGCCCTAGGCAGCGAATCGGGACGGTAATGGGATAGCGGTTTACAGATCAGCGGTTTACAGATCAATGGAGTCCATGGGGTGCAGGGGGCAGTGCCCCCCACCCCGTACCTCACTCCGGTGAGAACTGCTATCTCCCCAACGAACTGCATAAGGCTAAATAACGAGTCAACTGCTTCTCAGAGACAGGGTGCGTTAAGATCGAGGTCGGCAAGCCTACTCGTCCGCCCTTTGCAGCCCTGTTTTGGAAAACATGAGCGACCTCGCAACCCAGCTAACCACTCTCCAACAATCAGCCCCGCAAACCATTGCGACGGTTGACTCTTTGGAGGGGCTAGAGCAGCTCCGGGTGAAATTTTTAGGCAAGAAAGGTGAGCTTTCTCAAATTCTCAAAGGGATGGGGAAGCTGGATGCATCTGAGCGACCCCGACTTGGAGCACTGGCCAATGAAGTTAAAGACGCGGTTCAGTTGGCAATTGAGGAGACGCGATCGCGCCTGCTAGCCGCCGAAATTGCCGCCCAACTAACTGCTGAAACCCTGGATGTCACCATGCCGGGGGTCTATACCCCCCAGGGTGGCATCCATCCTCTGAACAGCACCTTAGATCAAGTGTTGGATATTTTTGTGGGGTTGGGGTATACCGTAGCGCGCGGCCCTGAAATGGAAACCGATTACTACAACTTTGAAGCCCTCAATACCCCAGCCGATCACCCCGCCCGGGACATGCAGGACACCTTTTATCTCAGTGATGGCAACCTCTTGCGCACTCACACCTCTTCAGTGCAAATTCGCTACCTAGAAAACCACCAACCTCCGGTGCGCATCATTGCCCCAGGGCGATGCTATCGCCGCGACACCGAAGATGCCACCCATGGAGCGGTATTCCATCAAATTGAAATCTTGGCGGTGGATCAAGGATTAACCTTTACCGATCTCAAAGGGACGATTCAAGCCTTTTTGGCACAGATCTTTGGAGATGTACCGATCCGGTTTCGAGCTAGCTATTTCCCCTTCACCGAGCCCTCTGCCGAGGTGGATGTGCAGTGGAGAGGCCGCTGGCTAGAGGTGCTCGGATGCGGCATGGTCGATCCCAATGTGCTCAAAGGGGTGGGCTATGACCCCGAAGTCTATACTGGATTTGCGGCTGGCTTTGGTCTTGAGCGCTTTGCCATGGTGCTGCATCAAATTGATGATATTCGCCGTCTGTTTACCAGCGACCTCCGGTTTTTACGGCAGTTTTAGAGCCTCTGAACATGTCATCTCAACCCTCTGCTGAATCTTTGAGTGAGCCGTCCTTTGAGGCAGGGGATCGCGTGCGCATCGTGGCCTTGCCCCCCTATGTCAAAACCGCTGAACCCATGCCAATGTTACGGCCTGCCTCGGTGATTCGGGTAGGAGAAGAAGGTACCATTTTGAGCTATGAACCGGGAAACCATTGGAGCGTCCGCTTCGAAAGGGGAGCCTATCTTCTTGAGGGTCAATATTTAGAGTGGGTCGAAGCACTACCACCCGATCATTCCTTGGCATAACCTTCGCCCCGAGCGTGCCATCCAGCCTGCCGTAACCCAGCAAATTTAATGTGACAGACCCTTAGCCCAGGGATGCCAAGGCAGATTCAGTCCCGACTAGGGAACGGATTGGACATTGGAGCCAGCGCTGCGCCGTCTGATAGAGTTCGGTAGGAGTTGTCGCCATGACTTGGGCTTGGAAGGCCGCATCATAGGCCAAACCTAACCCCAGGCACTCATACCACCCTGCTAGGTGCGCCAGTTGAACATTGGTCTGCTTGCCTAGGGCATATTGACCGAGTAGCTTGCGTTTGGCGCGATCGCTCACCTCTGTGCTGAGGGGCTGTTGCCAGAGCTGGGCAATTTCAGCTTCGAGTAAAGAGAGGGCTAGTTTGGCTTGATGGGGGGCAGTGGCTAAATGCACGACCCAATGGGAGGGATCTAGGCGGGTGGGATAAAAGCCAGAGATTTCGTAGGCCAATCCTCGTTTTTCACGGAGCTCTGTGCTCAGGCGACTGGAAAACCCATTGGACAGATAGGTATGCAGAATCTTTAAGGGCACGTAGTCAGGCTCATGGACGGCGGCAGCCAAGTGACCGAGCATGAGGGTGACTTGGTTGCTAGAAAGGAGGGTGGTTTGAGGTGAGTTTGAGGCGGGTGCTAAGGCAAAATTAGGCAGGGTCGGCTGGGGACTGGGGCGGGACCAATCCCCAAAATACTGTTCAACCCAATCCAGGATGGTGGTGGGGTTCACCCGTCCGGCAATGCTGATGACCACTTGATCGGGACGAAAATAGGTGTCGTGAGCCTGTTGCAAGTCGGCAGTCGTGATCTGCTCTAAGCAAGCAGCATTATTGGGGGTGGCATGGGCGTAGGGATGGTTGGGGTAAAGTGCCTGCCGGAGATTTTGCATCGCCACCATAAAAGGCTGTTCCTGGCGTGTCTGAATGTCTTGGATCAGGAGCTGCTGCGATCGCACCACTTGGTTTTCTAGAAAAGTCGGTGACCTGAGCACCTGAGCGGCCAAAGCTAGGATTGTCTCAAACTCTGAGGCAACGGTTTTCAAGCTCAAGACCCAATAGTCGGGAGCAGCCTGAACGCTAAGCCCTGCCCCTGCGCGTTCAATTTGATCGGCCATGACCCAGGGCAAGTGGGCGGCAGACCCCTGGGTGAGAGTGGCCGCCAACAAATGAGCCAGTCCTGCTGTCGTCTGGGTTTCTGTGAGACTCCCGCCGCGCACAAACAGCCGTGCCGCAATGATATTGGCAACCGGATTCTCAGTGACAATCACTGTCAGACCGTTGGCAAGTATCCAGCGCTGAGAGGTCATTGCCCGCACTGGCATCACCGATGGCGGATCCTTTACACCCATAGACCAGAAGCAGCCTCATCAGGCTCTAGGGTCGCCAGGGTACAACGTCGAGGGGTTAGATACTGTTGAGCCAACCGCTGCACATCAGCAGGGGTCATTTTTTGAATCACCGTCGCATAGGTCAGCGCCCGGTGCAACTGATTGCAGACGCCGTAGTAGCCATAGATTCCGGCCAATTGACTCGGGGTTTCGGTAGAAAAGATAAAGTCGTGACAGAGAAGCCGCTGGCAGCGTTGGAGATCTTCTTCCTGAATTAGGGTGCTCTGAAGCTCAGCAATGGTTTCATTAATCACACCCTTGACCGCAGCCATGTTAGGGGCGGGTAGCCACGCTGAGATGGTGAAGATGCCTCCCTGATGCTGCGCTGTAAAACTGCTGTCAATACTGTAGATCCACTGCCGTTGATCGCAAAGCTCCTGGACGAGGCGAGCCCTGCGTCCTCCGGTGAGCAGGGTGGCTAGCACATCTAGTCCATATCCATCTTCTAGTTCGTCCAGGCTCGGTCCTAGCCAAGCCATCATCAGGCGTGCTTGCTCAATACCCGGCAGACGCAGCATACAATGTGATCGAGCCGATTCTGCCAGAGGGGTCTTGATCGGACGTGGCCGCAGCGACGGGAAACATGACCCACGGTGCAAAGCTTGAAAGTGTTTCGAGGCTAAATCGATGGCGCGATCGCGGCTGACATCTCCAACCACCACCAAGGTCATGTTATTGGGTTGGTAGTACATTTGATGAAACAGCCGCAACTCAGATGCCGATCGCTGCTGCACCTGCTCAGGGCTTCCTAGCACAGGTCGTCCGTAGGGGTGAGCCCCATAGATACCCCGCAGCAAAGCATGGTAAACCTGCCAATCAGGATTCGCCTGCATCTGAGCAATTTCCGCCAAAATGACCTGCCGTTCCGCCTCAAACTCTGTGATAGGAATAGCAGCATTCAGCAATAGGTCTGCCAAATAGGGCAAAGTCTGAGCCAGGTCAGTTGCCGCCGTAATCATAAAATAGTGGGCATGATCGTGGCTGGTAACCGCATTGGTAACCCCACCCTGCCCCTCAATCATCCAATCAAACATCCCAGGAGCCAGGGTCGGCGTGCCCTTAAAAATCATATGCTCTAAAAAGTGAGCCGATCCGGGCCAGGAATGGGGTTCAGCACAAACCCCCGCATGAACCCACACATCTACCACCGTCACCGGCGTGGCGGTGACCTGTTGATGAATCAGGGTCAGGCCACTGTCCAGTTGGACAGCCTGAACCAAATTAGAATCTTGATTAAAATCTTGGGATGACCCTTGAGGGCAGTCTTGGGTCGTCCAGGAAGGCATAACCTTAGGCATGTCACGTCAGATGGACAGGGAACCCAACGCCTCACACCAGACCTAGAGTTTCATGGCTCTGAAGTCTTCAACTGGCATGATTTGTCAACTCTCTAGCAGTGTATCATTGACAACAATCCGAACCCAATTTGTGACAGGATGAGAACTGTTGAGGACGCCCGCGTACCATGTCTGCTCCGACCCTTGTCACTGTCAAAGTGCCTGCCACCACTGCCAACCTTGGGCCTGGTTTTGACTGTTTGGGAGCCGCGCTCAATTGCCATAATCTGTTTCAGTTTCAGCGCCTCGACCCTTCAGAGGCGCACTTCACCATTCAAGTCACTGGGGCAGAGGCAGAGCGGGTGAGTACCAATGCCTCAAACCTAGCCTACCGTGCCTTTGTGCACTATTTTCAACATCTAGGGCAATCCTCGCCCAGGGTAGCGCTTCAGATCCACCTGGGGGTACCTCTCGCCCGGGGTCTGGGCAGCTCCGCGACCGCCATTGTGGGGGGGCTTTTAGGAGCCAATGCCCTGGCGGGGTCACCCCTAAACCAAGCTCAAATTCTGGATCTAGCCATTGCCCTTGAAGGGCATCCTGACAATGTGGCTCCTGCCCTGCTAGGGGGATGCTATCTCGCCGCTCAAGGGGCTGAGCAAGGCTGGACACTCTGTCCCATTCATTGGCCAGAGTCGATTGTACCCGTGGTTGCAATTCCAGATTTTGAACTCTCGACCCATTCGGCTCGGGCTGTTTTGCCATCCCAGTGCGACTATGAGGCTGCCATTTTCAATGCGGCTCACCTGGGTGTTTTAATTAAAGCCTTAGAGTCTGGCAATGCCAACTGGTTAGCAATGGCACTGGATGATCGACTCCATCAGCCCTACCGCCAAACCCTGATCCCCAGCTATGCCGCAGTCCGCCAAGCGGCTCTGGAGGCAGGTGCGTACGGGATGGTCATCAGCGGAGCAGGGCCATCTCTGTTGGCGCTGTGTGGGATAGAGCAGGCCGCACAGGTAGCAACCCAAATGGGGATCACCTGGAAACAAGCCGGAGTTCAAGCACAGGTTCAAGCCCTTGCCCTTGATCTCAAAGGCGCAGAAGTGACCCTTGAGGCTTGAGGCTTTATCACTGGGCTTGCCAGCGTCCGTGGAACCCAAAGGGAATCACCTCAGGCAATGCCAGGACACAAATGGCCTCTGGCTCTAAAGGATGAGCGCGAAACACCTGAACCGTACTTTGGTGTTGCTGGCTGTCATAGACGACCGTTGCGATCCAGCCCCGGCTGGGCTCTACGGGGTCAGGCACGTAAACAGGCTCCATGGGATAGCAGCCCTCGGGGAAGACCACCGAAGTCACCGCTTGGGTGCAATTGTCCAGACAGCCAATGGCATTAAAAAATTCCTCGGTGGGCGCATCTGGTGATGACTGGGTGCTGAAGTAAAGAAACTGATGGGGCTGCCCCTGCTCCTGGGGGGCTACGCTGGGAAAATCACAGTCACAGTGCCACAGAGGATGTTGGTGGGTCAATTGCCGGGTTTTTACGTCTAAATGCAACCGCCATAGTGTTCCGGGAGCCAGCGTCTGGGGTTGCCCCGTGACTACTTCCTGCAACCACTGATTGGTTTGAAAATCCTGATAGCGCACTAAGTCTACGATCAGGGCACCGGATTCCGTGACGTAGCTGTTGCCAATATGCCACTGAAACCAGGGTTCAACTTCAAAGCGAGCTATCTCAGTCAGGGTGGCTCGCTCTACCACAATCACCTGGGTGCCAAACTGGGGCTGCCACTGGAGGGCATCACTAAATCCCTTTAGACCTAACAAAACAGGCAGCAGTTGGAGGTGAACGGGCGGCACTAAAAATACGAGATAGGGCCCTGCTAAGCCAAAGTCATGAATTAAGGGCGCATGCGCTAGGGGAATTTTAGCTTGATGTTGGATCTGCCCCGAGGGAGCGCAACCATAGAGCTGAAGACTGGGCTGAGGGCCGTAGCGTACCCCAAAGTTATAGATCTCACCCGTTTCGGGATCGATTTTAGGATGCGCCGAGAAGGTCATGCCTTCCTGAAGACTGCCTAGGTCGTCTAAGCCTTGGGTGGCGAGGGTCTCCAAGTCGAGGGCATGGGGAAATCCGCCTTCCCAGAGTGCCAATAGTCGGTCGGGAAGCACCAAGACAGAGGTGTTGGCAGTATTTTTGGTATGAGTTCCCCAGCGCTTCCACATCGGGCCGCTGGCCTGCTGTCCATAGCCTGCATACAAAAAGCGGTCGGCTTGGTTTTCGGCTTGCCAACCCTGGGTTTGGACGTAGCGGTAAAGCCCTGTGGCTCCTGTATCCTTGAAGTGAACCGCAAGAATGCCTCCGTCTCCGTCAAACCAATGCGCCACCCGTTGCCCCTGACGCTCCAGCAGACCGGGACCATTTCGGTAAAGGCTACCCCTTAAGCTGGCCGGAATGGCTCCAGACAAAACCGGTAAAGGGGTGGGGCCAAACTCTACCGCTGGATGTGCGATCGCACCCGCCCAGTTTGGCAACCTCGGATTTCTGCCTTTAGGAGGATCTACTGTGACTTCAAATTGCATAAACTCAGCGTCATCTCTAGCATCATCTATCAGTCTAGCGGGGCGCTAGAGTTCGCCTCCCTCCACCCAGGCTGTTGGTTGTGTCGCCACTGTATCTAGCTTCTTTTCCCGTCAGACTAAAACCCTATTCAGACCGCATTGATCAGCAACAAAACAGCACGACAGATTTGCTTTTGGTGTGATAGTATACATTGCTGATGTATCTCAAAATACAAACATTACTTTTGGTGGGAAGATAACTCAATGAAATTGTCCAAATTAACGGGTTTACTTTTAGTCATGGGGCTATTGGTGCCCCTGGCTGCCTGCGACAGTGCTTCCGAAGAGCCAGTCATCGAAGAACCAGCGATCGAAGAACCAGCACCTGAAACCGAGCCTGAACCGGCTCCCGAGGGCACAACTCCACCTGACGCTCCTGCTGAAGGAACCACAAACTAACGCCTTTGCCCAACCTGCCATTCAAAATAGTGCAGGTCTTCCAAATAAAGCAGCCATTGCACCCTGTGCAGCCATTGAAGCGATAGCCCTCGATGAATGCTGTCGAGGCTATCGCTTCTTTAAGCTTCAGTCCCCTTCATCGGAAGATCTAAAGGTCAGCCCAGCTAATCCCCCCTTATACCGCTCACCACACCTGTAAACGGCAACCGCCCCCCTCCCAAGCAAAATCGCCGCTCAGGCTCAAAGCCCTGTAAAGGTGTTGCTGGATGTTACGTGCAAACTTGCTGAAAGTAGACGCTTCTGATACAAAGAACAATTAATCATTCAAGATAGGAATAGTTCTGTGGCATACGCACAACGCAACAGTGATGCGCTCACTGACGTCGCAGTTTCGCCCCTGCCCACCCTAAGTACATCCCTACTAGCCTCAGCTCGACATGTCTACAAAAACTACTGTCAGGTGCATCTGCATCCTCAGCGTCCACTTGGAGTAGCCGTTAACTGTGAAACCTACCGAGGACAACTCATCTTCTCTGGTCAGCCAATATTATTGCCCCACGAACAATTTGTTTCTATGGAAGCCCTGGATCATTTAGAATCTGAACTTGCAGAAGAAGGCTTGTAGCCGCATCTGCCCTGAGCCACCATTGGAACGAATGCTTCGTGCTCTGGCCCCTTGAATCTGTCTTGTTGCCGTATCAACTGCGCCATCATGTCTTGGGCTGAGTTGCTAATGTGGGGGTTGGTCTTGGGAACCGGAGCTGCTGTCGGCAGCTTTCTCAATGTAGTCGTCTACCGATTACCCACAGGAATCTCACTGCTAAATCCCCCCTCTCGCTGCCCCCAATGCCACACACGACTGCGCTTTTATGACAATGTCCCCGTTTTAGGATGGCTATGGCTGCGGGGACGCTGTCGGTATTGCCAGACGGCCATTGCTAAGCGCTACCCCATTGTAGAAGCCGTAACCGCAGGTCTGTTTTTATTCACCTTTCTCTGGTTTGGTCTCACACTCCATACCTTGGGCTACTGGCTTTTTTTGAGCTGGCTCTTGGCCTTGGCGCTTATTGACCTAGATACAATGACCCTGCCCAATCCCCTAACCAAGTCTGGGGTTATTTTAGGGCTGATCTTTCAAAGCATCCTAGGATTTGCCCTCCAAGGGCACTGGATGGGTCTTGCTCAGGGGCTGATCAGCTCTTTTTTGGGAGCCATCATTGGTATTTGGCTCTTTGACTTGATTCGATTGGCAGGACTGTTAGCTATCGGCCAGGAAGCAATGGGCGGAGGTGACCCTAAACTGGCAGCTATGATCGGAGCTTGGCTGGGCTGGCCCCTACTGCTGGTGAGCAGTTTATTGGCCTGCACCTTAGGCTCAGTAGTGGGCATAGGTGGCATGGCCTTGGGCTGGTTAGGCCGCCGCCAAGCCATTCCTTTTGGCCCTTTCTTAGCCCTAGGTGCTGGACTGTCAACCTTTTGGGGGCAACAATTAATTAACGCCTATCAAAGCTGGATTGGGCTATAAGTCGATTAGATTGGGATTATAGAGACGCGGAAAATCAAGCATGGCGTCCACCCCAAAGCTTTGCTGAAACTCCATAAAACCTAGCGGAAAACCGGGATATACTGAAAAGCAAAGGATTAACCCTTATGGTTGAGTTTGGCAGAACTTGTGGAACTTTCTTGCAAAAGCGAATATGCATTGCTAGCACTCATGGTACTGGCGGATCACGTCCCCCAGGGAGATCCACTCCAAATTCGACAAATTGCCGAGCAGCAACAGATTCCAGATCGCTATTTAGAACAACTTCTGTCAAACCTTCGCCGAGCTGGGCTGATTCGCTCACAACGAGGCGCTAAAGGGGGCTATTTGTTAGCCCGTCAGCCCTGGCAGATTACTTTACTAGATGTCATGACCTGTATTGAAGGCCGTGAGGCTCAATCAGCTCAACAAGGAGAGCATTCTCTAGAACGCTTGGTTGTTCGAGAACTCTGGCAAGAAGTCAATCAGGCGGCCAGTGAAGTTTTACAAGCCCATACGCTGCAAGATTTGTGTGATCGCCGTGACGCTCAGAACAATGCTGATTTGATGTATTACATTTAGGGTGATCCCACCCCCAGCCTAGGTCGGAAACCCCCCCGCTTCATCCCTTTCGCTCTGAGGAGAACCGCCCATGCGCATTGCCCATGACATTACTGAGCTGATTGGTCGAACCCCGCTGGTACAACTCAATCGGATCCCGCAGTCTGAAGGGTGTGTCGCCCAAATTGTGGTGAAGTTAGAAAGCATGAATCCGGCTGCTTCGGTCAAAGATCGCATTGGAGCCAACATGATTGCCGTAGCTGAGGCGCAGGGCTTAATCAAGCCCGGAGCAACGATTCTGGTAGAGCCAACCTCAGGAAACACAGGTATTGCGCTGGCAATGATTGCGGCAGCAAAAGGCTACCGCCTGATTCTAACCATGCCAGAAACCATGAGTGCAGAGCGTCGAGCCATGCTCCGAGCCTATGGTGCCGATTTAGAGCTGACACCAGGTAGTGAGGGGATGCGCGGCTGTATTGAGCGGGCTCAAGAAATTGTTGATACCTTGCCCAACGCCTACATGCTCCAGCAGTTTCACAACCCGGCCAATCCCCAAATTCATCGAGAAACAACTGCTCAGGAGATTTGGGAGGATACAGAGGGACAAGTCGATATTCTCATTTCTGGCGTGGGCACAGGCGGTACCATCACCGGAGTCGCAGAAGCCTTGAAAAAATACAAACCGTCTTTCCAGGCAATTGCAGTTGAACCGCTCAGCAGTCCGATTTTGTCAGGTGGGTGTCCAGGGCCGCACAAAATCCAAGGCATTGGTGCCGGGTTTGTGCCACCTGTCCTCCGGGTAGAGCTCATTGACGAGGTGATTACGGTCAGTGATGAAGATGCGATCGCCTATGGAAGGCGCTTGGCCAGAGAAGAAGGGCTTCTCTCTGGTATTTCATCCGGGGCAGCGCTGTGTGCAGCCATTCAGGTCGGACAACGATCAGAAAATCAAGGTAAATTAATCGTGATGGTTCAGCCTAGCTTTGGTGAGCGGTATTTGAGCACTCCTTTATTTCAAGACCCAGAACCCATGTTTACCTCAACTTACTAACGAACTAGCGTAGGATTAGATTCTCATGCAGTCAGCCCATTCTCCGGCGCAAAGACACAGCCACGAAAATAGACTGTGCCAGAATCGTTTACTGTAGCTGTTGGTTTGAGGCTCACTTCTGGGAAAGCTAAGATAGAAGGCAAACATCGGTTGCCTGTCCAAGCTTCTAGTCCACCCTATGCAAACATCCCAATTCTGTTGTCGTTGTTTTCAGGTACAGTGAACCTCTACCTTGGCCTTTGCTTCATCGGTCTTCAGCGACCCAGTAAACAAATATAAACGCCAGTCTTGTGGATGTTAGTTGATAGCACTGGGGCGGGTTCAGTCATGCGCCCTGTGATAAAAGACGGTTCCAAGCTGGTTAACTCAGGTAATCTCTATGCTGAAAACTTATAGACAACAGCGTGAAAAGCTCCGAGTCGGAGAAGTCCTGATTCAAAAAGGGCTGATTACCCCTGCTCAACTCTCTCAAGCACTGTCGCTTCAGCACGGACATGCCCTCAAATTAGGTGAGATTTTAGTCCAAGAAGGACTCGTAACAGAGCAGGAACTGCAACGAGCACTGTTTGAGCAGCGGTGGCGGAATTGGGTTGCAACAGCCATGCTGTCTTTAAGTACAGTCGTAACTGCATTTCCGAAGGTGGCCGTTGCTAACCCCAATGAAGGGCGCGAAGCCAATCATCGCATCGATACCACCCTGCTTGACAGCCGACAGGGGGGGGCTTCTGGCCTCAGTGCGGCAGGGGCACCCACTCGCCAGCCTATGGTTCGCAAGCCTGAGCACTTGAGAGCGCCCCTCTCTAGGACTCCAACTGTGGCCTCTCCCCTAGTAGGATTTTGCCATCCCTTGAATGGACAAGGCTGGCTTAGCCAGGGAACTCGAGGGACTACCCATCAAGGCCGAATGGAATTTGCCTATGACTTTGCGGCCTCGATCGGCACCCCAATCTACGCGATGCGGGCAGGCCGAGTACTGGGGGTTCGGGATAAATATCCTGACACCGGTGGTGGACGTGAAAATGCAGCTCGATTCAACTATGTGTGGCTGGAACACGATGGCGGCTATCGCTCAGCCTATGTGCATCTTCAGCAAGGTTTTTTATCTCGGGCAAACATCAAAGCCGGAGATTGGGTTGAAGCAGGTCAACTGATCGGCTATACCGGTAACTCAGGTTGGAGTACAGGGCCTCACCTCCACGTCGAGGTTCAAGAGCCTAGCAGCACCTATGGATTTAACAATACGGTGCCTTTTGCCATTTCCCTTGCCTGTGAAATTGGTGAAATTGCTAAAAATCCCTTCACCCCCGCTCAAGGCCAATAAATAAACCCTAAGTCTAATGCAAAGTCTCAAGCCGTCCTCATTCAAGACCTTTCTTGAGCCACTGCAAAATCCTGTCGTCTGGTTGGCCGCTCTTGGCCTTTGTTTAGCCATCTTAAATTTAACTCTGGCCTGGATATACACTCGAAATGCTGATTTAGTCGCCATTATGGCTCTATTTTGGGGAGGGGTAGGCTATTTACTCTGGAATCGATACCCTTCTTTGACCCTACGCAGTGACCTGTTCTCAACGATCGGGGGCGGCATTTTAGTTACTTGGGGCTTGTATCGCGGCTGGGTGATGCTCACTTACGATCCATTTATCCGTATCCAGCCGTTTATTTTGGCCTTAGGGTTGGGGATGATCGGCTCGGGAGCCAAGCGTCTTCCTCAATATGCCAAGGAACTTGGGTTGCTGTTAGTGTTGGCACTCCCCGAAGGCGTCTTAGGCAATGCCCTTGAGCAAGGCGTCAATCTAAGTGTGTTGGCAGCTCGCTCAACCACAGCAATTTTGTGGTATCTCGGATTTGATGTGACCCGAGATGGCGTCAATGTCATCTTGCCTGGAGGAGGCGTTCGGGTTTACCGAGGTTGCTCTGGGCTCAAGGCGACGCTTGAGTTATTGCGTCTATCCCTGGCTTACCTGGTAATTTTTCCGAGTTATTGGTGGGAAAAGCTTGTGGTTCCTGTTGTGGCTGTAACGTTGGCCTACAGCATTAACCTGATTCGGTTGGTCTTGATGACCATATTGGCAGCAGCACAACGCAAGCAAGCTTTTGAATTCTGGCATGTGGGTTCAGGCTCCAATCTATTTCCCGTTGCATCTATGTTGTTATTTGCTGGGTTTTGTCTGTGGATTATGCAGACCCATGATGCGGATCTAAAGCCAATTTCTAACCGTGAGGTTGCTTAGTCGTGGAAAAATTCCGCATGGCACTGCTAGCCGTTTTGTTTGTAGGGGCATCCGGAGTGTTGGTTCGATCTGTGATCAAATCGTTCACTGTGCCGCAAACTGTATTTTCATTTCCGGATCAAGTATCTTTGGCAGGTGCAACGTTACGAGACAGCCAGCCCACGGATCGATCGTCACAAAATTCTTATGTCGAGAGGTTTGATAGTCGCTTTTACGGATATATTTTTCAGGATAAACCCCTGGAGGTTGAAATCCTATATGTGGAAGGTACAGGGGGTAGTTTAGAGCAATTTTATGAGAATTTTGAGGCTTTTAAGCAAATGAGTATCCCCCTAAAAAGCGAAGTTCGTCAAAGACCTGGGCGGGGGTTTTACCAACTGTATACTGATCAGTCTTATGCCTATCTGAGTGCTTGTATCGCGCCTACTGGAAGAAGCACAGTAACCTTTAATCAGTTTATTCAAGGCTGGAGGAACCATCTATATCTTTTGGGGCGAGACTATGTGGATAACCGCTGTCTATGGACGCACCTACGTCGTCCCCTAGATGCTCAATCTCCCGCAGAAGCCTACGAAGATTTGGAAGCATTTTGGTCTGATTGGCAAGTATTTTGGCGCAGGCGATTTCCAAAACTAGACAGTTTGAAAGTCTCTTAGAGATTACAAGAGGTTTGGGATTCGATCGTTTCTTCTTTTGAGATAAAAAACATGCAAAAAAAGTCGAAAGTACTTTCTATCAAGCAAAAGGCCAATGCGATAAAAACGACTAGCCAATGGGGGCATACTTTTATCGTCAGAATTGGAGGATATGCCTTACTCTTACTAGCCTTAATTGATGTGGCAGATCAGATAATTCCAGCTCAGTTTATGAACCCTCGATGGGAATATGAAACAATTGGCAGCTTGATTGAGCGGGTGCCCGTGACTTTAATTGGTTTTGTACTGGTGTTCTATGGAGGGTTACGCTATCGAAATTTATTTGAAAAGAAAATTCTGCGACCCTTGGGATTTGTTGCTATTCTCGTAGGCATCTGTTTGTTACTGACAATGCCTTTGACAGTTGCAAATGCGGTGCGCCTGAATAACCAAGGAAATGAACAGCGAACCGCAGAGGTGTCTGAGCAAGTACAGCGACTAGACCAGCTTGAAAATCAAATTACAGCGGCCTCCCCAGAAGATGTAGCTGCTTTTGCCCAGCGCTTTAACATTCAAGATGTGGTGGGTCAGCCCCCCAATGAAATTAAGTCTGCTTTGATTGCGAGAGTTCAAAACGATCGCGTCACCATTCGTGAGCAAGCTGCATCCGTAGAGCGGCAGCAGCAGCGACGCTTACTTAAGCTGACAGTGAAGTGGCTGATGGGCGCTATTATTGCTGGCTTTGGACTAATTTATATTGGCTTTACAGGACAGCGGATAGCAACACATCAACAACGTCCTTTGGCCTAAGATTTGATCTTTAACGTCTGGAAAAATACATTTAGGCCAAGATGTTTTTTGGCAAGATTAAAGAGAAATCAGAATTAATTAGTTCCCAAAAAAAATCGCTGAAGATTGGATTGATGGGGCCTTGGGGCTATGGCAACTTGGGAGATGCTGCCATTCAAACAGCGATGATCCAAAATCTCAAAAAATATCTGCCTCAGGCAGAGATAGTTGGCTTCTCAATTTTTCCTGAAGAAACTCAAAAACGCCATCATATTCCTGCTTTTGCTATGTGTGGAGTTCCAGGAAATACTTGGTGGATTGAAAATTCTCAAAGCAGATTGATTTATTTATTTTACAAAGTCTCTAAAACTATTAGAGAAATTCAAAATTCAGTTGTTCGAAAACTGTTTATTCCAGTGCGATTACCTCTTGAATTCATTCTTGAATGTTTTGCAGTCTTCAGATCATTCAGGATATTCAAAGATTTTGATGCTTTTATTGTGTCTGGGGGTGGACAACTGGATGATGTGTTTGAAGGAGCTTGGCAGCAACCCTATGCTTTGCTACTGTGGGCAATCATCTCAAAGCTGAGACGGACAAAATTTCTGGTGGTTAGTGTTGGGGCAGGACCGATTCAATCAACTTTGAGTAAGTTTTTTTTCAAGACAGCGCTTTCACTGGCTGACTATCGTTCCTATCGAGACAAGAATTCAAAGAAATATATTGAAGATGTTCTAAGATTTGAGAGAGAGAAAGATCCAATCTTTCCTGATCTTGCTCACAGTTTAGACCTCACTCCCTATCATTTTGTTTCAAGTTGTGAAAAATTGAATCATAAGGTTGTGGGCTTGTCTCCAATACCCCATAGACGCCCTGGAATGCCTCCGGGATTAGATAGCAAGGATGATGGGGTCTATCAAAACTATTTATTTCAAATGGTTGAGATTGTAAAGTGGCTGATTCAACAAAAATATAAAATTCTTTTTTTTACTGGTCAAGATCCAATTGATCGTCCAGTGATTGAAGAGATCAAGAGTATTTTACATGAGCAAGGCGTTTCTATCGACGATGGGACAATCATAGAAAACCCAACAACTACCGTTAATCAGCTTATGCATGAAATTTCTAGAGCTGATTGGGTCATTGCTTCAAGGTTCCATAGTATTTTACTTTCTCTTCTCCTTGAAAAGCCGGTTCTTGCCCTTTCTTTCCATGACAAAATTGATAGTTTGATGCGCCGTTTTTGTCAATCTGAATATTGCTTGTCTCTTGATTCCTTTGAACTGAATCAGGTCTATGAAAAATTTTTACAGCTTGTGGCTTGCTCGGAACAAGTAGGAGAGGAAATCGCTCAAGAAAATCATACCTGTCAAAATGAACTAGAAGCTCAATATCGTCTCATTTTTGGGACGTCGGCTACTTAGCCACCTACTGAAGGAGATTGACCATGTCTATTCGAGCCAGTGCCAGTTTTACTGGGAAACGATGGAGAGAAAAACGCTCACTGATGAGCTGGGGGTTTGCGTTTCTAGCCGCTCTGGTTTTGACGATGGTGCCTTTGGTGGGTCATGCCATTCCAGTAGAGTCGGTGCCCAATCCCCAAGCAACGGCGCGGGGGTGGATTACGGATATGGCAAATGTGCTCAGTTCCAGCACTAAGACGAGCCTCAATCAGCGCCTCAGTCAGTTGGAATCTGAGAATGGCGTTGAGTTTGCCATTGTCACAGTTCCAGATACGCAGCCCTATGCAACCCCGAAAGAATTTACGACGACTCTGTTTAACCATTGGGGTATTGGCAAACTGGGACAAGATAATGGCCTGTTGATGATGGTGTCTATGGGCGATCGCCGCGTCGAAATTGAGACGGGCTATGGGGTAGAA
The DNA here is from genome assembly GCF_009939295.1 of Petrachloros mirabilis ULC683. GTDB lineage: Bacteria > Cyanobacteriota > Cyanobacteriia > Thermosynechococcales > Thermosynechococcaceae > Petrachloros > Petrachloros mirabilis. Next base: position 90,886 of record NZ_WVIC01000001.1, read on the forward strand.
GGAATATTACCCGATGCCCGGGTAGGGACTATTATTGAGCGACAGATTTTGCCCCGGTTTCGGTCTGGGAATCCAGAGGCAGGCATTGTGGCTGGGGTGGATGCTTTACTCCCTATTCTTCAAGGACAGGCTTTTGAAAGTAACTACGCTCGGATCAGCTCTTTTTTTCCAAGTTCGGTGATTTGGTTTTCTTTGGGGTTGTTAGTGATTGGAAGTGGGGTTGCTACGTTTTGCTTTTGGAAGTCTCGGCAGATCGCACTGACGCCATTGCCCATTCCGACACGCGGGGTCTTTCGATTGGGACATGTTGACCCCAACAATGCCAAGGTGTCTGGGTGGGTTTGGATTGGAACTGCAAGTGTCGCGTTTAGCTTCTTCTTTTTTGTGGTTGCTGCCACAAATATGGCGGGAAGCTTGTTCATATCTGTGGTTTATGCGGGGGTAGCCAGCATTATTTGCTCGCTGTCTTTGGTTGGGATCATTTCTGAGACTTGGTTTAACCCTAACAAGGCGTCGCGATCGCACCGATTGTTTCACTGTCAAGTCTGTGATACACCCATGGTCGGGGTGGATGAACAACAAGTGACGTCGCAATTGAATCAGCCTCAGAAGGTGGCGATGCACCTAGGCAGCATGGCTTACGAAGGCTGGCGCTGTCCAAGCTGTAGTCCTCAGATCCAGGATGGGCTTCACATCCGAGCCTATGAGTTGGGGAAACGCTTTAATGCGTGCCCTCACTGTCACGAGAGGACGATGACCAGCCTATCCGAAGTTTTGGTGCCTCCGACCTATAGTGCACCTGGGCTTCGTGTTACCACTTATACCTGTCATTGCTGTACGCATCAATCTCAAAAAGAGTATGTCATTCCAAAACTTCAACGCGCTAGCTCATCCTCATCGAGCAGCAACGGTGGCAGTTTTAGTGGCGGCAGTTCTGGTGGAGGCGGCAGTTTTGGCGGCGGTAGTTCTGGTGGGGGCGGCAGTTTTGGCGGCGGTAGTTCTGGCGGGGGCGGTGCAGGTGGCAGTTGGTAAAGTTTCAGTTTTAGCGTCTTGAACAGGCAATGCTATGGATAACTCAGACTCTCGAATTCCTGAAGACCTGATGCCGGAAGTGATGGCTGTGGCCTCGCGTCTGTATGCCGAGCAAACCCAAAGCTATTCTGTGTCAGACTTGATGGCTGCGGGAGCCGAGGTCCAAATTCCACCGCAGTTGATGCAGCAGGCGCTCCAGCAAGTGCAGGCGCAGCAAAAAGCAGAGCGAATTAAACAGAAGCAAGCGGCTGCCCGACAACGAACCTTGGCCTATGCGCTGGGTGGGGTCATGGTTGTGGTGCTCCTGTGGGGCGGCTTCACTTACAATGTGCTGGCGAGTGAAGCGGGCAATGTAGAGGCCGCCTGGGCACAGGTCGAAAATCAACTCCAGCGTCGTGCTGATCTGATTCCCCAGCTCGTGCAAGTCACCCAAGCCTCGGCTCGCCATGACCAAGACATTGTGGCTCAGCTCAATCAGTCTCGGAGTCAATATCTGAGCGCCCAAAATCTGGAACAACAGTTGACGGCAACAGTAGAGATGAATCGTGCGATCGCAGCGTTTCAGACCTTTGCCATACGCGATCCTCAGCTCCAAGCCTCCCAAGCCTTCAGCAATCTTCAGTACGAAATTGCCGGTACCGAAAACCGAATTGCGACGGAGCGAAGGCGCTATAACCAAGCGGTGCAGCTCTACAATCGTCACATTAGCAGCTTTCCCAGTGGGCTAGTGGCAGGACTGCTGGGATTTGAGCGTCAGCCCTTTTTTCAGGCCGACAATCGGGACGTGCCGACGTTAGATTTTTAGGGGACTAGACCCCTCAGACTGTTTGACTGACAAAACTTCAATTTGGGGGGTTCTGACTATCTCACAGTCCCCCAGAATGGGGGATGTAGGGGGCGAATGCAGGGTGAAACCGTTGGAAGTGATTTAGGCTCGTTGCAGCATGGCCTGTGGTACAAATCCTTCCCAATCCAGAATCCGGTAGAGGTTGGTTTCCGCTTCTAGGAGGCAGGCATGGCCACTGGCGGGCAAAACCCTGAGATGGGCACTGGGGAGCAATTTAACTAGGCGTCTGGCTTCTTCAACCGAAGGCAATAGTTTGTCGCAACCGCCTGCAATCACCAAGGTCGGCTGATGGAGGCGCTTGAGCGGAATCTGTTGCAGATCAAAGTCTCGCAGCAAGCTCAGCCGCCAAGCGGCACTTCTGGGTGATACGGACTGCATGGCGCTCAATAGGGCATGGCGCTCGGTGAGTCGAACCCGGCTGGGCTCAATTAAAAAGGGCACCAGTCCGGTGGCTGACCATTGATAGAGCGGTGTCGGTAGCCAACTCGACAGGAGGCTCCCCCACTTTAGCCACGGCAGACGGGCAAAGGATGAAGCCGCGTTAATGAGAATGAGTCGGTCAAACAACTGAGGGGCTGATCCAGCTAACTTCAGGGCTAGACACCCTCCAAAAGATTCTCCACACAAGTATAAAGGCCGGGGGTGTAGTTGCTGCTCTTGGCGAATCAGGGTTAACACTTGAGCTACCAGATCATCCCAGCCCGTCAGGTCATCTTCGGGAATGGCCAGACAACGCACATCAAACTCAGTGTCTAAGCCATCTAGTTGCTGATGTAGGAGGGTGCCGGTGCCGTCCATTCCTGGCAAAAATACAAAGAGAGGCCGACTGCGCCGGACGGGTTTGGGGGCCAGTAGTTTGGGTTTTTGGTGTTGCTTCACAGGCTGCTCCTTTCGTAACAGCCCTGGTGAAGTAAGGTGGTAATCTGATCGCGGCATCTCTGGGTAATCTCAGTGACGATGGCTTTGGCTTCTTTGCCTTGATAGCGCTGTCGATGCTCTGGGGTGATCCACAAAGGTTCCCCAATCAGGAGACTCACCCGGCGGTAGATGACGGCAGGTTGCCACCCGGGCTGCTGAAATAAAGGCTCTGAGGGGTCAAAGAATTGCAACAGTGGCAGGGGAATGGACAGACCTGAACGCTCTTCGTGGGCTGCGATCGCAACCGGCAAGATTCCCAAGTTAGGGACCGGAGCCTGGAGTGCCAGGTGCGCAAACCCCCGCTGAAATGGATAGACTTCACTGGGGGCACTCACCTCCACCATGGGTTTCGCACCCTCCGGAAAAATCCCAATTCCCTTTTGGTTCTGTAACAGTTGGGTGGCCTGACGAAAAAAACGCTTAGACGGTTGCCCTTGAGGTTCAAGGGGCAAACACCCCAACCCCGAAACCAATTCGCGCAGAACTGGAACCTGGCTCATATAGTGATGGCAAGCAATATGAATCGAGCGATTTAGAGCTGCCATTAATAAAGGTGCATCCAAAAAGCTGCGATGATTGCTAATGACAATCAGGGGCGACTGATGGGGAATCCGCTCCCGATAATGGCAAAACGACTGCACACCCAACACTGTCAACATTCCCTGAGATAACATCAGGGGGGAATCCATTGAGGTCAAGGAGGGTGACAGGAAAAGCATGGGAAGGGTGCCCTGAGGGTACTGGTTATAGTTTACACTTTGTAATACTTTTTCATGTTGCTCACCTTTGAATAGTGGATTCTATCTCGCGCTTCAGTCACTCAGTCCCTAACGCTTGAGTTTAGAGGGTTCACGTCAGGAGGTGGCGTCCCCCCCTGTCTGCGGCAACCTGTTATAGGTTACTGAACAAAGTATGGTACTTCACAATACCGGACGCGCCGCGCAGAAAACCAGCCTGAAGCTCTACAAGCATGAACACTTCTTCTGGCACTTCGTATTCGCAGCCAATGCCAAAGGGGGCAGACGCCGAGAACCCAAAACGAGGGTAGTAAGCAGGATGACCCAAGACAACGACGGCACCAAAGCCAAGCTGCTTGCACCGTTCCAAACCAGCATGTACCAGTGCAGACCCAATGCCTTTACGTTGATACTCTGAGGCAACAGCCATAGGTGCGAGCCCCATAATCCTGAGCGCAGGGTAGCTGGAGAGCGAAACGGGCGAAAACATGATGTGCCCTACAATTGCGCCGTTGTCCTCTGCGACGAGTGAGATCAGTGGCTGCACTTGATCGCGCAGAGCATCCACAAGATTGGCTTCGGCTGGGGTCTCAAACGCAGATGCATTCACAGCATGGACAGCTACCCAATCTCTTTGCTCTTCAGCTCGAATCAGCATTTGTCCTCTCAAGATATAATCAGAAAGTTTTGAAAGGTGCACAAGCCAGTATCGCTAGAGCTGATGCTAGAGCGAGGGGATTGAGAAAGGCGATCGCTCCAGAAGCAAGCTGAAGCCCAGTCTCTGGGGGCGATGGAAGAGAGGTGAGAGGGGCGGCGATCACTGCTGGAGCTTGGTTTTAGCCTGCTACATTGCTGGCCAGCCAGGACTCTAAATCGCTGGGTGTGAAGAAATCTAGGAGGGCTTCTCCCAAGGACTCTAGCTGAGCGAGAGATAACGCTTGAACTTGCGATCGCACTTCTGGAGCAATGTCACCGATGCGACGGGTGAGTAAGCGCAGGATGAGGGCTTGGGCTTCTTCTTGACGACCCTTTTGTTCCCCACGCTGTTCCGTCTGTTGCTCCCATTCCAGGTAGGCTTGTGATAAGACCATCATTAGCTCTTCTTCTTCTGCTTGACCCGTAATCTCAAGACTGATTTTCCATGAGGCTAATAGCCTCAGTATAGCCGAGCGCCTTGAGTCTTCAGCATCCAACCCAATCACTTCATCGACCGCCTGCTTCTGGGTCTGGCCTTTGCCCAGCAGTCGCAAAAAGATCGTTTCTTCAAGGCGCGGAAGCTGATTGATAGAAATGATGGCTGTCCTGAGAGACGGATGAAGCAAATACACCCCTGAAGGCCAGTCATTGTTTGCAGAAAATCCAAACCCGTTGAGCAGGTTCTCTGAAGCAGAGGAGGCCAGTATCCACAGATGGGGCAGGTCATTTTCCAGTATGGCTGCTTTTTCCCGTCTGGCTTTGCGCTGGTAGTCTCCGTGAACCTGATAAAGCTTCAGCAGACAACTGCGGACTTCTGAGGGGGTAGGCTGATTGCGAAACGGCTCCAGTAGGCAAGGGGTTTGGGTAATGTGCCCTAGTAGCCCTAGCTCTTGAGGCGCGATCTCACTTTGTGAAGATGGCTCAAAATAAACGTCCACAAATTGAGACTCACCAGGGACCTCACGGCTAACTTCGACGGCCCCATAGGGAGACAGAATCTCCTCAAGAAGCTGTTTGGAAAAAGAATCAAAGGAGTTTTTAGCCATTCTCAGGATTGTTGCACAACGGATGCATTCGTCCCAAAGCGGCTGAGAGCATCGAGCACAGGTCGTGCAGTTACTGGCTCAGGCCATGCTACAGAAGCGAGCTGAAGCCCAGGTTTTGGGGGGCATGGGGGAGGGGTGAGAGAGGCGATCGCTTCCCCATCAAGCTGAAGCTCAGTTTTAGCCTGCTGTATTGTTGACCAGCCAGGATTCTAAATCACGGGGTGCGCTGAAATCTAGGAGGGCTTCTCCCAAGGACTCTAGCTGAGTCAAAGATAACGCTTGAACTTGCGATCGCACGTCTGGAGAAATGTCACCGATACGGCGAGTGAGTTGGCGCAGGACTAGCCTTACTTCGCCAGTCTGTTCACCACGCTGTTCGGTCTGTTGCTCCCATTCCAGGTAGGCTTGTGATAAGACCATCATTAGCTCCTCTTCTTCTGCTTGACCCGTAATCTCAAGACTGATTTTCCATGAGGCTAATAGCCTCAGTATAGCCGAGCGCCTTGAGTCTTCAGCATCCAACCCAATCACTTCATCGACCGCCTGCTTCTGGGTCTGGCCTTTGCCCAGCAGTCGCAAAAAGATCGTTTCTTCAAGGCGCGGAAGCTGATTGATAGAAATGATGGCTGTCCTGAGAGACGGATGAAGCAAATACACCCCTGAAGGCCAGTCATTGTTTGCAGAAAATCCAAACCCGTTGAGCAGGTTCTCTGAAGCAGAGGAGGCCAGTATCCACAGATGGGGCAGGTCATTTTCCAGTATGGCTGCTTTTTCCCGTCTGGCTTTGCGCTGGTAGTCTCCGTGAACCTGATAAAGCTTCAGCAGACAACTGCGGACTTCTGAGGGGGTAGGCTGATTGCGAAACGGCTCCAGTAGGCAAGGGGTTTGGGTAATGTGCCCTAGTAGCCCTAGCTCTTGAGGCGCGATCTCACTTTGTGAAGATGGCTCAAAATAAACGTCCACAAATTGAGACTCACCAGGGACCTCACGGCTAACTTCGACGGCCCCATAGGGAGACAGAATCTCCTCAAGAAGCTGTTTGGAAAAAGAATCAAAGGAGTTTTTAGCCATTCTCAGGATTGTGACACACCCGATGCCTTCATCTCAGCGTGGCTCAGAGCATCAAGTGCAGGTAACTGGTGAGGGGGGAGAGGCGATCGCGCTTCAGAAGCAAGCTGATGTCCAGCTTATGAAGGTGATGGATGAGGATGATTAGAGGCAACTTATGCAGAATTTATAACTGATCAATCTCGTCTAGTAAGTTCTGATGCAATTCTGTCATTTTGCTTGCTTCATTCAATGATTTATAATTCTGTCCAGAGATAGAATTAAGGCATCCTAATACTCTCAGGGTTATTTCATTCTATATTGAGGCCGCGAGCTTAGGTGATTTCAGCCACAGAGAGACAAATCCTCAATGCCTGTAACAGCGTATTTCTGTATGTGCATAAAGTGCCAGAACCTAGAATGAAACAGCCCTGATTGTGCAGTGGGGTTGAATTTTAGTTTGTAAACCGTCAAATTAGGCTTCGACATCGTTTTGGCAGACTTCTGGTGCTGCTGCTGATGCACTCGGGCTGCCCACATCTGGTGCTTCGGAATCTGGTGCGGGAACGCCGAGCCCTTCCCGTAAGATGCGGCCAACATTGGGGACTAGGCGACTGGGATTGGGAGATGACACTTCTACATCGGGAACCGAAACATTGATGTTGGGGTCTTCACACTGCACGGTGGGGTTGTCTACTTCAGCTTCCACTGCTTGCACGAGTGTTGAACTGAAGACTGGCAAGGTCAGAAAACCAAAAGTTAGAACTACCAGCGCCTTCGATGCGGTGGAAACAAAGGTTCGATTAAAGGAAGGTAATTGAGGAGTCATAATCGGATAGCTTTAAGGCTAGGAACGTTGCAATTTTCTTACCTTTATTGTCCCTAATCTTGATAAGAGCCAGCATCAATCATTAGAAAGAGTGTTGACCAAATCTGGATCCCTCTTTAGTAAGGTTTTCGTTTGGCGCTAAGGCGTGCATCTGCCTTGGTCTACACCTTATATATGTAAGTTCTTTGAAACCTCTCCACGACGGTGAGAAGGTCTGGAGTCAATCGAGCCTTGACTTCTCTCTCGATAACATCCCCAACACTGCCATAAAAGGCTTCGGCTATCCCGCCGGTGATACAAGCGAGAGTATCGCTGTCTCCACCCAGTGAGATCGCATTGCGGATGGCGTCTTCGTAGGTTTCGGAATCGAGAAATGCAATGATCGCCTCAGGCACTGTTCCTTGGCAAGATACGTCAAAAGAGTAGTTTGGGTGGATCTCGTCCACAGTACGGTTCAGGTTGTAGTTAAACCGTTCAGTAATTTGGTGCCGAATCAAGTCCTAGCTCAAGCCTTTTCTGGCCAGTAAAACCGCTAGCGCAGTGGCTTGGGCACCCTTGATCCCCTCTGGATGATTGTGAGAGACTTCAGCAGCCATTCTCGCCTGCCGCAAGACAGCATCTTCTGCCTCGAAGGCAAAGCCGACCGGACTGACACGCATTGCCGAACCATTGCCCCAGCTATTGTATGGTTCAGGGCTTTCGGCGTGAAGCCACCCCTTGAACGCCTTACCGTATCCTGCGTATGGATACCGTCTGCCGATGTCTCTGAGGGACTGTAGATACGATCTTTCGGAGAGAATGGCATCGGCGACGGCCACAGTCAGGACCGTATCGTCGGTGAATCGACAACGATCGCTAAAAAGTGGAAATTCCTTCGTCTTGATCCGCCGATGCTCGTAGATCGAGCCAATGATGTCACCTGCTATGGCTCCAAGCATCTTTATCTGCCGCTCCAACTCTCGTAAAACACACCTACGTTAGCTCAGATGGCTGCCATAGGGCTAACGGATTCCACAATCGGAGCCCATTGGTGCGCATGCCCTCTGCAACGACCTGTTCCCAATTGTGGTAGGGATAAGGGGGTTGGTACTTCCCTTGTCCTGGGTCATACTGCCCCTCAACACCTGTCAACACTGACATCGAGTTGGTCGCGGCGGCCTTGACGCCATCGTCGGTTGTTCGTGAACCCATGAAAAAATCGTTGCCCGGCCAAGAAACGTGATCCCAAGCGACCAGGCTATACAAGGTGCAACCAGAAAAATCATCGCCTTGCTCGGCATAGGCGGTCGGGTGGCAAAGCTGTGACTTCCCCTGATTTCCGGCCAATCTGAGCGGACGAACCATAAACGATATGCCGTTAATCTCACTGCGGATATTCTCACACTCGCTGTATGGATCAAAGTAGACCGCTTTCAGATTTGGCAAAGTGGCACCGCTCTCGCTCAGCAGCCGTTGCAGAACGCCCTGAAGGTGGGTGCCAAGTTGACCCCGAAACCGACCAGCAAACTGTCCGCAACCGAGACCCGGCACAGTCACCAAGGCAGAGCGCGGCTTTGCTGCGCGGTGGTTGATATAGCGGAAGACCGGGAGGAGTCTGCGCTGGTAAAGGCTGTAGTACCCCGCTGTGGACAACTGTTCACTCACTCCAATGATCTCATTCCAATCGGCTGGGGTCTTCCCTAGCCCGTTACGCAAGAGCGCGCCGGGAGTGAATACCAGCATCCCTGAAAATGGAGGCTCATGGGGTGTCGGGGCATGATGGTTGCCGTTGTCGAAGATGGTTACCTGCGCAGCGATCGAGACGTCACCCAGCAGACCCAGTTCGGTCAGACTCCAATCAGAGCCATCTCCGAATACCGCCGTCTCGGCGAAGATCTGAGGTCGCTTGGTGTCGATTAACCGACCGAGTAGATCGAGTTCTGTCAAAGATCGAATGTCTGCGTCTTGGAGACAATGTTGCAGATAGGCTCCAGGTTCCCTCCGGCCAATTTGCAGCTCCTCCAAGTACTGAGCAGCACGCACCATGGTTTTTTCGGGAATGATGATGGAGTACCTGGGTGCAGCAGCGCCGCCCACAGTTTGCATGGGCATCATTGTGCCTCTCTTCGCCAGACGATTATTGGGGTCAACGCCACATCGAGTTGTGTGAGGGTTGCTGGATCGGGTTGAGACTCAAAGAATTGCGCTAGAGCTTCATGGAATATGCTGTCTGGCTCAGCAACTGCCGCAAATAGGGTGAGGCAAGACCGGAACTTCATCGCGTCGAGGTCGCCTAGGATTTGAGTTGCAGACTTGTCTTTGTGGGCGAAGATGGCTCGCACACATTCGATCAGCCGCAATCCGAGCACAGGGTGAGCCAAGTATGCTTCTGCCTCGTATAAATCCGCGACCCCGTACTGGTAAGACATGGAACTGCGTCCAAGCCCTCGAAGTTGCGGAAGAATGTACCAAATCCAATGACTTCGCTTGTAACCTGCACATAGCTCTCTAAGTGCCAGATCGTAGCTGCTCTCTTTCTCTTGGGCAATAATGAATCTTTCTAGGCTGTCGGAATGTGGTTTCATACTGACCTCTTATCGCTCTTTTTTTACTCTGGGTCTAAAATTTGATTTGTCGTGAGCTGAAATCAAGCAAATACCTTCAAGGCTCCCAAGGTAATAAGCTGATCGGCATTTAAAATTCTAAGCTGATCCCCTTGCAGCAAGGGATTTAGAGCGATCATCATGCAATTTAGATGTGAAACGTTCCATAAAAGGAGCCTTGAAAGACTGATTTTTGCTGAAAGCCTTGTATAGCAGTGCTTCCAGGTCGTCGTGGAGAAATTCGCCATATTTAAACCGAAAGAGCCAGATTACCTGTGAAGCTGTTAGGCACCTAAGCTACACTAGATAGACTGCTCTAAAAGCCCTACGGCAAAGACTTTGCGAAAATTGACATGTATTTAAATGTGCAATGGCTTAGCCCAAAATCAGAGTTGATCGATTTCGTTTACAAGCCGTAAAACACTGCTGCGCAGAGGTTCTGCAACCCAAAATCCAGCTTCATTGATCAATGCATTCAATAGAGGCTTTACTTCAGCAATCAAATCTTGGCTTTTCGCTTCGACCAAGATCCCCAAAATTCCTGTATATCGGGGGTTCAGCTTGGTTGCTACTAGTCTGCCTCGACGTTCATCGATCAGCACTTGATCAGCTTGAATCTCGACTGCTAGAGCGATCGCTTCTGCTTCTCCGATATCAAGTTCGTTACTTAGGGCTTCAACAAGCATGCGATCGCTAACAGCACGAGTTTGAATCCACTCAAAGGTTTTTACCTCAATCGCACCTGCAACCGGAAAGTTGGGGTCAGTAAGTTCTTGATAAACGGATTCGGGAATCAGAACTGTTTCGTATAGTTGATAAAGAAGATGAAGGTGATTGATCGCGGCAAGGTTATTGATGGGTGATGTATCACTGACAACAATCACAACCTGCCCATCTCTCGCAGGTTATGAATATCTTGCTCAAAGTCTTTTACCCCGTAATGCACCGGAATATGACGACTAGCCAGTAAATGTTGAAAGGCAACACGATGCACCCCTGCAAATCGACTAGCTTGACCAAGAGTAAGCTTTTCTCGCTCAAAAAGCATAACAGCAATCTCTTGCCGCATTTCAGCCTCAGTCATGCGAGTTGCGGTTAAAACTTCGTCAGGGACAACAACACTCATGTCTAAATTCTTCGCTACCTTACTATTTTATGCTTTTGATCTATGAGGATCTGGAAAGTGTCTGTCGTTCTGTCCGAACCAGCTAACACCGCGTTGGTGCGGACGGTACAGAGGGTATTGATCGTCGGGTTTGGCTTGATTTTGCCTGCCCAGGTTAGTCTGGAGGCTTTCGGTGAGCCGTGCCTCTGCTGGCAATCAGGCCACAGGACACCTGATGGGGCACCCCGCCACTAAAACTGTGCAAAGTTTTGAAAAATGTAACGTTCGAGCCTATCCGCACCTGCTGCTCAGCGGGTTCAGGTAACATGGCTTACTAGAGTCAGCTCTATTTGTCACGTTGGGCTAAGCTGGCGGAAAGACTCAGTACAAGTCTAGACATCACTTTTTAGTACGAACATATTGCAAAGCACCCATGGTCAATACCCTCAACAAGCCTGAGTTTGAAGAAATCCGCACTGGCGTGAAAGCGCCAGCCAAGGAAACGATTCTCACGCCTCGTTTCTATACCACTGACTTTGATGAGATGGCCAAGATGGATCTCTCGGTCAATGAGGATGAGTTGCTGGCCATTCTGGAGGAGTTTCGGGCGGACTATAATCAAAAGCACTTTGTGCGGGATGAGCGCTTTGACCAGTCCTGGGATGCCATTGACGGTGAAACCCGCAAGTTGTTTGTGGAGTTCCTGGAGCGCTCTTGCACTGCTGAATTCTCTGGTTTTCTGCTCTACAAGGAACTAGGTCGTCGACTCAAAGACAAAAATCCAGTGCTGGCCGAGTGTTTTAACTTGATGTCTCGGGATGAGGCTCGTCACGCGGGGTTCTTGAACAAGGCTTTGTCTGACTTTCGTTTGTCGCTTGACTTGGGTTTTTTGACCAAGAGCCGCAGCTATACCTTCTTTAAGCCGAAGTTCATTTTCTACGCGACCTACTTGTCTGAGAAGATTGGCTACTGGCGCTACATCACCATTTACCGGCACTTAGAGTCCAATCCTCAAGACTGCATCTATCCCATCTTCCAGTTTTTTGAAAACTGGTGCCAAGATGAGAACCGCCATGGGGATTTCTTTGATGCAGTTATGCGATCGCAGCCCCAGTTCCTCAAAGGACTCAAAGCTCGGTTATGGTGCCGCTTCTTTTTGCTGTCGGTCTTTGCCACCATGTATCTAAACGACTTGCAGCGCTCTGACTTCTATCGCTCTATTGGCCTAGATGCCCGTGAGTACGACAAAGAAGTGATCCAAAAAACCAATGAAACCGCCGGGCGGGTGTTTCCAATCATTTTGGATGTAGAGCATCCCCAGTTCTATCAACGGCTAGAAACCTGCCTCACCACCAATGAAAAGCTGCGAGCCATTGATGCATCTAATCAGCCCAAGGCTCTGAAGTTCCTGCGGAAGCTGCCTCTGTACGTATCCAATGGCGCTCAGTTCCTGGCGCTGTATCTGCTCAAGCCAATTTCCATGGCTCCCCGCGAAGGCATGGTCTTCTAGGAAAGCACTAGACTTAGTAGCGTTAAGGGTTTGCTGAAACTAGCTTGTGGCTGACATGTTCGTCAGCTTAGGCTATGCCAGCAAACCCTTTTGATGTATTTTGCCAAGCCTTACATCACCACTCTATGTTGGCCAAATCAATCTCTTCGTATAGGTCACTGAGCTTGATCTGACAATCAAAGCTTTTGCAGGAAAGGGTTGCATCCTGTGCATGGTATTCAGACAGCAACCATTGATGGGGCGATGTTTTAACGTGATGTTCAATGTGGATGGTGTACTGGTCAATCAGCAGGTATTCCTGAAATGTCGGCATCGTGCGATAGGCCAGAAACTTGTCGCCCCGATCATAGTCTTTGGTGGAAGTAGACAGCACCTCGGCAATAAAGCAAGGATTCGTCACCGTATCCTTGCGTCCCGCCTGCAATTGAATCGGTTTGGGCACCACCATGACATCAGGATAGGTATAGATATTCCGGGTTGGAATCCATAGGCGTTGATCTGCAACAAAAGTGCGGTAAGGCTTGCCCCGCAGAGCAGACTTCAAGAGCACCAGCAAGTTGCCAGCAATGTCGTTGTGGTCAGGTGTACCCCCGGTCATGGGTCTGATGTCTCCATCCCCAAATTCATGGCGCGTCGCTGAGTTGATTTCCAACTCTAAGTATTCTTCAGCAGTGTAGGTGCGTTCAGCAGCTTGAGTCATAACGGTTACTAGGGCTGTTGAGCAGTAGAATTTTAACTCGGGGGATGCGTAGCATCAAAGATTGGGTAGTGATCTGCACCTAGTGGCGAGGCCCAAACCCTTGCCAGCCATTCATTATATAGCGATCCTAAGTCAGTTGCGCACACCCTGCATATCCCCCGGCTGTCGCTGTCCCTCACGCTTCGCGTCGCTGCGCCAGAACCAGGGGAAACAGGGGGTAGTGCCAGGTCTGTAAATTTATAAATCATTTAGGTTCGCTATAGGGCAGGTAGGTTTTGGAAAAAATCACTTCAACTTGATGTTGAAGTGATTGCGAGACAATGCTTGGGGAGCTGAGGATGCACATTGGGGTGATTGGTGGCGGGGCTGCTGGTTTTTTTGGGGCGATCGCAGCCGCCGAAGCCTGCCCCCATGCCCAAGTCACGCTTCTAGAAGCTGGGCGCGAAGTCCTAACCAAAGTCTTGATTTCTGGGGGCGGGCGTTGCAACGTCACCCATGCCTGTTTTGATCCAGCCCTGCTGGTACAGCATTATCCCCGAGGGGGCAAAGCCCTGCGGGGAGCCTTCACCCGATTTCAGCCCCAGGATACGGTGCGCTGGTTTGAGTCCCGAGGGGTGAAGCTCAAAACCGAAGCCGATGGCCGCATGTTTCCGGTCACGGACGATTCCCAGACGATTGCCGATTGTTTGCTGCAAGCGGCCAGAAAAGCAGGAGTCAACCTCCAGACCCAAGCTGGGGTGACGGCTCTAAACCACGATCCCCAAACCCGTACCTTTCAGGTGCAATCTAAGCGGGGGCAGATGGAGTGCGATCGCATCCTCCTGGCAACCGGTAGCAGCCCCCAGGGCTGGCGGCTGGCAGCGCAACTAGGTCACCGCATTATTCCCCCAGCCCCCTCCCTATTTACCTTCAAGGTCACCGATCTGCGCCTCCAAGACCTAGCGGGGATTGCCGTTGATCCCGTACAGCTTCATCTGCGCGTAGCCGACGCCAAACCCCTGACCCAAACAGGGCCGCTGCTGATCACCCACTGGGGGCTGAGCGGTCCAGCAGTACTGAAGCTCTCGGCTTGGGGGGCACGACTGCTCCATGATGCCAAATACCAGGCCACGCTTTCGGTGAACTGGGTTCCCACCCTCCCAGATCTGCGCCAGACTTTGCTGGCGGCTAAAGAAGAGTCTCCCAGACGAGCGATCGCAAAGCAACCGCCTGTGCCCGTGCCCCAACGCCTATGGCAGCGCCTAACCATGGCTGCTCAAATTACCCCAGACAAACAGTGGTCCCATCTATCCAAAACAGACCTAGGGCAATTGATGGCACAGTTGACCCAGAGTACCTACACCATTACCGGTAAAGGGGTTTTCAAGGAAGAATTTGTCACCTGTGGGGGGGTGGCTCTCAAAGAGGTCAATTTCAAGACCATGGAAAGTCGGGTCTGCCCCGGACTCTATTTGGCCGGAGAAATACTCGATATTGATGGCATCACTGGGGGCTTCAACTTCCAAAGCGCCTGGACAACTAGTTGGCTGGCGGGTCAGGCTATGGCTACCAAGTCTCATGCCTAACCAAGCTAGAATAACTTGTGAATAGATAACCCTTTTTCACGACCACATATTCTGAAAGAGCGGTTGGGGGATGAGGGCAAAAGATTTATCAGTCAATCAGCCTCAATCCTAATATGGGGTCTAATCAGAAGATGAATGATCTCTATGAACAAGACTATGCTCAGTGGCTAGAGGTGACTTTGAGCCAACTCAAAGATCAAGATCTCGCCAATCTGGATTGGCAGCACTTAATTGAGGCGATTGAAGACTTGGGGCGAGAGCAAAAAAACAAGCTAGAAAGCTATCTGAGACAACTTCTCAAACACCTCCTGCTCTATCAATACTGGGAAAAAGAGAAGCCTTACTGTGCTAGAGGATGGGCTGAAGAAATTGACAATTTTCGATCCGAACTAGAAATTCTCCTGCGCTCTCAGACACTTTACAACTACCTGCTGTTGATTTTGGAACCCACCTATCAAAAGGCCAGACGATCTGCCGTGATCAAAAGTGGGCTTGAGGTGTTTCCCAAAATCTGCCCCTATGAGGTTAATGCTATTTTGGACACCGAGTGGCTGCCCTGAAAGGGCTTCGGGCTTCTACTTTTTGAAGTAGGCTTCTAACACCTGAAGGGTCATGGGGCCAGCCACTGAGCCGCCGCCCCCACCAGTGTTTTCGCCAAAGGCCACCACCACAATCTCAGGGTTGTTAAAGGGGGCATAGGCTCCAAACCAGGTGTGGGAACGACGGGGTGGGTCTTCTCCAGTGCCACTCTTGCCTGCGGCGGGGGGGATGCTGGGCACATTCAGGGCTTGTCCTGTGCCGCTGGTGACCACGGCTCGCAGGCCATTGCGGATGACGTTGAGCGTTGAAGGCTTAAGATTGAGCGGCACGGGTTGCCACTCGGGTTGCTCGGTAGCGGCTCGCAGCAGATGGGGTTTCACCCGGTAGCCACCGTTAGCAATGGTGGCGTAGACCATGGCCGCCTGGAGAGGGCTCACCTGCACGGCTCCCTGACCAATCGACACCATCACCGAGTCCGCTGGATACCAGCCATACCCAAAGACCTCTTCTTTCCAGGCAGGATCGGGGAGAAAACCAGCGGACTCGCCCTGGATGTCAATGCCTGTCGGCAACCCTAACCCTAGCTTTTTGGCCCACTCCAGGAAAAGGGTAGGCCCCGTACGCACCCCCACCTGACCAAAAAAGGTGTTACTGCTCCACTGCATGGCGGTGACAAAGCCAATGGCTCCAAACCCAGCACCGTTCCAGTCTCCGACGCCATGGATGGAGGGATAGGTCATCAGAATGGTGTCCGGTGAAAAGGT
This sequence comes from Petrachloros mirabilis ULC683, assembly GCF_009939295.1. Classification (GTDB taxonomy): domain Bacteria; phylum Cyanobacteriota; class Cyanobacteriia; order Thermosynechococcales; family Thermosynechococcaceae; genus Petrachloros; species Petrachloros mirabilis. The sequence goes on from NZ_WVIC01000001.1 coordinate 106,804, forward strand.
GTCCGATTCCAGACCTGCGATCGCAGTCACCACCTTAAAGGTACTGGCGGGGGGAAACCCCTGAAGGGCTCGGTTCACAAAGGGGAACTGGCGGCTTTGGAGCTGCTGCCATTCTGCTTCTGTGACTCGACGAGCAAACCAATTCGGGTCAAAGCCAGGGCGGCTAGCCATGGCCAGCACCTCTCCATTGCGGGGATCAATCGCTACTACTGCCCCCTGGCGATCTCCCAAAGCCGCCTCAGCCGCTCGTTGCACCTCTAGATCTAGAGACAGCGTGACATTTTTGCCAGGCAGAGACGGCTTTTCCCCAAGGACTTGGACAATGCGACCCGACCCGTCTACCTCGACCTGCTGCCCACCCCAAGTGCCCCGCAACTGACTTTCATAAGCCGCCTCAATGCCCATTTGGCCAACAATGTCTCCCAGGCGATAGCCTTCGTCTTGGCGACGGTCAAGCTCCTCAGCACTAATTTCACCGATATAGCCCAAAACTTGAGCAGCGAGTTCTCCATGGGGGTAATCTCGCACCGCTTCTTGGTCAATTTCTACACCGGGCAATTCATAGCTGCGCTCGGCTAGGGCAACCACCTGATCAAAGGGTAAAGCTTGGGCAATCCGTACCAGGGTCGGCGAGTATTCCCCTGCCTGCTCTAGACGTTCCTGAATTTCATCCTCAGGCAGATTGAGGATTTCCGCCACAATGGCTCGTGTTTGAGGCCATTCTGCTTGACGCAGCACCATCGGCCAGACAAAGACCGAGTAAGAAAATCGGCTGTGAGCCAAAATGCGACCCTTACGATCTAAAAGCTTGCCTCGCTCTGGCCGTTTGGGAATGAGACGAATCCGATTTTCGTTGGCAAGTTGTTGATTGCGCTCCCCTTCAATGAGTTGGAGGTAGCCCAAGCGGGTGCCAATCGCGCCAAAGAGCGACAGCGTTAAGAGAATCATCAACAAAAGTGTACGCTCGCCACTGCCAACCGTTCGAGAGGTGGCAGGGCGCTTAAAGTATGCAGTTGGCTGAGATTGTAAAAGACTCATCGACCCCCGTCAAAACACATGCCATTTTGGGTGCTTAATGCTAACCTACTCTTTATTCGTCTGGTTCGTTTGGGTGGGGGTGCTCTAGCATCAATGTCGATTTCCCATCCATTAGGGTTTCAGGGGTTTGATGTTTGGAGTAAAAAAAGAAAATCATGGTCTCTGCTCAAGCAGTCAACTTAACTGTTTCAGATGTCGCCGAAAAACATCTTGATGTTCTTCTGCACAAACGCCCGGCTCTATTTGGCACCGATGGTATTCGTGGCACAGTTGGAGAGCTACTTACTCCCACTCTAGCCTTGCAGGTGGGCTATTGGGCAGGTCAAGTACTCAAGCAACAAACCCCCGATGCCCCTTTTATTTTGGGTCAAGATTCGCGCACCTCTAGCGATATGCTGGCCATGGCGCTCTCTGCTGGCTTAACGAGCGCAGGCATTGAGGTTTGGCATTTGGGGCTGTGTCCTACACCTGTGGTCGCTTATCTGACTCAGGCGAGCAGGGCGATGGGCGGGGTGATGATTTCTGCTAGCCACAACCCCCCTGAAGATAATGGCATTAAGTTTTTTGATACCCATGGCGCCAAGCTCTCCCGAACACTGCAACAAGAAATTGAAGGGCATCTGCATGAAGCCGCAGACTTGTCCTTGGCCACAGACTGTGGCCAGTATTGTGCCCGACCAGAGTTGGTGCAAACCTATGTAGATGCCATTCAGCGTCCCCTGGTCTCGGCGGTTAATTTTCAAGGATTGCGGGTGGTGCTCGATTTGGCCTGGGGGGCGGCGGTACGGCTAGCCCCTGAGGTTTTTAAGGCCATGGGTGCAGAGGTGATCTGTCTCCATGATTGTCCCGATGGCAGTCGCATCAATGTGAGGTGTGGCTCTACCCATCTCCAGCCCCTACAAGCGGCCGTAAAGCGGCACAAGGCTCACCTAGGATTTGCCTTTGATGGCGATGCTGATCGGGTGCTGGCGGTTGACAGCCAAGGGCGTCCGGTGGATGGAGATTATATTTTGTATCTGTGGGGGTGTTGTCTACAACAGCAACAGCGGTTGCCAGGGGATGTGATTGTCTCTACTGTGATGTCAAATTTGGGGTTTGAGCACGCCTGGAAACGGCAGGGTGGCACTCTGGTGCGCTCAGCAGTGGGCGATCAGTATGTCCATGCAGAAATGTGCCGTCACGGGGCAATGCTGGGCGGTGAACAATCGGGGCATATTTTGTGTCCTCACTATGGTATCAGCGGCGATGGCTTGCTCACGGCGTTGCATTTGAGCGCTATTGTGCGCCAGTCTGGAATGAGTCTTGCGGAGCTTTTGGATGGCAGTTTCCAGACCTATCCACAGGTGCTAAAAAATGTGCAGGTGCTAGACCGCGATCGCCGTGCTACCTGGCAAAGCTGTGAGCCGTTGCAGCAGCTTTTAGCCGAGGCCGAAGCGGACATGGGGGATCAAGGCCGCGTTTTGGTGCGAGCGTCTGGCACCGAGCCTGTGATTCGGGTGATGGTGGAAGCGGCTACAATTGACCTGACTCAGCACTGGACGGAACGATTAGTCACAGCGGTGCAAACTCACTTAGGATGAAAGATCAGCGCCTAATTGGGGTAAGTGGGTGAGTCGCCATTGGGCATCTGCGGTGCGATCGCACTGCACTTCCAGCACTCGGATGCCCTGCTCGGGAAGTATCTGAATGCGCTCGATGAAGTGCCCCCAGGTTTGGATGAGTTCATGATCAACACCGTAGGTCGCACAGAGTTGGGCAAAGTTGACCGCATAGGGCGTGGCAAAAAAATCTTCAAAGGGGGGCTCATAGGCAGCAATCGGCAGCATACCAAAAATGCCACCTCCATGATTATTGATCAAGATAATAGTCAGATGTCCCCGCCATCGGGAACGGATCAGAAAACCATTGGTGTCATGCAGCAGCGTCAGATCTCCGGTGAGGAAGACGCTCGGCATCTGGCCGTAGGCCATCCCTAGGGCAGTGGATAGGGTGCCATCAATGCCATTGGCACCTCGGTTAAAGTAGGGCTGAACCTGTTGGTCATTTGGCTGCCAAAACCACTCCATGTCCCGTATCGGCATACTGTTGGCAATGAAGAGTGGGGTTTTCGGCGGCAGATGTTGTGATAGCAACCAGGCCACTTTTCCCTCAAAGGCTGTGGATATTTCAGCCAGGGTTTTCTGGAGCCGCTGGCGCACTTGTGCTTCCGCACTCAGCCAGTGTTTGGTGTAGGCCGTCAGTGGAGTCTCCACGGGCAGATCCTGCACAGATTTCGTCAGGGTTTGAATATCTGTGCGCAGATGAACCGTGGTGCCATGAAGCGGATCAAAGTTGTGATCGGCAGGATCAATGACCCACTGGATGATCTCTGCTGCGCTCAACCAGTTGCGTAGCGTTTTACTGGTGGGCAACTCTCCAATCCGAATCACTTGCTCGGGTCGCTGCTGGCTGGCAAAGGGCTCATGGCGCAGCAGCAGATCGTAGGTGGTAATGAGATAGCCATTGTGCGCTGCAAAGTTGCGCACTGGGGATAGCCCTTCGCTCAGGACAGGCCAACCCAGCCAGCGCGATAAATGGGCAATGGCCTGAGCATGGGTGGCTGGATCTAGGGGTTGGGCGGGACCGGCAATAATCAGGCCACAATCACAGTCTTGCCAGTGTTGCAGGGGCACTTCTGCAAGGGACTGACCGCCAAGGGGGAGGGGAGAGACGCTGGTAAAAAACTGCTCTGGCTGGGTCTGTGCCAAGGCTTTAAGGGTGGGATCTAGCTCAGGAGCCAACGGATCTCGAAAGGGAAGGTTGAGGTGAACAGGGCCAGGTACGGGTGCCTGCGATCGCGCCCAGGCATGGAGGGTAGTCTGACGAACGTAGGCCAGCAGCCCCCAATCTGCTTCTGGCAACGCCAGTTCCGCCTGCCAGTTGGGGTAATGTCCATACAGTTTCACCTGATCGATCGCCTGTCCTGCATGACAGTGACGCATTTCCGGGGGACGATCAGCCGTCAACACCAACAGCGGCACCCGACTTTCGCGGGCTTCAATCACCGCAGGATAAAAATTAGCTCCCGCAGTACCTGAAGTACATACCAAAACGGTGGGTAATCCAGTGCGGCGGGCACGTCCGAGGGCAAAAAAAGCAGCCGAGCGCTCATCCAAAATAGGAATGGCTTCAACCTTGGGGTGCTGGGCAAAAGCCACTGCTAAGGGTCCAGAGCGAGAGCCGGGACAGATGACTGCGGTGGTTAATCCCAGACGGCTTAGGGTTTCGACTAGCACCGAGGCCCACAGGGTATTGATATTCCGAAAATCAAGGGTCATACCCAGTGCAGCTTACCTGCTTTCTCTTGAACTTGTTTGCCTTAAACTTGTTTGCCTTAAACTTGTTTGCCCTAAATTTGACGGTCTCTCTTTTCATACCATGACAGATGGGGACACCTGCTCAGCCCCCATCTGTGTTCTGAGGTTTTATGGCGTCTCCGCAACTGCTTTGAGCGTCTCAACTTTCTAGAATAAGGTAACATCGATGCACAGATGCTTGGGATGCAATAAAAGGGTGTCGTGCTTTGCTTCGAGCTGATGGCTAGTGTTCCGTCAGGAAAATTTTGAGGGGCGAAGGCTCCTCAAAATTTAACTCCATTCTCATTCTCTTGCTCAATCTACCCCTCAAATCAAAGCTGACAGAGCCCTAGGCCGGCTTGGTTTGTGTCCGTCCCTGCAAGAAGCGCAGAATCGAAGCTTTTTCCAGTAGACCCACCAGAGCGCCATTTTCTCGCACCACGGCTAGGGCAGGCAGTTGTTCCTGATCAAACAGTCCCACTACATCCAGCAAAGATTGAGTAGACTCAACCGTTCGAGGTTGGGTCATGGCCTGCATGAGATCTCTCACTTGGGTGGTCGCCCACTGAGCCGAGGGGATAGTTTTGAGGTCTTGGAGTGCGATCGCACCAATCAATTGTCCCTCAGCGTTGGTCACTAAGAAGCGAGACCAGGTTTTGTTGCTGAGGACGGTGGCATCGGCCAAGTCACGCAGAGATTGATCTGCTGCAATAATGGGGCTGTTTTCCCCAACCGCATCGGCGGCGGTATATTGGCTCAGTTGCTCTTGAACCGTGGCAGATTGAGCCGAAAATCCAGCATTTTGGAGCAAGAACCAACCAATCAGCAAGTTCCAGATGTTGCCAAAGCTACCGTAGAGTACCAGGGGCAACATACCCGAGGCAACGGCAAGCCAACCAAAGATTTGACCCACGCGACCGGCAACTTGAGTGCCTTTATAGGGGTTGCCAGTCACTTTCCAGATGATGGCCTTGAGGACGTTACCCCCGTCCAAGGGTAAACCCGGAATCAGATTAAAGAGCGCTAGAAACAGGTTAATGGTGGCCAGTAAACTGACAATGGCCAAGGCAGAGCCAGAGATGGGTAGGGTTAGCCCCAACAGGGTGAAGGCTCCCCAGAGTAAAAGGCTGACTGCTGGACCTGCGATCGCAACCGCGAGTGCCTCCCAAGGCGTCTTAGACTCGCGCTCTAAGCTGGCCAGTCCACCGAACAAAAATAGGGTGATAGACTTAACGCCAATGCCTTGGCGCAGAGCCACCCAACTGTGCCCCAGCTCATGAGCCAGCACCGAGGCAAACACCAGCAGCGCTGTGAGCAAACCCAAGCCCCAAGGGGCAAGACCCGTCAGTTGCGGAAAGCCAGCGGCCAATCCACTGCCATAGACCCAAGTCACTAAACCTAGAATCAAAAACCAAGAGGCATTGATGTAAAAGGGAATGCTCCCTAAGCGTCCCAGCCGAATGTTACCGTTCATCGTTGGAGAAACCTCCTGAATACATAAGGGTAGAGCTTACGCCCACAACACTTGAGTTCCAGATGAGCGGACAGAGTTGCGAGTGCAGCTTCATGCCCTAATTGTAACGAAGTGTTAATTTATGAACGCCATGTCCCTGGGGTAAAAACCGCCCCTTTAGCATCGGAAACCTCTCCCATCGGGCGCACCCAGCCCAGCAAATCGCAAGCCAGCCTCTCAGAAAAGTACTGAAAACTGGATGTTACTTGCGCTCAAACCCTGCGATCAACGGATGCTGAGCCATCAATGCAGTCTAGCGCTAGTAAAGAATATCAACCCAGTGTTAGAATTTAGCGTCGGATAATACGAATATCAGACACAATACCTAGTTTTTAGATAATGAACATATTACTAGTTTCATTTTACAATCCTTTAGGAAAAGGAGGATTTGAGAAACAAACAATCGGTTTTTTAAAAGAACTTGCGAATCAAGATAATCGCATAGGATGTATTACCTTTGCCAAATCAGATGAAAAGTCTACTATACATTCAAGTCTTGTTAAGTCGGGCTTATTTAGGCTTGGTATTTATGTGCTCGACTTTCGAGAAGACAGTCATTCCTTAAAAGCAAAGTTAATGTTTTGGTTAGCAATAAATTCCAGTAATTTTTTATCTAAATATTATTCTAATCTAGGTCAATCTATAGCTTTTACAATTAAGAAGATCAGAAGTCAATCAAGCATTGACTTCATCCATATTCATGGTCTTAAAACAGCATATATTTTTCCAGACTGTCAGGAAAATTCATTCTTAATTGACTTATTAGATTCATTTAGTTTATGCGAAAAAAGATCTTTATCTTATTGCTTAAAGAAAGATAGAAAACATGCTTTTTTCTCATACATAAATTATCTTAAAATCTTAAAGATAGAGAAAAGTTTACTAAAAAAATATGCCAAAAAATGTCCCTTTGTCATGATTTCAGAATATGATGCCAAATATTTACAAAGCAAATCTCCTAAAGCAAGAATTTATACTATAGCAGCCGCAACTGATAAGTTAGATTTAATTTCTGAAGAATCACGTCTAAATAAACCAGAGAAGAAGCTCGTGTTTTGTGGATTTATGAATAGACTCCACAACTATGATGCATTTATATGGTTAGTAGAAGCCATTATGCCTTTAGTGGTTAGAGCACATCCAGAAACCAAATTGGAAGTTACCGGATTTGCTATTCCAAAGCAGTTCTATCAGATGCAGGATCATTTTAGGTGGCTCAAAGTCATGCCAGAGGTTGAAGATATAAATTCATTTATGAGTCAGGCAACCTTAATATGTTGGCCATTTCGTTATGGAGCAGGAATAAAAACTAAGATATTAGAGTCTATGGCTTTAGGCAAAGCTATTGTGAGTACAAAAATCGGCGTAGAAGCATTCACATCATCTCAAACACGAGGAATATTAATTGCTAATACGGCTGAGAGTCTAGCTGATTGTATAAATCAGTTGTTGGCTAATTCAAAATATAGGGAAAACATGGGAAGAATAAATCTTGAAATCATCAATTCAGAATTCTCTTGGGAAAAAAGAGCTGAAAGATATTTACAGCTTTATCATAATAACATTGCTACAGAATCGTGAAATTTTCATACTACCAGACAAGTTTTATCTTGCAAGCCCTGATTCTTTGTCTAAGCAAACAAAAATTTTTCAACCTGTATCATGATTAAAACTCACAGAAAATTTGTGCGAGATGTTTATTTTTACTAAATTTTCATGCCCGTTGCAGAGAAGTAACTTATCCAATTATGATGTTATGAGCTTATACGTAACTTAGATAAAATTTCATTTATACCATATCATTTACAGAATATTTAGATGTACCGTTATCTTAAAATCGTACTTAGACATAGCTCCACTTCGCTATTAATTGAAATTTTTGAAAAGAATATACGAAAAATTATTTTGGCTCTTGTCTTAGTGTTCTTTGTGGCAGTGTTTGAAAGCATTTCAAGTTTGCTAATAGCTCCATTAGTAGCTGCCATTAGCGGAGAGTCAATTAATGTCTCTCAAATTCCATCTCTTTTTCTTGCAGTCGTTGAATTTTACAATAACTTATCTTTTGAAAATCGTGTTTCTCTAGTCTGTTTAGCAATTTCAATCGTTGCCATCTCTAAAAATATAATAGCTTACATTTTAGGTATAGTTTTTTATGATGTTGAACTGAAAACTGGAGAAGCACTCACGATCAAGTGTTCCAAACATTTATTGTCTCTAGATATTGGTTACTATGATCGAAATCAATCAGGTCAAATATTAAGCTATTTAAATGATCATCCACAACGATGTCAGAAACTGTTAAATAGTTTAATTCAATTGATTAGGGATTTATTAATAGTTTCTTTCCTTGTAGCTTTACTTTTTAGTATATCGATCCGACTCACGCTCATAACAGTTATGCTATTTAGCATTCTAGCCTTAGTAATTAAATTTTCTCTTGATAAATTGAAATATTCTTCAAAAATCGCTGCCGAAAGAATTGAGAAGTATTTAACAGTAGTTAATGAGATTATACAAGGCATAAAAGTTATCAAAGCATTTGGCAGTGAAAGTTTAGAGAATAGTCGCTTAAAATCAAGTCTAAATCGCAAGATGCAGGCAGATTTTGATGCTTACAAACATACAATAATTCCGCCTTCGTTAACTGAGGCATTGGGTACTATCATAATGCTCTTTATTTTAGGATCTGGAGCAATATTACTTAATAATTCAGAAGCAACTCTTTCACTTCCTTTACTCTTGACTTACACATTTACTTTATTTCGCATCTTGCCGAGACTAGTGCAGATAAACAACTTAAGATCTCAATATTCTCTGTTGGCAAGTAGCTTAGATGCAATATTCACTTTCTTGAATACGACTGAGCCGCAAGAGGAGTTAGACTTAGGTTTAAATTATGAAGAATATCGTCTTACGGTTGAGCAAAAAAAGCTGTCTTTCAAAAATGTTAATTTCTCTTTTCCTAATGATCCGAGAGCCATCCTTAAAAATATCAACTTAGATATTTCTCTGGGAAGCACAACTGCTTTTGTGGGTTCATCTGGAAGCGGGAAATCCACTCTAATTGGCTTAATTGCCAGATTCTATAAGCCAACGGAAGGGAAGATACTAATCAATGACAAAAATTTAAATGATTATAGTATCAATTCATGGCGAAAACGTATTACATTAGTTCAGCAAGATAATTTTCTTTTCAATGCTTCTGTATGGGAAAATATTGCTTACGGTAATTTAAAGGCAACAAGATCTGAGATAATTGATGCCTCCCAAAAAGCATATGCTTATGATTTCATCCAAAAACTTCCCAGACAATTCGATACAGTTCTTGGTAACAGGGGTTTTTTGTTGTCGGGTGGGCAGCGCCAGCGCATTGCTATTGCCCGAGCTATTTTGTGCGATCCAGATATTTTGATTTTAGATGAAGCGACCAGTGCACTGGATTCTAGCTCGGAGCGTATCGTGCAGAAGGCGATCGAGGAAGTAAGTCGAGGTCGCACCGTGATCGTAATTGCTCATCGACTATCCACGATCGAGAAAGCTGACAACATTGTGGTGATGCAAGAAGGCGCGATTGTTGAGCAGGGAACCCATCAACAGCTACTTGCTTTAGAAGGTGTATACTACTCACTTTATCGCATGCAATCGTCAGACAGTGAATATACCTCTTCATCTGTGTCCGACGAACTCCCACGCCTGTAGGTCGGATAGGATGTTAAAGATCACTAAAATCAAGACATTTAGTCTTAGAAGCACGTTATGGTGGTTCAACAGTCTTCAGCCTCAACGGTATGGTTAAATGATTCGACTTTAGGCGCGATCGCACCAGGTTCGCTGCGGCGGGTGCATCATGTGGCCTTAAATGTCAAAGATATGCAAGCCTCTCGACATTTCTATGGACAGATTTTAGGGCTGCATGAACTGATGGGAGAAGAAGTTCCTAGCACCTTAAAAGATCTGGTTGCGGCGGGTAAGGTGGCTAACTTCGTGACCCCTGATGGTACCGTCCTAGATTTATTTTGGGAGCCGACCTTGTTCCCACCAGACCCAGATCCCAAGCAGCAGTTTACCCGCGCCAATCATCTGGCTTTTGATATTGCCCCAGACTTATTCGATCATGCGGTGGCAGTTCTGGGGCAGCACCAGGTACCCATTGATCACGGCCCAGTGAGTCGTCCTACAGGACGGGGCATTTATTTTTACGACCCGGATGGTTTCTTGCTGGAAATTCGCTGTGATCCAGTCTGATTTCAAGATGCCCAAAAATAGTCTGCGGCAGCGCCGTGCGTTACCCTCAGCCGCCGCGTTCAGTTGGTCAACGCGCTCTGCCAAGCGATCTACCCGAGAAATGAAGGCTTCTAGAAACCGATTACAGCGGTTTCTTTATGGGAGGGTATTGGATTATCCTATGACGGAGAGGGTGGGATTCGAACCCACGGGACGCGCAAACGCCCATCTGATTTCAAGTCAGACGCGATCGACCAACTCTGCCACCTCTCCAGAGGTATGGGTTTTGTTCAGGAATAATCTTAGCTCAACTTGTCCCCAGTCCGCTGAGTTGCCTAGAGATTTGCGCCTACCTGGGATTTGTCCTACTTGAGATCAGTGGCTTTACGACCGACGAGCAAGTAGGTTTGCATGAGGCCTCTCCCCTTGACACTCAGCTCAGCGCGCAACTCAAAGTCATACTGATCTTTGAGATATTGGTAAGTTGCTTCAGTCACTTGAATCCGGTCTGGAATGCCCTGAGACTCCATGCGGCTAGCGATGTTAACAGTGTCTCCCCAGAGGTCGTAGCTTAACTTCTTCCGGCCAATCACCCCGGCGACCACGGTGCCAGAGTTGATGCCAATCCGGAGACGAAAGGGTTGACCATCGGGCTGCTGAAAGGCTCTCAAAGTATGCTGCATAGCAATGGCCATTTCGAGTACGGCTTGGGCATGGTCAAAACGTGGGGTGGGCAGGCCGCCCACAACCATGTAGGCATCCCCAATGGTTTTGATTTTTTCCAGCCCATAGCGCTCAGCTAAGGCATCAAAGGCGGAAAAAATCTGGTTGAGATAGTTGACGAGTTGGGCGGGGGCTAAGTCGCAGGATAGTTCAGTAAAGTGCACTAAGTCGGCAAAGAGAATCGTGACCCCCTCGAATCGGGCGGCTATGGCTCGCTCTGATTCTTTGAGTTGCTCTGCAATGGGTGCTGGAAACATTTTCAACAACAGGCGCTCGGACTTTTTCTGAGCTTCTTGAAGGGCTGCCTCAGCTTCTCTGCGATCGCGCATCGCCAACTGGGTGCGATGAACCAACTGGCCAAAGGCTATGGCAACCTCGCCCATTTCATCCCAGCGAGTCTGGGACACCGTATAAAAGTTAGGATTGGCATCCTGACCAATGGCGTCACTGGCAGTAATGAGGTCATCTCGCAAGCGCACAATGGGTGTAATTAAAATTCGACTCAGAACTAACATCATCACCAGGGTCATCCCCCCAGCAATGACAACGACCAGACCAAAAAGCCGTGCCAGGTAAGCCAGCAACGCCCCTGGCAGATGGCTGGCATCATGACGCACGGCCAAAATGTACTGACCTTGAAACATTTCACTAGGCCAGACAACATCGTAACGGTTCCCCTGGTGCGATCGCAGCACCTGCTGTTCGGGAATCTGCGCCAGCGTCACGGGTGGGTCTTGCCCAAAACCTTGGATGAGCTGACCCGATGGGCGATACAGTGCCATCCCCACAATCACTGAGTCTGAACTCAGGCGCGCAGCCACCATCGCCAACTCATCCGTTGGCTGTGAGTCTGCCATTTGGACACTGACCTTGAGCGTCGCCAACACTTCCAGAGAAACCTGCTCAAGCTGGCGCAAAAGTTCTTGCTGGCGCTGAGTATAACTGGGAATCAGCAGCACCAACTCGAATAACACTAGGGACACAAACACAGGGGTGACAATCCGCCGGGACAATCGAGATGTCAGAGAACTTAGTGGTGACAGACCCATAGAACCTAAATATCTGGGCGCAAGGGATGACGAGGAAACTGCTGGTGCCGAGAAGCAGCCGCTAAGAGGCCGTCTGAAAAGCCTCACTTATCCCTGCATTAGCCCCCCCGACCCCCCAAAATTGGGGGGAGAAAGCCAAAAACTCTGCTCATTTCCCCCCAATTTTGGGGGGCTAGGGGGGCAAGTGCAAGATCTAAGCAACTTCTCAAACAAGCTCTAAAACCTTTGAGCAAAGCCTAACCGCAGGGATTGGCTGACCCAAGCACATGCTATTCCCAGGTAATTCGCTCATTTTAGCGGTCGCACCCCCAACCTGGATCTGGCCAGAATCCACAAAAAAGACTGGGCATATCCAAATGCCCAGCCCGTTTAGATCACTGAATTGAGTTGTCAGGCTCGAAAAAACCTAGCGCAGCTAGGGTGCCAAAGCATGACCCCGGAGCAAGCTACCAAAGGTCTTAGCCGTAATTTTGAGCTGCACTAAGGGGTTGGCAGGCACCACGGTTTTGTACAGATAGCTGTCAAAGGTCAGCTTTTGCACATCCATGTCAGAACACATCTCCACAAAGGCTTCTCGGGTGGCATCGCTGCGGTAGAACACCCGCTGCAACCAGTCCAGCACCAGATAGGTCACGCCATACTTTTTATCCCAGCGCTGTAGATAGACCTTCAGATCTGCTTCAGTGGGAATGCGTTGACCATTGTTCGAGAGCTCCACAATCGTTTCGGCACACATGCGAGCTGATTTGGCCGCAAAGTAAATACCTTCACCGGAGGATTTGGTCACGGTACCCGCTGCATCGCCCACCAAGGCAACCCGACCCACCACCCTGCGAGGACGAGGATGCTCGGGGATAGGATGGGCTTCTACTTTGATGATTTCTCCTCCCACCAAACGATGGGCTGCCCGGGCGCGAATGCCGGCCTGGAGCCGCTTAATTTCGGCTTTGTTTACCTTCATGGTGCCAGTACCCACTGCCACGTGGTCATACTTGGGAAACACCCAAGCGTAAAAGTCAGGCGAGACATCATTGCCGACATACATTTCGGCTAAGTCTTCGTAGTAGGCCATTTGGGCTTCAGGGAGACGGATGCGCTCTTGAAATGCGATCGCGTAGTTATAGTCCCCAGCCTCAATTTCTTTAGCAATCCGGGAGTTGGCCCCATCCGCACCAATCACCACATCAACTTGCAGGGTCTTCATCACCCCTTCGAGGCTGCCATCGGACAAGTCCGCATAGTGCAGCGTGTAAGGCTCATGATCGGACTGAGGCATGTCTAGCTTGTTGACCGTACCGTTGATCAGCTTGGCACCTAACTTGGCGGCGCGATCGCGCATAAAGCCATCCAAGACCTCCCGGCGACACATACCGATATACTCATCGTCCTTGAGGGTTTGACCAATATTCACCTCAACGTTAGACGGTGAGATCATCTTCATCTTTCTCACCTGGCGGTCAATAATATGCGGCGGCAGATCAAACTCATCCACCATACAAAGCGGAATTGCCCCCCCACAAGGCTTAGCATTGTCTAGTTTTCGTTCAAAGAGATAGGTCTCAATACCGGCTTTAACCAGCGTTTCTGCCGCAGAAGAACCTGCTGGCCCTGACCCAACAACCGCAACCCGAAGTGCCAAGGAGAGCCTCCTTTTTTAACCGTTACGACGTGAATCGTAACACGATGCTTTTCAGCACAAAGCGTCAGCTCAGCTCCCGACTAGGAACTTGAAACACTCTTTAACGATGCCGCAACAGAGTTTTACAAAACTCCAACCTCTACATAAAGAAGACCTCGCCGCAAGGGAAAAACATTACGTTTTGTACAGAACGTCACAGACCACAAGGACCGTCTTGTCTAGGATCAAGCCAGTGCCTCAGCGACTCAGATCCTGCACTCAGATCCTGCCCCCAGAGAAACCAGGGCATAGGCCGTGGCCAAATCAAAGTCGCAGAAACCGCTAAACCCCCTACCCAGACCTTTCTCAAGCCCAGTTCCTTGGCGGGTTTGTCGCCCTAAAAGTCTTGTCCCTTGGTAGAATCGACGGTTTATCGCAAAATATTGTAAGAAAGGTTAGTCCGGAGAGATTTAGTCGCAATGTTCAATTCCAGTGCATCTGGCTTAACAAATACCCAAGCGGGCGGTCGCTTCTTCCGGTATGAAGTGGTGGGACTTCGCCAGCAGTCCGCCTCCAATAATGCCAACGTGCAGATTCGCAAGAGTGGCTCCACTTATTTTGTGGTGCCCTATCACCGCATGAATGAGATTATGCAGCGCATTACCCGCATGGGGGGAAAGATTGTCAATATTTTGGCACTCAATGAGGATGGCACCCCTGCCCCAGCAGACCAAGGTACCCCCCTCAAAAGTGTGTCCAGCTCACCAGATGTAGGATCAACCAAGATTCATGGTAAGAGCCTCGGTGTTGACGTTCCGGTGAATCTTTACCGCCCTAAAGACCCCTATGTCGGCAAGTGCATGTCCAACGAGGAACTGGTGCGCCAAGGCGGCGAAGGCACCGTTCGTCATCTCACCTTTGATCTGTCTGGAGGAGATCTGCACTACTTAGAAGGGCAGAGCATTGGCATTATTCCAGAAGGCACGGACGACAAGGGTAAGCCCCATAAATTGCGACTCTACTCCATTGCTTCCACCCGTCATGGAGACCTCGAAAACGACAAGACCGTTTCTCTGTGTGTTCGGCAACTGGTGTACAACCACCCCGAAACTGGTGAAAAAGTCTACGGGGTTTGCTCCACTTATCTGTGCAACATTCAGCCTGGTGCCCCGGTTAAAATTACCGGGCCTGTAGGCAAAGAAATGCTACTCCCCGATGACCCCGAAGCCAACATCATCATGATGGCTACCGGCACCGGCATTGCCCCGTTCCGAGCCTACCTCTGGCGGATGTTCAAAGAGCAGCATCCCGACTATAAATTCAAGGGGTTGGCGTGGTTATTCTTTGGCGTGGCCTATACCCCAAATATCCTCTACAAAGATCAGCTCGAAGATTTACAACACAAATATCCCGATCACTTCCGCCTCACCTACGCAATCAGTCGAGAACAAAAGAACGCCGAGGGTGGCAAAATGTATATCCAAAACCGGATTGCCGAAAATGCTGATCAGCTGTGGCAGTTGGTTCAGCAAGAAAAAACCCACACCTATATCTGTGGCTTGAAAGGCATGGAAGGGGGCATCGACGAAGGGATGTCTGCTGCTGCTGCCAAACATGGCGTGGACTGGTCTGCATACCAACGTGACCTCAAAAAAGCAGGCCGCTGGCATGTTGAAACCTACTAAGGGTTGATAATCTACGCCATAAACACATCGGAATTTTCCATCGCCCAAGTGCTTGGGCGACGTGAGTTCGACAGCTCTCGTCTGCCCTCACCCCAACCCCTCTCCCAATCCTGGGAGAGGGGCTAAAACGTTGAATTTCTGCTCTGTTCCCCCTCTCCCAATGTTGGGAGAGGGGGCTAGGGGGTGAGGGCGGATAAGTCGTCGAACTCACGTTGGGCGATTTCTCTAGTCTTCACCCAAGCGTTACTCAGTACCTCCCCTCAATGCTCCGCCCATCTCCTCTGTTTGGCTGGCGCGTTGGGGGTCTTTTGTGGTCAAGATCCGTAAAATTACGGAGATGTTGAGTAGTGATTTTGGATAATAACTGGTGCGCCAAGGCTCAAACCTTGGTAAAATGCCACTTCAATTTTTCTTGAAAAAATAAATTATTTTCAGTAATATTCCTGATTCCCACCTAGGCATCCAGTCAGTATTCTAAAAACATGGTAATCATCAAAGACTCTACTTAAACCCTTTAGGTTTCACCAGCTACCTTTTACAAAAGCGAGACAATACATGAAGAACAACGTTGTTTCAATGACCGCAGCAGCATCTACCTCTCAAAATTATAAGCTGCAAAGTGGCATAAACAGAGTTTATCAAAAGTTCTTAGCTGGTGAAGTGAGCATTTCTGAGTACTCAGATCTAGTGGATGAAGTAATTCAATTTTATACCTCTCAAACCCTTTCAGAGTCTTGGGGCTAAGATTGGATTTACATTTTTGAATCTAAACAGATGACTTCAAGTTTTCATCGATCCCATTAAATGAGTCTTTTGGGTTTCTCCTTGTAGACAACATAGTCGGCAATTGTCGGCTATTTTTTTTCCAAGATTTAATTCCGTGAGCGGGGCGAGGGCTTGCGAAACTCCCCTCGCCAGGCCGCAAGCAAGAGACAGACAATGCCCACATTGATAAAGATGTCAGCAAAGTTAAAGACCGGAAACTGAATCAGTCGAAAGTCCAAAAAGTCGGTGACTGCCCCGCGCCAAAATCGGTCAATTCCGTTCCCGGCTGCCCCACCCAACAGAAACCCATAGCCCCATTGCTCCCAAGCAGGCAGCCTTGGCCCCCAAATCCCCCATCCAATCAGCCCCACACAGACCACCAGAGAGAGCCACCGCAGCCAGTCCACGCCCTCAAAAAGGCTAAAGGCTGCTCCACTATTGGTGACATAGGTGAGGTGAAAGACCCCCGGCCAGAGGGGGCGAGTTTCTGGGGGCGTACTCAGGGTAAAGGTGGTGACGACCCAGCGTTTTGTGAGTTGATCCAAAGCCAGACTTGCGATCGCAGCGAGCCAAAACCAAACATTTTTACGAATCATGTCTCTAATAAAACAGCAGGCGTCTGAGCAAAAAAGCCACAAAAGCCACTGCACACACCAACAACAATTGTCCCGGCAAAGCCAACACAGAAAACTGCAACACCAAAGACCACCAAGACTGGGGAATATCCCGCAGAAGCCATAAACCGCTCAGATACAGCACCCCCAAAAGATGAATCATCCCGAGCCCCAACAGACAACTGACAAACAGCGCCTCAAGCCGACTGCGACGGCGAAATGCTAAATGCCCACAGACCCAAGCCCCAGGGATAAAGCCAAGCAAATATCCAAAAGCCGGAGACTGCCAAACCCCCAGCCCACCCCCCAAGGCAAACACCTGAAGACCACTCAACCCTAGCGCCAAGTAAGCAACCTGAGACAGAGCCGCCGCATTACAACCTCCTAGGCAGCCCACCAATAGCACCGCAGCCACCTGCAAACTGCTGCCCAAGCCATAGGTCGGAACCTGCTCCCATTGTACCGGCCACGCAAAAGACCCCAGCGGAATTGCAGGCTCGATAAACACCCCACTAATAGTCAAAAATAGGCCAATAACTGCCCACAGCAGTTCATCAAAAGGAGAGAGAACTAGTTTTTTCAAGGATGATGATCACCAAAGTTCCTGGCATTCTATCACCCCTCGGGAGCGTGATCACCCTGGGATTTTGCGCTCAAAATCCTCTCCTGCAAAAAGTCACCCACCGTAGCAAAAACCTGCTCTTTCTCATAATCTAGGCCAATGACGTGATCCGAGCGCTCTAGCCAAACCAGCCGTTTCTGGTCACTCGGCAAGGAGTTGTAAAGCCACTGAGTCATCCCAGAACTCACCACCGAATCTCGGCGGCTCTGCAAAATCAGAGTCGGCAGACGCAGGGTAGGCACCTCTTCTTTGACCCGGGTAATCAGAGTCATCGCACTGCGAACCGAAGCCAAACTGAAGGTATGGAAAAATACCACTTGCTTCGCCTCTAACCGAGCCTGCGGATCCGCAATGGGTAGCCGCCAGCGGGGAACATCACCCCAAAGATAGCCCACCGAATGAATCAGAGCCTCTAAGGGCAGCGGTAAAAACCAAGGCCGATGCAAAGACAAATACGGACACAGCAAGACTAAGCCCGCCACCGGATGCTGTGCCGCCAAGTGCAGCGCCAACGTCCCCCCCGTCGAAAAACCAATCACATAAACAGTGCCATAGTCAGCGGCCAAAGACCGGTAACTGGCCTCCACATGGGCGTACCACATCTCCCAGGTTGAAGGCGGCATTTTAGAGAGTGGCCGATCATGACCTGGATACTGAATGCCTTGCACAGTGAATCCCTCCAGATGCAGGGATTCTCCCAAGCGCTGCATTTCATAAACGCCCCCTCCGAGGCCATGGAGCAACAAACAGGCACCAGGGTGTGTGCCCAACTGAAAAAAAGGCTGATTAACAAGAGGCAGCATAAAATCCTAGGGACAAAGAGACGGTAAATCCCAGTCGAGCCCCAAGATTCAAGACGCTGATGGCCGGGGCTTCTGGGTTTAGTGCTAAACTAAAGCTTAGACCTGGACCCACGCGATGACAACGCTCAAACCTTGTCAGGACCGGAAGGTAGCAGCAATACGAGATGCTTGTCATAGGCGTGGACTCCGGGTCGCCCACCCCCCACAGGGGCAACATCAGGAATCTTGCGGCTTCTATCAAGCCAAGCGTCACCCAATGACGTTATCGCATCCTCAAGCAAGATTGCCGCACTCTAAAATTTGGGAAACGACCACTATGTCTAGTCTGCCAGATCTGTTTCAGAAGGCTTTTTATCTGGGCGTCGGGCTAGCCTCCTATACCGGAGAACAGGTCAATCGCCAGATGAGCGAGCTAAGATCCCAAGCTCAGACCTTGGCCGATGATATGATTCGTCGGGGTGAAATGACCACGGAACAAGCCAACCAATGGTTGGAGACGGTTCTGCAACAGACCCAAACATCCCCTTCGCCCCCATCCAAGACCCCCGATCGCCCCCAAGTGATTGAAATTGAAACCCTAGACGACTGAACCTGCTCGCCCCAGGCCGTCAAGGGGTCGAGTCTCACCTGTTGGACTGATGTCTCAGTTAGCCCTACATCCGCTATGAATTTTTGGCCTGATCATCTCTGGCAAATCATTGAAACTATCACCCAAGACGCTGAGCAAGTGTTATGGGAAGTGGCTCAGGGCATTGAGGCAATTGCCACAGAAGTTGATGATTTGATGATGGGGGTACTAGAGCCGATCTTTAGCATCTGGGACTGGGAAGAAGATGATCGTGTCCTGCATCCATTCGACCTCAAAGAAGTCGATGCTAATTTTCATCGCTACTCAGCTTGCATAGGCTGTCAGCACTACCACGGACAAGCCTATGGTGGGCATTTTTTGGTCTGTGCCATGCATCCCTACGGTGTGGAAGACAATCATTGCCCTGATTGGGAGTCACTCTGGGGCAGTGCCCCACCAGCCAGAGACAGACGGGTCTGAAGTTGCTCCATGGATATTGGTGTTCCCAAAGAAATCAAAGACCAAGAATTTCGAGTTGGACTCAGCCCTGGCAGTGTGCGAGCACTCCACGAGCGGGGACATTCTGTATTTGTAGAAACTCAAGCCGGACTGGGTGCTGGTTTCGCCGATGCACACTACAGTCAGGCTGGGGCTGCCATTGTACCCAATGCTGGGGCCGCTTGGAATCGTGAGCTGGTGATCAAGGTCAAAGAACCATTGCCCGCTGAATATGGCTGGATGCAAGAGGGGCAGCTTTTATTTACCTATTTACACTTGGCTGCCAATCGTGAGTTGACAGAGCAATTGATCGCATCTGGGATTACGGCAATTGCCTACGAAACGGTAGAAGTCAACCTCCCCGATCGGACGATTTTGCCACTGCTGGTGCCCATGAGCGTGATTGCTGGACGGCTGTCTATTCAGTTTGGGGCGCGCTTTCTGGAGCGACAGCAGGGGGGACGCGGGGTCTTACTCGGCGGACTCCCTGGGGTTAAGCCCGGTCAGGTTGTCATTGTGGGTGGGGGGGTTGTGGGTACAGAAGCTGCCCGCATTGCTGTCGGCTTGGGGGCACAGGTCACCGTCATTGATCTGAATCTAGAGCGACTGTCTTATCTGGAAACCCTGTTTGGCTCCCGAGTGGAGTTGCTATACAGCAATTCTCAAAATATTGCTGGGGCAGTGGCCAGCGCTGATCTGGTTGTGGGGGCTGTGTTGGTGCCGGGGCGACGGGCACCGATTCTGGTGCCGCGATCCCTGGTGAGACAGATGCATCCTGGTTCTGTGATTGTGGATGTAGCGGTGGATCAAGGAGGCTGTGTAGAAACGCTCAAGGTGACTTCCCATACTCAGCCGATCTATGTGGAAGAAGGGGTCGTCCATTATGGCGTTCCTAACATGCCGGGGGCAGTGCCCTGGACGGCAACTCAAGCGCTCAATAACAGTACCTTGCCCTATGTTCTGAGGCTAGCAAATCAAGGGTTGGGCGCATTAGCCGAAGATCCTGCCTTGGCAAAGGGTCTGAATGTAAAGGCCAACCGCCTCTGTCATCCTGCGCTGCAAGATGTTTTTCCCGATTTGGCGGCTTGAGAGCTTGTTTGAGAAGTGGCTTAGACCTTGCACTTGCCCCCCTAGCCCACCAATTCTGGGGGGAAATGATCAGAGTTTTTGGCTTTCTCCCCCCAATTTTGGGGGGTTGGGGGGGCTAATGTAGGGATGAATGAGGCTTTTCAGACGGCCTCTGAGAGATAGGGGTGACTTATGTTGACCTCGCGTCACAGCAAGGTAATACAAAGTACGCCTAGAACCATCATCGCAGTGCCCATCAACCGATCCTTGAGACCTGTCTCTTTGAGGAGCAGACAGCCCCACAGCACACTCAGTAGGGCACTGGTACGTTTAATGGCAATCACCTGGGTGACCAGCGCTAGGCTGATTGCCTGCATTTGGAACACCACGGCAATGCCTTGAAGTACACCAATGGGAGCCAGTGCCCACCAATGCTTAGCGAGTGCCTGAACGGGTTGAGGTGACTTGATCAGTACCATAGGCAGCATCCCCACAGCCAGGAAAGAAAAAAGGGCAACGACCCAAAAGGTGGGGGAAGAGTTTTGCACTCCAACTTTGTCAAAGACAGCGGTAATACTCCAGATCAGCGCCACAAAAGACATGAGGCGGGAGCCGCGATCGCACCACAACCTCTGCACCGGTGCCCACCAACCTTTCTGACTCTGGCGCAGATTCAGCACATAGGAGCCACCCACAATCAGCGCAATACCCACTATGTCACTCCAGTCGGCGACCTCCCCCACGATCAACGGTGAGGTGATCAGCAGGAACATCGGCGTCAGCGTAATCAACGGCACCGTCAATGACAGATCCGACAGGGAAATCGCCCGAATGTACATCGTCATCGAGATCACATTCAGACTGCCCCCCACCCACAGCGCCAAGCCAAACTGAGCGCCCAGGGGCGGAATACCCAGCCACAGCACCAGGGGCCACAGCAATGGCAGCGAAAAAAAGGCCAAGGACCAGGCCACCAGATAGGGGTCGGTGGTCTGGAGGCGGTGCTTGCTGGCCAAATCTTTGAGGGATTCAAACAGCGCCGTCAAACAGGCAAACAAGATCCAAAGCATTACGTAATGTTAACGTCTATGCCCAATCCTGAACGTAAGCAGGCAAGCCTTGTTTGTAGTATATATACTACAAAGAGATTATTCAATTTTGGGGCGCACCATGGCCACCTTTCGCAATATCCTGACCTACTACCGAGCCTACTGGCCCATTGCCGGACTGTCGATCGCAGCCTCCAGCCTGTTTGAAGTGCTCGACTTATTGGTGCCCTACGCCATTGGTCAGATTTTGAATGTGCTCTCCCAGCAGCCAGTGGATGCTCTCATTCAAAGACTGGTTGCAGCCGTTGCCCAGATTGCAGGGTTGCCTGTGAACACTGCCTTGCAGCTCGGGATTCTGATGGGAGTGATCTTTGTGGCGACAGTTGTGCGGGCTCCCATTCAGCCCTGGATTGGGGGCTGGTTTCACTGGGCTATTCCCCTAAGGGCACGACGAGACCATGCTGAACAAGCCGTGGCCAAAATTTTGACCCTGCCCCTCTCCTTCTACGATGAACACAATCCCGGTCGCATTGCTGGACGGGTGGCTCGGGGGTTGACCAACCACACCTGGAGCTATCCCGAAATGGCTGGGCAGTTGATCCCCAAGCTGGCCAGAGTGATCGGGATCTTTGGGGTGATCTTGCTGATTGCCTGGCCCATTGCGATCGCATTCCTGATTTCGTTTCTGGTGATTTTGGGACTGAGCCTGCGGGACTTACGCCACCTGATCCGACGCGAGACCCTGCTGGATAGCTACATGGAAAACACCGAAAGCCGCACCTCTGAGATCATCACCAATATCAAAACCGTTAAGGCCTTTGCCGCTGAAGCCCAAGAACTCCAGCGCCTGCAACAGCGCTTGGATCGTGAACTCACCGTGGTACTGTACCGTATCCACAAAGGCTACGTCCAACTTGGTACCTGGCAGCGCACCGTGGTGCAAAGCTGCGTATTTGGTATTCTCACCCTGACCCTGATTGCCACCGTCAATGGCCGCATTTCCCTGGGGCATTTTGTCACCACCCTTACTGTTTCCAGCATGGCCTATGCAGAAATGGAGCCGTTGAGCATTTTGGCAGAATTCTTTGCCCGTCGCTATGCCGCTATGAAACGCTTTCACGAATTTATGGCGCAGCCCGCCGGAGCCGATCAGGTGAGTTTGGCCCCCCATGACGCGGTGGCGTATCAATTCACCGGTAAGCTAGAGCTGGCGCATGTGGGGTTTGGCTATCATCCTGAGCGCCGGGTTCTAGAAGACATCCATTTACGCATTGAACCCTACCAGACCGTGGCGTTGGTCGGTCGATCTGGTTCGGGTAAGTCCACCCTGGTCAAACTCCTATTTCGCTACTTTGAACCTGATCAAGGCCAAATTCTGATCGATGGTCAAGACATCCGCACCCTGAATGTCACCCAATATCGACAGCGGCTAGCCATTGTGCATCAAGAGGTAGATGTCTTCAATGGCACCCTATTCGATAACCTCACCTACGGCAATCCTCAGGCCGGTACTGCACAAGTGCAGGCCGCCTGTCGCATCGCCCGCGTCGATGACTTTATTCAGGATCTTCCCCAGGGCTACGCCACCGTCGTCGGTGAGCGGGGCGTTCGGCTCTCGGGAGGCCAGCGTCAGCGTCTCGGCATCGCCCGTGCCCTGATTGTTGACCCCGATGTTTTGATTTTTGACGAGGCCACCTCTAACCTAGACTACGAATCAGAGCGAGCCATTCAGCAGGCCATGCGATCAATTTTGGGCACCCGTACCCTGCTGGTGATTGCCCACCGCCTCAGCACCGTCCGCGATGCCGATCAAATTGTGGTGCTCGATCAAGGCCGAATTGTGGAAGTGGGCAATCACGATCAATTACTGCGCCAAGGCGGGCTCTATCATCGACTCCATGCTCTGCAAGCCATGGGGGAGTTGCTCAACTAGAGTAAGACTGAGATGACTGGGACAATGTTGAGTAGCCCGCACCCTGGCATCGGGGTCAGGAGTTCATCACTCTGGGTGGGGTGCGATCGCAGCCTTAACTGTTTTGCGAGCTTTCATATCGGCAAACACAGCACCTAAATGATCAAGAGGTTGGCGATCCGTAATTAAATACTCAAACGGAATAGACCGACTCGCCAACAAATCCAGCCCTTGACGGACATAGGTCGGCGTATTGTGAAAGACCCCTTTCAGCGTCAATTCACTGTAGTGGAGCTGCTCTGTATTCACCGTAATGGTCGTATCACGGGGACAGCCACCGAACAGGTTAACCGTAGCACCCGGACGCGCACAGGTAATTGCCGTTTCCCAAACGGAAGGGACTCCCGTTGCTTCTACAACAATGTCAGCCCCAAATCCCTCACTCAGATCTTTGACAATATCAGGAATAGCTAGATGCTGATGGTGATTGAATCGGTGGGTAGCGCCAAACTTATGCCCAATTTCCAGGCGAGCATCCGAGCCTCCCACTAATATCACCTCTGCCCCCGACTGGGCAAAGCTCGCAACAAACATGAGGCCAATTGCCCCATCTCCAATCACCAGAATACGAGGTGGCTTCACCCAGCGATCCTGAGGTAAAAGTCCTGACCGGGCAACCCCGTGCAAGACACAGGCCAATGGCTCAGTCAGTGATGCCAACTCACTGGGCAGCCCCTCAGGAATCGGCAGCAAATTATGCCGCACAATCGCTGCTGGAATCTTCTGATACTGAGCAAATGTCCCATTGTTGAAGATTAGATTGGGGCACAGCGAATATTCCTGTCGCTGGCAAAAAAAGCAAGCCATACAGGGGGCAGAATTGTTGGCAACTACCCGATCTCCAACTTGCCAGTCAGTAACCCCTGAACCCAACGCTACAATTTCTCCGGCGGCTTCGTGGCCAAATAGAGTTGGCGGACGCAGCATCCGGGCATGCCCCCCTCGCCGCCACACTTTTAAGTCGGTGCCGCAGGTTGTGGCGGTCGTAATCTGGATCACCACCTCGCCAGGGGCTGGGGTCGGATCTGCCACTTGCTCTAGGCGTAAGTCTTCCTGGCCGTACAGAACTGCTGCTAACACATTTACCAGAAGAATAGGGCTCTTCCATCTTATAAATAAAACACCTGTCCCTCTCGCCAGTCCGGAATCAACGGCGGACGCTGGTTTGCATTACAGGTCGCTAGGGCACTTTGAATCACTGTAAAGTCCTGACTTATGGGCTGCGCCCAAGCCTCTGCAATGCGATCTTCACTTAAACCCTGTCGTCTGGCTTCTGCGATCGCACAATCACAGATCACCTGTCCCGTTGGCCGCATTTGCAAACAAGCTCTTAGGGCAACATCACTGGGGCGCTGAGGTTGAGACAGATTAGACGCTTGCGCTAAGACTTCACCGCCAACCAATACAGTCAACGGCAACCAAGATAACACCCCAAAGGTAAGCCAACGCATATATGCTCCTGATCTTGGGTAGGGTTCCAGTCTTTCGACGCTCCTACCAGTATAAAGTTCGCCGGGTATCGAGATATGCTTGCCTCCGGCAAGGCTGACTTTGCTCAAGTGGTAATTTCAAGAAAGAATCTCAAAAAAAAATGGAACCAAACAACCCACGCTGCCTGGCTCCACCTGCCGATTCTTCAGAGAGGAGAACACTTTTCATACAGTAGCTTTAATTGAGAATTATTGTCAATACCTCGTTCAAACTTTTAATCCAGGCGCAAGCAGCCTGCTTCACAGGATTCACAGCCACGTATCATGAGTGAAGTTATACTCCCGCCCAGCCAACCTCTGACCTTAATTCATGGCCTTACAACTGCGTGTCTACGTTCCACCCCATCCCTTGGTCAAGCACTGGTTAGCCGTTGCCAGAGATCGCAACACCCCTGGCGTCTTGTTCCGAACCGCAATGATAGAAATGGGTCGGTGGCTCACCTATGAAGCACTTCGCAACGGGGATTGGTTGCCGTCCATCGAAACCGTCATCGAAACCCCCCTTGCTCTCGCCCCATCCAATCTCATCAATCCCCAAACCCCCATAGCAGTAGTGCCCATTTTACGGGCGGGCTTAACCCTCTTAGAAGGCATTCAGGCTGTTTTACCCCTAGCGTCCACCTATCATCTCGGTCTAGTTCGCAACGAAGAAACCCTTCAGCCCTCTTGGTACCTCAACAAGCTGCCCTCAAACATCGATCCCCAGACCCGAATTTTAATTAGTGAGCCCATGTTGGCAACGGGAGGATCGATCATGGCAGCCCTAGCAGAACTGACTCAGCGAGGGGCTGACCCTTCCTTCATCCGGATCATTTCCATAGTCGCAGCCCCTCCCGCACTCAAGCAAGTGGGTGAAACCTATCCCAGATTGCAAATTTATGCTGCTACCATCGATGAACTAGTCAATGAACAGGGATTCATTGTTCCAGGGTTAGGCGATGCGGGCGATCGCGCCTTTGAAACTTGAGGTAAAAAGATAAGCAGTGGAGCGATCATGAGTAATCAGAGCGATCGATTTTTAGGCGGATTCGCAGCAGGCACCCTCTTTGGCAGCATTGCTGGGGCATTTTTGGGAACCTGGCTGGCGACAAAGCTCAACGAGCAGACCCAGGCCCCAACCCTAGACAACAGCAATGGAGAGAGTTTACCCCGCAAATCCAGGCGGGTAACCTTAAGAGACTCCAAGGAGCTATCCATGGAAGAGGCGCGCCAAGGACTTGAAGAAAAAATTGCCCAGCTCAATGACGCCATTGATCAAGCTCGGGAGCAACTTAGCCAGGTGAATGGCACCACCCCTGAATCCCATCACTCTTAGAGGCTGTCTTTAGGGTCTTCCCCTACATTCGCCCCCCAATCCCCCAGAATGGGGGATTTAGAGGGCGGGTGCAAGGCGCTAGAAACTTTTCAAGCCGCCCCCTAACTCAGCACTTATCCCCATCCCTAGCATTGTCTTTGGAAAGACGCCCGAATTGCCAAGAGTTTCGGTAAACTGAGTTATATATTTTACGAGGTCAATTGACTATGGAATCCTCTGCCGTCATTGCATTGATCGCCCAGTCCCTAGCAACTACGCTACAGTTTTATCTCATTCTCTTATTTATTCGGGTGCTTCTGAGCTGGTTCCCCAACATTGATTGGTCTCGGGTTCCGTTCTCATTACTGAGCCAATTGACTGACCCCTATCTTAATCTTTTTCGATCCATCATTCCCCCGCTTGGTGGACTTGATCTATCACCCATTCTCGGCTTTTTTCTCCTGCAATTTCTGGCTTCATTTTTGTCTTCTTCATTTTTATATTAAATCTGAAGACTGCGCTTAAAAATTGCATCATTCAAGTTCAACACTCTGCTCTATGCTGTCACCTCAGGCAACGAGCCGATTTTGAATTATCTGACTTGTCAGTTATCCTCTGGAAACCCAGGCAAGCCAAATATGATAGAGGAACTCAAGATCTTGAGTTCAGTTCTTTCTGAAATCACATTGGTTTTGGAGCTTTTGAAAACCACTTTGTCGAGGTATTTTATTTTTGTCGGTTGTATGCTAGCATTCCCAGAAACAGATTTACTGTTTCGCTTGACCCAGTGAGGATCAGTCCCTTGCCTAAACGCTATTTTTTCACCTCAGAGTCAGTCACTGAAGGACACCCCGACAAAGTTTGTGATCAGATTTCAGACACAATCTTAGATGCTTTGCTCAGCCAAGATCCCAAGAGCCGGGTGGCTGCTGAGGTGGTTGTCAATACCGGTTTAGTCTTAATCACCGGGGAAGTGACCACCACAGCACAGGTCAATTTTGTGGATTTGGTCAGGCGCAAGATTGCTGAGATTGGCTATACCAACGCAGACAACGGTTTTTCAGCCAACAGTTGTGCCGTGCTGGTGGCTCTAGATGAGCAATCTCCAGACATTGCCCAAGGCGTCAATGCTGCCCATGAAACCCGTGATCAAAAGAGCGAAGAGCAACTAGATGCCATTGGGGCTGGCGATCAAGGCATTATGTTTGGGTTTGCCTGCAACGAAACCCCGGAACTAATGCCCCTACCCATTAGTTTGGCCCATCGCATTTCTCGGCGATTGGCATCGGTACGCAAAACAGGACAACTCAGCTATCTGCGCCCTGATGGCAAGACCCAGGTAACCGTTGCCTACGAGGACGGCAAGCCTGTGGGTATCGACACAATCTTAGTTTCCACGCAACATGACGCTGCCATAGAAAGCATCACAAACTCCACCGAGGTTCAAGCCAGGATCAAATCTGACCTCTGGTCTGCGGTGATCGAGCCTGTCTTTACAGATCTTCACATTCAGCCCAAGAAAGAGACACGATTTTTGGTGAATCCGACTGGGCAGTTTGTGATCGGCGGCCCTCAAGGAGATGCCGGTCTCACCGGACGCAAAATCATTGTGGATACCTATGGGGGTTACTCTCGCCACGGCGGCGGCGCATTTTCTGGAAAAGATCCCACTAAGGTGGATCGCAGTGCTGCCTATGCCTGTCGCTACGTCGCCAAAAACATTGTCGCTGCTGGGCTAGCTGAGAAATGTGAAGTGCAGTTGAGCTATGCCATTGGAGTAGCACGCCCCGTCAGCATCTTGATCGAGACCTTTGGCACTGGCAAAGTAGACGAAGATCGGCTCCTGGAAGTAGTTCAAAAAAACTTTGAGCTGCGTCCAGCAGGGTTAATTCAAGCGTTTGGCTTGGATCGACTTCCGGCTGAACGAGGCGGGCGCTTCTATCAGGATGTGGCAGCCTATGGCCACTTTGGCCGCACCGATTTGGATTTGCCCTGGGAGCAAACTGACAAAGCCGATTTACTCAAAGCAACCTTGAGCCCTGAACGCTCTGCGGTAACGGCGTAGCCTGCAAATTCCAAGGTTAGGGACAAGGGATAACTGGCACAAGTAGGTTATCCCTTATTTAGTGATCGGCGCACCTTGCCGCTGGCGTAATGAAACTCAAAATTCAAATCAGTTGCGGCTTGCTCCATCCAATACTGTTCGGTTAAGCCTTATGCCGTGCTGTGAATGGCGAAAGTCCCATATCTTTCGCTTTTGCTTTTAGCTGATCTCCTAGAATTGTTCCAAGACCTATCCAATACGAAAGCGTCCCTACGACTATGCTGGCTAAGCGAAGTCGTAGCCAAGACCTACACCTACCGAAGATGTCCCCTTCGACTCCGCTCAGGGGACAGTTACACCTTTTGAGAGCCTTCCTACTTCTCAAACCGCCTCTAACCCTGATGCCTTTGCTAAAATCTGGGCATGAACTCGGATAAACTGACTCAACTTCAGCATCTGCTGTCCACCTTTGATCGTGCCCTCATTGCCTACTCTGGAGGCATTGACAGCACCCTTGTGGCGAAAGTTGCCTACGATGTGTTGGGCGATCGCGCCCTAGCTGTGACCGCCAACTCTCCCTCCTTGCTGCCCGATGATCTAAAAGAAGCCCAACAACAAGCCGCCATCATTGGCATTGCCCATCAGGTCATTGTCACCCATGAACTTGACAATCCCGAGTATGCCGCCAACCCAGTAAATCGCTGCTATTTTTGCAAGAGCGAACTCTACGATAGCCTGAAGCCCCTAGCACAACAGTGGGGCTATCCTTACATCATCGATGGCGTCAACGCCGATGACCTGCAAGATTACCGACCCGGCATTCAAGCCGCCAAAGAACGAGGCACCCGCTCCCCCCTCGCCGAACTAGGCGTCACCAAACTAGACGTTCGCCAAATGGCTCAGGCTCTAGCACTTCCTTGGTGGAACAAACCTGCCCAGCCTTGCCTCAGCTCTCGGTTTCCCTACGGAGAAGCCATCACCCCTACAAAGCTTCAGCGCGTAGGACAGGCTGAACGGTATCTTCGTCAATTGGGATACCAAACCCTCCGAGTCCGCTCCACTGAGGAGACTGCCCGTATTGAGCTACCAACCGAAGAACTGCGGCACTTTATGACGCATACTGATCTCAACGCCTTGGTACAGACCTTTCAATCCTACGGCTTCACCTACGTCACCCTGGATCTGGAAGGCTTTCGCAGCGGCAAACTCAATCAGGTTTTGACCAAACGGTGAGATGTTAAGCGAAGCTCAACAAGACGGACATCTCATCTACTACCCCCCCGCACTGCCCAAAGGCTTGGGGAAACGATTGCTGCACGTGAATGGCGTGGCCAGTCCCGTAGACAAACAGCGCCGAGATCTAGAAGCTCTCGTGTGGCTGAGCGTTGAACACCCCTTAGATGTTGTGGGCGTCCATAACAGCACCGAGGGCTTTCAAGCCGATATTCTTGAAAGTCTGCTGGCCAAATCCGAACTGTATCGGCTTTGGCCACAACACCGCACCTCCGAAAGCCAGGAGAGACTTCAAGGCTATGTTGCACTGTTAAAACTGCTCTGTGATCAATCCCTCAGCGATCA
This sequence comes from Petrachloros mirabilis ULC683, assembly GCF_009939295.1. Taxonomy (GTDB): domain Bacteria; phylum Cyanobacteriota; class Cyanobacteriia; order Thermosynechococcales; family Thermosynechococcaceae; genus Petrachloros; species Petrachloros mirabilis. The sequence continues at coordinate 136,354 of NZ_WVIC01000001.1, forward strand.
AACAGACCTATTGACCCTGGTACAAGAGCTCTCCCCCAAAAACGGCAAAACCGGAACCCCACCCTTGAAGTCAGGTTTTCCCATTGACTTATCGATCATGAAGCAATTGCCCTTCATGCAGCAGATGGGCTGGGCGGAGTTTGAAGCCTATGCCTACGGCAGTTATCCCACCGGGGCACCGCGTCCCACCTTACGTCTGGCATACGAGATTGTCCGAGCCATTCGAGACGGGGTAGAGGTATTTGTTACCGCCCACAGTCAAGGAATGATTATTGCAGCACTGGCTTTTCACATTGTGGCAGCCTTCTTTGAGGGGTACTCCAAATGGACTGAGCCCTTGCGTTTTATTGGCTATGGCCCAGCCATTATGTTTGAAGACTTACCTGAAAGTGTGCAATCGCAAACCGTGATGATTCAGCATCGCCAAGACCTAGTGGCTGAGTCATTCAGTAATGTGCGCCATGTCAGCCTTTGGAGCAATCTTCAAAACTATTTCAAAAATTTGATCGATAATGCCAACGAGATCGCTCAGCTCGTGAACACCGACTCTCACCACAGTGCCAGCCTCTACCTAGGGCTGACTGAAGAGCCCTCAGGCACTCGCTCTGCCCAGCTTATTCAACTGCTCCTTAGCGAAGACTGGAAAACGAGTACCTATGTCCAGTCTCTTCGAGCTAACCGGATCATTCTGGAAGCAACGCATCTTTGAAAAGAGAGAGACCATCTTCGGGCTGAATGCGTTTATCTTGCGTTTTATTTCATCATCGATTGCCTCAACCTCAACCCTTTTACGCTATTAAGTAGAGCCCCCTCTCAAGATCATCTTTGCTGAGTGAAAATGCCTAGAGGTATGTCTATGAACATCAATGCAAACTCGTCTCAACATCCACGTTTTACCCACTCAGCCCCAACACAGCTCACCTGGCGAATGGGGATCATGATTGTGCTGGTGGCCTGGCTGAGTATGAGTGCCTTTATCGACTTAATCTTAATGCCAGGCTTATACAGTGCGGGCATGATGGGAGATCCGGCTTTTGCCATGGCAGGTCATCTTATTTTTTCAATTTTTAATCGCTTTGAGCTAATTGCAGGGGCTTTTGTGCTCACGGGCTGTTTGTTCCTATGGTCTCATCTCTCTGAATCCGCCAACAGCAGCGAAAATACCTGGACGAAGTGGCTCTGGGCCGTCAGCCTAGTGGCGATACCACTGATTTATGCCTATGGCCTCACTCCCTACATGAGTGGATTGGGAATGCAGCTTGATCTATCAGTTTCCCAAAAGATGGCGACTGAGATGGTTCCCATGCACTTGGTTTACTGGGGACTTGAAGCCCTAAAAGCGGGAACCATTATTATGGTTTTAAATCAAGTTTGGTGGTGGGATCACGACTCAGAAACCTCTGCTCACGGAATCTAGTCAACCCGTAGCCCTGGAGATGTTGGTAAACTAGGTAAAGCTAATCTAACGCTATAAACATTCACCTTCATCCTCCAAGGCTATGCAAAATCGTTCTTCTGTTGATACCACCCAAATTATGCGGCGAGCTGAGGAGCTCATTAACGCTTCACCCAATCGCTATAAAATTACGGTGCAAGTTGCGCACCGAGCCAAAAAGCGACGCCAACGCGAAAACCTCGAAGAATATGAAGAGGGAACGCTTAAATCGGTCATGCAGGCGATCCTGGAAATGTCAGATGAGCTGACCCAGCCTGAAATTATTGGCGAATGATGTTTGACAAAATTCTGAAAAGCATTCCAGGATGGGGCTGGGTTATTGGAAGCTGCCTGATGGTGGTGTTGGCTCAGGGAGTCGTTCCAGAGTTGTCCTCAGTTGCCAGTGCTCAAAGTGCCAACCCCAACAGTATGGCAACTCAAGTCTATGAGCGCTTGCCTGACTTTCCTAGGGAAGATCAATATCCAGAGCGAGGCAGATCTACCCTCTCGGATAGCACTTTGATTAGTCGGCTGATTCAGTATCACACCTTTGTCAAAGGTCGCTTACCCATTTATCGGTTGGATTGGCAAGTCACCTTTGCTGATTACCTTGGCCTTAACGACTATATTCTGGAAGAGACCTACCCAGGGCAAGGGTTTCTCCGCACCAATCCCATGGCAGCCGATATTGAGGCTGTGCAGCAGTTAAGTCGCACTCAGCGGCGTGCGGTGGTTCAAGCCCTCGTGGATGTGTTTACGGGGCGCTCAGCTCCAGTAGACACCCCACCTCCTGGGGCAGCGTTGCCCTCTCCTAGGGTAGAAACGGTTCCTGCTCCTTACGCTCCAGTACTTCCACCATTGTCGCCTCCTGGTAGCGTTGATCTGCTGTTGCCTCCCCGTCCCCAATCCCCTGCTCGTCCCCAACCTGGGGGCGATGCCCAGCATTTGCTTCTAGATTAGGCTTGTGCGTCAATACCTCAAGGAAGGTCTGGGATGGCGTTTGGGCTGGAACCCAAGCGCACCCCATTACCAGGGCTTAGTCGGAACCTCAGAGTGGTCGGTTGAGTTAACCCAGGCTGAGTTTGAAGATTTTTGTCGGCTTCTGCTTCAGCTTGCCGAAACTATGACTCAGGCGAGCTTGGAGTTGATGGACAGTGAAATGCTGGCCATTGAGGCTCAAAGTGAGGCTTTATGGATGGAAGCGCGGGGATTTCCCCAAGCTTTCAGCCTTAGCTTTATCCTCTTGCAGAGCCGTCGAGCAGAGGGAAGCTGGCCACCATCTGTGACCCCTGCCTTGATCCAAGGTGTGCAAATGCTCCAGTTCTTTTAGATATATTTCATGTTAGGCTTGTAAGACGAGACGGGGCGTAGCGCAGCTTGGTAGCGCACCACTTTGGGGTAGTGGGGGTCGTGGGTTCAAATCCCGCCGCTCCGATTGGCTGGAAAGCTATACACAGTAAGGCTTTTAGGAATTCTAGACGATTCTTGAAGGTCTGTTTTGCTGTCAATAAGCAATCAAATATAGGCCGTCAAGGGTTGTTTGGGTTGTAAAGTTACTCCGAAATTTACCCCGCCATGAAAGTCACAATTGAAAACCATGAAGGATCGCTCCGGTTGCGATGGAGATACCACGGCAAGCGCTACACCCTAGCCTGTGGTGTTGCTGATAGCGCGATTGGGCGAGGGCTTGCCCGTCAGAAGGCTTCCCAGATTGAGGCAGACCTCATTACAGGGCAATTTGATCACACGTTGCTGAGATACAAGCCCAGGATTCTAGTCAAGAGGGAACAGCACGGTTGCTATCATCCCTGGATGAAGACAGACCCACAACCCTGCGGAAGCTCAACACTATTGAAAATAAGGTAGATTTCCTGATGCCCCCACAAGAGGGTGAGGCATAGCCACACTACATCTGTGCTACATCTAAGCAAAGCTCTCGAAAATGATCGCCTCGAACCTCAAAGTTGGGGTATTGATCAAAGCTAGCACAAGCTGGTGAGAGCAAAACCACCTTGGCCTGAAGCTGAGGAGCCACCTCTACGGCGCGACGCACCGCCCGGTCTAAGGTTTCCACCCGCTCATAGTCGCTATAGCCAATATCATTAAGTCGCTGGGCAAAGGCGGGAGCTGCCTTGCCAATCAATAGCACCTTGGCCGCTTTGGCCTGAATCGTGCGGAGCCATTGCTGGTCATCCCCCACTTTGGGGTCACCCCCAGCAATCAAAATTGCGGGAGAATCGACCGCAGCCAAGCCAATCGCTGCGGCGTCATAGTTTGTGGCCTTGCTGTCGTTAATATAGGTTACCCCCTGGTGGATGATCACCCGTTCTAGACGATGGGCAACACCCGAAAACTGGGTGACCGCTGTGGCAATGGCCTCCGCGTCAATACCGGCTAAGTGCGCCACTGCAACCGCCATCAACAGATTTTGACAATTATGGGCACCCACCATCTTCAGGGCATTGACGGAGACAATGGCGGTTCCGGCTACCTTCACCCAGCCTTGATGGACATAAACGGTAGGAATGGGGATGCCTGTTGCCGTTAATGGGGATGCCCCTTGCACACTAGTCCACCAGGCTTCTGGCCATAGGGAGGTAATCTGCTGACGCAGGTAGGGGTCATCCCCATTGAGGACACGGTGCTCAGACCGATGCAGCAGAGACTTTTTGATCTCGCAGTAGCGCTCGAAGGTGCCGTGGCGTTCGAGGTGGTCAGGGGTCAGCGTGGTCCAGGCTCCAATGCGAGGCGCAAGGGTGGGAGAGGCTTCAATCTGATAACTACTGACTTCTGCAATCACCCAATCCAGGGCTTTGCCGCTGAGGGCGAATTCACAGGCACTATGGCCAATGTTGCCGCAGGCGGGTGCAAATTTTCCAGCAGCTTCAAAGATGGCCGCCACTAGGGCTGTGGTGGTGGTTTTACCATTGGTACCAGTAATGCCCACCCAGGGGCAGTGCTGCAAGGATCGCCACGCTAGTTCTAATTCACCGAAGGTCTCAATTCCCCGCGATCGCGCCTCCACCAATCCTGGCAACTGCCAAGACACCCCCGGACTCACCACCACCCGTTCAGGCTGGGGAAGCCCTTTGGCAGCCAGAGCTTCGAGCTCAAACGTCATCCCCAGCATCACCTGGATGCCTTCGGCGGACAGAGCTTGCTGTTGATCTATCAAAGCCTCAGACTGAGCCGTATCACTTACCCAAACCTGCCACCCATCTCGTTGGAGCAGTCGAGCCGCTGCAATGCCAGAGCGTCCAAGACCAATTACGTGAGCGGTGGGCATAGGGGCAGAGATAGGAAATAAAGCTTTATAACGGTATGAGGCTGTCTTTAAGGTCTTCCCATAGGATACATTTGCCCCCCAACCCCCCATTCTGGGGGGCTTTGATCACTCTTAAGTCCCCCACTCTGGGGGATTTAGGGAGCGGGTGCAAGAGGTTAGAAACTTTTCAAACCGCCTCTAAAGGCTCCCTTATGGTACCGTTTTGCTGACCCCAATTCTTGAAGTTTGCCTCAGCAACCTCAAGATTGCCCTTTGAGTGCTCTAGATTACCTTGAATTAATGTCCTCGCCACGGTCTTCTCCTCAATTTGATGCTGTGCCCCCACTCGCCATTATTGGCTGGCGAGAATGGTTGGCTTTGCCCCAGATTCAGGTGCCGAGAGTCAAGGCCAAAATTGATACGGGGGCGCGCTCATCGTCTTTACATGCCTTTGACCTCGAATTTTTTCGTCGGCAGGGCAAGGACATGATTCGTTTTACTGTCCATCCCCATCAGCGCAATCATCGAGATATGGTGCAGGCTGAAGCCGAACTTCTAGATGAACGCCAGGTTCGCAATTCTGGGGGGGGAACCGAGTGCCGTCCGGTGATTCAAACCCTGGCGCAACTGGGTGATCACGAGTGGCTGATTGAATTGACCCTAACCCGTCGGGATGCCATGGGGTTTCGGATGCTGCTGGGACGGCAGGCCGTGCGACAGCGTTTTTTGGTGGATGCCAGTCGTTCTTTTCTATTTAGCGTCAATCCGCACCGATTGAAGCAATTCGGTACGAAGAATGACGAGACTGGGGGAAAATAGGGACGGGGAGATGCACTGAGGTGGTCATCTCCCACTGTCTTCAACATCAATACCTATGAAAATTGTCATTCTGTCTCAAAAGGCGTCTCTCTACTCCACGCGTAGATTAAAGGAGGCCGGAGAAGCCCGAGGCCATGAAGTGCATGTAATTGATTACTTGCGCTGCTATATGAATATTACGGCTCATAAGCCTCAGGTGATTTACCAGGGAAAACCCCTCTCTGAAGTGGATGCAGTGATTCCAAGAATTGGGGCGTCACAGACTTTTTATGGCACAGCGGTGGTGCGTCAGTTTGAGATGATTGGGGTGTTTACGGCCAATGAGTCCCAGGCTATTTCGCGATCGCGGGACAAGCTGCGCTGTTTACAAATTCTGGCGCGGGAGGGCATTGGGTTGCCGGTCACGGGCTTTGCGCACTCGACCAAGGACATTGAGGGTCTCATTGATACTGTGGGGGGAGCACCGCTAGTCATTAAGCTCTTAGAAGGCACCCAGGGGATTGGCGTGGTGCTGGCCGAAACCTATCAGGCTGCCAAATCAGTCATTGAAGCCTTTCGAGGTTTGGATGCCAATATCTTGGTACAAGAATTTATTAAAGAAGCAGGTGGGATGGATATTCGCTGCTTGGTGGTTGGCGAGAAAGTGATTGCTGCCATGAAGCGCCAGGGAGCTCCTGGTGAATTTCGCTCAAACCTACACCGGGGAGGCACCGCTGCCAAAATCAAACTCACACCTGAGGAGCGCAGCACAGCGGTTCGAGCCGCCAAAGCCATGGGGCTACGTGTATCGGGAGTCGATATTCTCCGTTCAAATCATGGCCCAGTGGTGATGGAAGTCAACTCTTCGCCGGGACTAGAGGGCATCGAAGCAGCGACGGACATTGATGTAGCTGGGAAGATTGTTGAATTTTTAGAGAAAAATGCCAAGAACAATACCAGCCGCGATCGCATCAAATACTGAAGCTCGTTTACCCTAGCTCGTTTACCCTAAGCCAAAGTTTCGGGGCAGTACCCTAGACCTTGAATAAACTGCTCTCGAAACGCCTCAACTTCTCTCAAGTCAGGATTGCCGTGGGCAATGACAGCGACTTGATAGCGCCGCATCACCTCAACCGGTAAATGTCCAGCCTCTAGTTCTGAGAGTACGGCTTGGAGTCGCCAATCAGCGCGATAGGGAACACCCAGTTCATTCAAAAAAGCCTGAAAATTGTCAATATCCTCCTGCGACCATCTTGAGCTAGGCTTGACTCGCAAGACCCAGCCGTTAAGCTGATGAATCACCGATACAAACTCGATGTCGAGATGCGTAAAATTTCTCAAATGTTGGATCACTCTCAGCACCAAACTGGCGGTGCCCAAGTAATGGAGATAATCCATTTTTCCTCCATCCCACGGCTGACATAGGATAAGATTCAGCTCGTGACTTTTTTCCTACCTTCCAGTATCGGAAAAATTAAGTGCCGATGGGTAGCGGAAGTTCCCGCCTTTTCCTGGGGGGGTATACCCAAACCAGAAAGAAGCTTGTGATCAGTTGCGCTGAGTGAATTTGGCATGCCTGTGTTGCCCCCCAATGACATCGATCTAGATCTGGCCGCCTATGACTATGACTTGCCGGATACCTTAATTGCACAAACACCAATGGTGCCTCGCGATCGCGCCCGCTTACTGGTAATTCACCCCCACGACCACGAGCATCGCCAGGTTCGGGACTTGCCACAACTACTCCGACCTGGCGACTTGCTTATCTTCAATGACACTCGCGTCATTCCGGCGCGGCTGCTGGGCTACAAGCTCAATCCAAATCAGAATTTCAAGCGGAGTCTGGCCGTCGAGGTCTTGCTCCTCGAACCCCAAGGGAAAAACCTCTGGCTGGCGTTGGTCAAGCCCGGACGGCGCTTAAAACCCGGCACCTTAATTGAGTTTGGTGCCCCAGAAGGCACCGGAGTCTCCTTGCGCGCCACCATTCAGGCCACCGATCCCCACACAAGGGGACGTCTGATTGAATTTCACTGCCCCCCCCAAACTCCCTTTGAATCGCTCTTACAGCAGTTGGGGCAAGTTCCATTGCCCCCCTATTTGCAACATTCTCCAGCCAAACCAGAGCAGTATCAAACCGTGTTTGCCAATCAGCCAGGTGCCGTAGCCGCCCCCACGGCTGGCCTGCACTTTACCCCAGAACTCCTAGGGCAACTCCAAGCCCAGGGGATCAACCACTGTTTTGTCACCCTGCACGTTGGCATTGGCACCTTTCGCCCCGTCGAAGTGCAGCGGATTACCGAGCACACCCTGCATGAAGAATGGATTGAGATTCCCGAGTCTACGGTCGCCGCCATTCAGCATACCCAAGCCCAAGGGGGGCGGATTATTGCTGTGGGCACCACCGTAGTTAGAACCCTAGAAGGCACTGCCACCCAAGGAACCCTCACCCCTTACCGAGGCAAAATCAACCTGTTTATCTATCCGGGATATGAGTGGAAAGTCATCAATGGTCTGATCACCAACTTTCACCTGCCCTGCTCAAGCTTATTAATGTTGGTTAGCGCTCTGATTGGACGGCAACGGCTTCTAAATTTGTACCAAGTTGCGATTCAAAATCAATATCGGTTTTATTCCTTTGGGGATGCCATGCTGGTGCTGCCGGAAGCAGTCATTGCCTAAGGTATATAGAAATCCAACCCTCTTTGGCAGCCCTTGCTAGGAAGGGTATGATGATGGGTAAAGATTAACCACATAACATCATGGCTGCCGATTCTTTGAAACAGAGCGACCTCCTCAATCGCCTGATTTTAGATCGCCAAACCACAGAAGAACTCGGGCGCTTCGGTCAACTTCTGATTGATCCCCACGCCCAGCGGGTGGTGGGGTTTATCTGTAAGTCTGGCTTTATGGGCAGTCAGCGTCTGGCCTTGGCTTGGTCTGAGATCGAAAGCATTGGTAAAGATAGCATTCTTGTTAAGCAACAGGATTCTCAACGGCAAACCGTTGGCTCAGCACCCATTGAGGCTCCGATTGGCCATGAGATTTGGACAGATCAAGGAGAACGCATTGGCAAAGTGGTTGATTTGGTCTTTGCTTCAGACCGTGGCGACTTGCAGCACTATATTTTTACAACCGGTGGCTGGAAAGGAATTGTCGAAGGTCTTTATCAAATTCCACCCCTGGCTGTTTCCAGTTTGGGCAAGAAGCGGATAATTGTCCTAGATAGCGTGGCGCAAGCTCCTCAGCGATATACCGAAGGCTTGGGGGACACCGTGACCCAAGTAGCCGACTTTCTCAAGGAGGATGTGGCACAGACCCAGCAAGATGTCGCTGCCTTCAAGGAAGGGGCTCAAAAATTTATTCAGCGCTTTACGGATAAGGACACAGAAGCCTAGAACTAGCGTTCTGTCGTTTGGGGTTCCGTAGCAGGTTAAACAGTTGTGCGCTTGGAGCTACATCATAATTTTGACAGGGTTAAAGGCTGGCTTCTTCCAGAAAAGTTTCCTTTAAGAGCTTGTTTGAGGAGTTGCTTAGACCTTGCACTTGCCCCCCTAACCCCCCAATTCTGGGGGGAAATGATCAGAGTTTTTGGCTTTCTCCCCCCAATTTTGGGGGGTCGGGGGGGCTAATGCAGGGATGAATGAGGCTTTTCAGACGGCCTCTAAACCCTTAGGTGTACTTGCTTGCGGCGGATCCTTTGAGATTGCTGTAAGATGTCACCGGTACCCAACTCCGAACCCTGATGGGCTGACAAATCTTGAAGACCCTCACCCCCAACCCCTTTCCCAGAGCGGGAGAGGGGAGTCAAAGTCTGCATTCACTCTTGTTCCTCTTCTGCCTTTCGGGCTACCGTGTGCTCACAAATCTTGAGAAGATTCAAAATCTTTGCGCTCGCCCCCCTAGCCCTCCAAGTTTGGGGGGAAATAGTGCCAGTTTTTGTTGATCTCCCCCCAGAATTACGCTCTGCGGGCATGCTGCGCGAGGGGGGTCGGGCCGGCTAATGCAGGGGTCATTCACTTCGGTGAGGGTTGATTGCGCTGATGAGTGGGATCAATCGTCTATGCCATCCATCGCTAGGCCAACCCCGTCTATGCCCCTTTGCCGGTGCTAGGGTTACCGTCGCAGCTCATAACGCAGCCGTGTGACTAGAACTGGGGAAAGTCCCAAAAGTATTTAAGGATATTTAGATATGCAAACGGCTCCGAATCCAAAGTCAATCTTGAATCTCGAAAATATGGCGGCGGAAAGTGGCCGCACGGGGCTCGGGATAGAGAATTTGAAGCGTTCATTTTTGAATAATTTGTTCTATGTCCAGGGCAAGTTTCCCGCCCTGGCCACGATGAATGACTACTATATGGCGCTGGCCTATACCGTGCGCGATCGCCTCTTACAGCGTTGGGTGAATTCAGCTTCTATCTATACTGAACAGGGGTCGCGCACGGTTTCTTATCTGTCTGCTGAATTTTTAATGGGCCCCCACCTGGGGAATAACCTGGTGAATCTTGGCATCTACGACCAGGTGCAGCAGGCCATGTCAGAACTGGGCTTAGAGCTGAACGACCTTCTCGAAGAAGAAGAAGAACCTGGATTGGGAAATGGTGGGTTGGGTCGCTTGGCTGCCTGTTACTTAGATTCGATGGCTTCCCTAGAAATTCCTTCCCTGGGCTATGGGATTCGCTACGAGTTTGGGATTTTTGAGCAAAATATTCGGGATGGCTGGCAGGTTGAAAAAACTGATAAGTGGCTGAGTAAGGGGAATCCTTGGGAGTTGGCTCGACCGGAATGGTCGGTCGAGGTGAAATTGGGGGGCACTACTCACCACTACACCGATGAGCAGGGTCGTCGTCGTGTTCGCTGGGAGCCTTACCAGGTGGTGCGTGGGGTGCCTTACGATACGCCAATTTTGGGCTATCAAACCCAAACGGCAAACACCCTCCGTCTGTGGACTGCGGAGGCTCCTGAGTCTTTTGACTTTGAAGCGTTTAATTCGGGGGATTACCTGGGTGCGGTCTACGAAAAAGTGGTGTCCGAAAATGTCTCTAAGGTGCTGTATCCCAATGATGATGGTTCTCAGGGTAAACAGCTTCGCCTCACTCAGCAGATTTTCTTTGTGTCTTGCTCACTCCAGGACATGATCCGGATTATGGAAGGTCAAGAACTGCCTTTGGAGAAGTTCCATGAAAAGTTTGTGGTGCAGTTGAACGATACCCATCCTGCGATCGCAGTTGCCGAGCTGATGCGTCTGTTAGTAGATGAGCATGGCATGGAGTGGGATCAAGCCTGGGGTATTACTCGACAGACCTTTGCGTACACCAACCATACGCTCTTACCTGAAGCCCTAGAGCGCTGGCCAATTAGCCTACTTGAAAGCCTTTTACCTCGACACCTAGAGATCATTTATGAAATCAACCATTACTTTCTAAATGAAGTGCGAATTAAGTTTCTCAACGACGAAGATCGCCTGAGCCGGATGTCTCTCATTGATGAGTCGGGAGAGCGCTATGTGCGCATGGCTCACTTGGCTTGTGTGGGGAGTCATGCCATTAATGGGGTCGCGGCTCTGCACACCCAGTTGTTGCAAAAAGATGTCCTTAAAGACTTCTACGAACTCTATCCCCATAAATTCAGTAACAAAACGAACGGTGTTACGCCCCGACGCTTTGTGGTGCTCAGCAATCGTCGCTTAACCAAGCTGATCTCGGACAAAATTGGAGATGCTTGGATCAAGCGCCTCGAAGAACTGAAGCAACTAGAAGCCTACGCCAATGACCTTGAGTTTCATCGCCAATGGCGTGAGGTCAAAATGGCCAGCAAGTCTGAACTAGCTCAGTACATTCAGGCTCAAAACAATATAACGGTTGACCCTAACTCCCTGTACAGCATTCATGCCAAGCGCTTTCATGAGTACAAGCGACAACATTTGAATGTGCTGCACATTATTACTCTTTACAATCGGATCAAGGCCAATCCTGACTTAGAAATTACGCCTCGCACCTTTTTGTTTGGGGGTAAAGCAGCACCAGGCTACTTTATGGCCAAGCTGATTATTAAGTTGATTAACTCCGTTGCGGAGGTGGTGAATCGAGATCCCGATGTGCGAGATCGTCTTAAAGTTGTATTTCTCAGGGATTTCAGCGTTAAGTTTGCCCAGCGAGTGTACCCAGCGGCTGATCTCTCGGAGCAAATTTCTACTGCGGGCAAAGAAGCCTCAGGCACGGGCAATATGAAGTTTGCCCTGAACGGGGCTTTGACCATTGGCACCCTCGACGGTGCCAATATTGAAATTCGTGAGGAAGTGGGGGCTGAGAATTTCTTTCTGTTTGGACTCACGGCTGATCAGGTTTACCAAATGCGCGCCTCTGGCTATAACCCGCAGGAATCTTACCATACATCCCCTGAACTCAAACTCGCCTTGGATCGAATTTCGTCGGGCTTTTTCTCCCATGGTGACTCGGACTTGTTTAAGCCCCTCATCGATAATTTGCTCTACCACGACCCCTATTTTGTTTTGGCAGACTATCGCCCCTACGTGGACTGTCAAGAAGAGGTGAGTCGAGCCTACTGCGATCAAGAGCACTGGACTCGTATGTCGATTTTGAATGTGGCTCGGATGAGTAAGTTTTCTTCTGATCGGGCGATTCAGGACTACTGCCGTGATATTTGGAACGTCAGCCCGGTACCCATTGAGCCGATGGAGTTTTTCTAAGGGCTTGGATGGCTGCGATCGCACAGGCCGCGGCCTGGTCAATTTCCCTTGGGGTATTCAATCGTCCTAGGCCAAAGCGGAGGGTAGCTGCTGCCAATGCTGGCTCTCGGCCCAACGCCAACAGCACATGGGAGGGGCTGGTCTTACCAGAGGCACAGGCCGATCCCGAAGACAGAGCAACCTTGGGCTGAAGGGCCAGAAGGAGCGCCTGTCCATCTACCCCTTCGACGCTGATGTTGAGGCACCCCGCAAGGCGCTGGGTGGGGTGCCCGTTGAGGTGAATTCCTTCCTGCGATCGCAACTGCCGCCAGAGCTGATCTCGTAGTTGAGCTAGGTAAGGCTGCTCTGTCTCGGCTGCGGCAAGTCCCAGCTCCACAGCCTTAGCAAAGCCCACAATTTGGGGCGTTGCCAGCGTCCCCGAGCGCCATCCCCGCTCTTGGCCACCCCCATGAACTTGTGGAGCCAGTCGCACCCGGGGCTGCCGCTGCCGAACATACAGTGCTCCAATGCCTTTTGGGCCATAGATTTTGTGCGCTGTCAGTGACATCAGATCAATCTGCATCGCCGCCACGTCCAGGGGAACCTTAGTCAGCGCTTGCGCCGCATCCGTGTGGAATAAGACCTGGTGGCGGTGGCAGATCGCCCCAATCTCGGATAGGGGTTGCAAAACTCCGATTTCATTATTGGCTGCCATGACCGAAACCAGAATCGTCTCGGGACGAATGGCTTGCTCCAGCAGTGACAGCTCTAAAAGGCCATCGGGCTGAACCGGCAAAAACGTCACCTCAAACCCCAACGACTGAAGATAGCGGCAGGGTTCTAGCACCGCACTGTGCTCGGTTTGTACCGTGATCAAATGGCGGCCTTTCTGGAAGTAGGCTTCAGCAACCCCTTTGATAGCTAGGTTGTTGGCCTCTGTCGCGCCACTAGTAAAAAGGAGTGCTTCAGGTTGAGCGTGGATCGCCGAGGCAATCTGTTCACGGGCGTATTTGACTGCCGCACTTGCCTCCCATCCATAGCCATGACTCAGACTGGAGGGGTTGCCAGGACAGTCTGTGAAGTAGGGCAGCATCGCCTCTAGCACCCGAGGATCCACTGGGGTGGTGGCCTGATGATCTAGATAAATGGGGCGGGACGGCATTGATCAACAACGAGCAATCTTACTGTACTCAAAGTTTATTCGGCTCAGCCTGTGTCTGCCACCCTGGGAACCTTAAACGGGACTGGCGCGATTCGAACGCGCGACCTAGCGCTTAGGAGGCGCTCGCTCTATCCAACTGAGCTACAGCCCCAGATGGCTTGCCCTTAAACGGGTCAGCAAGGATACGCTAAGCCATTTTGCCAGCAAACGTCAATATCAACCCAAACGATTTTGCCTACATGCGATACAAGAGAAGAGTAAACACTGCGAAGGCTACGCAGGATTTCTGGAGCAAGGGGAGCTTGTGTACGTCATCATTGGTGGGGCGGGTTTAGTGGGGCTGAGCCTGGCGCAAAAATTAGTTGATCTCGGGCACACTGTTGCCGTGATTGATCAAGATCCCATGGCTTGCCACTATGCCCGAGAGCAGGTGGGGGTCATGGCCTTTGAGGGAAGTGCCGTCAGTACCCAGGTGTTGCTAGAAGCAGGCATTCGCAAGGCGGATTCCCTGGTGGCTGTGTTGCCCAGTGATCCGCTTAATTTGGCGCTGATCAGCCTAGCCAAGCACTATGGGGTCTTGCATCTGGTCTCTCTGATGCAGCATCGTGACTTTGCTCAGCCCCTCCGTAGTGCGGGGGCAGAACAAATTATCAGCACTGTGGATCTGGCGGTATCCACCATGGTCAATGCCATTGAATATCCCCAGGTAGAGTCGATGATGCACTTTGAGCAGGGGCAAATTGAAATTTTGAAGCTGTCTATTTCAAATCAATGTTATGTGGTGGGTCGATGCGTCGCTGAGGTGGCTCAAGATCGGCGCTTTCCCTCTGGAACATTGATTGTGGGGTATCAATCTCATCCCCAGATGGATCTGATCATTCCGAATGGTCAAACTCTGATTGAGTCAGGCTCGACTGTGTTGATTGCCACCAAGCCAGGATCTGTCCATCAGGTTGTGAATTTTATTGAGGGCTGTAGTTAGAATTCTTTTAGAATCGCTATGTCCCCTCATACACAGCAAAAAGCGCCCCCCGTAGGGAGCGCTCTTTAGCCTAACGCAAGGTTAGAAGCATTGTCCGGATGGACTAGCCGTTGATGACCGGAGCGGTCAGAGCCACAGGGGCAGACTCACCAGCAGCCAAGTCAAGGGGGAAGTTGTGAGCATTACGTTCGTGCATCACTTCAAAGCCCAGGTTGGCGCGGTTGAGCACATCGGCCCAGGTGTTGATCACGTTGCCTTGAGAGTCAACGATGGAGTGGTTGAAGTTAAACCCGTTCAGGTTGAACGCCATGGTGCTGATACCCAAGGAGGTGAACCAGATACCAATCACAGGCCAAGCTGCTAGGAAGAAGTGGAGTGCGCGGCTGTTGTTGAAGCTGGCGTACTGGAAGATCAACCGGCCAAAGTAACCGTGAGCGGCAACAATGTTGTAGGTTTCTTCTTCTTGACCAAACTTGTAACCGTAGTTTTGAGACTCAACTTCAGTGGTTTCACGAATCAAGCTGGAGGTTACCAGAGAACCGTGCATAGCGGAGAACAGAGCGCCACCGAACACACCGGCCACACCGAGCATGTGGAAGGGGTGCATGAGGATGTTGTGCTCAGCTTGGAACACGAACATGAAGTTGAAGGTACCACTGATACCCAGAGGCATCCCATCAGAGAAAGAGCCTTGGCCCAGAGGATAAATCAAGAACACAGCGGTGGCAGCAGACAGAGGAGCAGCGTAAGCAACGCAGATCCAAGGGCGCATGCCTAAGCGATAGCTGAGTTCCCACTGACGACCCATGTAGCAAGCCGCACCCAGCAAGAAGTGGAAAATGATCAGCTGGTAGGGGCCGCCGTTATAGAGCCATTCATCGAGAGAAGCAGCTTCCCAAATGGGGTAAAAGTGCAGGCCGATGGCGTTAGAAGAAGGAATAACCGCACCGGAGATAATGTTGTTGCCATAGAGAAGAGAGCCGGCAACAGGCTCGCGGATTCCGTCAATGTCTACAGGAGGCGCAGCCACAAAGGCAACGATGAAGCAAGCAGTCGCAGCCAACAGGGTGGGGATCATCAACACGCCAAACCAGCCGATGTAGAGGCGGTTGTCGGTGCTGGTAATCCAGCTACAAAAGCGCTCCCATGCACTGGCGCTCTCGCGTTGTTGGAGAACAGTAGTCATAAGTGCAAATAATGAAGTAAACGACACAATTCAGTGATTAGGCGTTGAAAACAGTTGTTTTCGCTTGCCTATACTTACCTTAACAAAGAGATTTACTTTTGTAAAGTTTTTAAGATTTACTTAACAATTGCTACAAGGTCGTAACATTGAAGCCCTGTGGCTCAGCCAGGGGGCCAGGTCATGAAGCGTCCCCCCAAGATATGTAAATGAAGATGAGAGACGGTTTGGCCGCCATCATTGCCATTGTTAATCACCACTCGGTAACCCTTTTGCAGGCCGAGAAGGGCAGCAACATGCTTAACAGTCAGTAATAAATGACCGAGAAGGGCTTGGTCGCCCTCTTCATCAGCCTCAGAGAGGCGAGGAATGGGCTGCTTAGGAATGACGAGGACGTGGATGGGGGCTTGGGGGTTGACATCCCGAAATGCGATCGCAAGGTCATCCTCATAAACAATATCCGCAGGAATTTCCCTGCGGATGATCTTGCCAAAGATAGTGTCTTGGGTGGTCATGGGTACAACTCAGTTCAACATCAGCAGTTGCGAGCAGGCATTGCCACAGGGCAAACCCAGATCGCAGGCAGCACTCTAATGATGGCAAATCTGAGGGGGCGATATTGGGGCAGAAATTTCACCTGAGAAAATGCCAAGCAGAGCGCAAAGGCTGATGTCTCCATCCGGCGACATATTGGTCTATGTGCGGCTTGAAGTACTATGAGAGGGAGTTCTAGTCATATGCCCTAGGGCTTTTATGATTGGCTTTATAGCGGTTTACAGATCAATGGAGTCCATGGGGTGCAAGGGGCAGGGCTCCCTGTGTGGGGGTGGAACCCCCACACCCTGTACCTCACTCAGGTGAGAACCGCTGTAATATTTCAGCATTGCAAGAGAAATAGAGAAAAACGCTATGATGCATTCTGCTTTACGGTCTGTGTTTGCCCAGAGCCGAGCCCTCAAAATTATCAGTGGTCTCCATAACTTTGACTCCGAACGAGTTGCAGCGGTGGTAAAGGCAGCAGACCGAGGCGGGGCCAGTTTTGTCGATATTGCCGCTGATCCAGACCTGATTGCGGTGGCTCGCCAACAGACCGCCTTACCCATTTGCGTCTCTGCAGTTGAACCCCAATTATTTGTGCAAGCCATGGCCGCCGGAGCTGACCTCATTGAAATTGGCAACTTTGATAGCTTCTACGCCCAAGGCCGTCAATTTAGCGCCCAGGAAGTCTTGGCACTTACGCACCAAACCCGCGATCTCCTCCCTGATGCACCCCTTTCTGTGACTGTTCCCCACATCCTGCCCCTAGATGAACAAGTGCGTTTGGCGACAGACTTAGTCCAGGCTGGAGCTGATATGATTCAGACCGAAGGTGGGACCAGCAGCCAGCCCGTCCACAGCGGCACCCTGGGGTTGATTGAAAAGGCCGCCCCCACCTTAGCAGCGGCTTACGAAATCTCTCGGGCTGTCGCCGTTCCAGTTCTTTGTGCATCAGGTCTGTCTTCGGTTACGGCACCACTTGCGATCGCAGCAGGAGCTTCAGGTATTGGTGTGGGGTCTGCGGTCAATCAACTTAACAGTGAAGTCGCCATGGTAGCGGTGGTTCGCAGTCTAGTGGAAGCCCTATCGGTGGCAGATCCCATAGGAGTCAAGTAAATTGCCAGGGCATGGAATCCCCGATTTACTGGAGACTCCATGATGTGCATCTTCCATTGGCATTCAGGTTCAGGAGGAATCTATGAGAGCAGTCCTGATGGCAGGCGGCGAAGGAACTCGGCTGAGGCCGCTCACCTGTGATCTGCCCAAACCGATGGTGCCATTTTTAAATCGCCCCATTGCCCAGCACATACTTAATTTGCTCAAGCGGCATCACATCAAAGAAGTCATTGCCACGCTTTACTACCGCCCCGATGTCATGCGCGAATATTTCCGCGATGGGTCTGACTTTGGCGTCCAAATGACCTACGCCGTAGAGGAAGATCAACCCCTAGGAACCGCAGGCTGCGTCAAAAACATTTCTGAGTGGCTCACCGACACATTCATTGTGATCAGCGGTGACAGCATCACAGATTTTGATCTCAGTGCAGCTCTGAAATACCATCGCCAAAAGCAGGCTAAAGCCACATTGGTTTTGGCTCGCGTCCCCAACCCCAAAGAATTTGGGGTGGTGATCACCAATGACAAGGATCGAATTGTCCGATTTCTGGAGAAACCTTCAACCAGTGAGATTTTCTCAGATACCGTCAACACAGGCATTTATATTCTGGAACCCGAGGTGCTGGACTATCTTCCCAGCAATGAATCAGTGGACTTCTCCCAAGACCTGTTCCCGCTGATGCTGGCCAAGGGTGATCCCATGTACGGCTACGTCGCCGAGGGGTACTGGTGTGATGTGGGCAATCTCGACACATACCGCGAAGCCCACTACGATGCCCTTCAGGGCAAAGTTGAGCTTGAAATGCCCTACCCAGAAGTGCAGCCAGGGGTCTGGGTGGGAACAGGCACCCAGATTGATCCCAGTGCTCAGATTCAGCCCCCAATTTTGATTGGGGAAAACTGCCGCATTGGGGCACGCGCCAACCTCGACCCAGGGACAGTCATCGGCGACAACGTCACGGTGGGGCCTGACTCTAACTTAAAACGCCCGATTCTCTGGAACGGCACCCTGGTTGGTGAAGAGGTACATCTGCGCGCCTGCGCCATTGCCCGAGGAGCCCGAGTCGATCGCCGCGCCCATGTCTTAGAAGGTGCCGTCGTCGGGGCACTGTCCACCGTAGGAGAAGAAGCCCAAGTCAGCCCAGGCGTGCGAGTCTGGCCTGGGAAAACCATCGAACCTGGGGCAACACTCAATATCAACCTAATCTGGGGGAGTACAGCACCCCGTAATTTGTTTGGTCAACGTGGGGTAGCTGGTCTAGCCAATGTGGATATTACCCCCGAATTCGCCGTTAAATTAGGAGCCGCCTATGCCTCTACCCTAAAGCCTGGAACCCAGGTGATGGTCTCTCGGGATCAACGCAGCATCTCGCGCATGGTGTCAAGATCACTAATTTCGGGCTTGATGTCCGTGGGGATTACGGTGCAAAACTTAGAGGCCATGGCCCTGCCAATTTCCCGGTATGTGGTGAAGTCTCTCAAAGTTGCGGGAGGCATCCATGTCCGCATTCATCCCGAACGCTCAGACTACATCTTGATTGAGTTCTTTGACGCAGAAGGAATCAATATTCCCCCCGGCAAAGAGCGCAAAATTGAAGGGGCTTACTTTAAGGAAGACTTTCGGCGGGCTGCCATCCCCGAAATTGGAGGCATCAGCTACCCCAGTCAAATCCTGAGCGCCTATGCCAATGGCTTTGAAAAGCGCCTCAATACCGAAGCGATTCAGCAAGGCAACTTTAAAGTCGTCGTGGATTACATTTACGCCGTGTCTGGAGCAGTACTCCCCGACCTGCTCAATAAGTTTGGCTGTGACGTGGTTGTGCTCAATGCCAGTCTGCGCCAATTGCCCACCACCGCAACCGAACGAGATGAACTCCTGACTCAGCTCGGCTCCGTCGTGGAAGCCCTGAAAGCCAACTTAGGGGTACAGGTGGCAGCCAATGGTGAGCAGTTACTCTTAGTGGACGAAACCGGAACTGCCATCCAGGGGGAACGACTCACCGCATTGATGGTAGATATCATTCTCACGGCCCATCCCAGGGGTACCGTAGTCGTACCCGTAGATGCCTCAAGCGCGGTGGAGTTGATTGCCCGTCGCCATGATGCTACCGTCATTCGCACCAAAGCCAATCCCACCGCCCTGATGCAAGCCTGTCGTGACAATTCTGGGGTCGTGCTGGGCGGCAGTGCCGACATGGGATTTATCTTTCCCCAGTTGCATCCCGGCTTTGATGCTATGTTCTCTATTGCCAAGCTGATTGAGATGCTGTCTTTACAAGAGCGACCCCTAGGAGAGCTATACACCGATTTACCCCGTATTTTTCACCGTCACCATGCGGTTCGCTGCCCCTGGAATCGCAAAGGTGCCCTGATGCGAAATATAGTAGAAACCCATCCTAGCGAGCGGTTAGAACTGATTGATGGGGTCAAAATCAAGTCTGAGTATGACGACAATAACTGGCTGTTGGTCTTGCCTGATGCCGGAGAACCCTTAGTTCATCTCATTGCCAATGGTGAAGTTCGAGAATGGGTAGATGACATCCTCAGAGACTATCGACAGCGTGTGCAAGAATTTACAGAGTTAGAATCTGAAGATCTAGACGCCGAAAACTCGATTTATTAAACTGAGGAAAATCAAGCTCAATTAGAAAGCTCCAATCACCCCCATTCAGTTGCTACGGAGTACACACATCTCTGAGTCGAACCCATAATGCTGCATTCGCCCCCCCTACCCCCCCTCGCGCAGCGTGCCCGAAGGGCGTAATTCTGGGGGGAATCAGATGGTCAAAGTCCCCCAGAATTGGGGGATTTAGGGGGCTAGACAGGCTGAATAACAGAACCGAGGACTTGTGTGTACACGGTAGCATTCAGTTGTTGCCTAACGTCTCCGGGCGTGCCCTCTTCCCCCACCCAAGGATACTAAAACGATGAATAGCTGCGTACTCATAGCTGAAATCACCAAAGCTCCTGAGTTGAGATATACCCAGGATGGCAAAACCCCTTTAGCTGAAATGATTGTGAAGTTCCCAGGGCTAAGAGCAGAAGACCCCATGGAAACTCTCAAGGTTGTGGGCTGGGGCAATCTAGCTCAACAAATTCAAGAGCAATACCATGAAGGAGATCAGGTGGCTTTGGAAGGGCGCTTAAGCATGACCACCCTGGATCGCCCTGAAGGGTTTAAAGAAAAACGGGCTGAACTAATTGTGAGCCGGATTCATCCAATCGGTTTGCCGTTAGGTGCCTCTGCAGGTCGCTCTGTGTCTGCACCAACAAGCCCTGCACCAACAAGCCCTGCACCAACAAGCCCTGCACCAACAAGTTCTGTACCAGCAAGCCCTGCACCAACAAGTCCTGTAGAAACAAGTCCTGCACCAACAAGCCCTGCGCCGGTGCCAAGCCCACAACCCCACTCTGAAGCACCTGCTGGTCCAGATGAGCTCAACTACGATGACATTCCGTTTTGAAGTCGATTGATCACTGCCCCTTTGCCATCTGAAAAATCGGTTCAACCCCGACAACAGATCACAACTTAACCATCCCACAGATCAAAATGGATGGGCTTTAGAGAAACATGACCTATGTCCCTTGCTGCCCTCAATCAGGTTTTAGCAGAACTTAAGCAAGCCCACTGGCGCAATCAACAAAAGCTAGAAGAACTGCTGAAATTGTGGTCTGAGATTGTCGGTCCAGCAGTGGCCAGTCAAACCCGTCCGGTGAAAATTACGGCCGATCAGGTTTTGTATGTGGCTACTTCCAGTTCGGTGTGGGCTCAGAATCTGATCTTTGAGCGGGCTTTGATTTTGCAAAAGCTCAATACCGTTTTAACACCGCCTCTGGTAGATTTGCATTTCTCGACCCGTGAGTGGCAATCTCGCCCCAGTCAGGGTTCTACGTCTCATTTGCCGCTTCCTCTACAGCCAGGATTTAAATCGATTCCTCGGCCTCCTCTGACCTCTGAGCTTGATCCCCAAACTGCCTTTGAGCGATGGGCTCAGGCAATTCAACTGCGAGGACGCAGCTTTCCCCTTTGTCCCCAATGTCAATGTCCGACCCCGCCAACGGAATTGTCCCGATGGTCAACCTGTGCCCTTTGTGCCGTGCGAACTCACCGTGCTTCAGGATCACTCCCCAATCGGGAGCAGCAGGAAGCGTTCTGGAAAGCCCATGGATTTGACCATGGCTGATAGGGACGCCCCACAGTTGCTGAACTTGACCTTACCACCGTTTTTTAAGGGGCTGGCTGTCTTTACCCCTGGGGGTGACCTCGTTTACTGCATTGATCCTCAAAAACGAGGCCATTGGCACCTTCAACTTTGTATTGCGCTTCAAGATCTCTTGCATTTGTCGGATCCGCCCTTATTTTTAGGGCCCAGTTTTACGGCAACGGTGGATCGCTGGCAAGATCCGCGCACGCAACAGGCCAAAATTTCGGCAGAAGCCCATGCCCGAGTCTGGCGGTATCGACCCCTGCTCAATGTCATTTTTGGGACGCAGATTGCACATTGGCAACTGTCCTTCCAGCCGGAGGGACTCGATGATCCGTTGGTGATTTTGTCCTATCGTGAGCAGTTCCCCCAGCTTTGGGAAAATCATCAGCTTGTTTGTCGCCTGGATCAAGTTCCTTATTTGCATACAGATAGTCAGGGAATGGTTGTCGTAGATCCGGTGAGTGGCCGCAATGCCCTGGCAACTTCGGGTGGGCTTTCTCAAGCAATCGCAGAGCCAGAAATGCCCGAAAGTTACGTACTTAGACTGTTTGTAGCGGGTTCTAGCGTCAGCACAGCCCATATTTTAGAGCGATTGCATCGGTTGCTCGATGAGGCTTTGCAGTGTCCTTATACGCTCCAGGTCATTGATGTGTCGAAGTATCCTGAACAGGCGGAACGAGATCATATTTCGGCAACGCCAACTTTGGTGAGAGTTTGGCCGACTCCGGTGCGACGATTGGTGGGAGCCGTTGATCAATCACAAAAGATTTTAGGATTGTTGAATTTGAAGCGATATAGCTCTGAAACCCTTATCTAGTAAGAACCACTTTGAAAAAATCTAACGCCTTGCACCCGCCCCCTAAATCCCCCATTCTGGGGGACTTAAGAGTGATCAAAGCCCCCCAGAATGGGGGATTGGGGGGCGAATGCAGAGCATGGGAAGATTTTTAAAACAGCCTCTAAGTCTCCTTGTTTGAGACTCAAGTAGGACTGCTATATTTGCGCTATTCTCAAAGGTAACCCTCTGGATGTTTGAGTGAGAATGAACACTTTGGTAAGTCTGCTTGACCGACTCCTGGCTGGTAGCCCTCTATCGGTAGAAGCGGGCGTGCGACTCCTGCAAGAAACAGATCCTGGCGCTGTCGCTGAAATTCGGGCGGCGGCGGATCACCTCCGGCAGCAGCAGGTTGGAGATACGGTGACCTATGTGGTCAATCGCAATCTCAACTTCACCAATCTCTGTGAGCAGCACTGTGGCTTCTGTGCGTTTCGACGGGATGAGGGGCAAGCCGATGCCTACTGGCTCACAGAGGAACAGATGCTCGCCAAGGTGACCGATGCGGTGCGGCATGGGGCTACGGAAATTTGTATTCAGGGGGGGTTGCATCCTGGTGCCAAGGAGAATGGGCAATCTCTGGCCTATTATGTGAGGCTGATTGAGGCGATTGCGGGGCAATTTCCAGATTTGCATTTACATGCTTTTTCTCCCCAAGAGGTGCAGTTCATTGCCCGCGAAGATGGGCTTGGCTATGTCGAGGTGATTGCGGCACTGCGGGATGCGGGGGTGCAGTCTATGCCGGGAACGGCGGCGGAGGTGCTGGTGGATGCGGTGCGGCGGGTGCTCTGCCCGGAAAAAATTGATACGGCGACTTGGCTGGAGATTGTGGAAACGGCGCACCGCTTGGGGGTGCCCACCACCAGCACGATGCTCTGTGGCCATATTGAAACTCCGGAACAGCAGATGGAGCATCTGCGTCTGTTGAGAGAGTTGCAACAGCGAAACTGCGATCGCGGCCTTCGCGGCATCACGGAGTTTATCTTGCTGCCCTATGTCGGACAGTCTGCCCCCAAATCTCTGCGTAGGCGGGTGGGACATGACCAACCAATCCTGGCACCAGTGCTACAGTTGACTGCGGTAGCTCGCCTCTTTCTAGGGGCTTGGATTGAAAACCACCAGCCCAGTTGGGTCAAGCTGGGGCTAGCCGGAGCCACCGCAGCGCTAACCTGGGGCTGTAATGATATTGGCGGTACGCTGATGGAGGAGCATATCACCACCATGGCCGGTGCCCAGGGTGGTACCTGTATGGCAGTGGCAGATTTGCAAGGTGCGATCGCATCCCTAGGCCGACCCTGGCAACAACGCACGACCCTCTATACCCCTGTCACAAAAGCTCTCACCGTCCCCAGCCTGTCTTTATGATTAAACCTCGACCCCAACTCAAGCCCAAACGCAAATCGCCCTCCATTCTCTTCACCCTGGGAGGAGCCATCATCCTCATCGTGGGAGGTGGACTCGCCTACTGGCTCCTCCGCCATCAAAGCAGCAGTCGCGCCCTGGTTCGGGGAACGGCTCTCGTTCCAGAGAGTGCGCTAGTCAGCCTGACCATGGCCACCGATCGCAACACCTGGCAGCAGCTATCTATGTTTGGCACCGAAGCAACGGCTACCCCTTGGGCTGAAGGCATCCAAAACCTGGGGGAAACATTACTTCAACCTCAAGGGCTAGACTTTGAAGCCCATATTCAGCCCTGGGCCGAGCGACAAATGACCTTAGCAATTCTCCCGCCCACCCTGGCAACCGTGGAAGATCTCGACACCCAAGCCACGATCTGGGTCGTTCCCATTCGCAACTACAATCAAGCCCTCACCCTACTCAACAACGGTACCCTGACCCAAGGACAAACCACTCAGACCCGAACCTACGAAGGCGTTGAAATTCGGGAATTTCAGTCCCCAGATGGCACCCCAGCGGCCATTGCTCTGTTAGATCAACGCTGGGCAGTTTTCACCAACGAGTCAGCCTCAATCGATCAGGTCATTGATACCCTACGGGGACAGCCCTCCGTAGCTCAACTGCCTCGATTCCAGGCCGCCCTTGGCTCCATTCAAGGGGGAAGCCCCTTCGCCGAAGTGTACCTCAATTTACCCCAGGCCAGTGCTCAAGTCGCCTCTAATCCTGAGCGACCTGTATCCCCTGAAGCCCTTGAACGGTTACAAAATGTGCAGGGCTTGGCGGCCACCCTAGCACTCGATAACCAGGGACTCAACATCAGAACCATTACCTGGTTAAAGCCCAACGCCTCAGAAACCCTGACTCCCAAAGCACTGTCTCAGTCCATGGCCAAATATCTGCCCCAAGATACCCTCATGATGTCCTCAGTGGGTAGCTTTCAACAGCTTTGGCAAGACTATAACCGCAACGTTGGCACTCAACTGTTGCTGCCCTTTGACCCCAGACAATGGCGCAATAACCTCCTCAGCTCTACAGGAATCAACTTTGACGAAACCTTTGTGGAATGGATGGATAGTGACTTTGTAGGTGCCCTAGTCCCGAGTGACGCCGGACAGGGTGCAGGGCTGGTGCTATTGGCCAAAGCCACGGATCGACAGGCGGCTGAGCAAGCCTTTCAAGAGTTAGATACTGCGGTGCGCGATCGCTTCAACTTCCAGGTGTCGGAATCCACCCTAGGCGATCGCACCATTACAAACTGGCGAGTACCCCCCGGTCTCCCCGTTGCCTCTCACGGCTGGCTAGACAACAACATTGCCTTTATGACCTTGGGCTCTCCCATTGCCGAGCGAATTCTCACCCCTGAATCATCCCTATCTCAGGCATCTCTGTTTCAAACCGCCACCCGGTCAGAACTCCGCACAAACAGCAGTACGCTCTTTATCGATGTCCCCAGAACTCTGAGTTTGATGCAAAATAGTCCTTTCCTGCCCCAATTGGCCCCTAGCGCAATGCCCTACGCCGAAACCATTGAGGCCATCGGAGTCACTGCTGCACCGAATAATGCCTGGAGTACCCGCTACAACATTCGGATCACGCTGAAACAACCCTCTTAAGGTTGCAGTGTTAAGTTTTCTGTAAGATCGAGCCTGTCTAGCCCCCTAAATTTCCCTGTTGCGCCTGTGTGCACACTAGTCCGTAAAGGTGGCATGTTTTAAGTTTGTTTATACAGCAATCGGGAAGCCAACATTTATGGCTATTTTGGCAGGTCACTTGGCCTTAACAGTTTGTTCCATTTGTGTGACCCAATTCACGCTAGGCTGAGAAATAGGGGAATTCTGGGGTGCTTCGGGGCAGCCTAGGTTCCACTCCAGCGGCATCTTAGTTACCTATCAAATTAAATTTGACGAGTAGCTGAGTGCCAGAAGTTTATTAAGGTTAAATTTTGAAGGTCTACAACCGTCAAAATTGTCCTGACGTAACACTAGTTGATCATTAAGATTTTGACCATGACGGCTTCTATCCCTTCAGCAACCACATCTTTTCCTGCCCCTCCAACCGACTCCAAGCAAAAGGTCGGTGATTTTTTGCGGCAGCTTCAGGACTCGATCTGCCAGGGGCTAGAGCAACTAGATAGTCAGCAAACCTTTCACGAAGATAGTTGGGAGCGACCAGAAGGCGGCGGCGGACGCTCACGGGTCATGCGCGACGGCAGCGTCTTTGAACAGGGTGGGGTGAACTTCTCTGAGGTCTGGGGCACCCAACTCCCCCCCTCCATTCTGAAGCAGCGCCCCGAAGCAGCGGGTCATGGCTTTTACGCCACAGGCACCTCTATGGTGTTACATCCTCGAAATCCCTACGTGCCCACGGTGCATCTCAACTACCGCTATTTTGAAGCTGGCTCCGTGTGGTGGTTTGGCGGCGGCATTGACCTCACCCCTTACTATCCCTTTGTAGAAGATGTGGTTCACTTTCATCAAACGTTAAAAGAAGCCTGCGATCGCCATCACCCTGAGTACTATCCCACCTTTAAGCTCTGGTGCGACGAATACTTCTACCTCAAACACCGCCAGGAAACCCGAGGCGTGGGTGGCATCTTCTTTGACTACCAGGATGGCCAAGGAGACCTCTATCGCGGCCCCGATCCCGAGGGGTTAGCCGCACAACATAGCCAGCAAGTCGGAACACCTCCCCAACGCTCTTGGGAAGATCTTTTTGGCTTTGTGCAATCCTGCGGCAACGCCTTTTTACCAGCCTATGTCCCCATTGCCCAAAAGCGCCAAAACACCGAATATGGTGAGCGGGAACGTAACTTCCAGCTCTATCGTCGAGGGCGTTACGTCGAATTCAACTTGGTCTATGACCGAGGCACCATTTTTGGTCTGCAAACCAATGGCCGCACCGAGTCGATTCTAATGTCACTACCGCCCCTGGTGCGCTGGGAATATGGCTATGAGCCTAAGCCCAATACCCCAGAGTCCGAACTTTACACCACGTTTTTAAAACCCCAAGACTGGTTATCTGGAGCCGTCCAGCCCTAACCGTGGGGTTGGCCTTTATTTCCTCTTACAGGCGGGTCTTGTCCGCTTACCCCTATGCTGGCTCAATTGCGTCGGCTGGTCAGGCGTTTTTTCCGAAAATCCAGCACGATTGATCGTGAACCGATCAACAAAGTCAGTCTCATCGTCATTATCCTGATAGACATTTTCATTCTTGTGAATGTCTTTTCGGGACTTGATGACATTGGCCGATGGCCACTCAGCCCGTCTCAAGCCTATCCCTGCTACAGCGAGTGGCAGAACTATCGGGCTGACACCCGCCCCACTGTCACCAAAACCAATGCCCTCCTGCGCCAAGCTATCCAGGATCAAGAATCTGGCCTACCCTCTTTTCGCCAGCGCTATGAGCAAGGGGTAGTGGGACATTTGGGCCAACTTTCCGATACTTGCTTAGCCTATGCCGATCACAAAGATGCTATTAATACCTCGGCCAACCAAGAACGCCTACAAGGGATTAATCAGCGTCAAGCTAGCATTGATCGCCTGACGCAAGCCAACCGTGAAATTCGAGAGCAATACGACTCCTCACTCCTAGAGCAAATTGCCGGTCAAGAACCAGGGCAGTCTATTCTGGGGGTGCAAGCTGCTGCTGCCCGAGAGACTTTAGAGCAAAATGATCGTCAAATTGCCACCCTAGAAACCGAAATTTCTCGCCTAGAGCAAGAGCTGAGAACCACACCCGAAAGTGAAACCTGGCTGGCGACCCTGAATGACGAAGCCACCTTTAATCGCCTTCAACGAGCCTACGAACACTCCTCATTTTGGCACCCTAGTGGGCGATTTTTGTTCCAGGCTCTATTTTTGCTGCCACTGATTGCCCTAGCACTATGGGTTCACATCACCGCCCAAAGCCGCAACTACGGACTAATTTCACTGATGAGTTGGCACCTCCTGGTGATCTTTTGTGTGCCGCTCCTGTTTAAGCTATTTGAATTTTTACAAGTTGGGGTCATCTTTCAGTTTCTAGCAGAAGCGGTCACTGCCTTGTTGGGTGGGCTGCTATTTTTGGTGAATTACCTCTACATTTTGCTCATTCCCCTAATGGGCTTTGGGATTATCAAACTGTTTCAGCAGCTTGTCTTTAACACCAAACGCCAAGCTGCCAATCGGGTGCAAAAGTCTAAATGCATTCGGTGTGCCCGCAAGTTACACCCTCAAGATGCGTACTGTCCTCACTGTGGGTTTTACCAGTGGGTGGAGTGCTCGGAATGCCACGGTCTGACCTATTGCCACCTCCCTTACTGTCGCCTCTGTGGCACAGGTCAGACTCCCCACTTTGCCGACAAGGTACCAGTCTCGACCCCGGAACCACCCGATTTGCCATCCGGCACATCGGAGGGAAGTGGCAACGAACCTATGGCAACAAATTGATGAATCGCTAGAAACGAACTTTTCCGCGCAGCCAGTTGGTGATCAGTTCAGGGCAGTTTTTGCGAAACCAGTAAAATAAGACGACCTTGGCAGCCGGTTTAGGCAATTTGATGGCTCGCTTCATGATCCGGTTGAGGGGACGATAGCGCACTTTTTTGTTAATCAAATTCATGGTGCCCACATCATAGAGGCAGTCCATGATCATTTTGATCGTGGGTTCTTCTCGTCTGGCCAAGCCTTCCAAGAGCAGCATCACATCTTGCATACGTTTCTCTTCCAGTTCTTCTTCGCGGCGTTGTTCGTCCATTAACCGCCGCAATTTGTCGGTTGAGTTGGTGCGTATCAGCATGCTTGGGAAATCAAGATGTTTTTTTCATTAAAGTCAAACTCCTGGGTTCTGTCCATGACAAAAGAGGTAGCCTGTAGACTACCTCTTTTTACCTGGGCTTAACGCTTGGCCAGCTTTTTCTGGGCGACTTTACGCAGGCGCACCGATTCTGGAGTGACTTCCACCAGTTCACCGGGGCCAATGTATTCTAAGGCTCTCTCCAGGCTCATTTCCGTCGGGGTTTGCAACTGTACGAGTTCATCACCAGTGGCACTGCGGTGGTTGGTTAACTGTTTGGTCTTACAAACGTTGAGTTCTAGATCTTGTGGACGGTTGTGTTCGCCGACAATCATGCCCTTGTAAACTTTGACGCCGGGTTCAATGAAAAAGACACCCCGATCTTCAGCATTTTTGAGGGCATAGAAGGTGGCAGTGCCTTCTTCAAAGGCAATCAATACCCCGTTGCGCCGCGCTGAGACTTCACCGGCCAGGGGGCGGTAGTCCAAAAAGCTGTGATTCATGATGCCATCTCCACGAGTGAGGCGCATAAACTCACCCCGGAAACCCACCAGACCCCGCGCTGGAATCACGAACTCAAGCTGGGTGCGGCCATTGGGGCTGACCTGCATATCTTGCATTTCACCGCGTCGTTGCCCCAACCGCTCAATGCAGCCCCCCACAGCTTCTTCGGACACGTCTAGAACCAGATACTCATAGGGTTCACAGGGCTGGCCACTGACTTCGCGGTAAATCACCTGGGGCTGAGAGACCTGAAATTCGTAGCCTTCTCGCCGCATGGTTTCAATCAAAATGCCTAGGTGCAGCTCACCCCGACCAGAAACGGCAAATTTATCGGGAGAGTCGGTTTCTTCGACGCGCAAGGCGACGTTGGTTTCCAGCTCACGCAGGAGGCGATCGCGCAGTTGCCGCGAGGTGACAAACTGCCCTTCCTGACCCGCAAAGGGAGAGTCGTTGACGCAAAAGGTCATTTGCAGGGTGGGTTCATCCACCTTAATCAGAGGCAGTGCCTGGGGTTCGTTGGGGCAGGTAATGGTTTCGCCAATGTTGGCGTTGGCAAAACCTGCGATCGCAACTATGTTGCCTGCGGAGGCCGACTCTAACTCCACCCGGCTTAGCCCTTCAAAGCCCATGAGCTTGGTGACTTTGCCCTTAACAATGTCATTGGTTTCAGTGACCAGAGCCACCTGCTGCGCCATCTTCACCGTGCCATTGTGAATCTTGCCAATCACAATCCGGCCCAGGTACTCAGAATAGTCCAGCGTCGTCACCTGAATTTGCAGCGGCTTCTCTGGGTCTCCGGCAGGGGGCGGCACATGGCGCAAGAAAGCATCAAAGAGGGGTTTCATATCCACCCCATCATCTTCCAGGCTTTCCTTGGCAAATCCGGTTAAACCCGAAGCAAATAGGTAGGGGAAGTCACACTGATCATCATCTGCTCCCAGTTCTAAGAACAAATCCAGCACCTTATCGACCGCACCGTGAGGGTCCGCTTGGGGACGGTCAATTTTATTCACCAGCACAATCGGACGCAAGCCCTTCTCCAGTGCTTTTTTGAGCACAAACCGCGTCTGGGGCATCGGGCCTTCGTTGGCATCTACGATCAGCAGACAACCATCCACCATGCCGAGCACCCGCTCGACCTCGCCACCAAAATCGGCGTGACCCGGCGTATCGACAATATTGATCAGCGTCTCTTTGTAGCGAACCGCCGTATTTTTGGACAGGATAGTAATGCCGCGCTCGCGCTCCAGATCATTGGAGTCCATGACGCAGTCCGGGACAGTCTCACCTTCGCGGAAAGTGCCTGCTTGCTTGAGCAGGGCATCTACCAGGGTGGTCTTACCGTGGTCAACGTGAGCAATGATAGCAACATTGCGAATCGGCAGCGTCATGGGTGAGTTCCAGTTGATGAGGGTCAGCGGCAGGAAGCAAAATAGGAGCTTAAAAATTTAAGGCAGCCGATTTGCTTCGTAAAAATTCCTTAACAATTCTAGCTTAACGCTTTACTGAAATTTTTCGCTTTTGTCAAACCCTCGGAACGCTGAGGTCCCTTTTTCTGAAACTCCCTGGATGGGGCATCACCACATCGGGCAGACAGAGCTTGCCTGTTATTCATTAAGCTGCCAAGTCTCTCAGCTGCATGAAGATTTCACTGAATTCTTTGCTGCAAAGGAATCGGCTCAGAAAGTTGAATGACGATCAGCTTACGTGCAGCTTACTTAATTCTTAGCGAGAACCAGGCTAGGCTTCAGGAAGCAATCAGCTCCACCTCAGGTTTGAGCGTCACAATCGGGGACGTCAACGGCATTTGAGCAACTCGTTCTTTTTCATTTCTGTTTGGAGACTTCCCCGATGAAACGTTTACTGTGCCGCAGTTTATCAACCCTGGGCTACCCTAGGTGGTTTTGTTGGACTTCTTGCTTCAGTGCAGGCACAGTCGGAAACGTCAATGGTCTTTAACTTTAGCGCCCCGATTATCAGCCATTCTGGGATCCGTGGCAGCACGCACTTTATTCGCGTCAACGTCATTGGGCAGGAACTGGCTCAGTTCTCGAAATCGATAGAACTTGCCTCTTTCACCGTTTTGTTGTTTCTATATGGATCGAAGGTAGATGGTTAAATCAATTCTGCTAGTAGCGCTCAGCTCACTATTTCTGAGCCTCACGGCTTGTACTGAGACGAATATCGACTCATCCGCCTCAGAAGCAGGGACAATGACGACCGAGGTGGTCGAAGCCGGTACCTTCGCCCCAGTCGAGAAATCCGCCACCGGGCAAGTGGTGGTGAGGTCAGAGAATGGTCGCACCTACCTGGAATTCTCCGATGATTTTCGAACCAGTTCAGGGCCAGATGTGCATATTCTCCTGGATATTGCCTCCATGCCGCCAGCCGCCTATGCCAATATTGCCTCTTACATCAAGCTGGGGCCGTTAGAGTCAACACAGGGCACTCAGCGCTATGAAGTTCCTGAGACTATCGATATTGCCGACTATCAATCAGTGGTGATTTGGTGTGAGCAATTCGATGTGGTCTTTGGCTATGCACCCTTGTAAAGATCTCTGCCCAGTGCCCAGACAGGCAGTCTTCCCTGGGAGAGATCTTCAGACCAGCCCAAGGCGTCTAACATCTCTCTTTTGCTTGATTCGACTCCCTCAATCTTTGAGCTATAAGTTCAGATGAAGCTAAGGGTAAAAAATATGCTGTCCACACTCAATCAGTGGTTCAAAACCGGTCTAAAAATCACTCGCCATGCAGTTTGTTTCGGCTGTGCACTCCTGTTGCTGGGTGTCAGTCAGGGAGCTATGAGCCTGAATGCCATAGCTGCCCCCAGTCTGAACACCGCTCCTCTGTTTGCTAAAGTTGCCTCTCCATCTGAAGGGCTAGATGCGATCGCAGGTAGCGGCACCAGTGACAAACTCGAAGGCGTGGCCGATCAAGCTGCTGGCTCATTCCCCTCTGACGCCAGTGCGCTTCAAACTCGATGAAAATTTGGGCAGTCGCGGGGCTGATTTGCTCAGGCGCGCAGGTCACAATGTCACCACAGGGGTGAGGGCGTACAACTTTTATTAGTCAATCAGGCAAAAGACACCCAATCCTTCCCTCAAGTCCAATCATCGCGTTTGCCAGAGCGGACATGATAAATCTCACCCTGAGCATGAATTTGACGGGTCTTCTCAAAAAGCTGAGCTTCACTGAGTTGCCAGCGCGTCAAGGTTTTTTCCAGGTCGGCCTGGATATCTCGTCCCCCTGGAAAGCCAGCATAGCGAATCATCAGGCGAGCCAATTCAGCCAGGTTATAGTCGTTGCAGTCTTCTTGTAGTAACCGATTGGTGATTTGACGATCGCTGGCCCACTGCGGATGCTGTTGATCTTTGGAGAAGGAGGAAGTTGCTGGAGCCACCATACCCGTCGAAACACTAGCAAGGAACAATGCTAGCTTAGCAAGCGCAGCTCTCGCAGGAGGTCCAGATTTCCTTCAGGCAGCAGTTCATCCAGATTGGGAATTTGATTGATCAGCTCCAACTCATCGGCATATACATCCTGAAGCAGTTGTAAGCAGCGATCGCGCTGCTCGGGACTCTCCAGATTTTTCATCATGTGAATGGCGACGTTAATTTTGGGCACCGCCCCTTGAATTTGCTCCCTAAGGCTCACCAATAAGCCTTCTTGCTCACTCACCTGCTGCTGCAACACCCGAATTTGGTTCTGGAGGGCTGCCGTATCTTGCTGACAAGCTCCATACTGCTCTTTGAGAGCCGAGACCTTCGCCAACCGGGTTTCAATGGCGCTGAGAATTTCTGAGCGGGTAAAAGGCTTGGTGAGATAGTCATCTGCCCCCAAATCCATCCCCTGGCGAAGATCTGACCTATCGGCCTTGGCTGTTAAAAAGATAAAAGGAATCGTGGCCGTTGCCGGTTCTTGACGGAGGAGACGCAACACCTCATAGCCATCAAACTCGGGCATCATCACGTCACAGATAATCAAATCAGGCAGGTGTTCTAGGGCCCACATCACCCCAATCATGCCATTTTCTGCCCCCACAGCATCATACTCCTCCGCGTCAAGGAGTTCGAGCAGGTTAGCTCTCACCGAACTCTCGTCTTCAATCACTAGAATCTTAGTCATAGCCTTAGATCTGTTGCCTTGCTGGAAGTTCAATGGTAAATGTTGTTCCCACTCCGACCGTGCTTTGAAAGTCAATCTGACCCTGATGGAGATCCACCGCCTTTTTGACAATGGCCAGCCCCAAGCCCGTACCGGAAATGTTCCCAACATTGCTGGCTCGATGGAATGAGCTAAACATCTGCTGCTGGTCTACCTCTGGAATACCGATGCCCTCATCTTTGACCGAAAAGCGATAATGGGCCTCGTTACCCGACAGGTCTAAATAGATGTTTCCCCCTTGAGGTGAATATTTGATCGCATTAAATAAAAGATTATTGAGGATTTGCCGTAGCAGCTTCGGATCAGCGGCAACCGGTTCGCAGAGATCATGAACCTGTAAGCAAATCTGATGGCAACTCGTCGTAATCTGTAGTTCTTCTACAATTTCAGCAAAGAACTGTGTCAGGTGCATAGATACAGGCGAAAATCCCAACTTACCCGCTTCTGATTTGCTGATGAGCAACACATCATCTAGCATTGAGGTCATGTGCTTGACCGAGGTTTGGATTTGATGGAGATGGTGGGCTTTCTTTTCGTCCCCCCACTTGTGGCCATAATGCTCCAGCAGTTCTGATGAAGACAAAATAGTCGCCAGGGGCGTGCGAAATTCATGGGAGGTCATGGTCACAAACCGCGATTTCATCTCGTTGAGTTCTTTTTCTTTTTCCAGGGCATTGCGAACATCAGCTTCTGCTCGCTTGCGCTCCGTGATGTCTCGCAAGATGGCCATGACTTCGTTGTCGGCGCTAACCGCTAGACGAGCTTCATACTCAAAGACCTGTCCCTGGAAGGGCAACTGGAACTCAACAATCTGCATTTCTTTGGTGACCAATACCTTCTGCACACTCGCCACCAAAGACACAGCCACCGGTGCGGGAAAGATGCTTTGAATTTCCTGGCTAAGGTGAGGGCCGGGATCAAGGGGAAAGGTGGATTGCTGTGGCATCTTAAAGTTGACCAGAACTCCCTCGCGGCTGATGCGAAACATGGGATCTGGGATGGCATTAAGCAAAGCTCGATTGGTGGCATAGCTAGAGCGCAGGGCATCCTCAGCCTGCTTGCGCTCGGTAATATCCCGCACCAGGGTTGAAAAGCCGGATAACTGGCCTCTGGGATCTTGCAAGGCGGTGATCACCAGGTTGACCCAAATGCGAGCCCCATCCTTGCGCTCGTACCAGAGTTCTTTTTCGAGCTGTCCCTGTTGTTGAGCCTTTGCCAAGAAGGTGGGGTCGGGGTCAAGGGCACAGTTAATGTCGGCATGAAAACAGCTAAAGTGCAGTCCCATAACCTCCTTGGCACTGTACCCGGTAATTCGCGCAGCCCCTGCGTTCCAACTGGCCACTTTGCCTGTGGGATCGAGCATCAAAATAGCGTAGTCTTTGACCCCCTCAACTAACCACCGAAAGCGTTCCTCGCTTTCGCGCAGGGCGCTTTCCTCGTACTGGAGCTGCTGGTTGGCACGGGTCAGTTCTTGTGTGCGCTCCTGTACCCGAATTTCCAGTTGGTCATGGGCACTTTGCAACGCTGCTTCATACCGTTTGCGCTCGGTAATATCACGACCTTCAAAGATCAGCAGCACCACTTCCTGTTGATCGTCCAGGACCGGCTTCAGCGACAGATCAATGGTGGCCTGAGTCTGGTGGGCACCCAGGGCTTCAATTTCACACCGCACAAAATGTCCTTGGGCGGCTCTGGCCAGGACAGCTTTAAGTCGTTCAGGGCTGTCCGGTGAGACTTGCCACCAGGGTGCTGACCAGAATGGCCGGTTAATCACATCTGGATGTTGCAGTCCGCCAAAGTCCAGAACGGTTTGGTTGGCTTCAATCAGGGTGCCATCTGGACGAATGAGTCCTGAGAACTGAAATGTCTGGTTAAAAATGGCTCGGAACTTCCGCTCACTCTCGTGGAGGGCTGCTTCGGTACGCTTGCGTTCGGTGATGTCCACAATATAGCTGCGGATGAGATCACTCTCGGCAATATAGTGAACCGATTGCTCGTAAACGCGGTCTTGGGTTTCCACTTCGCGGGTTAGCGTTTTCGTATTGCCGGCCTGCACGACCTCAACAATGCCGGTCAGAATAGGATGCTGAATCCGCAAAACCCGCAGATCTGGGAACTGAGCAGACGCAGCAGGATTAACGTAGGTGATGGAGCCACTGAGGTTGACTTCAATAATGGGATTGGCAAACAGTTCAGGGAAGGAGGCCAGGCGCACCAGGGCTGCTTCATTGGCATCCGATAGGTCGGAGCCTGAGGAACTGAGGGTTGCGTAGGGATTTCGCAGGGTGGAGAGAAATCCAGTGAGATCATCGGTTTCGCAGGAAACTAAATATTCGACATCGGCAGCATTGGCGGTGGCATAGTAGCGGGCTTTGACATCTCGACCCAAAAGAAGGGTGTCGCCGTGCTTGAGATCGTGGTAGAAGCACTGACGACCGTTGACCGAGAGGCCATTGGTGCTGCGCTTCCCCTGGAGGTTGCCGTCAATAATGCGAAACAGATAGCTATCCGTTTCCGGCAAGCTGACTCGCAACAAAATAGCGTGCTGCCGAGAGACCATGCTGGAGTGCAGCACAATCGTGTTGCTGCTATCACGACCCATGGAGCATGTTGCGGCTTCTAGGGCAACGGTGCGCTTGCCTTTTTCATCTTCAATCACCAGAAGATGACGAATCGGCTCAGTGGATGAAGCATCTGTCATCACAGGCCACCTTTTGGGGTCGAGACTACCTCTCTCTAGGTTTCCCTGGATGATCTACAAATCAACTTCTTTGCTTCACGGAGAAGCATTGCTGAGCTTGGGTCTTCGATAGAATGGGTTTAATTGCCTTGCGTGAGCGGAGTACGGTACCGATGAGCCTAGCCCTCTCGACAGAATCTCAGGTGTTGACCTTTGAGGACTATCTGCGCCATGACGATGGCACCGATACTCACTACGAATTGGTGAATGGAGTCTTGGTGGAAATGCCCCCTGAAAGTGATGAAAATCTGAGTATTGCTCGAAAATTACTGCTGGAGTTGACTAAGCACCTGCCACCGGATTGGGTCGTCTGGGGTACAGAAATTGAGGTCACTGGACGCCGCGCCACGGGTCGAATTCCTGATCTACTGGTGCATACTGAAGCCTCGAAGGCTGCTGTGGCGGGGACGACCCGTGCCACCCTTACCCGCGATATGCCGCCCCCGGCACTGGTGGTGGAGGTGGTCAGCCCTGGCCAAGCTAACCGCGATCGCGACTACCGCTACAAGCACACCGAGTATGCTGCTCGGGGCATTGGGGAATACTGGATTGTCGATCCGGAAACTCGGCAGGTGACCCTGTGTCTATGGGTGAATGGGCAGTACGAAGACCGGGTCTACAGCGGCACAGAACCGCTGCAATCCGCAGTGGTGCCTGAATTTGGGTTGACCCCAGCAGCCATTTTTGGGTGAGTGGGAGCAATGCGCCTAGTTAGCGCAATGAATTCTCAAGAAGACGCTATGATGCAAACACTTTCGTCCTGTACGTTCTGCCTAGGAAAGGAGCCTACTTCATGCTGTCGTCCGCCCTGTGCGATCGCCTCAATCGTCAGATCAACCTGGAAATGTACTCCGCACATCTCTACATGCAAATGGGATCCTGGTGTGCCTACAAGTCTCTAGACGGCTGCGCCCGCTTTCTCAGTCAGCATGCCGACGAAGAAATGATGCACATGCGGCGCTTGCTCACCTATATGAATGAGACCGGAGCTTTGGCCATTTTGGGATCAATGCAGGCACCCCCAGCCGAATTTCAGTCGCTGACCCAGGTGTTTGAGAAGATCTATGAGCATGAGCGATTTGTCACGCAGCAAATCAATGAACTGGTTCACTTAGCCAATACGGAGCCCGACTATTCCACGTTGCAGTTTTTGCAGTGGTACGTTGCTGAGCAGCATCAGGAAGAATTCCTGTTTAAGGCTATCTTGGACAAGATCAATTTGATTGGAACTGAGGGTCAAGGACTATTTTTCATTGATCGAGAAGTGGGTCAAATGGCGACTCGGGGAGCTTCAGAAGACACGACGATGACGGCTTCAAATCAGGCTGAGTAACGTTTGGACATCATCTTGGGCTTCCTGACTCAGCTTGGTGGCAATCCGAAACAATTCCTGGCCGGAGCTCAGGTAATTATCGTCGTAGCAATGGGTAAATAGCTGTAAGTCTTCGAGGCCGTCTTCAATGCGATGCAAGCAAAAGTAAAGGTGTGCGGCGATTCCAGCCACGTTGGCGGGGTTGGGCATTGAGCGCAGGGCAGTCTGGGCTTGCTTCAAGGTCTGGGCACAGTCTTTGAGGTAGTCTTGAAAGTCTTGAATCAGGTCGTCATCGTAGGGATCGGCTGATAGCTCATGAATCTGATGGTGGAGCTGGGTTACCATTTTGGCAATCTTGCGGTTGACGGGTCGGTACACCTGTTTGAGCCAAATCTGAAGATGATGATCCATCTCGCGGATGGTGTTCGTGGCATGGGGCGTTTGGCTGGGGCGGGGATAGCTACTGTAGGGATAGGGAGAGCTTTGTTCGGGATGACGGCTGGCTGAAGGGGCTGCTCCGTGGCGATGAAAGCTGGTATGCCAATCACAGGGGGAGGATGTGGCACGCGGAGATCTAGGTAGGGGGTGAGTGCGGTCGTAGTGGTGTCGGAGCTGGGGATCTTTGAGAACTTCGTAGGCGGCGTTCACCTGGCTGATCCGGTCATGGCTGGCAAAACTGCCCTGGCAGTCAGGATGACAGGCTTTTGCCAATCGCCGGTAGGCTTGTTTGATTTCAGCCTGGGTGGCGGTGGGATCAATTTCTAACGCTTGGTATGGGTTAAATTCTGCCATGGCGCTATGGTATCGCTGGGTTCTGAGGTGCAGTTGCTATCTAGGATACTGACGCTTTTGCTCAAACCAGTGCTGTAACAATTGCCGACAGGCTTGGCTACGAATGCCGCCAAGAACCTTGAGCTGATGGAAGGAGCAGGGGCTATCGGGGAGGTTGAGAACGGTGCGAATGGCTCCAGTTTTGGGATCGTCGGCACCATAGATGAGCTGACTCAGCCGCGCCTGTAGGATGGCTCCGGCGCACATGGGACAGGGTTCTAGGGTGACGTAGAGGGTGCAGCCTTCAAGGTGCCATTGCTGAAGGCGCTGACTGGCCATGCGGATGGCCAGGATTTCTGCGTGGGCAGTGGGGTCGCGATCGCGCACTTTGCGATTGGCGCTTTCGCTAATCAATTGCTGCTCTGCACCAATAAGGACAGCTCCCACTGGCACTTCGTTAGCTTCGCCCGCTGCTGCTGCTAGAGATAGGGCACGATCCATCCAAATATGATGTTCGGGAGTTGAGGCAAGCATGGTGCGATCGCAACTCATTGAATGAATTATCCCTATTTTGTGAGGTCATGGGTCAAACTGGCTGCTGAATTTTGCATTTGTTTTTGTTGTGTGGAGTTACGAAACATGTCCTTGATTAAAGTTCAAACTTCCGTTGCAAATCCTCATATAGCGGTTCTTAACTGAGTGAGGTACGGGGTGTGGAACCCAAAATGCTGCATTCGCCCCCTAGCCCCCCTTACAAAGCGTGCCCGCAGGGCGTAATTCTGGGGAGAATCAAGATCGTCAAAGTCCCCCAGAATGGGGGATTTAGGGGGCTAGACAGGGTGGATAATACCACCGAAGACTTGTATGTACTTAGTAGCCCAAGACGGGAGAAGGAGCTAGGGGATGAGGGCTATGGGTTTTATTAGAGGCCGTCTGAAAAGCCTCATTCATCCCTGCATTCGCCCCCCCAACCCCCCAAAATTGGGGGGAGAAAGCCAAAAACTCTGCTCACTTCCCCCCAGAATTGGGGGGCTAGGAGGGCAAGTGCAAGGTCTAAGCAACTTGTCAAACAAGCTCTTAGTGATCCAGCTTGTGGGGGTGATGACACATTTACCTTTCTAAGGCGCTCTAGGAGGGGGAAGGCTCGCCGTGAAGGATTTGCTTTGTAGTCAGCAAGCTGCCTAGGCCAATTGGGCCAGGCCGAAAGCCACCCCGTCCGCACATGCCTAGGGCAACAGTGCTGTGGGGGCCACTACTCTGACGTGAAAATCGAGGACAGGCATTAATATGAACCGTGGCACTGCTGATTGCCAACGTAAATTGGCGACTCTCGCGATAAGATTCAGTGGCAATACAGTCGGCGTGGCCACTACTGTGGGTATTGATCCAGTCAATGGCTTCGGTTAAATGGGCAACCCACTTAAAGGCAACGACCTTGCGTAAGTAGGGCTGCTGCCAGTCTTCGGGGTTGGCTAGGGTTAGGTGATCTGGAAACTCTGCCGCCATCTCAGCATCTCCTTGGAGTTCAAACCCTCTTTCGGTTAGGTCGCTCCAGAGGAGGTTTAAGAGGGGGCGCTTGACATTAATATCGACCAGTACCTTCTCCACAGCATTGACAGCATCTGGCAGCCCTTGATGACTGCCGACCAGAATCGTGCGTACCAGCTCATTGCTACTGGATGCTGACCAGAATAAGTAGCAGTTGCCCATGACCGGATTAAAGATCGGTAGGGTGGCTTGACGAATTAGCGGCTGGGTAAAACTGGGACGGCCATAGGGCACAATAGCGTCAATCTGACTTTGAACCACGAGGTCTTTTAGAGGAACACTGCGATCGCACGGCAAAGCTTGAATGCTAGTGGGCGGCAACTGAGCCTGTTCCAGCGTATCCGCCATCAACTCCGCCAAAATTTGATTCGTGTGAGTGGCTTCACTCCCCCCT
Source organism: Petrachloros mirabilis ULC683 (assembly GCF_009939295.1). Lineage (GTDB taxonomy): Bacteria > Cyanobacteriota > Cyanobacteriia > Thermosynechococcales > Thermosynechococcaceae > Petrachloros > Petrachloros mirabilis. The sequence continues at coordinate 176,164 of NZ_WVIC01000001.1, forward strand.
CTGAGCAAAAGACCATTGGCCGTCTTCAGGCACATCCCACCCAAAATCAGCGCCAACTCCGGAAACGCCTCATACAACAGACCAATCACCCCCAAGGGCGTCACCTGCCAGCCCTGGTGGCTAGAGGCCATCCCTTGATAAGTAGACAACCGGGTCAGCGTTGGGGTTGGCAAAACCGCCAGGTGCTCCAAGATTTGAATCGTATTGTGAATGCGCTCTGGAGTCAGTTTCAGCCAAGTCAAAAGCAGCCCTGAAATTGCCAGTTCTCGACTCGTTTCTAGATCTAGGGTATTGGCCTCTAAGATCGCATTTTGCTCTGACTTCACCCGCTGGGCGAGTTGGGCAATGGCCTGATCACGCTGCTGGTATGCACTAACGCCCAACCCTGAAGCCCCATGACGAACCCGGGCAATAACCTCAAGGAGATCCACTGTTGCAGAGGCATCCATCGCCAACCATCCTTACCGTCTAGCCCAAAAAGACCAAGATACAAAAAACAAACAGATCATCAGCGTAGCAGTCACGAACAGCCACAGCACAAGATCTTCACTGAAGCGCATCTGAAAGGCCAAGAGCAACCAGAAAATAAGCGGCAACACCACCAAGAACGCCAACCCCAACCCAAAGACCCATAATTGCTCCCCTGTCTTTTGGCGCAAAGCCTGCCAGTTCTGACCGTTCCAGTACCACAGGCGCTTATAGGGATAGTGGCCAGACAGTTGCTCAAGGGTATGACCATCAGGCTTGATCACAAAAATTTGCTGGCAGCGATCGCACCCAAATGCCTCAGTCAACGCAATCGGTAGCAAGCTCCCCTGACGGCGACAAGGGCAAGGATAGACAGCATCCAAGTCAACTTTGACAGCTTTGGCAGGCAACACTAGCAGAGCCAGAAATAGGGGTCTTAGAGGCAGATCTTATGTCTTAAACTACCCCTATTTCTGATCGAAGTGCTACTCCACCGCCAGAATCAATAAGATTCGGGGGCTCTCTAACTTGTATACATCTCAAAGCGGGCAACGCGATTCGAACGCGCGACATTCACCTTGGCAAGGTGACGCTCTACCACTGAGCTATGCCCGCACTAACCTAATACTAGACTAGATTCTCAAAAGACGGAACCGCTGTCAATGACTTTTTGAATGAGTTCGGGAACCCGTACTCGGCCCAGATTGCATCTGCTCAGCATCTCCGATAAATTAGCACTCGGGAGTAGAGAGTGCTAAATCCCACAGACATCGAGTTTTTGGAGAATGGAAATATGGCAGCAGTATCCTTGAGCGTTTCAACCGTCAAGCCACTCGGCGATCGCGTTTTTGTCAAAGTCAGTGCCTCCGAAGAAAAAACCGCTGGCGGCATCTTATTACCCGACAACGCCCAAGAAAAGCCCCAAGTGGGTGAAGTCTCTGCCGTTGGCCCCGGCAAGCGTAACGACGACGGATCCCGTCAAACCCTAGACATCAGCTTGGGCGATAAGGTGTTGTACTCCAAGTATGCAGGCACCGACATCAAGTTAGGTGGCGAAGAATATGTATTGCTCTCCGAAAAAGACATCCTCGCCATTGTTGACTAAGCGGCAGTTTGAAAAGTTTCTAACGCCTTGCACCCGCCCCCAAAATCCCCCATTCTGGGAGACTTAAAAGTGATAAAAGCCCCTCGGAATGGAGGTTTATGGCGAATGTAGAGGATAGGAAAGCTTTAAAGAAAGCCTCTAATGTTGACTCAGCCAACTCAGATTTTTGACTGAGTGCTAATGGCTCTTCAAGGCAAATCCTGCGTGATCAAGTCCCTAAAATCTAAGACGTATTGAGGTTGAATTGGTATGGCTAAGCGCATCATTTACAACGAGAATGCTCGTCGTGCCCTCGAAAAGGGCATGGATATTTTGGCCGAGTCCGTGGCCGTCACCTTGGGGCCCAAAGGCCGCAACGTCGTGCTAGAGAAAAAATTTGGTGCCCCCCAAATCGTCAATGACGGCGTCACCATTGCCAAAGAAATTGAACTCGAAGACCATATTGAAAACACAGGCGTGGCGCTAATTCGTCAAGCCGCCTCCAAAACCAACGACGCCGCTGGCGATGGCACCACCACCGCCACCGTCTTGGCCCATGCCATGGTCAAAGAAGGTCTGCGTAACGTCGCTGCTGGTGCCAACTCCATCTCCCTGAAACGGGGTGTAGACAAAGCCACCGCCTATCTGGTTGATCGCATTGCCGAACATTCCCGCCCCGTTGAAGACTCCAAAGCCATCGCTCAAGTCGGCACCATCTCCGCTGGCAACGACCCTGAAGTGGGCGAAATGATCGCCAACGCCATGGACAAAGTGGGTAAAGAGGGCGTCATCTCCCTCGAAGAAGGCAAGTCCATGACCACCGAGCTAGACATCACCGATGGGATGCGGTTTGACAAGGGCTATATCTCCCCCTACTTTGCCACCGACCCCGAGCGCATGGAAGCCGTTCTAGATGAGCCATACATCTTAATCACCGACAAAAAAATCACCCTAGTACAAGACCTCGTGCCGGTGCTAGAACAAGTGGCTCGCTCCGGCAAACCCCTGCTGATTTTAGCCGAAGATATTGAAAAAGAAGCCCTAGCCACCCTAGTGGTGAACCGGCTGCGCGGTGTGCTAAACGTTGCTGCCGTCAAAGCCCCCGGCTTTGGCGATCGCCGTAAAGCCATGCTAGAAGACATCGCCGTTCTCACCGGGGGTCAAGTGATCACCGAAGACGCTGGTCTGAAGCTAGAAAGCACCAAGCTAGAAATGCTCGGTCAAGCCCGTCGTATCACCATCACCAAAGACAACACCACCCTAGTGGCCGAAGGCAATGACGCTGCCGTCAAAGCCCGTTGCGAGCAAATCCGTCGGCAAATGGAAGAAACCGAATCTTCCTACGACAAAGAAAAGCTACAAGAGCGTTTGGCTAAACTAGCTGGCGGTGTGGCTGTGATCAAAGTGGGTGCCGCCACTGAAACCGAAATGAAAGATCGCAAGCTGCGTCTTGAAGATGCCATCAACTCTACCAAAGCCGCTGTGGAAGAAGGCATCGTTCCGGGGGGTGGCACCACTCTGGCACACTTGGCACCGCAGTTAGCAAGCTGGGCCAGCAGCAACCTCACCGGCGAAGAGCTAATCGGAGCCACCATTGTCGAGCGAGCCCTCACCGCCCCCTTGCGTCGCATCGCTGAGAATGCTGGCCAAAATGGTGCTGTGATTGCCGAGCGCGTCAAAGAAAAAGACTTCAACGTCGGCTATGACGCCTCTAACGATCAGTTTGTCGATATGTTCGCCGCTGGGATTGTAGATCCGTCTAAGGTGACGCGTTCTGCCCTGCAAAATGCCGCCTCTATTGCGGGCATGGTGCTGACCACCGAATGTATCATTGCCGACAAGCCCGAGCCCAAGGACGGCGCTCCTGCCGGTGCTGGCATGGGCGGAGACTTCGATTACTAAGAAGTCAAATTAACTCAATCGGATGGGGTGCGACCTCTATTTGATTGGGTAATACTCGCAATGCCCTCACCCCAACCCCTCTCCCAAGCTGGGCTACCGTGTACACAGAAGTCTTGAAAAATTCAAAATCTTTGCACTCGCCCCCCTAGCCCCCCAATTCTGGGGGGAACTAGTTCTAACTTTCAGATTTCTCCCCCCAATTTTGGGGGGTTGGGGGGCTAATGCAGCGTGGAACACGGAGAACTAGAGATATGTGTACACCGTAGCCCAAGCTGGGAGAGGGGCTAGGACACTGGTTCGGTTCCCCTTCTTCTCCCAGCTTGGGAGAAGGGGCTAGGGGATGAGGGCAAGTCTTCTCAGGGATATCAGGTTGAGGTCGCACCGATCGGATTAACCCAAAGGGTTAACCGCTAACTGAGTTTTATTGCAGCAGCGCCTTCTGGGGCGCTGCTTTTTGTCAGTAGACTAGATTAAGAAAGAGTTTACATGCACAGAACCGGGTCTCCGCCACCATGAACGTGATTTTAGCAACCCAATCTGCCATTAACGATCAGCTATCAAATCGCTTTATTGAACTTGATCCTGGGGGATACTTTTTAATTTATCTAGATCAAGATGCCGAGCTGATCTGCGCCCAACACTTTACCAATGACATTAACGAACAGGGGTTAGCTGTTGACCCCCAAACTGGTGAACCTTTTCCCTGCCATGGCAAGCTAGAGCGGCAGCCCACCGCAACTTTTAAGGCCAAGACCGCCAAGGAGCTCTGCATCCAAATCTTTGAAAACTCTGAGCAGGTCTGGGTGACCAAGTTTGACCATGCCGCCTATTTGGGGCGAGAGTTAATGCGGGCAGAAATTGCCTTAGCCCATGGCAATGACTATGTACAAGATTAGCGCACCTTGCCCACAAACCCTGCTGCCTTAAACTGCTCTAGCTTCAATGGGGTCGGCATTTCTTCTGGGACACTGATGCGAATTTCAAAGTCACTTTCACCTGGGGGAACCACTTCAATTGCCCCTACCCGGTTCCGGTTTTGGAACACCGGATTGTTGTTGGCATCGTAAATCCGGCCAAACACATCTGCATCAATCACCGGCTTTCCCGATTTGTTGACCGCAGTCCCCGCAATCATAAAACAGTTGGCAGCTTGGGCAGGCCCGCCTGCGGTCACCATGCCTCGGGCTAGCTCGGGTGGACAATTATGATAAGAAAGATTCGTGAGTTGAATCTGAGTCAGTGCCCAGGCGGGCGAAGTCCACAAGCTACTCAGCAGAACCAGTAAACTGGCCACCCCTAGAATTAGGAGGTGACGAATGGACACAAATGCATTTCGCATTGACAATCCCCTATTGCTTATAAATGCCTACCGTTTAGGATAGCTCCATTGTCTGCCGAACCTCAGCAATCGTCACCTGCAAGGCTTGGGCAATTTGCTCAGGATTTAACCCCATGGCTACAAGCTGAGGAATTGCTGCCCGTCGGATAGCTTTTTCTGCCTGGACTTGTTCAGATGCCCATAGCAACAAGTTACCCTGATCATCCCACCATCGCAGCCAGTGAGTGATAATTCCTAGGCGCTCTCCATACCAGATTCCCAACCAGAGAGACAACTCTGGAATCCAATATCGCCCTGTAGAGGCTGGGGTTTGTAGCTCATATTGCTGATTTTGCAGATGACGCACTTCCAAAAACGGAACGGCTGCATCAAAAATCACGTAGGTGGGAACCTGCAAGATGCGTTCATAGAAATAGAGCTTGCCGTAGGGGTAAATTGGACGGCTAGAGTATTCCCCTATTTCTGTGTCTGATAAAAATTCCATCACCACCCCAACTGCATCCCCTTCTAAATGGGGTGTGTAGCTGCGGCGAATGACATCAGGGACAGGGTTGACTCGGGGTACCCACAACCAGTCAGGAGCCTTGACTATGATCTTTTGGCTGACGGTAGCCACCAAGGCAAAGTTAGAGGCAATCAACATTTCTGGGGTGATCTGGCCAGCGGCACCCAGAGCATCTGTTAAAGCAGCAGCCAAGTAGGGTTGCTGAATATTTTCCACGGGGTCGTCGGGTAAGATAAACGCCTCGGGTAGTGGGTTCCAGGTAACTTGAAGAGACGGGTCAATGGCTTGCACCATGGAATTAACTCCAGGGACTATAGCTATCCTAAATGATTGGTAAATTTATAGACTTTGCACTGCCCCCCGGTAGCCTGCCCTTGGTAAGGCTACCGTGTACACACAAGTCTTGAAAGATTCAAAATCTTTGCGCTCGCCCCCCTAGCCCCCCAATTCTGGGGGAAAGAGTCCCAGTTTTTGCCGATCTCCCCCAAACTTGGGGGGTCGGGGGGGCTAATGTAGGGTGGAATGGGTTTATCCAGAGATGTGTGTACACCGTAGCTTTACCAAGGGGGACAGCGACAGCCGGGGTTATGTAGGGTATCTTTATTCACAACTGATTTAAGATTGCTATATGCTCAGAAGGGATCCAACAAAGCGTGAATGGAATTTTGTTGAAGTCTGGATTGATCCGATGCTGTCTCCTCCTTACATACTGCTGTTGCTAGGTGACCCAACAGGAAGCTGTCATGTGTACGACCCGGCTGAGAATTATAAGGTTGTGTTCAGTAGCGCAACCTATGATGAAATTCAAGCTTGGTTATTAGAAGATGAGTATGAGCCAGTTGAAGGACGGCTTTCAGCATTAGAGTTGTAGACAAGGTATCAGATCTAGTCAGCGAGAGGGCTAACCAGTCCACTTCATTGACTGGCTAGCCAAAAGCCGCCGGGTGCATCCCAGTTTTGCAAGTTGTCCCTGATCCCCCAGCCCCTTCTTCTCCCAAAAAGATACAACGGGAGCCGGATTCAAAGTCCCTCTCCCGCTCTGGGCTACGGTGTATACATAAGCCTGAGAACGGCCAAAGAACCTTGCACTCGCCCCCCTACCCCCCCAATTTTGGGGGGAATCGGAGCAGACACTTTTCCACAGGTTTACGAACCTTGGGTACCCTGCACTAGGGGTGAACAAGGTCAATGCACTCAGAAATGAATCACGGCAACTGTGCAGAAATGCTCTCCCCCCAAACTTGGGGGGTCGGGGGGACTAATGCAGGGTTGAAGCTGGTTGACTGACAAAACTCATCTCCCTCATCCCCTAACCCCTTCTTCTCCCACAAAGGGAGAAGAAAAGGAACTAAGAATGGATGCAAGCTCCGGCTCCCCTCTCCCACTCTGGGCTACCGTGTACACACAAGTCTTGAAAAGACTCAAAATCTTTGCACTCGCCCCCCTAGCCCCCCAATTCTGGGGGAAAATAGTCCCAGTTTTTATTGATCTCCCCCCAAACTTGGGGGGTCGGGGGGGCTAATGCAGAGTGGAATGAGTTTATCCAGAGATGTGTGTACACCGTAGCCCTCTCTGGAAGAGGGGTTGGGGGTGAGGGTCTTAAAGATTTGTCAGGCAATCAGGGGATGAAGACCTTCAACTCAAGATGTGTGGGTTACAAAAGCGGCATGAACCCAAAGCCCCCTGAGTAACTCAGGGGGCTTTGAATCAAATCAGGCAACTATTGAGAGCAAACTTCAACCTAGAAGGAGAAGGTGGCTCGAATCAACCCTTGGATAACATCATTGTTTTGGTTGGCACCAATGCCGGTGTTGGCCACATTCGTGATGTACATCACAGCAGGGGTGATGGTGATATTGTCGTTGACGGGGAAGCGATAGAAAGCTTCAACGTTCAACTGCTCAGGCTGATTATCTCCAAAGATCATGTAGGGCATTCCCACAGCACCGGCTAACAAAGAGCCTGGAACAAATAGATCCTTGACACCCACACCAGCCATCCAAGAGTGAGCTAGGTTGTCAACATCACCAGAAGCAGTGGGGTTCAGTAACTTGTACAAGCCTGGGCCTCCAACATTCAGTCCGCCGACACCCGCTTGGGCTCCATTTAAGCTGATTCTGGGGTCAATGGACAGGCCATAGCGACCAAATACGCCAAACTGGCCAAAGGTGGCTTCTAAGTTTGCACCAACGACATTTTGACGAACTCTAGCACTTTCAGAGTAGGTGTACTGCAAGCGAGCTGCAAAACTATTTTGGTCAGCTGAGCCAAAGGTGTTGGCGTACTCAATTTCAGCAGAGGCTTGGTAAGGATCGTCTAATACCCCACCTCGGGTGTCTATGAAATTTCCATTGATAATACTGAAAGTATCTGTATTACGCCCAGCAGCAATGCCAGCACCTGCGGAGACAAAGAGACCGCGAACACTGAAAGGTCCACCATTGACATTCCAGTCAAAGGCGGCACCAGCACCCCCTACGGTATCAACAATGTTGTTGATGATTAGGGCGTTGTTGATGAAGAATCCAGAGCTGAAGTCTTGAGCAGAGTTGTTGGCGTAGCTGTTGAAGTCAATGAAGTCACTGGGGAAGACTTGTGGCCCCAAGGTGAACGTGAAATTTTCAAAGGGCTGGAAGCTATAGGCTAAGCGACGCAGAATAACGGTGTTGCCAACTCCTGCGTAGTCCACACCCCCTAAATCAACTAAGCCCGCTGGCCCAGTTGTTAGACCTCGAAGTGGAATTGGATTGGCACCATCTCCCAAAGCAGCCAAGACACCACCACCAAAGAAGTCATTGCCGTTATTGCCCACCTCAAGCTGGGTTTGCAACAGATCAGTACCTGAGAAGCTAGTGTTGAAGTTTAGGCGAACGCGCGCTAGAACACTGGCTCGTGATGGCCCAACTGGAATCCCAAAAGGCCCTGCTGCACCTGAAGGATTAATGCCTCCAACAGTTCCATCTGGGAGTCTTTGAGGATTGCCATCATTTTGTGGCACAGCGAATGCATTCGCCCCGTTAAAACCAGAGTTGTTAGTGAAGTCGCCGTACTGAGCAGCCATGACCACTTCACCTTGTAGTTTGGTGGTGGTGGAGAACTGCTGGGCTTCTAGGGTGGCGGTGCGGGCTTCGAGGGAGTCTACGCGGCCACGCAGGGTTGCCAGTTCAGCGGCAAATTCTTCTTGAAGGGCACGAACGGCTTCAAGATCTTCTTGGGTGGCGAAGCGATCGCTGATTTGGTCTAAGCAAGCATTTAAGGCAGCGGCCAGTTCGTAACGGGTGGCGGCGCGGTTGCCTCGGAAGGTGCCATCGGGATAACCCGCGATACAGCCGTAGCGCTCAACCAAAGACTGGAGGGCTTGGAAGGCCCAGTCGGTGGGCTGCACGTCAGACAACTGAGAAACCGAGGTCACCTGACCAATGGAATCTTGGCGAGAGTTGCTCATCAGCTCGGAAACCGAGGGGGTGGTGCCAAAGCTGGCTTCGCCTTCTGCGAAGGCGGGGGTGGCGGCAGCGACTAGAGCACCCAGGCTCAGGCTTCCTGCCAATAATAGAGACGTTCTTTTCATGTTCATTACCGTAAACTCCTCACTCACGTACATTCAGGTTGATTTAGTCTGAACGTTTTTATCCATAGGCTCTCCTTCGGGTGTATACCCTGTAGCCAAAAATATGGACTCAATTTAGAAGACTTCTTTTTAAGCTAGAGCGCTTATAGTGACACTAGCCTAATTAGTCACACTTCTATCTGTCAATACACTACTCCATTTATAGCGGGAAGCCAATAGGCTGACAACTAAATTTTTGTTTTTTTGACGAGAAGATGTTGAGGTCGCCTGAAACGCCCTGAGGCTCCACCTTTCAACTGATCTTTAAAACCATTGGGAGTACGCTAGGGTCAAGCACGATAACCCCTCTGGCTCTTCTGTGCAGCGGCTATTAGCCCAAGACTGATTGACCTCAGCCCTGGCGCACTTCGGCACCCAACCAGGTTAGCAAATCTGCTGGCGATTCAAACTCTAACAATGCCTCACCCAATGCCTCAAGTTGACTGAGCGATAGCGCCTCAATCTGCTGCTGTACTCCAGGTGGCAATACGCCCACTCGCCGAGTCAACAATCGCAAAACCAGCGATCGCTCACCCTGAGCCTGTCCTTCAGCTCGACCTTCAGCTCGACCTTCAGCTCGACCTTCAGCTCGACCTTCAGCTCGACCTTCAGCCAAAATCTCTTGGTAAATCACTGATTCGCGCATGATATCCCTCCGCAGGATCTGCCCAATAGTCTCTTGATCTAATACTAACCCCGCCAATATGGCTGTGGATGCCACCACTGCACTGCGCTGTTCATTGGGTAACTGGGCAATGACTGATGCTGTTGTTTGCAACATAGATCTGCGATCTGATGATTGACCCAACACGGCTAGGGGCATTAGCCCAGGGCTGGTCAGGAAAGATTCAGCAGACTGTTCCCATAGGCGGATTACTTCAAATTCATGGCGAGTCCCTGCAATCTCAAATACCGACTCGTAGACCAGTGCCGAAGTGGAGGGCTTCAGATAAATCACGACTTGGCGCATGGCTTTGCCTGGATAGCGCCGATAGACTCGGGTGCGATAATCCAGCATCCGAAATGGTATCGATGGGTCGGGGGCAGTCTGAAACTCTAGGTGCAAGACCAGATCCTCAGCGGCCAGCAATAGCAGGGCATCGGCGCGAATTGGTTCGAGTAAGAGTTCGGAAGGCTCTAGTTGTGATAAGGCTATGGGCTGACCCAATAGCCAACTGGCAAAGTCTTCTGAATAGGTTTGAGCTAGGTACTTGCAGACGTTGTCGAACATCTAGCTATCTTATCAGGCACCTCAATAGTCAACGCCTCGATGAGGTTACCTATTGTGGCTGGGTTTGACTGGGAATCAGGATCAGCGACCAGTAGGGCACTTCAGTCGGATCAACGGTGGTGATGGGGACAATGCGCTGATTGGGTTGGGTAGCACGTTCAATGTACAGTGCTCGCTCCAACAGTCCCAGCTCTGCCAAAATATCGCGAACTTTGGCAAAGTGGCGGCCCAGTTTGATAATGACAGCAGCATCAATCCCGGTGAGGCGAGCCCGCAAGGTATCAGCATCCAAGGTGGCGGGCATAATGCTGAGCACATCGTTGCGGTAGGTGATCGGGGCACCCAGCATGGCAGCACTGGCTAGGGTGGAGGAAATGCCGGGGATAACCTCGGTGTCAAAGCGATCGGCGAGGCGGTTAAACAGGTACATAAAGGTGCCGTAGAGCATGGGTTCGCCTTCGCAGAGGACGGCAACATCCCGACCGGCACTGAGATGTGCGGCAATCTTTTCCGCACCAATATCATAGTAGGGCTGGGAAGATCGCTCGACGCTGAAGGGCAGGGGCATGGGGATTTCAATCTGGCTGGGTCGAATATAGGACGCCACAATGGCCCGTGCCAGGGCTTTGCCGTTTTCTAGGGTGGGGTAGGCAATCACGGGCACCTGGGTGAGGATGCGATGGGCTTTGAGGGTGAGCAGTTCCGGATCGCCGGGGCCAATGCCTAAACCATACAGTTTTCCTTTTGTTGGGGTCATAGTTCGCTCTCCTGGGCTAAGGCATTGACGGCTGCGGCGGCGATCGCACTCCCCCCGCGACGACCCTGCAAGGTGATAAAAGGCACGCCGCGACTGTGGGCGGCTAGCGCTGCTTTGGACTCCGCCGCCCCCACAAAGCCCACGGGAAAGCCCAAGATCAAGGCGGGTGAGGGTGCCCCCGCATCCAGCAACTCTAAGAGGCGGAACAGGGCAGTGGGGGCATTGCCAATGGCAACGACTGACCCCGCTAGGCGGGGGAGCCACAGCTCCAGAGCAGCGGCGGAGCGGGTATTGCCTAGGCGCTGAGCCAGGGTCGGAACCCTTGGCTCTGAGAGGGTACAGATCACATCATTGGCAGCGGGTAGGCGACGGCGGGTGATGCCATAGGCCACCATCTGAGCATCACAGAAAATGGGAGCCCCTGCCGCCAGAGCCGAGCGTCCCGCAGCCACGGCGTCAGGGGAGGCGACCAGATCCGAGACAATATCGGTCATGCCGCAGGCGTGGATCAGCCGCACAGCCACCTGGGCGAGGTCAGCGGGCAGTGCCTTCAGGTTGGCTTCCGCGCGAATGGTGGCAAAGGATTGACGGTAAATTTCATCGCCGTCCCGGAGGTAGTCAAGCATGGGCAACAGGGGCCAGCCAGGTATCGGTGGCGTCAGAAAGGGCCAGCGGCCAGTCCTGAAATCCCTGGGCAAACTCCCCGAAGGATTCTTGGGGACTGGTGCGATGCTGCTGATACACCCTGAGCAGATTCAGAACCTGAGCGGGCAGTTGGGTGGCGGGGATAGCAGCATACAGTGGCTCGCCCTCGGGTGCCCCTAGATAGAGGTGATAGCAGTCTTCCCCAGCGATATTCTCCGTACCCAGGAGGGTTAGTTCAGCGGGGCTGGGCTGGGCACAGCCTTTGGGACAGGCGCTGAGATGGATATTAACTGGGGTGTCCAAGGCCAATTGGGTATTGAGGGTCTGGAGCAATGCGCGGGCGTGAATCTGAGTGTGGGTGGCGGCAGCGCCACAGCCCGGTTTGCCAGTACAGGCGACCAAGGCGCGCTCATGGGCTGCGGGGGTTGATAACCCCATTGCCGTGAGCGCAGCTAGCACCTGAGACACCTGAGCCTCCGGGATGTGGGGGATGAGGATCCCCTGCCAGGGGGTAAGGCGCAGTTCTCCTGGCCCCCAACGCTGGGCAATATGGGCCAGTCCTTGCAACTGGGTCAACGTGAGCTGTCCCAGGGGTAGGGCGACCCCCACATAGACCTGTCCGGCCTGCCGTTGGGAATGCACACCCAGATGTCCGTCGGTTTGCGCGGGGCGAGGCATGGGGGGCTGGTGCCGCAGCCAGGGTCGGGGCAGATGACCCTCGACTCGCTCCAAGTACCTCTCGATGCCCCAGTCTTGAAGCAGGTGCTTCAGGCGCGGCTTTTTCCCTGTAGGTAGGGGATTTTGGGCTACATAATCCCGATAGACTTGGCTCAGGGCTGCCACGGCGGTCACGCAGTCTTCTATCGCTATCAGCACGGGTGTCGGGAACAGTTGGCGATCGCCCCCCAGCGCCAACTGCCAGTGGGTGCCCGGTGGCAGTCCCTCAAATTCTGAAACTTGCACCACTGAAAGCTGAATTTCGTTGTAGCGATGCACCCAGGCTTGAGGGGCGCGGGTGCCAATGGCGACGGTGCCGCCCCCGTCTAGGCCAATACTAAACTTGGCGGGCAAGCCCACCAGGTGCAGACTCCGCTGAATCCAGGTATCCAGAGCTTTACACCAGGGGCGGGTATTCAGCAGTTCTTGGGGGTCAATCCCAGCGGTGGGACTGGCCATGATGTTGCGTAGGTGATCCAGCCGGGGATCTTGGGCTGCCAAACCCTGATGTTGGAGTTGCCGTAACATTGGCGCGGTGGGAGCCGTGGCCACCGCCCGCAGTTGCAGATTGGCCCGATTGGTGACCTGGAGGGTTTCCAAAGCGTACTGCTGCCCTAAATCCACCAGTGCCTGCACCTGGGCAGGGTACAAGCACCCTCCTGGCACTCGTAGTCTTAACAACGTCCCATCCTGGGCCGTGGTTCCATAAAACACACCCGGACAGGTTTGGGGTTCAAGGCACCAACTCATTGAGACTCCTCCTCTGTGCAACGCAGAGAATAGACCATGGGTGCCCCCAGTGGCGAGGGCACACCCCAGGCTGGTGTTCTGACTCAGAAGGCGACGCTGACTGGAGGCCAGTTCAATTCTGAAGCTGAAGCGATAGATCAGCAGGCACAGCCTTCGATTACAGTTGCGGCACAGTACCGGAATCTCACCGGACTTTCCCATCCCCAGGCTCAAAGAGCATACCATAGGCCCGCCCAGACCCACCGGACTGCTCACCATTCTTTAAGATGAGGTTGGCTCAGGTTAGGGGACATCAGGATGCACAAGTGGTTGAGTGTGATTGGCATTGGTGAAGATGGCCTAGACGGGCTGAGTGCGGTGGCGCGATCGCACCTCCAGCAAGCAGAAATCCTCGTCGGCGGCACCCGACACCTGGCTTTTTTACCCCCCGACGATCTGCGCCCTCAGGTGCCCTGGGGTTCCCCCCTGAGCGTCACCCTGGAGAAAATCCTCTCCTGGCGGGGGCAACCTGTGTGCATCTTGGCCAGCGGCGATCCCATGTGCTACGGCATAGGCGCTACCTTATGTCGGCGAGTCCCCTTATCCGAAATGACGATTGTGCCTGCCCCCTCAGCCTTTAGTTGGGCCTGCGCCCGCCTGGGGTGGCTCCTCACCGAAGTGGAAACCTTCAGCCTCTGCGGTCGTGATCCCGCCTTTCTTAATGCCAGACTCTATCCGGGAGCGCGACTGCTGGTGCTGAGTGCCGATGGCCACACCCCTGCCCAGGTCGCTGATCAGCTCACTCAGCAAGGACTGGGAGCAAGCACCCTGGTCGTCTTAGAGCGGCTGGGTGGCCCCCAGGAACGGCAATGGCAGGGCACCGCCGCCACCTGGCAGCAACCCGAGGTAGGAGACCTCAACACCCTGGCCATCACCATCAAGGCCAGTGACCCCACTCGTTCCTTCTACCCGCCCCACGGGGCGGGCTTACCAGACAGCGCCTATCACCACGACGGTCAACTCACCAAGCGGGAGGTGCGCGCCATTACCTTGGCGACCCTGGCTCCTCTACCGGGACAGCGGCTTTGGGATGTGGGGGCTGGCTGTGGTTCCATCAGCATTGAGTGGCTACGCAGCCATCCCCGGTGTGAGGCCATTGCCATTGAGCCCCATCCCCAGCGTCGGCAATACATTGCTGATAATGCTACTGCCCTCGGTACCCCCCACCTCCAGGTTGTTTCGGGTCGGGCACCGGCAGCGCTTAAACCCTTACCTACCCCAGATGCCATTTTCATCGGCGGCGGGGTCACGACACCCGGCTTACTGGAGTATTGCTGGCAAGTCCTGCCGGAGGGAGGACGGCTAGTGGTGAATGGGGTAACGGTGGAAAGTGAGCAGCAAATTTTGCAGGGGTATCAGCAGTGGGGCGGAGATCTGACCCGCATCGCCATTCAGCACCCAGAACCTGTGGGTCGCTTTTTAGGATGGAAGGCGATGACCCCAATCACCCAGTGGGCTGTCGTGAAGCGCTAAAGGTGCGCACCCGATAGCCGATGTCGCGGCGGCAGTAGCACTGGTCAAAGTGAATCTGATCAATGGCTGCATAGGCTCGTTCAAAGGCTTGATCATAGTTGGTGCCAAGAGCTGTCACCGCTAAGACTCGACCCCCATTGGAAGCTAGCTGATTATTTTGGTAGCGAGTGCCCGCATGAAAGACCAAAGCACCCAGGGCTTCAGCAGCAGCAATGCCAGTGATGGGTTTGCTCTTTTCATAAACTTCGGGATAGCCCCCTGCCGCCAGAACCACACAGGCTGCTACTTCCGGTTTCCAGAGCAAGGGTTCCATATCGGCCAAGCGCCCCTGGGCACAGGCCAGCAGGAGTTGATCTAGGGGGGTAGCCAAAAGGGGCAGGACTGCCTGGGTTTCAGGATCACCAAAGCGACAATTAAACTCGATTACCTTTGGTTCACCGGTGGGGGTAATCATTAACCCCGCATACAGCACCCCACAATAGTGAATCTGGCGATTTTGCAGCTCTTGAAGCACAGGTTCAAGAATCTCTGCCTGAATGCGCGCCATCAACTCCGAGGTGACCCAGGGAACTGGGCAGTAAGCCCCCATTCCTCCAGTATTGGCTCCTGTATCGCCTTCGCCAATGCGCTTGTGGTCTTGGGCAGCTAAAAGGGGTCGAATCGTGTGGCCATCGGTGAGTGCCAGCACTGAGATCTCTTCGCCGGTGAGATATTCTTCCACCATGACTTTGTGCCCAGCACTGCCAAACTTGCCCTCAAAGACGGCTGCGATCGCAGCCTCAGCCTCAGCCTGGGTCAGCGCCACCGTCACCCCTTTACCCGCCGCCAGCCCATCGGCCTTAATCACAATAGGCACACCCTGTGCCTGCACATAGGCTCGGGCAGTAGCAGCAGCAGTGAACGTTTGGGCAACAGCCGTAGGCACCTGAGCCGCTTCCATCAAAGCCTTAGCCCAAGATTTACTAGACTCAATTTTAGCGCCAGCCCGATTTGGCCCAAACACCAAAATGTCATCGGCCTGAAGTGCATCGGTAATTCCCAGCGCCAAGGGAAGCTCTGGCCCCACAACCACGAGATCCACCTGGGTTGAACGGACAAAGCGGCTAATTTCAGCAAACTCATCCAACGCCAAGGACACATTTTCACATTTTCCTAGATTGGCAGTGCCTCCATTCCCTGGCGCACAAAATACTCGGTTCACTGATGACGATGCAGCCAATTTCCAGGCCAGGGCATGTTCGCGTCCCCCATTGCCAACCACGAGAATATTCACAGCACGCTCCAGATGGGTCATGAGGATACTACCCTGGTTAGTTGACAAAACTCCAGTCCCAAGCAGTGTCTCTGGAGCCAAATCAAACAACCTCTGCATAGTCACACAGAATCTCTCATCACCCGCCTGATCCAGATACTTCCCCCTCGGTTCTTAAGGCACAGTGGCATGTGCTGTGCAAAGAAAGACGTATGAAAATGTTCCATAAACGTATTCATCAGCACAATTTCAAACTCGCTATTATATTGCAGAAAAGCCCGGAGCAGATATAGCTCATTCCAGGCTCGTCCTTCATAGACCCACGCTTTAGGATACTCAAAAGGAAAAAAGATGTCATGGAAGTGAACGTAAACTCCAGGTTTGAGCCGGGGCAGAATTTCAAAAAAAACGATATTCACATCGCTGTGGATTTTGGCTACATGGGTTGAATCGATAAACAAAATATCATTGCACTCTAGCGAGTCAAAGAGTTCGACATCAACATCCTGTAGCCGATGGGGTAAAATGCGGCTCTTTTTCTGGTCTGACTCTCGCATCAGCGACAGTAAAAGCTCCGGATAAGGCTCAATAAAGGTCAGTTCAACAGACTGATCCAAAAATAGTTCATTAGTATCTAAAGTGACGCAGGAAGAAAAGCCAGAGCCAACTTCAATCAATCGGTTGGGCTGCAAGTGTCGCAGCATACAGTAGAGCAGGATCCCATCAGCATAGGAATAGGATTCATTTTCAAAGTGGTAGCGGGTGCTGCTGTTCGGTTGAGCTGGAAAGGGCAACTCAGTGTAGTAAGGCAGAAATGCTTGTAAGAGTTCTAGTTGCTGCTGCTCACGCAAATCAATTCCTAGAATTTCACGAGAAGGTGCCGCGAAAATTTTTGCCTCATCTTGTTTGATCTCAGCCAAGGATGGAATCGGCGAATAGAAGTGCCCAGGAGGTACAAATCCACAGTCTCGAAGAAGCTGCTCTCGGTCTGAAAGAATTGAGCCGACGAGGGGGATTTTTTGGGCTAATTTTTTGAGGGCTTGATAGGTTTGTTTGCTTTTGCGTTTGAGGACAGCCACCGCATCGCACCGTGTTAGAGCTTGTTTGAGAAGTTGCTTAGACCTTGCACTTGCCCCCCTAGCCCCCC
>NZ_WVIC01000078.1 GCF_009939295.1 Petrachloros mirabilis ULC683
TTTTGACAACCCTTGTCCCATAAGGCTTGAGAGTACTTCTGTCCGTCAGTCAGGACTGTCCCTTCTCTGCTGTTCGAGCGCCAAAGAAAACTTCGTGCCCTTGCTCTGCCCACAGCAATCCTAGAGAACGCCCCATATTTCCACTGCCAATAATTCCAATTTTCATAGCCTAAGCAACTCCTTATTAATGTCAGGTACTACCATACCAGGTGTCGCCAGAAACTGCCTTTCTATAAAATGAGGAAAGTTTATCTTGAATATCAACAGGTAAGATCCAATTACCGCCCCACCCCAAAATTGAAGCGGCATAACGGCAAAGGTCAGCGGCGGCAGATCACCTTTGCATCACCACCAAGATCTTGATACCGTCCGCTGCACCAGGGTTGTTATACTTCGCCGGGTAATAAATCATACTGACCTCTATTTCATGGCTCATCATTCCCTCAAGACTGTATTGTAGTGAGGCTCTAGTCCAAGAAGCTCTATATGTCTCATATTTTTTTATCAAAAAAATTGGCAAGTGCAAAACGAAGCCCTTCAGAACGTAAAGGCATTCACACTTGGCATCCATATTATGCAGGCTATAGCGAAGCTTTCGTCACTTCTGCTATTGAGTATTTGGCTATTAACAAATCCCATATATTACTCGATCCTTGGCATGGTAGTGGAACCACAGCACTTGTTGCTTCGAGATACAAACTACGGACTATCGGATGTGAGATAAACCCGGTAATGAACATATTTTCTACTGCCAAAAGTGGTTTTCTGATTGGACAAGGCAAGCTCATAGAAAAACTATCGCAAGAAATAGAAGATCGAGTTCTTGATTCTTTGTCTGAAGATCGAGATGATGATTGTCTTTTAGATTTCATGTCTGAAAGCTTAAGCAGAGGTATCCGCACTTTATATTTGGCTCTTAACTCCTATAGCTATCCTCAAACCCCTTTAGATACTAGATTATTCAAGCACCTCGAAAAGATTCCCTCATTTTTCAATCCGTTTGAAGCATTTTTTAAATCTGCCCTTTTTATCACAGCAAGGAAACTAGCTGGTTACAAAGGAGGTTCTAATCCTACGTGGGTAAAGACTTTAGAAAATAAAGCAGAGTATTGCATTGAAGACATTGTTGCAGAATGGCTGAGAGTTGTTGATTGCATGATCGACGATTTACACTCAGCCGTCATTCCCACGCTTGACAATATAATTCATCTCCCAATTTCAATGGATTCAAGAAAACTTTGCATTCATAGCAACTCTATTGATGGAATTATTACATCTCCTCCATATCTAACTCGAATTGACTACGCTATGTCAACCAGACCTGAGCTTTTGATAATCAATAATTCGTCTTTCCTAAGAAGTATTAGAGAAAAAACAATTGGAGCACCTGTTATTTTTGATAAAACCATTAAGGTGAACCCTATATGGGGAGTCAACTGCCTTACCGTATTGAAACAAGTAGAAACACATTCAAGTAAAGCTGCACAATCTTATTATCTACCCAATATGCTTCAGTATTTTAGAGATGTAGAACTCTCACTCAGAGAGTGTATTCGCGTGCTCAAACCTAAGAGCCAAGCCCTTATAGTTGTACAATCCTCCTACTTTAAAGAACATGAAATAAATCTAGGACAGATATATACTGAAATCTGTCGAAATCTAAACACTCAATGTGAAATCGTTAATAGAGAGATCGTCCGTGGTCACATGGCACATGTGAATACCAAGTCCAGCCTGTATAAGAATGCGAAAGTTTATTACGAAGATGTAGTGTGCATTACAAAATGACCATACTTGAAAATCTTGATCGGCATATTCAAAATGCGATAGATCACTTTTGGTCTACGCGTATGAGCCAAATCCAGAAGCAGCAAGCTTCCGGGCGAAATGATGCCGGAACCCGTGGTGCTGTCACCGGAGGCAAGCAAATGTCCGCATTTGAGTATCTTGCGGTAAGTATTGCATTAGAAAGAGGCATACCTAAGAGTTCGATCTTTTACTCAAGTGCGCTTGAGCTTCCTGGATACTTCCGCCCAGAGAAGAAATGGGATCTGGTAATTGTTGATGAGGGCATTCTTGTCGCCGCTATCGAATTCAAGTCCCAGGTCGGTCCATCATTTGGTAATAATTTTAACAACCGAGCTGAAGAAGCAATTGGCACGGCTAATGATTTATGGATTGCTTACCGTGAGGGTGCTTTTGGTCTGGCGCTGCGTCCTTGGCTGGGATACTTGTTTATTCTTGAAGATCATCCTAAATCGACCTGTAGCGTTAGGCTTCAAGAACCGCATTTTCAAGTTTTCCCAGAGTTCAAAGGAGCATCCTATGCCAAGAGATACGAGCTTTTATTGATCCGTCTCATCCGAGAACGCTACTACGATTCGGGATGTCTACTTCTCTCGAAGGCAACTACTCCGCCTACAACCACGGAGCCATGCAATTTACTACTTGCAAAACTCTTTTTCACCCAATTAGCTGGTCATTTGAATACCTATGTCATGTCAAAAAGTATCTGATTGGGTTGGCTATGGATTTTAAAGATGTCCAGAAATTTTTTGTTCGCCACACACTGAGGCTCAGAAGTCTAACGCCTGAATTAAGCCGCGCCGCGAAGCGGCGTCGGCTTGAATGAATTGTTAGGGCGCCGGTGACGCCCGGTCACGCGAACTCTACGACAAAGCGGGGCGGGGCGGGAGCTTGCCCCAAGAACTCTCGGGAAATCCGTTGCAGCGCACAATTCCGTCAGCCAACGGCTTGTGCCACGAACCAGCGGGAACGAAAGTGCTGCGCAAAGGTCTGGTGCAGAAGGCTTGCCCCGGCAACCAGAAGTCGCTGAAACCGACACAGTCGCGGATGCTTGCCCCGAGCGCCCTAACAGCCTTGAGCTTACCGGCGCAAGACCAACTATGAGACTAAAGCGGGCAGT
>NZ_WVIC01000002.1:0-72306 GCF_009939295.1 Petrachloros mirabilis ULC683
TGATCTTCCACACTGAAGTTTTGACCAGAATGTAATACCTACCCCATTTCCTGCTGGACTATCGCGGTTCTCACCTGAGTGAGGTACGGGGTGTGGGGGTTCCACCCCCACGCAGGGGGCACTGCCCCCTGCACCCCATGTACTCCATTGATCTGTAAACCGCTATAAGAAGCTAGGGAGTACCTAAGAAGTGTGAATTCACGCTTTTTGGGCATCGTCGAGTGGTCTCTTGTCAGTCAACCAGGGTTTGTTGTTTGGCTCTGCATCACTCAAAAACTGGTCGTGATCTGAAACTAGTGGCGAGGCTTAAGCCCTTGCCACTAGTTTCAGATCACGACCAGATTGAGAATCACGGTATCGTTCTGGTCGGGAATAGTACGAGTCATGGTGCGGCTAGTCCACTCAGGGCTTAATGGGTAAAGTCAGCAGCCAGCAGACTCAAAACTGGTTGTGCAATCTAGTCTTCAAGCACTTGCACCGTAACATCGACTGCATCTACATCAATGGTGCCAGGAGCACTCAGACGCTGGAACTGACCTTCCACCACTTGCAGGGTTGTGCCGCAGCTTGGGCATTGGGTAGATGTCTTTTTCAGGCCAATGAGTTGAGCTTGACACACTGGACAGGGGGCTTGCAGGACGTTGCGGTGCACCCACCAGCGAAAGCCAATCAGCACAATCACAGGGACAAGCATCAGGAAGGCTACCAAGATCAGCAATGATCTGACTAGCCATCCTAACCCCACTAGACCCAGTAGCCAGAACACAGCCAACCATATCAGCCAGGTGCGGAGGGTAGGGAGGTTAAAAACGAAGCTTGATGAGTTTCCAGAATTCACGGTGCTGATCCAGAGTATGCAGGAATACGTTTTATTCTACGCGACTTTTTCTCTCGGCTGGCGGTAGTGTATGCCGTCCCCCCGTGCCGTTAAGATGAGTGATGGCTCTATATCTTTCAGTGCGAATTTTCCTATGACTGTAACGGATCAGAAAATTACCGACGATAAATCCATCGTTCAAGACTATTTTAATTCGGTCGGTTTTGACCGCTGGCGGCGCATTTATGGTCAGGATGAGGTGAACAAGGTTCAGCTCGATATTCGCATGGGTCATCAGCAAACGGTGGATAAGGTACTGGCTTGGCTGAAGTCGGAGGCAGATTTGGCGATGACCACTATTTGTGATGCTGGTTGTGGGGTAGGCAGCCTCAGTATCCCGCTGGCAAAAATGGGAGCCCAGGTGTTTGCTAGTGATATTTCCGAAAAAATGGTGGCGGAGGCTCGCGATCGCGCCACTACTCAGCTCGGCCAAAGCAATAATCTGACCTTTGCGGTACAGGACTTAGAGGCACTGACGGGCAGCTACCATACCGTGGTGTGTTTGGACGTGTTGATTCACTACCCCCAGGACAAGGCGGCGGCAATGATTCAGCACTTAAGTAAGTTGGCAACCCATCGATTTATCCTCAGCTTTGCCCCCAAAACCCTCTGCTATAGCCTCTTAAAGCGGATTGGAGATTTTTTCCCGGGGCCAAGCAAGGCCACCCGTGCCTATTTACACCGGGAAGCCGAGGTAGTGGCGGTGTTAGAGGCCGCAGGCTGGACGGTGCAGCGAACCGAAATGACGAAGACTCGCTTTTACTTCTCTCGGCTGTTGGAAGTAACGCGTTGACATCCGCTCGATACCATATTGCCAGGCGATATGGTATCGAGCGTCCTATCTCAAGACACGGTGGCAAGCTGTGGCCATCGTTCCATGGCATTACCTACCACAGCTAGCTCTTGCATTAAAGCCATAAACTGATCTGGGGTGAGCGACTGCGGACCATCGGATAAAGCTTTGCTGGGATTGGGGTGAACTTCAATCATGAGGGCGTCGGTTCCGGCTGCGATCGCAGCCTTGGCCATAGCAGGCACATAGGGTGCCCAACCCGTCCCGTGGCTGGGATCCACCATGATTGGTAGATGCGTCAACGACTGTAGCACTGGCACTGCCGACAAATCGAGGGTATTGCGGGCATACTGGCGGTCAAAGGTACGGATCCCTCGCTCACAGAGGATTACATTGGGGTTTCCGGCTGCCAAAATATACTCCGCTGCCATCAACCATTCTTCGATGGTAGCGGACATGCCGCGCTTTAGCAGCACGGGTTTATCTTGAGCCCCAACCCGCTTCAGCAGTGAAAAGTTGTGCATATTGCGGGCTCCAATCTGCACCACATCAGCCACTTCTGCAACCTTGTCGAGGTCAGCAGCATCCATCACTTCTGTGATAATACCTAAGCCAGAAGCCTGCCGAGCGGCTGCCAATAGCCCGAGGGCACTCTCACCATGTCCTTGGAAAGCATAGGGAGAGGTGCGAGGCTTATAAGCGCCGCCCCGGAGAAACGACGCTCCAGCGGCCTTGACCTGTTTGGCCGTGGCAATAATCATGGCCTCATCTTCGACGGAGCAAGGGCCAGCTACCACGACAATGTTATGACCTTGACCAAAGGTGACATCTCCCTGGGGTGTGGCTACCACGACCTCACTGACCTGACCATGGCGAAACTCTCGACTGACCCGTTTGTAGGGTTTTTCAACTCGAATCACTTGCTCAATCCAAGGACTGACATCTTGAACATGATCGGGGTCAAGCTCTTGGGTGTCACCCACAAGGCCAATCACCACTTTATGGGCTCCAATAATTTTTTCCGGGGTTAAACCGCGATCGCGCATCTCTTCACAGATCTGCTCAATCTCCCCGCCTGGGGCATCGTTTTTCATGACAATGATCATCGCGGTCGATTCCTAAACAAGCGATATGACTCTAGTGTAGCCAGACCCCTATAACTATGACCGAGACTCACGCCAACTTTCGAGAACCCGGCCAAAGTTGGTGCGAAACTCTGACCAGCCTAAAGCACTGCCAGATACCTCTTCATCCCAAGAGGCAGAAAGTGCGCCATAACTCAGCCCCAAAACACCCAGACCAAAGCCCCCCATACTCACGAGCAAAACCGCCACATTGGGAAGCTCTACCCATCCCTGAGACACCACTAAATAGCTTAGGGGAAAAGTGGCCAGCCCCAAAAAGGTAGGCAAGCCACAAAAAAGCATCATCCGCTTAACCATTCGCTGACTGACCGCTTCAGGGATGCTCCCCCGTAGATCTGTCCCTTTAGATTTAGCTTGAGACCCCTTTGTCGATTGATCAGCAGAACGTTTTCCAGTCTTCAACGACTGGAGTCGAGGAGAAGAGGCTCGCTTCACCTGACTCCCAGGGGCAACATCAAAACCTGGCTTGACGTTCGCTGACTGATTTATGGGTTTGCGGGACTTAGCAGCCATGGGCAAAACTGAGATTAACCACGAATTCCTAAGCGGGTAATCAAAGCTCGATAGTGTTCAGGATCTTGCTTCATGATATAGGCCAACAACCGCTTGCGACGACCAATCATTTGCAGAAGACCTCGACGGGAGCCGTGATCCTTTTTATTGACTTTGAGGTGGTCGCTGAGGCGCGAGATGCGCTCAGTGAGCATCGCCACTTGCACATCCGCTGAACCAGTGTCAGTGTCGTGAACCTGGTATGCCTCAATGATTTCTTGTTTCTGTTCTTGCAAAAGAGCCATAGGTTATTGGTTGTTGCTGCAAACAGTAATCTTAGCATAGGCAGCCTGCTCACAATCGAATTTGCCTAAATCCTCAATGTACCGTTGAGGGTTTAATTTCTGTCGTCTCTGTGCTCATCGAATCTGAAACTCCTACTTCGGGTTGAACTTGCTGCCATCCTAGCTGCCCCAACCTCGCATAGACAGCATCAGCGGGAGTCCACGACTACATCCGAGCCAGGGCTGCTACTTTGGAGCGTTTACTGGCTTCGAGTCCCTGCAACTCATCGATTTGCAACCAGCCCTCGCGCACGAGCTGCGAAAACACAAACAGCAGCATGGTGTAGCGATAGTCGTACTTACCGTCAATTTCATGGCGTCTAGCACTTAAATAGTCATGTAAGCGCCATAAATCTTCAATATCGGACAGATCAACAGCTCTGGCTTTGACTTCGGCCATGAGAGCTTCGATCTCGCGCTCATAGGCACGTTCAAAGGCAGCGCGGGCAATTTTTTTTTCTGAGGCAGACCACTCTATATCGGTAACAGGCATTACTAGATTTTATTGCTTGAATTTATGGAACCTATTTATTTTGACGTGATTACGGGATTTGAGCCACCTTCTCCAGGATGAAAGTGCCAGCCAACCGCTTGGACTGGCTGCTGGTTGGGTTATAGCCATCGCCAGAACGGTTAGAACATGATCTACAGACTTAGAGCGATGGCTATACCGCCATTGCGCTGTCCCAGTTTTGACATTGGAAGGGGCTGATGTTTTAAGCGTAATGGCCATCGCTATATATCTACAGCTACAACGTTCAGCCAATAAAGGTTCAGCCAGCAAGAGTCAAACACATTATGGCTGTGAGCTTTTAGAGAGGGCGTCACTATCGGATCGGGAATTCACGTCTGGGCAGCTTCATACTCAGCGACTAGGCCATCCAGGGCGGCTTGCATCTGGGTATAGACTTGGTTGTAGCACTGCTGGACATAGTGTGGATCGCGGGATGCCTCGACTCCATAGTGCTCAAAGAAGATGGGGGGGCAAACCCGAGTGTAAATTTGGGTGGGGAAGGGAAAATTAAAGATGGGGCCAATTCCGATCCCCCAAGGCAGCCCCAGAAAAATTGGAAAGACTTCAGGGTCAATGTCAAACAGCCAAGGCATCCCCATTTGGTGTAATCGCTGCATCAACGGATAGAGGTCTGCCAGTACCCGTAGGGTATCGTGGGCACCCGCTGAAATTACGGGCATCATGGGCATGTGCTCTCGCAGAGCCAGTTTAATAAATCCTTTCCGACCCAAAAAGTGAATTTTATGGCGCAGGGTGTGGGGTCGAAAGACATCTTGAGCCCCGCCTGGATACACTAAGAGGCTGGCATTTTTCTGGAGAGCCGCAATGGCCATCTTGGGGTGGGCGACAATAGCGCCCCCCTGAACCGCTAGTTTTACTAGCCCTGGATAGGCTTTCCAGACCGTGGGGTGCATGAGACCATAGGCCAGACGTTGGGTGCCAAACCGCCGATACCAGTCATACATGAACATGAACATATCAGGTGCGGCTAGCCCTCCATTGTGGGAGCCAACAAACAACACTTTTCCCTGAGCGGGTACGTGCTCCCAGCCATCGGTGCGGACACGAAAATAATGATGATAGAACCAAGCCCACAGTGGCATCAAAGACTCAATTACCTGGGGATCTCGATCCGCTAAAGACCAGCCGCTGTAGGTTTCTGAGGGTTGCACAGACGGAGTTTTAAATCGAGAATCAAACAAAAGTGGCGCCTTCCAAGGTCTA
Source organism: Petrachloros mirabilis ULC683 (assembly GCF_009939295.1). Taxonomy (GTDB): domain Bacteria; phylum Cyanobacteriota; class Cyanobacteriia; order Thermosynechococcales; family Thermosynechococcaceae; genus Petrachloros; species Petrachloros mirabilis. Next base: position 5,390 of record NZ_WVIC01000002.1, read on the forward strand.
GAGTGGATAAGAACCGATTGGTTGATCGGAACGAATGTCTACACGATTCACTGCCCACTGCTGTGGCTAGTCACAGCAGTGGGGGTGCTGGGAGGGAACTGTCAGGTTGCACCTCGATCGATTCAGGTGTTGTCAGCTAGGTCAGGCACAATTTGAGATCTGAGGGCTCGCACCAGGTCGTGTCGAGTAATAATCCCTACCAGCTTGTGCTCAGCATCAACTACCGGCAGGCGCTTAATATGCTTTTCTAGCATCAGTTGAGCCACGTCAGTTAAACAGGCATCTGGGGGGGTGGTGAGGGGTTTAGGAGTCATCACATCTTGAACCAACATCCCTAAGGATTTTTTGAGGTGTTGGTGAAAGGTGGCAGGAGACTCAAAGTAAATGACGCTGCCCAAAAAGGTCATGTAGAGGGGGGGCTTCATGGGAGACTCGCGCACCAATAAATCGCCTTCAGAAATAATGCCCACCACCTTGCCCGTTTCATCGACGACAGGTAGACCACTAATGCGATGTTCTTCTAAAATCTTGACCACAGATTCCACCGTTTCTGTCGGGGAGGTGGTGATGGGATTGGGGGTCATATGATCTTTGACCGGCAGAGATGGGGTTGACATCGGGTTCCTCAATCAATCAATGGGAGGTCAACGGTGAGACAGGGAGATTGGCAGAGACAAATCCCCAGTCTGGTCGCAGGTTTTGCGCCTGTCGCAGATAAACGTGGTGAATTTCGAGGCTGAGTGTGGGGGTGTTGAAGTGAATCAGGCAACGGATACAGTGGGGCAAATCTGTGGGCACGTACATTTGCTGGACATCCAGGAGGGGAATGCTTTCCCAGTGGGGACGCTCTCGGGCGATGGCCGCTGGAAAGGTTTTGTCTAAATCCCGCGTCACAGAAAAGGTGACACTGACCACTTCAGTCAGGTCTATGGTGTTGCGCTCCTCAATGACGTCCAGCAGTTCGCTGACAGCATCTCGAATGGCCTCAACTGAATTTTCGTCGGCGGTCGTTGCACCGCGAATGGCTCTGACTCGCCAGGTCACTGTCATTTCCTCCATAGGTCAATCATGCCTCAGATTGCGCTGGAAACCTGAGTCATGTTAGCAAATTGACATTATCTCCTTAGGGCGGTGTCGTTATGATCAAAGGCGAGCGACGTAGCCCCCTTGCTCTAACCTCCCATGGGCTGATGCGATAAGGTGATCATCGAGTGTCGTTGGCATTTCTGTTTTTAGTCTAGGAGAGAAGCGCCTCTGTCTTTAGAATCAGCCTTTAGAATCAGGTTGATTGAAGTGCTTTATGGGCGATACAGCCATAAGGGCAACCCACTGGTAGAGAGTTCAAATTCAATCATCTCTTGCATCTGGGCAGATAGGGGCAGATTCTGGAGCCAGTGACTCTGGCGGTTGCTTGGTAATAGGCGATTCCAAAATGGTTTGGGTTCTTCCAGGGTTTGACATTTGGCTTTATCTGGATCGAGGCCAGCTAACTCAGCAGCCCATCGACGGGCGTCTTCTTCGGTGCCTAAGCGATCGACGAGCTGTAGCTCTAAGGCTTGCTGTCCAGTAAAGACACGGCCATCGGCAAAGCTTTTAACTACGTCTTCGGTGAGGTTGCGAGCTTCGGCAACGGTTTGGACAAATTGCTGATAGCTGGTGTCAATTAAGGCTTGCAGAATGTTTTTCTCGGGTTCGGTAATTTCGCGATCGAAAGCGAGGATGTCTTTGTAGGGACCTGACTTAATTACCTTAAAGGACACCCCTACTTTTTCTAGGAGCCGCTCTAGGTTGTTGCCCCGCAAAATTACCCCGATGCTGCCAGTGATGGTGCCGGGGTTGGCCATGATGTGGGAAGCGCCCATGCCGATATAAACGCCACCGGAGGCGGAAATGTTGCCAAAGCTGGCGACGATTTTCACTTTTTCGCGGAGGCGCCTGAGGGCGGCGTAGATTTCTTGGGAGTCCCCTACTGTGCCCCCAGGGCTATCAATGCGAAGCAAAAGGACGGGGAATTCTCGCTCTTCGACGGTTTTGAGTGCTTCTAAAACATGCTTGCGGGTACTGCCTGCGATCGCACCTTTGACTTCGATGCGGGCAATTTGCTTGCGAGTATTGGGTTTAAATGGCCAAACCATGAACAATTTGTATTGGGGTAAAGAACATTAGCCAGAAAGCCATAAACCGCCCAAGGACGGCTCACCTGTCCTTGATTCTAGCTCGTTAGCCTTTAACGATACCCCAACCATGAGCAGACTATGCCCGCAGGGTTATGTGCCAAAAGAATTTATAATGTATAACAAATATTACGAAAAGTATAGATTTTCTGGTCTAAACTTAATAAGACTAGATCTGCGATACCCCTTTTCTGCTCTTGCTCACCTCAGCGACTCTCCATGCGTTTGCCCACTGCCACCCCCCTAAATCGTTTGTTGCTCATTGCTCCGTTCTTCTTATGGGGCACAGCCATGGTGGCGATGAAGGGCGTTATTCCCCAGACAACACCCTTATTTATGGCGGGTCTGAGGATTATTCCAGCGGGCATCTTAGTCGTGATTGTCGCAGGGTTATGGGGTAGCCGGTTCCCCCAAACCTGGGCAGCTTGGGGCTGGATCTGTCTCTTTGCCCTAGTGGATGGAACACTCTTTCAAGGTTTTTTGGCCACCGGGTTGGTGAAAACCGGGGCTGGCCTGGGCTCGGTAATGATTGACTCCCAACCGCTAGCAGTAGCCCTCTTGGCACTGTGGCTCTATGGTGAACGCATTGGCATTTGGGGCTGGATCGGTTTGTTGGTTGGTATCACAGGCATTAGTTGCATTGGCCTACCCGACGACTGGATCCACATGCTACTCTCTGGGACGGTTTCTCCCCTGGCGCTCTTGCAAGAGACGTCGCTATCCAGTTTTCTGCACAATGGTGAAGCCCTGATGCTATTTGCGGCTCTAGCCATGGCAGTTGGAACCGTCATGATTCCGCGAGTTGCCAAATCAGCGGATCCGATCATGGCTACCGGCTGGCACATGATTTTGGGAGGATTGCCCCTGTGGTTGGGGTCAGGACTGTGGGAGTCCCAGCAATGGCAACAGTTAGATCTATCGGCTTGGCTGGCCATTGGCTATGCCACTGTGTTTGGTAGCGCCATCGCCTACGGCTTATTTTTCTACTACGCATCTCTAGGGAATGTCACCAGCCTCAGCGCCCTTACCTTTTTAACTCCGGTGTTTGCTCTAGTGTTTGGGCATTGGTTTTTGGCAGAGGTGTTGACCCCCATTCAGTTTGGAGGAGTCTGCCTGACTTTGATCAGCATTTATCTGGTCAATCAGCGAGGCGCTTTGGCAGCAGTATGGGCCGATCTATGGCAAGCCCAGTGGGCTCGACGCCAGTTTCGTGGCTTACTCGGTCGGGGCAAAATGATTGAAGTTGCCATAGAAGTGATGGAAGCTTCCTCCAAGCCTCGCCAGCCGTAAGCGAGTTGGTGTTTTGCAGTTGTCTTCTCTCTAGCAATGGCAGAATCTGAGTGATACCCTAGTAAAGGCCAGACTCAAATAGGGACTGATGCCGGGATGTGGCGCAGCTTGGTAGCGCACTTCGTTCGGGACGAAGGGGCCGGAGGTTCAAATCCTCTCATCCCGATTCTTTTAAAGGTATTGATATAAAGAGGTCTAGAGGTTTTTCGGGGACATCTATCCCTCTTTTGTCACTCTGTGGGAAAGAAAATATTATAGAGAAACAGAGTTTACCCGAAACAGTCCTATGTCTTCCTCAAGAGAGATACGTCCAACGATTGGTTGTATCGATGAGTACTGTCAACGGTTTGAGGGATTATTTCCGGAAGTTCGTAGCTGCTTAGAGTGACAAAAGAGGGACATTGGCACCAAACTGCCCCAAGTTTAACCTACTGTGATGTAGATCATCTGCCACCTCAGGTTCAATCACGTCGAGAGGTGCCCTGACGTGGAATCATCAGAGTATTGCATACCTCACAGGAGCTTATTGCATGAAGTCTCGGCTGTATTTGTGGAGTGCGATGGCCGGAAGCCGGTCTTTGACCATCGCAGCTCTGATGCTTGGGGGAATCGCCTGCGGTTATTCTCCAGAAGCCAACGGTCACATAGCGGCCTCGGTAGACAACCATTCCCTTGACGGTTTAGAGGGTGGGAACCTTTCTAAGGAACAGCATTTAGCCCTATGGTCTGGGTATTCCGAGGCCACAGAGGCCGATGGTCTTACAACTGAGCAAGTATCGGCTCGCCGCCAATATGAGGAAATTTCCCTGGAGAGCTTGTTTTCCGCCCTGCCAGTGATTGTCAAAAATGACGAGTCTCTGGCATTTGAGATGTTTGGCCGATCTCAACCCCAAGAGGGTGAACAAGAGACTGTCATCGAAACTGTAGGCACCTACGAGAACTACAGGGTCTTGCAATTGACTAACCTAGGGGCGGCGGATGACTCAATTGGCGGGCAGCGCTACCGGTTTGAGTTTGAATACTTTGACAATGACCAGCTCAATCTGGTTTGGGTCGGACAACAGCGCTACTGTCGTCATACCACACCTCCACAGTGGACCCATGAAAGGTGTCCTTGAGAAGGTGCGACCTCTATTAATTGGGGCGTCCTGCTCTGCTGCTCACAAACTGACAGGGGAGACGATTGATTAATTTGCATGGTTTCTACGCAGACACGCCACTATATTTCTCAATTCGATGAGCTTATCCAAGAGCAGAACAGCGATTTTGCCCAAAGCGGCTTAAAAGTCTTGCTCTACATTCGCCCCCCAACCCCCCATTTTGGGGGGCTTTTATCACTCTTAAGTCCCCCAAAATGGGGGATTTAGGGAGCGAGTGCAAGGCATTAGAAACGTTTCAAACTGCCTCTCAGATGCCATTCTGTTTGGGGTAACCCAGACTTAGCCTTCAGCGCCAGCAACGCTGGCCACTAAACTCCAGCCTTTATTTTCTGAGAGAGCCTGATTGAGCTGTTGATAAACCTGAAAGCAATGGTTATTTGATTTCAGGGGCAGCTCTTCATTTTTGATCACAAAGTTAAGTTGTGTTCTGTCTTTTGTCGCTCGCGTATTGTCCACTAAAACTTCAACCGTCACCAGCTTCGGAAATGGCACCTTGCCAGGTTGCTCACGGGCAATCAAGTAGTCTTCAGTTAAGTAAAGCACTTCAAAATTGCAGGATTTCAGTAAATCCGTCACTTGCTCGTAGAGCCGACCCAGGGGAACCGCAACTGTTAAAAGATGTGTATAGCGAGCCATAGAGTCTAGGCATAGACATCATGAATGCTACCTATCATAACGAATTTGGCTCAGCCGTCCTGAAGGGTAGCGTGAATCGAACCCCGCTTCCAAACTTGACCCTGTGATGGGGCTGATGTCAACCATGGATAACATCAGCCCCATAGGGTTGTTTTAGAGGGGAAACGACGCTCAGGGAGACGTCTTGGATAACCTCCCAAACGCAATGGTGCTATTGAGCAGGTTCTTGCTGAAGCACTTCTTGCACCTGTGCCTGCAAGCTTGGATCAGCCTGATATTGAGTGAGCAGCTCGTTAAAGCGGGGCATATCTAGGGCATTTACTTCTAAAATTTGACCCATTTGAACTTCAGCCGCTTGTTGAATGCCTTGCAATTCGCTCACCGCTTGATTGTATTGATCGCTCTGGGCAGAGGGCACCGATTCGTTTGCCTGCACAGCAGCCTGAATCTGTTGAAACTCTTGAGGATTTAGCCCTTGCTCTTGGATGGCATCAGCCATCTCTTGCTGTGCGGCTTGTTGTAATCTAGCAATATCCCGGAGAGACACCGCGAAAGCTCGAAGTTCCGACGCTTCCAGAGGGGTTGCTTCGGTGGTTTCAGGGGTGGCTTCAGGGGAAGGCTGCATTTGAGCCTGAGCAGGAATTCCCCATAGCGCAGCGGTGAGGGTCGTCCCCATCAAAATAGTTTTCAGCATGGGATTTCTCCTTTAAACAGCTGACACTAGGCTGAACAAAAGGAGTGGGTTCAGCCTGGGCGTCACTTTGGCTATCCTAGTCAGCTCTCTGTTGACTGTCAAATCGGGTCTTGCCGTTGTCACCTAAACTCAAGACGACTCTGAGTTGACGGGAATCCCGAGGACGGTTTTCGCCCCGGCAACCACATGACCCATTGGGTAAGCATTGATACTTCGATCTTCAAACCAAGTGATCGCGCTATCTGCATGGGAAGGGGGAACCAGCAGCACAAATCCAATGCCCATATTAAACGTGTCAAACATTACCTCTGGACTGACGTTACCGGCTGTGGCAATCCAGTGAAAAATGGGAGGAACCGGCCAGGAGTCTGGCTGGAGTACCACAGATTGATCCACCCCTAGACAACGAGGCAAGTTTTCGGGTAGACCACCCCCGGTGATGTGGGCCATGCCATGGATGTCTAGTCCGGCTTGTCGTGCTGCTAAAACCGACTTCACATAGATCTGTGTGGGGGTCAGCAATGCATCGCCAAGAGACTGCCCACCTAACGCCTGCGGTTGTTCCTCCCAAGCCCAGCCCGGCAAATTGCGATCGCCCCGAAGTCCATCCTGCATAATCTTTCGCACTAGGCTAAAGCCATTGCTGTGAATCCCTCGACTGGCCAAGCCAATGGCAATATCGCCTAAGGCAACTTGAGAGCCATCTAACAAGTTATCCCGCTCTACAATTCCCACGCAGAATCCAGCCAAATCATAGTCTTTGGGTTGATAAAACCCTGGCATCTCTGCTGTTTCTCCCCCTAAAAGGGCGCAGCCACTTTGCTGACAGCCTTCTGCAATTCCAGAAATGACCTGTACCAATTCCTCAGGCTCTAGCTTGCCTGTGGCTAAATAATCTAAGAAAAATAAGGGCTCTGCGCCACAGGTGAGGACGTCGTTCACGCACATGGCTACCAAGTCAATGCCTACGGTGTCATGCCGATTGAGATCTCGGGCAAGCTTGAGTTTTGTGCCAACTCCATCTGCCCCTGAGACGAGAACGGGTGCTTGGTAGCCCTGAGGCAGTTGAAAGAATCCCCCAAACCCGCCCAAGCTGCCCAAAACTTCTGGTCGAGTTGTCCGAGCCACTAGCTCCTGAATGCGGGACACAAACTCACGACCTGCCTGAATATTCACCCCTGCATCTTGATAATCCATGCCCACCCTATCTATGCGCTATGGCCAGCATCCCATGGAACGAAGCTGCTGCGATCGCAGCAGCCCTCAGTAAATTTACGCAAAGCTCATGGGTGTGATCCCATTGCCTAGATTTTTCTCTTGTGAAGATACTTTTGAAATTCAAAAACATCTATGCCTGTGTGATTACATTTTGTTATCTTTGAGCGCCCTCTCTCTTAAGACTGAAATTCTTGCTCCAGACTGGTTTGATTAAGTTTTGTACGGAATGGCTAGCCAAACTAAGGCTAGCCCCTGGGTACCCTAAGGGGGATCCTCTCCGAAGATTCCCGGATCCCATGGGAAAAACCTTCGTGATAGGGTGAGTCAGTTCTAAGCACATGGAGTAAAGCCGGAATGAGTCCGGGTAACCGGTCTCTGCGCACCAGAAAATTTTATTTACTGTGCCTTCCTTGAAAAGGACGCTTATGAAGAAAATCATGCTATCGGGTCTTACTGCGGCCCTTTCGGTTTCCATTATTGGAACCCTATCTATCAGTCAAGCCAGCCCACCTGTGACTTTGGAAGCCAATGTTTCCGAGTCTACAGTGATGCCAGCAACTGACGAGGAATCTCAAATTAGCTCTGCGGCTGAGGATTCTGGCGTACGCAGTCAAGCCCTCAAGGTGGGTGAGCGCCAAGGCCGCTCAGGAGGTTCGACAAGCGATGATGGCATTGCCAAAATATACTCCCATGCGATTTCGGGACGCAATGCGGTGACGCTTTATGTTCACAATATTCCTGTGGTCACTTTTTTGGGAGTCAAGCCCGATACTGCAGAAGCTGAAGGGGTAAAGGTGGCCTCTGTGGGTGAGTCGGTGCCTGCTGCGACAACGGCGCAAGATCCGATGTGGCGAGCGACAACGGTTGCGGCTCGGATTAATCAGCTTCATCGATCTGGTGTCGAGGCCAAAGAGATTCAGGTTCGCTGGGATTCAGAACGCCGCAGCTACCGAATTGGAGCTGATAATCTGCATCTGCTGGAAATGAGTGATGGCACCATCTCTCCCCAAACCACTCAAGATGTGGCGGAGGATGCCCTCCAAATTACCAATCGCTTACGGCGTCAACTGGGGAACGCAGAACCGCTTTCTGACATTCAAGGGCGTCCCCAACCGCCTCGGCCTGCCCAAACGGTTGCACTTGGCCCGGTGCGACTGCAAGTTCAGGGAATGGCTTCTTGGTATGGCCCGGGGTTTCATGGGAATCGCACGGCGAATGGCGAGCGATTTAACCAGTACGATATGACCGCAGCTCATCGCAACCTGCCCTTTGGCACCCGGGTGCGAGTGACCAATCTCCATAATGGTCGCTCGGTGGTTGTGAGAATTAATGATCGAGGGCCTTTTACGGGGGGGCGGGTGATTGATCTATCTAAAGGAGCCGCCCAAACCCTGGGGGTGGTTTCTAGTGGTGTAGCACCGGTGAGGCTAGACGTTTTGCAGTAGTAAAGCTGTCACTCATGCTTTGGCTCTGATGCCAGGGCATGAGTCGTTTTTGGGGTTGGATGGAGCGCTCTAAACGAGAGTGTGTTAGGGTTTCCCCATGGCTTTCTGATCCTTATGGTGCAGTCTTCCGCTTCGTCATCTGCCTACATTGTGGTGTTGGTCACCGCAGCCAACCAGTCTGAAGCGACACAGATAGCCACAGCGCTGTTGGAGGCTAAGCTCGCTGCCTGTATCAGTATCTTTCCCGTGACTTCACACTATACTTGGCAAGGCCAGCTTCACTGTGAGTCAGAATATCAATTGGTGATCAAAACTCAGGTACACTGCTTTGGGGCTCTAGAAGCTAAGGTGCGATCGCAGCACTCCTACGAAGTCCCAGAAATCATTGGACTTCCCCTGGTCACTGGCTCAACCCCCTATCTGGATTGGATTTTTGCCCAGCTTAATCCTGACTTCTAAGCGTTCTTGATCACAGAGCATCAGCCGATGCAAAACACGCGACTTAACACCCTGCTCACCGGACTGAGCAACCAACTGAATCAACAACTGCGTAACCCCTGGCGACGCCTCTCTGTTGTTGCCATTTCGCTCTTGTTTGGGGTCTATCTGGGGGTTGCTTTTTCGGCCATTTCTGGACAACTGGCTTACTTAGACATCAGCATGTCTTTCATCAGTTTGCTCTTTACCGAGCTGATTAGCTGGCTGTTTTACAGCGATCGCTGGCGACTGAAGCGCTCCATTTGGGGTGAAGCCCTCAATGCCCTCAAAATTGGCCTCATCTATGGTCTGTTTTTGTTGGGGTTTATGCTAGGCAGCTAAAGATTGCCTCTGCTAGCCATCAACCTGTTGGTGCCAAAGGCTTTGCCAGAGCATGGGGCTTCTGCGAAAAAGCTGAATTCACAATGTCATGCCATCATAGACACATCCCGATGCCCAAAGCTCTGAGCTGGAGTGCTAAACGTGTCAGAACCCAATCATAAGGCTAAGGACGATTTTCTCTATCCCCGCAGTACCTACCGGGGAAACTTCACCCCTGAGAACCTAGTTTTTAATGCCAATTTACAAGAGTTTGCTCAAAAGATTGGCTATATTTGTGCCCTAGAGACCAGTGGCAAAGTTCCCCCTGATGCTGCTTACGAAGAAATTAAAAAACTCTGGAAAGAGCTAAAAGTGAGTAAGCGAGAGTTGGGAATTCAGTCTACCCCGCCCCCAGACTCAAATCAGTCGGAGTGAAGACGCTTCTGGTTTGCTCTAATCACCTTGGTAGTGGATAAACCCATTGTTCTGTGTCCCTGAGCCGCTTACACTACGGTATGGACGCTCAAAGGCAGGTTTTCTATGGCTGAGGCAAGTATTGGCATTATTGGGGGCAGTGGTCTCTATCAAATGGAGGCTCTGAGCGATCTCGAAGAGGTGCGGGTGGAAACCCCCTTTGGAGATCCTTCAGATGCGTTGATCCTGGGCACCTTAGAAGGGGCACGGGTGGCTTTTTTGGCTCGCCATGGTCGCAACCATACTCTGATGCCCACGGAGCTGCCGTTCCGGGCCAATATCTACGCCCTTAAAAGCCTGGGGGTCAAATATGTGATCTCAGCTTCGGCGGTGGGTTCCCTGCAAGGGGAGGCCAAGCCCTTAGATATGGTGATTCCGGATCAGTTTATTGATCGCACCCGCAATCGGGTCTCGACTTTCTTTGGGGAGGGCATTGTCGCCCACATTAGTTTTGGGGAACCTATCTGTGGTCAGTTGGCAACGGTGTTGGGGGATGCGATCGCATCCCTCCAACTTGCCGACGTTACCCTGCATCGGGGCGGCACCTACATCTGCATGGAAGGACCAGCTTTCTCCACCAAAGCCGAATCGAATCTTTATCGCAGTTGGGGCGGCACCGTCATTGGCATGACCAATCTACCGGAAGCCAAACTGGCTCGTGAAGCTGAGATGGCCTACGCCACCTTAGCCCTGGTCACTGACTACGACTGCTGGCATCCCGACCACGACAGCGTCACCGTAGACATGGTGATTCAAAACCTGAAGCGCAACGCCAGCAACGCTCAGGCCGTAATTCACGAAGCCGTAAAGCGCTTGGGGCAAAATCCCCCAGCCTCAACAGCTCATAAAGCGCTCAAAAATGCAGTTTTGACCCCCCTAGACAAAGCACCCCCAGAAGCCAAAGCCAAACTGTCTCTGCTCTTGCAAAAGTATCTGTAGGCTCACTATGCCGTGGTTTGTCAAAATTGAGCGGGGCATTGTCGCCAAGTCTATCTTCGATCAATATGTGCCAGCCCATAGAGCCTTCGTCGAGGCTTTGATTGCCGAAGGGCGAGCTGCCCGCACTGGCTACTGGGCTGATAGTCGGGGAGGGATGCTGATCTTTCGAGCCGAGTCTATGGCAGAGGCCCAGGCTATCGTCGCTCAAGATCCGTTGATTGTGAACCAATGCGTGGAGTATGAACTGCACCAATGGGTTCCCGTCGTCGGCACCGATCTGTAGCTGTTCCCCTAGCAATGTCTTCCTTTTCTGTGCCTGACTCAGATCCGCGCGGTCAACTGATTGCCCATGCCCGTCACTTTTACCAACAAGGTTGGATGGTGGGCACGGCTGGCAACCTCTCAGCGCGAATGCCCGACGGCAGTTTCTGGATTACCGCCAGCGGCTGTGCCAAGGGAGCACTCACCCTAGAGCAATTTGTGCATCTGAGCCTGGATGGCGAGATTTTGGAGCAGCCCAGCGGCAAGCCTTCGGCAGAAACCCACATCCATCAGGTGATTTATCAGCAGGTACCAGCGGCTCAAGCCTGCTATCATGTGCATTCTGTGGAGGCAAACCTGGTCAGCCGCTTTTCTGCCGCTCAGCACTTGGATTTACCCCCTTTAGAGATGCTCAAAGGGCTGGGAAGTTGGGACGAAAATCCCCAGGTGCAATTGCCTGTGTTTGCCAATCATGCCCATGTACCAGCCATCGCCGCCGAGATACAGACCCGATTCCAGGCGTTTCCATCCAGGGTTCCGGCCTTGCTGATTCGAGATCACGGCGTCACCGTGTGGGGCACCTCTGTGCAGGCCACCTTCCATCACCTAGAAATTATGGAGTACTTGTTTCGGTACATGGTGGCAGCTCGTTCCTTTGAAATAAGATAATCATGAACCGTTGGTCTGAACCTAATGAGACTCGATCGAATTACCAGCAATCCAAAACGAATGAATGGGCAACCCTGCATTCGCCATCTTCGCCTTACCGTTCGTCGAGTAATTGAGCTGCTAGCAACTTACCCTGATCGAGAAGAGTTACATCAAGAATTTCCAGAGCTAGAGGATGAAGACATCCGACAAGCCCTGATTTTTGCCTCTTCTTATTTGGATGATCGCATCATTGAGCTTCCTAATCACCATGAAACTGTTGCTTGATCAGGGATTGCCTGTTTCTGCGGCAAATTTATTGAGTGATGCAGGTGTCGATACGATTCATGTGAGTGAAATCGGAATGTCTAAGACTGAAGATGCAAACATCCTTCAAAGGGGCAGAGACGAGAGGCGTATTGTTGCTACCCTTGATGCAGATTTTCACTCGCTGCTGGCACTTGAGGCGGCGATTACTCCCTCAGTTATTCGGATTCGAATTGAAAGATTGCGGGCTCAAGCTCTCACAGACCTTCTATTAGCAGTAATTGCCGAATGTAAGGAGGATTTAGAAAAAGGATCCGCCATTACGGTTGAACCAAGCCGTATTCGTATTCGTCATTTGCCATTGATACCAGATGTTTGATAATTCTGACCTTATGCAGCCTCTGCTTGGATCAACTGCCTACTAGCGACAATTTATGGTTAAACAAACATTTTTCTATGGTGCTGTAGGGCTTTTGGCCGGGGAGCTAGCGGTATATGGTTTACCATCAAAAGAACTTAGGTTGCTGAAAATACTGCTGGTTGCCACAAGGATCACGTTGCCATGACTGTTGCCCCCACCCCGATGACTCCTGATTTTTGTGCAGGTATTCAATACTTCGGGGAGTCTTGGCCCGACTTTGACCGCTATGGACAGGAAGCTGCGATCGCCCCTCACCAATCGGCCATTCCCAGCCCTCGGGAGGCAGCCGCCATCTACCAAACCGCCCTAGCCGCTGACGCCCTCCGCTACCTGGTGCTGCAAATGACCGCTAGCAAGTCCTCTGGACACCCCGGTGGCTTTGCCAGCTCCGTCGAAGCCTATGCCGCCTTAGTCATGCTGGGCTACAAAAACATCTTGACGGAAGTGGGGCACCACGCCCCTGGCTTCTACAGCGCCATGTTCCTAGATCGTTCCCTGGAAAAAATGGGGATTCACACCGTTCAGGATTTACGAGAGCGCTTTCGGGAACGCCATGGCCTCCTGGGTCACCTCTCTGGTCAAATTCCGGGCCTGCTGGGGCCAGCAGGTCCCCTAGGTCAAGGTCAGCACTTTGCCATGGCTGCTGCCCTGCTCCACCGGGAGAAACTCTTCCCCTTCACCATTGGTGATGGCGGCCTAGGCGAACCCTACGTGGTCAGCAGCATGGCCCACTTTCACACCGCCTATCCAGAAGTCACCAATTTTCTACCCGTCTTGGTCTGGAACGGCTATAGCCAGGAACACCACAGCATGGTCTCCACCCAGTCCAATGCTGCTATGGTGCGCTACTGGCAGGGCAATGGGTTTGAGGAAGTCATCCTGGTGGACGCCAAGGACTACGATGACCAAAACCAACCCGGTGACTACGTTGACAGCACCGCCTTTTCGTTCCCGCAGCGGTTGGCCTTCACGGAAGCGGTGCTAGTCGCCGCCGATCGCGCCGCCCAGTCGGCTCTGAGCGGTAAGCTCACCATCTTGATTCTGAAACAGCTCAAAGGGGCAGGGGTTCATGCTCGGGGTGCCAAGTCCCACAACCTCTACGCCTACCACACCCTGGACAATGCCGATATTGTCGAGGCGCTGAAGGCACGGGCGCTTTCTCCTGAAAGCTGGGCCTTGGTGCGCCAGGTACTAGAGCGAGCAGGAGGGGGACCCGCTGCCGAAACCGTAGTAACGGAATTTACCCTACCCGTCGCCGAGCTGGGAACTCTACCCCTGGAAGAATACCCCATCAACGGCGATCCCAAAGTCTCCACCACCACGATGGGACGGTTGGTGGCGAAGGTAGGCCAGATGGATCCGCACTACCTGGTCAGCAATGCCGACGGCAATGAAGCTTCGGGCATTGGCAACATCAACCAGGCTCTGAAAATTATTCACCCCACTGCCGATTCTCTCTACAATCAGGCTCCCCAAGGGCAAGTTTACGAACCCTTGAGCGAAGACGCCTGTGCGGGGTTGGCTGCGAGCCTAGCGCTCATGGGCAGTCGCTCCCTGTGGTGCTCCTATGAGTCCTTTGCCGTGAATGGTCTGCCCATCTGGCAGACTGTCATCCAGGCCATGGCGGAACTGCGACGGCCCACCCCCGCCACCGTAACCCTATTTACTGCGGGTGCCTTGGAGCAGGGCCGCAACGGTTGGACCCACCAGCGCCCTGAAATTGAAGCCTACTTTGCGGCGCTGATGCGCAACGGCAATGTGTTTCCGCTGTTTCCCCCCGATGCCAATGGGATTCAGGTGGCCTATGAGTGGGCACTCCAGGCCCAGAACAAGGGGGTGGTGATTACGGCCAGCAAATCCCCCCTGCCGATTCGAGTGACCTTAGAGCAGGCTCGCCAGGGATTACAGGAGGGTGCGATCGCACTCCAAGATCTCGACGGCACCGAGCGGGGCAAAAAAGTGGTTTTTGCCGTCGTGGGGGACATGATTTTAATGCCCGTCTTCGAGGCTGCGGCCCAGCTTGAAGCCGAAGGCTACGGCATTCGCATTGTGTCCGTTGTCAATCCCCGACGGCTGTACCGTCCCCACGATGTGGCCTGGGAGACCTGTGCCCAGCCCGATGGCAACTTCCTCAGCAACGCTCGCTTTGCTGAACTCTTTGGCGGTGATGCCCTCATCGGCGTCACGGGGGGTGCCAGTGCCATGTTAGAGCCCGTGATGCTACGCAGCCAGTGCCCCCGCGACACCATCGCCTGGAAGCGAGGGGAAACTACCGCCAGCGCTGGGGAACTGATGGCCTTTAATGGGATTACTGCCGAAGCCCTGACCAAGCGCGCCTTAGAGCTGGTGCATTAGCTAGAGTAGATTCACTCGGCTCAGGAGCAAACTGAATGTCTTCCATTCAAGACTCTCGCTCTCTCTACGAACAGGATATTCTGCTGTGGTCAGAAGATACCGTTGCCAAGCTCAAGGCACGAAACTTTGACCAACTTGATTTTGAACACCTGATTGAAGAGGTTGAAGCATTGGGGATTGCCCAAAAGCGGGAATTGATTAGTCGCTTGATCGTGCTATTAGAACATCTATTAAAGCGGCTATACGTCAACTTACCCAATGATTACAATGGCTGGGAGCAAACAATTCGCACCCAGCGCGGCGAGCTAGAAGTTCTGCTGGATACTGTTCCTAGCCTTAGTAGTCGCTGGGGCATCAGTTTTGACAAGGCTTGGAAAATTGCGTTCAAAAATGTACGCAAGGAATATCCCCGCGTCTCCTTGCCGGAGATGTGGCCCTATGAGCGATCGCCAGAAGCCATCCTCGATCGTGATTTTTGGCTTGAATCGTAGCTATTTCCCTATGATGCCGTGAGTCCTCGATTAGGGCAGTCCATGAAGTTTTTCGATAAGTTGCTTGGCTTAGTTGAGCTTTTGATGATTTTTCAGAGAACACTGATTTCAGTGAAATTGACGAAGGCATAGCCTATCTTGGGAATTTTATGTCTTTCTTCACTCCAACACTGGATATATCCCTGAATCGAGAATCCTGACATATTATAGGTGTTTGCTGAGGGGGAAAAATTTAACGAGAATCGACTCTTTTGGCTTAAATATGTCAAATAAATCTATTACTCTTTACATAGATAATAGACTGAAATCTTGAGGTCACTCAACCTTATTCCAGAATTTTGACTTGGGAAAATATTTATATTTGATAGAATTGAGAGAGGTCATACGAGGTTTTAACTATGTCTCTTGCAATCTCGGCAGAACCTGCACCCTTGACAGTCAACCTTGATGGTGTCGTTCGTGTTGGTGGAACGCGAGTGACTTTGGATACTGTCATTACTGTATTCAAGCAAGGGGCAACTGCTGAGGAGATTGTCTATCGTTATCCATCTTTAAGATTGGGTGACGTTTATGCTTCAATTGCTTTCTATCTCAATCATCAAGAGGATGTAGAAGCGTATCTTAAGCAGCGGCAGCAACAAGCGCAAGAAATTCGGCAAATGAATGAGGCTCGATTTGATCCGCAGGGCTTGCGCGATCGGCTACTGGCTCGAAGAGTCGAGCAGCAAGAATGATTAAGTTGCTCGCTGATGAAAATTTAGACAATACAATTATTAGGGGATTGCTGCGTCGAAATCCAGATATTGATATAGTCCGCGTCCAAGACATTGGCCTGTCAGGAGAAGATGATCCCGTTGTGCTTGAATGGGCAGCTAATCAGGGGCGCGCCCTGCTGACACATGATGTGACAACAATTACCCGCTACGCCTATGAAAGGTTGGCTCAGGATCTGGCGATGCCAGGGGTAGTTGAGATTGGCGCAGATGTACCTGTAGGTAAGGTCATAGAGGACATCTTCATTATTCTAGAGTGTGGTGTCGCAGAGGATTTAGAGGGTCAAGTTTATTACCTCCCTCTATGAAGCACGGCGGCGGCATATCCTCTGTTACAGTCTCATCCCCCATACCCCCCTTGCAGCGGATGGTTGAGAGATCTTTGCGGTGAAACAAAAGTGACTAGCCGCTGAACGATCTCGATTCGGGTGAGGTTGTGAACCGAGCCACAGTAGCCCCCTCCTCGGATTTTAAGATCAAGGTATTATTCTCAATCTCGAATTGAGTCGCCGTTGTCAATGCCTGTAAATAGGCCGACTCTTGGGTCATGACCCCTTCAGGCTGATTACAGAACTTGCGGGTGCTGGCGCTGGTGCTGATGTTGAGGGCAGTGTCTGTGACCTCGTAGGCAGCCATATAGGTGTTGCAGCCGGCAAAGCCCGTTAACCCGCCATTGGCATCGAAGGTGGCCGTAATATGGGTTCCGGCAATCAAAGAGGTCACCGCATCTTGTCCGTTGTTGTAGGCGGTTAAGTGCCACAGAGTACCGGTGAGGGCTGGCGGGATTGATTGCGCAAAGGTGAGCAGGACGGCCCCCTCGCCATCCAGCAGACGCAGTTCGCCATTGGCGATCGCAGTTCCCCTGACTTGCTCCAGGGCGGCAAAAAATCCCTGCTCTTGAGCCATCAGCTCTTCTGGGCAGGCCATCAGGGTTGCCCCCCCGGACTGAATGGAAAGCGTTTCTCCGTCCAGGGTATAGTCTCCAAAGAAGCGATTGCAGGTGGCGTTCCCGCCGACTCGACCCTCCCGAAATTGAATCGAGGCAGGGGTCACAAAGGTTTGTGCTGGAACTGTGTTGCCTGCTGGGGTTCGGTAGTGGGTGAGAGACCAAAGGGTGTGTTCCAGTGTGGCTATGGTTTCATTGGGTGATGATACGACATCAGTACTCTCTGGCTGGGCTTGCTGGGTGTACCAGCGATCGCACCATGCCCGCTTTGCTGGCGTAAAGACTTCACGGGTCAAGCAATTATACCTGGGTGCCTCTGACTCAGCTATGGCCGGTTGTTTTAGGGACTCTAACCCGCCAAGTGCTGCTGCAACTAAACCCAGGATGAACCAATACACAGATAGCTTCATAGTTTTACCTCACAACCCACCACTATATTAGACGTTCAATCAAAGGGGATTGGTTCCAGGGTCAATAGGGCAATTTGTACAGAGCCGTTATGCTGAGACCATGGCCTTTCAGGATGGGCTGGTCTTTGCGCGGATTCTTGAGTGATAAGGAGCTTCAGTGATGATTGATCAACTCAGGCAAAGTTTAGAACCCATTGCCGCATTTTTTCGAAGCTTGGGGATGCCTGAACCCATTGTGCATTGGGGGCATCCGGCCATGATGGCGATTGTCGTTTTTGTTATGGGTAGCTTTGTCGCCATCAAGGGTTGGCAGGGACGCCGACATAAGCAGGCAGATCCACAAATGGCTAGCCAAAATCTGGCCGATCATCGCAAGCTAGCTCCGTGGATGTTTTTGTTTATCGTGTTGGGCTACACGGGCGGAATTTTATCCCTGGTGATGCAGGAACAACCGATTCTAGAAAGCCCGCACTTTTGGTCGGGTTCGACGGTGATTGGACTATTGGGGATCAATGCGGCCTTGTCTTTAACCAAGTTTGGCGGTCAGGGGTCTCTGCGCACAGCCCATGCTTACTTGGGCAGTGTGGCGCTGGGGGTCTTGGTCATCCATACGTTGCTCGGGCTCAAGCTCGGGTTCACAATTTAAGCGCCCTAGGATGCTTTGGCTATTGGCCTGGATTTTGGGGCTGTTGGCGACTGGGCTTTCCTGGGGGGCTTGGGGGGTGCTCATCCTGGGTCTGGCATTAGCACTCCTGCGCTGGCAAGCTCCGCGCTGGCGGGGGCTCTTCAAACTGGCTCTAGGTCCTAGGAGCAGGGATTTTTTGGTGGCGACGGGTGTGGCACTGTTGGCGATGGTGTATCTGCACCTACGCACTCCCTACCCTGGGTTGACAGATGTGAGTCGGGTGATTCCATCTGTACCGCAAGCGGGGGCGTCATTGACGGTGGTGGGGCGAGTGCAAACCCTGCCAAGGCAAACGCGCAGTGGCCAAAGTCAGGTGTGGCTTAATGCTCAGCAGGTGAGCTGGACTGGGGCTGCCCAAGCTGCTCAAACTCAACGGGTGCAGGGACGGTTATATGTTACGGCACCCCCAGAACAGATGTTGACGGTGCATCCTGGGCAAACTCTGGCTCTTCAGGGCAGTCTCTATCGGCCTCGTGCGGCCTCACAACCGGGTGGCTTTGATTTTGCCACCTACCTTTTGCGTCAGGGTTCCTTTGCCGGACTTCGGGCTGAGTCTGTTTCAATTCAGCAGCAGGGTAGCGCTTGGGGTCTGTGGGCATTGCGTCAGCGAATTCTGCGATCGCACGCCCAGGGGGTCGGACAACCGGAAGGAATGCTGCTGAGTGCCATGGTGTTAGGGGGTCGGGTGGTCGATTTGCCCTTCGAGATTCGGGAGGGCTTTACCCAGGTGGGGCTGGCTCATGCCTTGGCGGCATCGGGTTTTCATGTTTCGGTCTTGTTGGCAGGGGTTTTAGCTCTGACCCGCAACCTAGGGGAACCCCAGCGATTGGGGGTGGGGCTGGGAGTATTGGCGGTATTTGCTGCCTTAAGTGGGCTGGAGCCGTCGGTGCTGCGGGCAGCTTGTATGGGAGCCGCCAGCCTAGTGGCGCTGACTCAACGGCGTCAAACTCAACCTGTGGGCGTTTTGGTGGGGGTTGCCGCCGTGCTTCTGGTGATCAATCCACTATGGATCTGGCATTTGGGCTTTCAGTTTAGCTTTTTGGCGACCCTGGGGCTGATTGTGACGGTGCCCCCCCTTAGCCAACGACTGGATATATTGCCCCCTGCGATCGCAGCCTTGCTTGCCGTGCCCTTAGCTGCCACCCTCTGGACGCTGCCGCTACAGTTGTCTACTTTTGGGGTGGTGCCCGCCTACAGCCTCTTGGTCAATGTGCTGACCACACCGCTATTGATTGTGATGGTGGTGGGTGGGTTTATTAGCGCCTTAGTTGCTGTGGTGTGGCCCTTTGCCGGTAGCGCCATTGCCTGGGTTTTATACTACCCCTGCCACGGCCTACTGACTTTGGTGCTGGGAATTAGCCAGTGGCCAAACCCCACCCTGACCCTCGGACGCATTGACCTCGGCCAAGTGTTGCTACTCTATGGCATCTTAGGGCTGATCTGGCTGTGGCCTTGGGCACGACGGCATTGGCAATGGGGAGTTGTTCTCATGGGGATGACCCTGGTGATTCCCCTCTGGCAGGTGCAGGCGCATCGATTCCAGATCACCGTTTTTGACTATGCCCCCATGCCCATCATGGTCGTGCAACAACCTGGGGCAACCATCCTCTTAAATAGCGGGGATGTGGCCATGGCCACCCAGTCCTTGATCCCCTTCTTGCAACAGCAGGGGGTTCGCCAAATTGACTGGGCGATTGCGACTGACACCCGCCCTAATGCCCAAGAAGCCTGGCAAGCTCTAGGACAACGCATCCCCATCAAAGAAATAAGTGCGATCGCACCAACTACTGCACCCCCCCCGCTCAGAACCGCCACAGAGCGACCTCTCTCTCTCCAGGCCGTAACCACAGCAGGTCAGTTTCAACTTCAAATCTTGCGCCAGCGCCCGCTGACCCTTTTACTGACCCTTGCCGACCATCCATGGTTGCTTCTCGGTCCAGGCACAGATCACAGCACTTGGATCCAAACGGCTCCCCTTCCCCAAGTTCAGGTCTTGTGGTGGCCAGATCGATCCCCATTGCCCTCCCTAGGGGCAAACCTCCAGCCAGAGACTATTATTGTGTCCACATCCAGTTCGCTAGACCCTGGCTCCTCACGGCTACCCCCAACCACTCAGATCTTAAGTACCCAGCAAGCCGGTGCCCTAGTGTGGACGCCCCATCAGGGCTTTACGCCCACCCTAGCGCCTGCGGATCAAATCCCCGACTTGTCTTAGAGGCGGTTTGAAAAGTTTCTAACGCCTTGCACCCGCCCCCTAAATCCCCCATTCTGGGGGACTTAAGAGTGATCAAAGCCCCCCAGAATGGGGGGTTGGGGGGCAAATGTAGAGCATGGAAAGACTTTAAGACAGCCTCTTAGCCAGACTGATTCCCTTGCCCTAAGACGGCAACTGTAGCCAAGACAATTCTGTTCCAGGGTAGAAATACCCCAAAATCTGTTGAAAATTAAAATTTTGCTGAACCGCTAACTGTTGCGCCCCATTTTGGCTCATGCCAAATCCTCGATGCACCTCTTTAACAATGTCATCAGACGCGGCATAGAGTGACTCAACCACCCCCCCCTGATAGGACAAAAAGAGTCCCCGAGTCGCATTGACTGCCTCGTGGGTAGTGTTGGTTTCAGTCGTTACGCCAGTATAGGCTTGCCACCGTGGGGTCGCACCCAGGTCATAGTCCGCACTGGCGGGTCGGGCAATATGTACCAGAGCATAGGAACGCGCCGCAATCGCCTGAGCCTTCAGGGCTTCTAAAGACCAAGACGCTGGCATCTCTGCCCCCACCACACTGTAGAGATAAGATTCTAAATCCAGGTGATTCACTGCCAGCAGTCGCTGCTCTCGGCGGATCACCTGCACAGGTCCTCGATACCAACGCCCTTCGACATAGACCAACCCATCCCCCTGGGGCTGCACCCACAAAACCGTTGGGGCTTGCCAATCTCCAATCTGAATTCCTTCTTGGGCAGGTATCGCCTGTACCGCAGATTGGGTGCCGAGCTCGCCAATGCGGTAGCCCTGGGCATCTGTAATCACCGCCCCAGTGGACGCGCCCAAGGTCAGGGTAGAAGCACCGGTCGTAATCGCCACCCGCAGAGGCACCTGGGGAATCTCGGCGGGTGGCGTCGGAATACTGGGCGTTACCGGCATGAGAAACGACTGACGCCTATCCGTTGAACTCGGAAACGGTTGCTGGTTTTTCAGTGATGAGGGAGACGCAGCCGGTGCTGGGGCGGCAGGGGGTTCTGGAGACGACTCAGGAGCAGTTTCAACCTGGGTCGATGCCTCAGGCTCTGGAATCGTTAACCAATCCAAACCCGACAACTCTAAGGCAGACTGCTCCAAAGCCTGTGGTTCCGACAGGGGCACATCTGATCGCTGCTGGATGACCGGTGGGATGGCCGCTGCGCCTAACAGTAGGGGCAACAGCAGTGGGGCAGCTTTTTTCAGTCCTGAGAGCCGCCGGAACAGAGTCGGTTTCGTCATAAGCAATGCGGGTAAAGACTCAGCTAGGGAATGCAAAAAGCCATTTTGGTATTCTAAGGGCTACGGGTGGAAAATGGCTTCCCCTTCAGGATGCCCCCAGGCCCATCACCTTCGACAAAGCGAGCCCATGGCAACTATTTTGCGAGACTGGAGCTATCAATATCAGTGGCTATATGATGGGATTTCGCGCTTGGCGGCTCTAAGCGTTGGGGGCGAAGCCCGATTGCGCCGCTTAGCGTTGGCGGGCTTGCCCCTCACCCCACACATGGCCATACTCGATCTGTGCTGTGGTAGCGGTCAGACCACCCAAATTTTAGTTGAGCACTCCCAGGCGGTCACGGGTCTAGATGCCTCACCCCTCTCCCTCCAGCGAGCCCGACGGAATGTTCCTGAGGCTACCTATGTTGAGGCATTTGCAGAAGCGATGCCCTTCTCAAGGGATCAATTTGACCTGGTACACACCAGTATGGCTCTCCATGAAATGCCCCCCGACACACTTCAGCAAATTTTGCTAGAGGTCTATCGTGTCCTCAAGCCCGGTGGGTTTTTTGCCCTCTTAGATTTCCATCGCCCCACCCAGATGGTCCTGTGGCCGGGTCTGGCACTTTTTCTGGCACTCTTTGAGACTGAGACGGCCTGGCAACTGCTGCGAACCGATCTCGCTGGCCAACTGACTGCATTGGGATTTCACCCAGTGACGAAGTACACTCAAGCCGGGGGTAGCTTACAAGTGATTCAGGCTCAAAAGCCGAACCCGAACTGATTGAGGAGGTGAGCAGGCCATGGCTTGGACAAGACGTCAATTGTTGATTGCGGGGGGGGGGTTGGTTGGCGTCGGACTGGCGCAAGGACTCAAGTTGCAGTCTGGCAATGGGTTGGCTCAAAGTCCTGTAATTCCTCCTGAGGGTCAGTCCTTGGCTATGGCCCCAGCGGGGTTCTATGCCCCCCCTCGGGGCAGCGTTCGCATTGCTGTGATTAGTGACCTCAATAGCCAGTACGGATCCACTCACTATGAGGCTGAGGTGATTGAGTCTATGCGGCTGTTGCCGCAGTGGAAACCCGATTTGGTGTTGTGTGGTGGCGACATGATTGCAGGACAGTCTTTGTCGCTGTCCCGAGGGCAAGTACAGGCCATGTGGGCAGCCTTTGATCGCCATGTGGCCGCTCCGTTGCGTCAGGCTGGTTTACCCTTTGGCTTTACCATCGGGAATCATGATGGGTCTGGGGCACTGGAACGAGAGGGTCGCTTTCGCTTTGCCCTGGATCGGGAGTTGGCTAGGGCGTATTGGAAGCAACCCAGCCATAATCCAGGACTTACTTTTGTGGATCAGGCTCAGTTTCCGTTCTCCTATACCTTTACCCAAAACCAGATTTTCTACTTGGTGTGGGATGCCTCAACCGCGCAGATTTCTGAAGCCCAACTGGGTTGGGTAGAGCGCAGTTTGGCCAGTGCGGCGGCTCAACAGGCTCGGCTGCGGATGGTGATTGGTCATTTGCCGCTATACGGTATTGCCGTGGGACGCGATCGCCCTGGGGAATTTTTGAACCAAGCAGAACGGCTGCGATCGCTCCTAGAGCGGTACCGCGTCCATACCTATATCAGTGGCCATCACCACGCCTACTATCCGGGTCATCGCGGACAGTTACAGCTTTTGCACACCGGAGCCTTGGGTAGCGGCCCGAGACGACTCCTGGGGAGCGATCGCACCCCCCAAAAAACCTTGACGATTGTGGATGTAAGCCTGGAACCAGCCAACACCCGCTACACCACCTATGACATGACCACCCGACAAGTCCTTGACTCACGCCAGTTGCCGACTCAGATTTCGGCCCCCAATGGCAGGGTCTTCCGTCGAGACATTAATCCTGGGGCGTGACAGCTTGTCGTCTCAGCGCTAAAAGCTACGGTGTATACACCTCTCTGGATAAACCCATTCCACCCTGCATTAGCCCCCCCGACCCCCCAATTCTGGGGGGAGATCAACAAAAACTGGGACTATTTCCCCCCAGAATTGGGGGGCTAGGGGGGCGAGTGCAAAGATTTTGAATCTTTTCAAGACTTGTGTGTACACCGTAGTGCTAAGGGGAGGGAACAATTTTCTCCGGCTTTCTCCCTGAGCCCTGCGGGCAGGCTTCGCCAAGGGCAAGGGGAGATTAAGGGAGCTAATGCAGGATGTGCGCAGTAAATTCGACTTGTGTGTACACTGTGAAGCGTTAAAAAGCGTCTAGGTGGAGGGTAAATCCTGGTAAAACGGTCTCATCCGAAAGTTCTGTTGGTAACGGGCGCGGTTCCGGGGCTTGGCCGGGTCGATAGATCTCAACCTGTTGTAACTGCGGATCTACCAACCATGCCAGACGCACACCACTGTCGATATATTCCTGCATCTTGTCTTGGAGCGTGGGCAGGTCATCGGTGCGCGATCGCAACTCAATCACAAAATCCGGGGCAATGGGGGGAAACTTCTGGCGCTGTTCTGGGGCAAGCGCCTGCCAGCGGCTGTTTTCTATCCAGGCCACATCTGGCGACCGGCTGCTGCCGATGGGCAAGCGAAAAATCGTAGAAGAGCTAAAAACCTTACCCAGACCAGTTTGACGGTTCCAAAGACCTATGTCAATGCCGAGTTCAATTTCGCGGTTGCCACTTTCACCACCAACGGGGGGCATAAAGATTAAAACTCCTTGTCGATTGCGTTCAATATTCAGATCTGGGTTGTGAATGCAGAGTTGATAAAACTGCTCATCTGTGAGCTGTAGGGGGTCAATGTTGACCTTCAACATAGAGGTGAGCGGGGACATAGCAGGCACCCTTAAACGCTATCTTCATAATGGCGCATTCGTTCACTGGATGGAACTTTGCAGGTATGCGCAGCCTGGGACAAAATAGGGGCTAAAATAGCAGTCTATGTTGAGATCAAAATTTTGCCTCAAAGTCTTGCCTAAAAATACAGTCCTCGCACCAGGGACATGGAGCATCTAACCTGTAGTCAAGGTCATCAAAATCCCCTGCAATCTCGCTTTTGCCAGTACTGCGGTGAGCAACTGGGGGAGCCCCAGGCTGTGGAGCAGGGAACCACTGTCCCGCCAACCGACCTGCAACCGATTTCAACCGCCCTCTCCACGGGCACTCGCCTGCGCGATCGCTACGTGATTCAAACTCAAATTGGCCAGGGTGGGTTTGGCCGAGCCTATCGGGCTGAAGATACGGGACGCTTTAATGAGCCTGTTGTCCTCAAAGAACTCTTGCCTTCAGTGCAGGGAACCTATGCCCTTAAAAAAGCAGAGGAGCTCTTCCAACGGGAAGCTCTCACGCTCCATCGACTGCAACACCCCCAAATCCCTCGCTTCTGGGAAATTTTTCAGGCTCAGCGACGGCTTTTTCTGGTGCAAGATTTTATCCCTGGCTCAACCTACCAGCAATTGCTGATGCAGCGGCAACAGCAGGGGCAAACCTTTTCTGAAACAGAGGTGCTGCAACTGCTGCGGGATCTGCTGCCCGTGTTGAGCTACCTTCACCACCAGGGAATTATTCATCGAGATATATCCCCCGACAACATTATTCGGCGAGACTCTGACCAACTACCAGTGCTCATTGATTTAGGGGGGGTGAAGCAAATTGCCCTAGAAATCGAACATCAGGTTGCTGAGCGCGATGGCTCTGGGGCAGGTGGCACCCGTCTCGGCAAAATTGGCTATTCTCCTGATGAGCAAATGCGGCTAGGTGTTGTCGCCCCCCACAGCGATCTCTATGCCCTGGCGGTCACGTCCTTAGTGCTCTTGACGGGGAAATCTCCCCAAGACTTGCAAGACCCCTACAGCCTAGAGTGGCGGTGGCAGCAATGTGCCACCGTCAGCCCCGCCTTGGCAACAGTCCTGGATCGAATGCTGGCGGCTCGTCCGGTGCATCGCTATGGGCAGGCCAGCGAAGTTTTGATGGCATTAACGCCCCCTGGTGACCGCAAAATTCCGGAGACAATTTATCAGCCTCAAGACTCCAGAACCCCTGAAGCAGTTGAGGTTGAGCATCCCACATTTGAAGATCCCCTTCCGTCGCGCTCCTCCAGTAACACTACTTTGTGGGTTATTGCCAGCTTGATTACCTTGTCCTTGTTGGGCTTAGGGGCTGCCTTCTACGGGCGTCAACTCATTGGCTCTAACGAACCCGTCAATCCCAGCACCGCCTTGACCGAAGAGATGGCTCAAACCCAAGAGACACAAGCGATTCTTGAAGGTAATCCTAGCGACATTCAGATGGATGATCTGGTTGCTTTCCGCCATGAGTCTGGGGCGTTTGAGTGGGTTGTGCCCTCTAACTGGAGTGTCAGCGATCGCAGCGAATCCGACTTTGTCTCTGTGCAGTGGAGTGACCCCACCGGTTTAGCGTTCCTGACCGCCTTTGTTGTAACTGACCTTGAGGAACCCGATCTCGACACCTGGATCGAGGTGACGCTCACCGCCCTGGAGAATACCGTTGGTCAGGAGACTGATTTTCAATTTGAAGGGGAGCGCACAGCCTTTGATGATGGGCAAGTCCGCCTGATATGGACTTACACAGAATCCGATACTGGGTCGTCGTTGATGATCCTGGGTAACACGTTTATGCAGGTACAAGGATCTCAGGCCGGCGTCATTCAGTTTCAGTTGCCCAGAGATGAATTTGAGAGACTCCAGCCCATGTTGGATCAGATTGTGAACGGTTTTATTCTCAGTCCTTGACCAAGCTTGTGATGGGTTTCAAGCCCTGCCCTTCAGGACAAAAGCGCAATATACTTATGCCAGCGGTGGGGCACACCGACTTTAATGGGCGTGTGAGCCTGAGAACCGCTATAAAGCGAGGCAAAAGCATTATCCCATGGAAAAAATTGTGGGAATCTTAAGTGATTTAGAGGCAGAGGAGCTACAGGTAACCATCATGGCAGAATGTCGGCAGGTAGATTTGAATGGAGCTATGGCAATTGCTGTGGGTGGGAGATCCCGGCACCCACGACGTTGATCCGTTAGGCTATTTGTGACAGTGCGATCGCAAGGATTTCTGCATGGACTTTGATCTCAATCGTGCCCTCAACGTGCTTCAGACCGACGCCGATTGGATTGGGCTGCGCCAGGTGAGTGAAACCACCACCACCCGCTATGTTCGCGATGGTCATCCCCAAAGCAACCACAGACATCAGACCCAGGGCATCATGGTCGAAGTCTTGGCCAAAGGACAGTTTGGCTATGCCGCCACCAACCGTCTGGATCAAGAGAGCTTACAGGCCGCCACAGATCGGGCCTATGCCCAGGCAGTGGCCACTGCTCCCTGGGCGGTGCATTCCTTCACAACCGCAGTGCGCCCCCGAGCGGTGGGTCAATATCAGTCTCCGATACAGCAGCCCCTAGAGCTGATCAATGTGGCCGATTTGATGCAGTTGCTCACCCAGGTGTGTGCCACCCTTAAGGTTTGCGAACAAATCGTCAAAACCACAGCTCTGGCGCAAACCGTCGAAACCGAGCACACCTTTGTCAGCAGCAATGGCTCTAGCGTTTACCAGCGCTTTTTCAGCATCAACACCGACTACGGTGTGACGGCTCAGGATGGTACTGTGATTCAGCAGCGCACCGACAACGGCATGTTTGCCCGCTGCTACCAGGCCGGAGCTGAAGTCCTCGACCCCCAAGCTGTCCTGGATCGGGCGCAGCGGATTGGGGAGCAGGCCATCGAACTCCTCAGCGCCCCAGAATGCCCCACCACCACCACCACCTTGGTCTTGGCTCCCGACCAGATGATGCTACAAATCCATGAAAGTGTGGGGCACCCTCTGGAGCTGGATCGGATTCTGGGGGATGAGCGCAACTATGCGGGTTCTAGCTTTGTAAAGCTCTCGGACTTTGGTACTCTCACCTACGGGTCACCCCTAATGAATATTACCTTTGACCCCACCGTGCCGGGAGAGCTGGCCACCTATGCCTTTGATGACGCTGGGGTGCCTGCCACTCGGGAATATCTGATTCAGGAGGGGCGGCTGCTGCGGGGTCTGGGCAGCCTGGAGAGTCAGACCCGGGCAGGCGTGCCGGGGGTGGCCAACTTTCGGGCGACCTCCTGGAATCGCCCCCCCATTGACCGCATGGCCAACCTCAACCTGGAGCCAGGGGACACCCCCTTTGAGGAGATTATCGGATCCATTGAAAAGGGAATCTATATGGAGTCCAATAGCTCCTGGTCCATTGATGACTATCGCAACAAATTTCAGTTTGGCTGTGAGTATGCCCGCCGGATTGAAGATGGCCAGCTCACCCAGACCCTTCGCAATCCCAACTATCGGGGTATCACCAATCAGTTCTGGGGCAATCTGGTGCAGGTGGGCGATCGCAGCACCCTGGGGATGTATGGCACCCCTTACTGTGGGAAGGGGGAACCCAATCAGTGCATCCGAGTCGGTCATGCGGCTCCGGTTTGTGCATTTACCGATATTGAAGTTTTTGGAGGCCATGGGTGAGCTTCACTGATATTAATTCTGATATTAATTCTGATATTAATTCTGATATTGATACTGATATTGGCACCTGGGAAGGAATCTTTAATCAACTCTGCGATCGCATCTTCACCAACCTCAATGCCCAAGAACATCTGGTGATCGAACTGGTGGGTGAGCACAGCCACTTCATGCGTCTAAACGGGGGCAAAGTCCGTCAAACTGGCACCGTTACAGATGGTGCCCTCACCTTGCGCCTCATGGCCGACCAGCGCACCGCCGCCGCCACCGTTCCCTTCACAGGCAACCTAGATCGAGACTCTATGGCTGGGCTGGAGAGCCTAGGCCATCTGCGCCAAGAGCTGCCCCAACTGCCCGTCGATCCCTATCTGGTGCTGCCCCAAAACCTGGGCTCTAGTCACGCCATGTACCGGGGCGATCTGCTTTCCCCCCAACAAGCTCCCCAGGCCATTCTGCCAGCGGTTCAGTCTGCGGACTTTACGGGTCTCTATGCCGCTGGACCCATCCTTCGCGCCAATCGCAACTCGGCTGGGCAGCAGCACTGGTTTGCCACGGAAACCTTTGTGTTGGACTATTCCATGATTGCCCCCTCCGAAAAGGCAGTGAAGGCGACCTATGCCGACACCCATTGGCATCAAGATCAGTTTGAAGCCCAAATTCAACAGGCCAGATCCCAGCTTCAGGTTTTGGATCGTCCCCGTCGAGATGTTGTCCCCGGACGTTATCGCACCTACTTTGCCCCAGCGGCTCTGGCCGATTTGGTGGGAATGCTCTCTTGGGGTGCTGTTAGTGAAGCCTCGCTACAGCAAGGGGGCAGTGCCCTCGGCAAGCTGCGGGAAGGCAAAACCCTATCGCCGCTGCTGAGCCTCCGGGAAGACTTTACCCATGGCACCGTTCCCCGCTTTAACAGCCATGGGGAAGTGGCTCCGGAAGTCTTGCCCATTTTGGCTGACGGGAAACTGGTCAATACCTTGATCAATGCCCGCACCGCCAAAGAATATGACCTCACTAGCACCGCCGCCAACGGCTCCGAGAGTTTGCGCGCACCTGAAGTGGCCGTGGGCACCTTGCCCCCCGAAGCGGTGTTGTCAGCCTTGGGGACAGGACTCTATTTGTCGAATTTGCACTACCTTAACTGGAGCGATCGCAGCGGGGGTCGGATTACCGGCATGACCCGCTACGCCTGTTTTTGGGTTGAAAACGGCGAGATTGTCGCCCCAATTCAGGATCTACGCTTTGATGAGAGTCTCTATGCCTTTTGGGGCGACAACCTAGAGGCGCTAACCACCCATGCCGAATTTGTTCCTGATGTGGATACCTACGACATGCGTTCCCTCGGAGGCACTCGGGTTCCCGGAATGCTGGTGAATGCCTTTACCTTTACCCTCTAGCTAGTTGGAGCCTAGGCTCCAATCAAAAACCTCCGGTAAAACCGGAGGTTTTTGATTTGGGACTTTATAAGCGATACAAAAAGAGAACATTGTATTGGCATTCCATGAACGTAGAATGAGGCAGTATACAGAGTTTGCGGTAGCATCGTAGTAGCGGCGCAGGCTAACAATGTGCTGGTGTGGACGGTACAGAGATTATCGGTGAGAGTTCAAGGTTATCTGCCGCCGCACAACTACACCGTTGTACTGCCTGAGTTATCGGTTAGGGCACAGTTTGAAGCCTATCTGTAGGTTGCAAATGCCCAGTGCATTCAAACCTGGGTTTGTGGTTTGGCTGAGCAGATGTTGATGAGATAAGATTGGGGTAGATCCATGCTGGGTATAGCTTTCAACTCTAGGAGGTAAGCAGTATGGTAAATCTCTTGAATCAACACGATGGGGTCTTGAACCAATGACTTTTAGTGATGTGGTCGAAGTGATTAAAAGTCTTTCTATAGACGAAAAGCGCGAAATTCAACTGTTGTTGCAGCAGTACCTCCGTGAAGAACGCCGTGACGAGATATACAACAGCTTCACGTCGGCGCAAGTTGAGCAGCAAAAAGGTGAACTGAAGTTTTCTTCCAACATCAAAGAACTGCGAAAACTGATAGAGGAGTAATTGTGGAGGTCAGTTTCAGTTCTCCATTCAAACGGGCTTTCAAAAAGCGCATCAAAGGCAATGCGGATCTAGAGGCAAGGTTTTGGCAAAAGTTGGAACAGTTTGCCGTAGATCCATTTGATCCAAGTTTGAAAACGCATAAACTATCGGGCAAGCTCAAGGAATTTTGGAGTTTTAGCGTAGATTACGATGAAAGAGTGTTGTTCTACTTTAGGGAAGATGGAAAGGCTGTGTTTGTAGATAT
Organism: Petrachloros mirabilis ULC683; assembly: GCF_009939295.1. Lineage (GTDB taxonomy): Bacteria > Cyanobacteriota > Cyanobacteriia > Thermosynechococcales > Thermosynechococcaceae > Petrachloros > Petrachloros mirabilis. Next base: position 35,719 of record NZ_WVIC01000002.1, read on the forward strand.
TGGTAGTCATGATGAGGTGTATTGAGCAGCAGTAGTTGCAGAAGTACAACAATGCTGTTGCAGCGGACTGAATCAAGCTATTGACATAGATCCAAGGGCTACTGACAGCCACTGAACAGCACCGTTATGCTGCCAAGCTAGGGAATAACGGCAATACAGTCAATTTCGACCAAGACATCTTTAGGGAGACGGGCGGCTTGCACACAGGCGCGGGCTGGAGCGGTAGCATCGTCAAAGTATCGACCATACACAGCATTGACTTTGGCAAAGTCATTCATGTCAGCTAAGAACACAGTGGTTTTGACAACATGACCCCACTGAGCGCCAGCAGCAGTGAGAACGGCGGCCAAATTGGCCATCACCTGCTCAGCTTGTGTCTCAACGTCGCCCTCACCGACTAACCCACCAGTTGCCGGGTCTAAAGCAATTTGCCCGGAGAGAAAGACCAGTTGCCCCTGAGCCTGAACAGCCTGATTATAAGGACCGACGGGAGCAGGTGCGCGATCGGTTTGAATAATTTTATGGGTCATGTTGTGTTAGGGGTGCACTAAACCATCCGGCATGATTGTGCCGCTCAACTGTGCCCCCGTCAATGTTGCCCCAGCCAGGTTGGCATCACGCAAGTCGGCGTTGCGCAAATCGGCGTTGCGCAGATCCGCATTGCGCAGATCTGCACGGGTGAGGCTGGCATCGCGCAGGTTAGCACCCTGCAAGTTACAGCCAGGGCACTGATTGGACTCGCGCAGCCGTTGGAGCGGAGAGGTTGCCAAAGGGCCAGGTTGACGCTGGGGCAAGGCAAACGGAAATATACTGGCGTCGGGCATGACAATTCCAGGCTGGAGGATCGGCAGATCCCGAAGCTGCGCCAGGGCGGGAGGCATTGTTCCCAGGGTGGCAATTGCCAGCGACAGCGAGCCCTGCGCCAACCAAAAGTAGGTCTTCATAAGCATGAGGAGTGAATCGAGTGTCAGAGGCCATAATACTGGATCTCACAGGTTCCGCAAATTCTCTTGCCCCGATAGACATGGTCTTAGCCCAGATGCGAAGGTTGACGAAATCTTGAGTTTCTCCAGCTATTGTCAGAAATATAGCACTACCATGTGACGTATCATTGCACTGAGCGGCATTGGGCTAAAGGGCACAGTAATAGAGCTGAAGCAGCGATGAGCAAAGGATTTGGGCAGCCAGCGGATTTGGTCCATCAGCTCAAGCAGGAGGATGTCAAAGCCTTCGCACCTATTTCGCTGCCGCCAGGGACGGGGGATAACTCAGCATGAGCACATTTGTTTTAATTCATGGTGCTGGATCTGGAGCCTGGGTATGGCATAAGGTTGTCCCCTTACTGAAGCAGCAAGGCCACCTCGTGATCACGCCCGATCTGCCTGGTCATGGCCAGAACCTCTGCTCCTTGGCGGAGGTCACGTTATCGGCCTATGTAGACTGCGTTGGCCAAGCCTTAAAGGAGCAGTCAGAACCCGTGATATTAGTGGGTCACAGCATGGGGGGCGGCATCATTACCCAGGTGGCAGAGTATTACCCCGATCGCATCCAGACCTTGGTCTACCTGGCGGGGTATCTGCTGCGCTCCGGCGAGACTATGCTGGAGATCACCCAGGCTGACGCTGAGTCAATTTTGCTCGCCAACGCCATATTTACTGAAGACCAATTGGCGGCGACATTCCGTCCGGAAGCCCTGAAAGAGATTGGCTATGGAGATTGCTCAGATGAGGATATGGCACTGGTGCGATCGCGTTTAATCCCCCAAGCCGTTGCTCCCCTGGTGACTCCTGTGAGTACCACGACCGGCAATTTTGGCCGTGTGCCACGAGTTTATATCGAGTGTTTGCGCGATCGCACCATTGGCCCTACTGCCCAAAAGCGTATGTACACAGCACTACTCTGTGAGCAGGTGATCTCAATGGACACTAGCCATAACCCCTATCTCTCTTGCCCCCAAGCTTTGGCAGGGCATCTGCTGGCCTTACAGAACAGCAAGTCAGTTAACGGCGAATCCGGAGCTCAGAGGTGAGGCGCACGTCTAGATCTCGCTGCGGAGAGATCACAACTAGATCCTCGCGCAGTCGGGGATCAAAGCGGCCATCGTCGTGGGGCCTTCGAGAATTGCCCCGCAGGTCAAATAAGCCTCCGAGCAGCCCCGGATCAAAGGTTGAGCGTCCCCCCAATACTGAAGACAAGAGCACTCGTGCCGCATCGCTCAGAAGTACACCACCAATATTGGAGCTAGGACGCCGATCTGGGAAGCGGGCAAATTGGTCACGGCTGGGCAAGATGGTCTCTGATCGGCCTCGAATTCGATATTCGCCTCCATTCCGGAGATACAGGGTATTGGCTTCAAAGACAGTCCCCCCACTGCGGGGTCGTAGTTCTCCTTCGATGATGCTATCTCTGGGAATTACGACTTGCCGGGTATCGTTGGCACGGATGTCTCGATCGACAAAGACTCGCAGCGGTAATCGCTCATTGCGTCTAAGGACAATGCGATCGCGGTTTGTTGTCGAAACTGGAATCAAGGTTCCCGAGGCAACACGACCCTCGGGAAAACCCCGTCGATCGGTACGCCAGTCTCGGTTGGATTCAAACCAGTCCCAGCGAGAATCTCGCTGGTTTATAGAGCCACAGTCGTAACGATTACCCCGAAGATCACAGCGAGAGCCCCAGCCCGGATCTCGGTTGAGCCCTTGGCGAAACTGTGCGCTTGCAGCGTCTATTCCTAAACTTAACCCTGAGCCAAGAATAAGAAGCGATGCCAGCGCAGAAGGAATCAATCTTTTGCGCGTACTCATAAGGTTCACCACCCCGAATAGGTGAATTGGTGTAGTCAGAAAGTACTTTTAGTGACGCAGGTCTGGGTCAATAGTTCCGGGTCGCCTGAGCCAGGGTGACTCAGGTTTATTTTGAGCAGTTTGTTTTGGGTATGGGAGTCTGCAAGCGTCCCACAGCTACCTGGGGGTGAGCTTAGACTAAGGAACTACGATTCAGGGGTTCTGGAGCAATGGGTTCAGGGACTTGGAGACCATAACTGGTCACCAGAGCCACCAATAACCACCAAAGGGTAGCAATTTCGGGACGGTACCAAACTGTATCAACAATGCCATGGGCTAACATCCCTGCAATGGCTGCGATCGCACCCAACAGCCAAAACCCCTCTCGGTCTTGACTTAAGCGCAGTCGTTTTAGTGCCTGCACCCCTTGCCAGAGTATTGTGGCCAACAGCGCTAACATCACCCCAAAGCCTAAAACACCCAGTTCAACCAACAGCTCTAGGTAAATTGAATAGGCACCCAGGGCACTGAAGCTAGGCCGTTGATAGCGAGGATAGATTTGATTAAAAGCGGTATTACCTGGCCCAATCCCCGTCCAGGGATAATCTCGGATCATGTGTAGCACCGCCTGCCAGACGTTAATGCGGAAATTGTTGCTGTCGTCTGCTCGAAACGCAAACATGCTAAGAACGCGATCGCGAAGCGGAGCCACCGTCGCCAACCCCAGCCCCAAAAGCATAAACAAACTGCCCAGCACCACGGGAAAAGCCCAAGTCTGCCAGAATTTGGGGAGTTGTGGCAGCAACCAGTAAAGCAATAGCAGAGCCAGGGTGAATCCCGCCACCACCAACCCAATCCAGCCCCCTCGGCTAAAGGTGAGCACTAGGCACAGGGTATTCGACACAGCCAGAACCCCAGCCAGCAGCTTGGCTCCCCAGGGTCGCCAAGTTAATCCTGCCACTACACTCAGCGGCACCGCAGGCACAAGATAAGCCGCCAGCAAATTGGGATTGCCCAAATAGCTGTAGACTCGTGTCACCCCAGCCATCGAAGATTCGGGATCTACCCAGGTGGCCAGAGCTGGGGCTCCAAAGAACCACTGGCGAATTCCATATACGACCACCACCGCTGCCGTGAACAAATAGACCCATAAAACCCCCTGTCGCCAGCGAGGTGAGCGCAACACTCGTGCTGCCAAAGCAAACAAAAATAAATAGAGCGTGAGCTTGGCCAACCCTGCTGCTGCCGCCATCTTAACCGGAGAGAACCCTGTGGCGATCAGCGCTGTCAGCCAATAAAGGGCAACCAGGCCATGAATAGGAGTGAAGGGGCGACCGGGAGCATCAGAAATCGCCAGCAGCAGCCACAGGCCACCACAGGCCACCAGCAGGAGTCCTGTGAGACTGTTGGGCACAAAGGGGGCAGAAGCCAGTACCACAGACACTAGCCCCCCACCCACCCAAGGGCTTCGCTGCAAAAGCAAGCTATCTTGCCGCCACGCGTTTAGGTAAGATTGTCCTTTACCAAGCCAACTGGTGCGGTGCCACTGAGAAACAGTGCCGCCCATCAAAGTCAGTTGTTGCCAGACTCCGTTCATTGCTCTCCGGGACCAAATCTGAGGTCGCTTGTCATTTTACAGCCTGGGTTGGCGATTTCGAGTGGCTTGGGGCCTTGCTCACTGCCAAAGCCAATTCAGCATGAGGGTAAAACCGGGCAGAACCAGCTCCCAGAGGTACGTTCAAACTTGATTTCAGGATTAGCGGCCCAGAGGCGGTCAAACTGCTCGTGGGCGAGTGTGGTGATGGATACTGTTGGCGATGGTGAAGGCTGTCATCGCCAAGTCCCTCAAGGGTTATGAATCCAGCATGACAAGAATGCAAGCAATTACCCAATCCCACCAGGCAGTTGCTCACTAGAGCCAATATCAGGGAGCTGATTGAGGGTAAGGGCAATGATATACTTTAGATATCTAATACTCAATCATAGAGTTGCAAAAGCGTTATGAAAGCACAGATAGGACAGTGGGGAAACTCTTTGGCCGTGCGCATTCCAAAGCAGGCTGTTGATGCGCTTCATCTCAAAGCCAATGATGCTCTAGAGTTTTCTGTTGCAGATGGCAAGCTAGTATTGGAACCTGTGCAAGCTTTGCCACAGCTCAGTTTAGAGGAATTATTGTCTGAGGCCACCGAAACTTCTGAGCCGGAGGTGAATTGGGGAGAGCCGGTGGGAAATGAGGTTTGGTAATGTATATCCCTCAACGGGGCGACTTGATCTGGATCAGTTTTGACCCTCAAGCTGGCCATGAGCAGAGGGGAAAACGTCCGGCCTTGGTCTTGAGTCATGATGGGTTTAACAGAACGATGGGCTTTGCTTATGTATGTCCTATCAGCAATACGAAACGGCGAAATCCTTTTTATGTCAGGCTCCCTGAAGATTTGTCTGTAACGGGTGTGATCATGGCTGACCAAATGCGATCGCTGGATTTCCGTGCCCGAACAGCGAGCTTGATCTGTTCATGTCCTGATCTAGTGCTGCAAGATGTTTTGCGACGGATTAAGCCAGTTCTATTTTGAGCGGCTATTGCCGCTGGGATGGTTTGGACGAGACAAAGGCTATCATCGAGCGTTTGAGTTTTTTTACTGTAAGCGATCAATGGTGCGATACTGTACTGCTTCTGCGACATGGGCAGTTTCAATGGTGTCGGTCTCGGCCAAATCGGCAATGGTGCGGGCAACTTTGAGTATGCGGTCGGTGGCGCGCGCCGACAGCCCTAGGCGCTTAATGGCCGCTTCCAGCAGTTGCCGGGTGCCATCATCCAACGGGCACCACTGGGGGAGATGACGGCTCTGCATCTGGGCATTGCAATAGAGCTTGGGTTCCCTGGCAAAGCGATGACAGGCACGATCTCGGGCAGCGAGGACGCGCGATCGCACCCCCTCCGAAGGCTCACCCCCAGACTGCTGGGTCATTTCCTCAGGCTTTAAGCGGCTGACCGTCACCTGAAGATCAATGCGATCCATCAGTGGCCCAGAGAGCTTAGCCCAATAGGCCTCTCGTTGCCGGGGTGTGCAAGTACAAGGTTGAATCGGGTCAGCAAAATACCCACAAGCACAGGGATTAGTACTAGCCACCAGCGTAAACTGAGCCGGGAACACCACCGACTGCCGCGTCCGCGAAATACTGACAAACCCATCTTCTAAAGGCTGACGCAAAAATTCCAGCACATCCCGCTTAAACTCCGTCAACTCATCGAGAAACAACACCCCCCGATGCGCCAGCGAAATCTCCCCCGGCTTGGGGAAACTGCCACCCCCCACCAACGAAGGGCCAGAGGCCGAATGGTGCGGACTGCGAAATGGGCGATCTTGCAATAAAAATCCGCGCTCCTTCAGCAGCCCCGCCACCGAATGAATCTTAGTCACCTCCAACGCCTCATCAAAACTCAGAGGCGGCAAAATTCCCGGTAGACGCCGTGCCAGCATCGTTTTGCCGCTTCCTGGCGGCCCCACAAAGATCAAATTGTGCCCGCCCGCCGCCGCAATTTCTAGGGCACGACGGGCATGGGTCTGCCCCTTGACATCCCGCAAATCTAACCGGCGGATACTGGCTGGCTTTGGGTCAGTAGCCCCACCCTGATAAGGGGCATGCTGCTCCGGTGCATTCAGAAACGCACTCACCTCAGAGACATGCTCAAACCCATAGACCGATAGCCCCGCCACCACTGCTGCCTCCCCAGCATTCACCTTGGGCACCACCAGTCCCCGAAACCCTAACCCCTGAGCCGCTGCCGCAATCGGTAATACCCCCGTAATCGGTCGCAGTTGACCATCGAGAGACACTTCTCCCAGAAACAGAAAATGATCTAAAAGCTGCACATCAATTTGCTCAGAGGCCGCGAGAATGCCCATACTAATCGGCAGATCAAAACTAGGGCCTTCCTTGCGTAGATCAGCAGGGGTAAGATTAATCACAATCCGCCGCATCGGAAACGCAAATCCAGCATTACGCAGGGCGGCCTTGACCCGCTCTTTAGACTCCTGCACCGCCGCATCGGGCAACCCCACAATGACGATCCCCGGCAAACCCCCAGCGACATCCACCTCAACACCCACTTGCACCGCTTCAATCCCGACTAGGGCTGCACTCCACACACGCGCCAACATAGGCTTTCCTTCTCACGTTTTGCTTCACTGGTTGCAGCAACCTTCAGGTGTTGAACCCGAGGCTTTTAGAACACAAGCAGCATATTGAACAATCGTAACCCCCAAAACAGACGACGATGGTTACAGACACCAACACCTCAACCCTCTCGCTCATAATCTTCGCATCAGACCCATGACCTCACCGATTTGGCAACCCTTTACCCAAATGAAAACCGCCCCACCTCCCCTGAAAGTGGTCAGCGGCAAGGGCATACTGCTAGAGCTCGAAGATGGTCGTCAAATCATGGACTGCATCTCCAGTTGGTGGGTGACCCTCCATGGTCATAGTCATCCTGTGTTGGCAGAAGCTCTTTATACACAAGCCCAAACCCTAGAGCAGGTAATCTTTGCGGGCTTTACCCATGAACCCGCAGAACAACTGGCGGCTCAACTGCTCACTCATTTGCCGCCAAACCTGACGCGCGTCTTCTTCTCTGACAACGGCTCCACAGCAGTCGAAGTGGCGCTAAAAATGGCCTATCAGTATTGGCAACGCCAGGGCGAGACCCAGCGCACCCGCTTTCTTGGCTTTGAAGGGGGCTACCACGGTGACACCGTGGGAGCCATGTCCATCGGCCAAGGCTCGTTGTGGTGGCAGTCCTTTGCACCGCTGCTATTTCACACTGACCTCATCCCCTTTCCGGCTACTTTTCCAGGTGACCCGGCACTAGCGACCCGAGAGGCTGAGGCATTGGCCAAACTTGAGCATCTGCTCCAAACCCAGGGCGAGTGCTATGCCGGGATTTTTATTGAACCCCTAGTACAAGGAGCCGGGGGAATGCGCATGTGTCGGCCTCAGTTCTTGCAAGCTCTAGCCCAACTCACCCGACCCTATGGGGTGCTGCTGATCTATGACGAAGTGATGACCGGCTTTGGCCGGACAGGAGAGCTCTTTGCCTGCCTCAAATCCACCACCGCACCCGATCTGATCTGCCTGTCTAAGGGGCTGTCGGGGGGGTGCTTACCCCTGGCCGTCACGGTGGCCACCGAGGCGATTTATCAAGCCTTTTACCAAGACGATGCCACCCAAGCCTTCTATCACAGCCATTCCTATACCGGCAATCCCCTGGCCTGTGCCACGGGGCTGGCCTCTCTCGCGCTGTTAGCTGAAACCCCCAATCGCTATCGCAGGTTGGAAAAACTACACTGGCAGGGGTACCAAGACTGGCTGCAAAATTGTCCGGCCATTGAACATTTCCGGGTCTGTGGCACCATTAGCGCCATGGAAATCAAGACTCATAAAGACCCTGGATACTACAGTCAATTAGGGTCACTCCTCAAAGCACGGTTTTTAGAGGCAGGTTTTTTGATGCGTCCCTTAGGCAACACTCTCTATTTGATGCCTCCCTACTGCATCACCTCCACCCAGATAGATGCAGTGTACAAGGCGATAGCGCATATTTTATCTGAAATCTGACGGGGTGGAATCTAACCTCTCTTGGCATTCGCGTTAATCAAAACTGAAAAAGCAAGGGCTATTCAGGACTTGTCTCAAGACTGGAGTAGCTGCAAGAGATGCAATTGTCTGGCTGATTGTCTCCCTTGGCAATACCCTTCAGCCATTCAGAACAAAGACCTAGGCACCTGCCAGAGGTGTAACTTACCCATAATATCCCCAACTGCCAAAAGACGACCATCAGGACTTAACGCCAAGGATCTAACTGCTTCGACATCCTCGGCAAGGGCAATCCGGCGCACCACTCGCTGACTGGGAATATGCCAAAGGGTGACCTCACCCGGTTCGGAAACAAACGCGAGCAGATGACCATCTGTACTTAGACTCACCAGTGAAGCCTCTCTACCTCTGGCATCCTTCCTGAATACCGGTAACGATGTACTCAGATCCCCCGTTGATGCCGACCTTAGTTCGATCCACCCATTGACCACAATTGCCAGCAGATCATCCCTTAATGCCAGGTTCCAGATATATCCATTCTCCTCTGGCAAAATCACCTGCTTGGCCTGAGTCTCCAAATCCCAGATCTCAATAGGGGAATTGGCAGACCAATGGGAAGGGCTGAACACCAGCTTGCCAGAATCAGCCAGTATGGCTCTAGGATGCATACGCTCAGATTCTAACCCCATGATTTGGGTGGCGGTCGAAACATCCCACAGTCGTATCGAGGTGCTGCGCTCAGCCAGGGTTACCAGTGGCCCCGATGGAATCAGGCGTATTCTATTGAGCGAATTGAGTACCAGTTGCTCGGGCTCCCGCACCTGCGCCAGTAATTGCCCAGATTCTCCATTCCAGACTCGTGTGACGACCTGGCTACCCACTATCAGCAAGGCATTTTCCCTCAGCCAAACCTGACGTCTAAAGTGAGAGGTGCTGCTGGGGATCTGACTCTGCTCAATCCCTGTGGTTACATCCCATGAACTCAACGAGCCGTCGAGGTTGCTACCGATCAGGATCCGACTATCTGGGCTAAAGGCCAAAAGAGAACCAGATTCTTCTGTCTCGAAGGTCGTTATCAGGCGACGCGAGCCCACCTCTCTGATCTCAATTTCGTAGGCATCCCTCAGGGCAACCCGCTGACCATCGGGACTGAAGACCGTGGGGCGATTTTGAGGCTCACTGGCAATCTCCAGATCGATGCTGTTCGATGGTTTTGTCAGGGTGTTGGTGGCCAAATCCCATTGCTGCCAGGTGTCTTCACTAGATCGAAACCACAGGGTTTCCCCTACAAAGCCCATCTGACTAAGGGTAGGGTTGTCTGTTTCGGTAGAGCGATTTTGGCCCTGACTCCTGTCATTAATCAGGGAAAGCTCCCGGTCATAGCGTGTGCCACCCATCACATCCCAAACGGTAGCCATAGCGGGGGTGTCGGGGTCTGTTGATAGAGTCGCCACAGCAAGCTGCGAGCCATCCTGGTTTAGGGCCAGCTTCTCATGGCCGGTCAGGGAAATGTGGGTCAAGGTCAAACCCGTCTCCAATTCCCATAGCAGGACAGACCACTCGCCTGTTTCTGGCTGATAGCGCCGCGTGGCCACCACCTGGCCATTATCACTGATCAGATGCTGGGTAATCAGATGGTTCTGAAGTTCGGTGGGCAAGGACAGAGGCAGGGGTTGCCCTGTGCTCAAGGTCCAACGTTCCAGAATAGGCTCAGACTCTGCGAAGGCTAGCCGTCGAGTCGTCGCATCAAACGCAACCAACCGGGTATTTTCAGTTCCAATCGGATTGCTCAAAACCGCCAACGCTTCCCCCGTCGTCACATCCCATGCTTTGATGTCAGGCGATCGCCTCGAATCAACAAGGCCAGATCTCAGGGAACTGGTGAAGATGGACTGCCCGTCAGGGCTAAACTCCAGACTGTAAATCTCGTCAGCATGGGCTGACAGGGTGGCAATCCGCTCAATCGGACGAAAGACATGGGTCAAGGGGGCAGTGCCAAAGCGATACTGGGTATAGAGGGTGAGGCCAGTGCCGATGGCGATGACTCCGGCACCCAAAACCAGGGCTAGTTTGTGTAAAGCGTTCATCAACCAGTCTGCTCTTTTCGATGGTAAATTAAGCCAAAAATATCCCCACTAAATTGCTTAAAACAGCAACAAGGCTTGAGGCAATTGCCAGAGATGTAGACTCCCTCCATAGTCGCCCATCGCTAACAGGCGGCCATCGGGGCTAAATGTCAGCGTGCGGGGCACCCCCTGACCACTGGTTTTTGGCTCCAGCTTAATTTTGCGCATCACCCGCCCATTCGACCCACGCATCAGCCAGATGTCGCTACCCACTCGCAGAGCCAGACGATTGCCGTCCGGGCTAAAGGCTAGGGTTCCTGAGGTCCAGGACAGGTCAAGCCACAACCGTCGCAGGTTAGGTAGCCAATCAGAATAGGATACCGAGGCGATGGATCGCCCTGTGATCACATTCATCAAAACCAGGCGATTACCTTGATCGATGGCGAGGCGATCGCCGTTGGGGCTCAAGGCCAGCGCTCTGACCTCATCTGGGCTGCTGATGTTAAGGGTCTGGAGTATTTCTGCGGTCTCTAAATTCCAGACCTGCACAAAATGGTGATGTCCGGCGGCGAGAATGTGCCCATTGGCCGAAAAGGCGAGCAGCGAGACCTGGCCTTGATCCATCGTTAGGGTTTGCTGGCGATCGCCTGTGGTGGCATTCCACTGCTGTACGGTAGAGCCTGTGGTGGTAAACAAGCGAGCCTGGGCATGATCAAAATCGACCAGTTGCAGATCAGAGTCATCTAGCTCGGCCAACAAACGCCCCGAGGCCACTTCCCAGAGGTGAATAATTTTAGTCTGGCTCGCCAGGATTCCCAGGCTGGGGCTAAATACCAGGTTATTACTCAAACCCAATGGGTCAGAAAAATCTTGAACGGGGGTAGCGGTCTGCCAGTGCCACTGTTTAACCGTTGTCGCCCCTTCCACCCCCCACATGGCCTCCGTTTTAGTAGAGCCACCATAGTTCCATCGGTTGGCTCCGCGTAGCGTCAGGTTGGGGACAGTGGTGATCAGATCTCCATCGGGACTAAAGTGAATCGCCTCAATGGGTTCGGAATGGGCTTGGATGGTCGCAATCGGCTGAATCGGCGCAAAAACATAGAAAATACCCCAATTAACCAGGATGATGACAGTAGCTATGAGAACGATGGCAGCTATCCTTTTAGGCATTTCAGCTAATGGATCAGCACGACTTCATGAGTTGACACTGCTCAACATCAAAGCTCAGGAATTTTGGGTTTAGTGAGTTTCTATTAGCAGGCATAATGGCTCCAGCTCACCGAGAGATTGACTCTCGCCAAGCCTATACAGTTCCCTAAACCGTCGCAGTCTAACGACCCATGAGAGACCGTCACTTTAGTTGGGCTGAGCTTGCGGTCGTTGCCCAGGTGGAAAATCGATAAAGACACGCTCGTTCGGGGATAGCCCATCCAGAATCTGGGTTTTGTCTTGCTCCGAGGATCCAATCGTCACCGAGCGAAATTGGGGTCGATTTTGGCTATCGGGGACGTAAACCCCAGTTTGCCCACGCTCGGTGACAATCGCCACTGTAGGTACGACCAAGGCATCAGCCACCGTGTCGCCAAGGAAAGTCAAGTCGGTATTCATTCCCGACAGCAGTTGGCCTTGGCCAGTTTGTAAGCGCACCCGCACCTGAAAAAAGGTGACGTTTTGCTCCACCACCGCCTCAGGAGAAACCAGACGCACCTGCCCCTGAAATCCCTCGCCGGGAAAGGCATCTGCCCGAACTTCCACAGCTTGCCCTGGCCGAATCTGACCAATATCGACTTCAGGCACTTCTGCTAATACCTCTAGCGTCGTAGCTAGCGCCACAATCGAAGTGGAAGTGGCTGAAGTGGTTGCTGATGCGGTGGTGGTGGGCGTCACAAAGGCACCTTCGGTGGCGTATTTCTGGGTGATAATACCGGCAAAGGGGGCGCGAATAACCGTGTCATCTAACTGGGTTTGCACCACTTGCAGCCGGCCTCGGGCTTCATTTACCGCAGCCTCTGCCTGAGCAATTTCTTCAATGCGGGTGCCTCGACGTAGTAGCTCATAAGCTTGGCGCGCTTCCACAACGGCGGCTTCTGCTCGCTGGATGGCTTCAACCCGAGAGCCTTGTCTGAGGAGCGCCAGCCGCCGCTCTGCTTCCCGTTGGTTGGCCTGGGCACTGTTATTTTCAGCGATAGCCTGATCAAGGCGATCTTGAGATTCTGCGCCTTGACTGGCTAAGAACCGAAACCGCTCGACCCGGCTGGCAGCCAGTTCTGCCTGAGCGGTGGCAGCGGCTAATTGGCTTTGGGCTTGATCCACTTCTTCGGGACGATTGCCTGCTCTCACCTCTGAAAGCTGGGCTTCGGCCTGTTGTAAGCGAGCTTGAGCTTGGGCAATTTCCTCGGGGCGATTACCTGCCCTGAGTTGGGCAAGTCGGGCTTGGGTCTGATCTAACCCCGCCATAGCCTGTTGCTGTTGCCCTAAAAGGTCACGGTCATCCATGCGGGCAATCACTTGCCCCTGCTCAACTCGGTCGCCTTGCTCGACCAACAGATCTTGAAGAATCCCTGATGTTTGAGGACTTAAGTTGACGCTTTGAACGGGGACAATCGTGCCACTGGCACTGATCTGAAGGGTGAGCGATTCTGTTTCTGCGGGAACCGTAAAGGCTTCTAAATTGAGCCGTTGCCCCGACTGGCGCACCCCAATCCAGATGGCGGTAGCAGTTGCCAGTGCCACAAGGCTGATCCCTCCTAGAATCCAGGGGGAAATGCGGAGCCGTTTACGGAAGCGAGAGCGATCAGGCACAGGTCTAGGGGCTACCTCTTCTCATCGTGAGTTTCTTGCGACGCTCACCCATACAAGCGAGCGATACCCGTCCTTGATAGATTCGGTAGCGGTCGGTCAAGTTCAACACCTTCACATTTTAACTTCTCTTCCATTGCAATCTGGGGGGATCAAGCTACCCTGTATAGGAAATCTGTTGCCAGCGTGCCATTTATCTGGAAGAGCCTTATGTCGCAACAACAATTTGGTCTCATTGGCCTTGCCGTTATGGGAGAGAACTTGGCGCTCAACGTTGAGCGCAATGGGTTTTCAGTCGCGGTTTACAACCGCACGGCAGATAAAACCGAAACCTTTATGCAAACGCGTGCCCAAGGCCGCAACTTCCAGGCTACATATTCGCCTGAGGAGCTAATTGCTTCTCTAGAAAAGCCTCGCCGCATTTTGATCATGGTGAAAGCAGGAGCCCCGGTCGATGCCGTCATCGACCAACTCAAACCGATGCTTGAGCCGGGGGATATTTTAATCGATGGTGGTAATTCGCTCTACGAAGATACGGTGCGACGCACCCAAGATCTGGAGGCTCAAGGGCTACGATTTATTGGCATGGGCGTCAGTGGCGGAGAAGAAGGTGCCCTCAATGGCCCTAGTCTCATGCCGGGTGGTACCCAGGAAGCCTATGCTGAGTTGGCTCCCATTCTGACCAAAATTGCAGCTCAGGTTGATGATGGCCCCTGCGTTACCTATATTGGCTCTGGGGGTGCTGGACACTATGTCAAAATGGTGCATAACGGCATTGAGTATGGCGATATGCAGCTCATTGCTGAGGCCTATGATTTACTCCGCAATGTGTTGGAACTCGGACATACCCAGCTTCATGAAATTTTTAGCGAATGGAATCAAACCGACGAGCTCAATTCATTTTTGATTGAAATTACTGCTCAGATCTTTCGCTACGTCGATCCTGAAACCCACCAACCGCTGGTGGAGCTGATTTTGGATTCTGCTGGCCAAAAGGGAACCGGTCGTTGGACGGTGATCAGTGCCCTGGAGTTGGGGGTTCCTATTCCTACTATTACCGCTGCTGTAAATGCCCGAATTGCCTCTTCTTATAAGGGAGAGCGGGTAGCAGCTTCCAAGGTGCTGGCTGGTCCTACTGCCACCTTTGAGGGGAATGCTCAAGACTTTATCCTGAAGGTACGAGATGCCTTGTACTGCTCCAAGATTTGTTCCTATGCTCAGGGCATGGCTTTGATGAGCAAAGCTTCGCAGGAGTATGGCTTTGACCTGAACTTGAGCGAAATTTCGCGGATTTGGAAAGGGGGCTGTATTATCCGGGCGGGGTTCTTAGACAAGATTAAGTCTGCGTTTGCTGAGCAGCCTGAGCTGCCCAACCTACTCTTGGCTCCTGAGTTTAGGCAAACGATTCTTGATCGCCAGAGCGCTTGGCGGGACGTTATGATGGTGGCAGCCCAATTTGGGATTCCGGTGCCTGCTTTTAGTGCTTCTCTGGACTATTTTGATACGTATCGCCGCGATCGCTTACCCCAAAATCTTACCCAAGCTCAGCGCGATTTATTTGGGGCTCACACCTACGAGCGGGTGGACAAAGAAGGGGTCTTTCACACGGAATGGACAGCGATTCAGGAAGTCTCTGTCTAAGGAAGCTGCTCGTTGCCTGAGTTTATGCTAGGTCGCGTTCTGAGCCAAGCTGCCCGAGAAGGAACACTCTGCCTCCCAGGGGTAGCTTGGCCTATTGAGCGGGCGGATCAAGCGGTGATTGAGTCAACTCAGTTTTCCTGCGCTGAGATCACAACGTCAACGCTGCGCATCTTAAACTGGAATATTGCCAAGAACAATCATCAACCTGACTGGCTCGCTGATGTCACTCAAATTTTGAGCCAGGTCAACCTCGATCTGGTGTTTTTACAAGAGGTGCACCTCGATTGTCGCCAAGTCCCATCGCTACCTTTTGTCAATATGGGGTGGCATTTTGCTCCTAATTTTATGGCCACAAACAGTCAATACTTTGGCATTCTCACTGCTTCCAAGGCTCAGCACTGCTCTCGACGCTCCTTGCTCACCCAGCACTATGAGCCGATTGTGCAGACGCCCAAGGTGTCTTTGATTACCGAGTATCCCCTGGCGGGGGAGCGACAAACGTTTTTGGCTGTGAATATCCACGCCATTAATTTCGTGAGTTTGTCTAAATTTAGAGCCCAACTGCACCAGCTTGAAGCTGCTCTGACCCACCATGTTGGTCCTTTGCTTTTGTCTGGGGACTTCAACACCTGGAGTCGCTATCGACTTCGCTTGCTAAAAGCTATGGCAGAGCGTCTGGGGTTGACTCATTTGCAATTCGAGCCAGCCCATCGGCAGCAACTCAAACATTTCTGGGTACATCCCTTGGATCATATTTTTTACCGGGGGCTGGCTGCCCTTCAAACTGAGGTATGGGGTCATGTAACTTCCTCAGACCATGCCCCGATGATTGCTGAGTTTGAGCTGCATACTTAGTTGTCTGCCCTACTTCGGATGGACTGAGCGCAGTGCTGGATGCTTAATGGGGCGGGGTTGTCTTGGCATAAAGGTATTGTTTCATGTTTCTTTGGCTCTCAAAATTGCTGCCGTTGTTTCTGTATCCGGTGGGATTGACCTGTGTGCTGTTAGGGGTTGCGATCGCAGCCTTCTGGAAATTCCCTCAACTGGCTGCTCTTGCCGTGACTGTGGCTCTTAGTATTCAATTGATTGCTGCCAATCCTTGGGTAGCGCGCACTTTAACCGAGTCCTTAGAGCGGCAGCACTTGCCCCCAGATCCAATGCCCAGCGCCAGTGCCATTGTGATTTTGGGGGGTGGTATTCAGCCGCAGCGCGCCCCCCGACCTTGGGTGGAGGTATCAGAAGCAGGGGATCGGGTGTTGTACGGAGCCAAACTTTACCGGGAGGGGAAAGCCCCCAGGGTAATCCTCAGCGGCGGGCGCATTGACTGGCGGCACGGGGGACGAGCCGAGTCTAAAGACATGGCAGAGCTAATTCAAACCATGGGGGTACCCGCTTCAGCCCTATGGCAAGATAAAACTTCCCTCAACACGCGTGAAAATGCCGTTAATGTTAAACAAATCTTAGACACCCAAACCATTACAGGCTCTATCTTACTGGTTACCTCGGCCACCCACATGCCCCGTGCCCTAGCCATTTTTGAAAAACTAGGCATAGACGCCATTGCCTCCCCCACAGATTTCCAAGTCACCCAGGCAGATCAAGATCTAAGTTGGGCTGGGTTCATTTTTGAGCTGCTGCCCAATTCTCAAGCTCTGGATCAGACCACTCGAGCTCTCAAAGAATACCTGGGGTGGGGCGTCTACTGGCTGCGGGGCTGGATCTGACGGTTCAGGAGCTAACGCTTTCTCCCAAACAGTTCTCTAGCCTCCTGCCAGAGCGGAGAAACCGCTGCCAAGCTGGTGGGATGCGTCAGCACCCCCTGGCTCGGACTCAGCAAAAAAGCAATCATGAATAGCCCAAAGGACACCAGGACAATGGCAGGCCCAGAGGGAAGATTGACATAATAGCTGAGATACAAGCCCGTAACGCTAGCAATCACCCCCAGGATGGCTCCAAAAGTCATCATCTGATGTAGGCGCGTCACCAACAGATAGGCCGTTGCACCGGGGGTAATCAGCATCGCCAGGACTAAAATCACCCCCACCGCTTTGAGACTGGCCACAATGGTGAGGGCAATCAAAATCATCAGACCCAGATTCAGCAGATGTACCGGCAGTCCGGCGGCTTGGGCACCGATGGGGTCAAAAGTGTAAAACATTAGCTCTTTGTAGAGCAGGGCAATCACGAGCAACACCAACACCGTAATGATCAAGGTGTTGCGGACTTCACTGGGGGTAACGCTGAGAATATTGCCAAATAGAAAATGATTCAGGTCGATTTTGTTCTCTTTCTGAATCACCGTAATCAAGGTAATTCCCAGGGCAAAGAAGGCCGAGAAGACAATGCCCATAGCAGCATCTTCTTTAATCTGAGACTGGGTACGAATCCAGGTGATCAAAATGGTGCTTAAAACCCCGGCAATAAAGGCACCCAGAAAAATGTCAGCTCCGAGCCAAAAAGCAATGGCTAACCCTGGCAGCACCGAGTGACTGATGGCATCGCCCAGCAAGGCCAACCGCTGCACCATCAAGTAGCTACCTACGACAGCACAGAGGATGCCAACTAACACGGCGGTCAGCAGTGAACGCTGCATAAAGCTAAATTGCAGCGGCTCCCAAAGAATTTCTAGCAGTTGACTCATGGGGAACTAGGCAGCGGCTTCACCGGGAAATAAGACCACCTGCCCCCCAAAGGCACGTTGCAGATTTTGGGGCGTGAGCACTTCAGCTCGGGGACCAGAGGCGATCAGTTCCCGGTTGAGCAGAATCAGATCATCAAAGTGGGTCATGGCCTGCCCCAAGTCGTGATGCACCACTGCCACTAGGTGTCCAGCCTGAGTGAGTTCGCGCAAAATTTGAAACACAACGGCTTCGGTTTTTTTGTCAATGCCAGCCAGGGGTTCATCCAGAAAAAAGACCTCGGCTTCTTCGCTCAGCGCTCGGGCCAGGAAGACCCGCTGCTGCTGCCCCCCTGACAGTTGCCCAATGGGGCGATCGCGGTAGGCCATCATCTCTACGCGCTCTAGAGCCGCCATGGCTGAGCGTCGAGCTACGGTGGAATGCCGTCGCAACCAGCCCGTTTTACGTACCCGACCCATGAGCACCACATCCCAAACCGTGGCTGGATAGGTCCAGTCCACCTGGGAGCGCTGGGGCACGTAGGCGACGCGATCGCGCTGCAACAACTCGCCACCATAGGTCACCCGTCCGTGACTGGGGATCACCAACCCCAGTAGGGCTTTGATTAAGGTACTTTTTCCGGCCCCATTGGGACCTAGAATCCCGGTCAGCCGCCCTGGGGCAAGGGTGCAAGACACCTGACTCAGGGCTTCAACCCGGCGATATTGGACGCTTAGAGACTCGATATGGAGGGCAGAGGCCATGGGCAAAGATTATGAAACAACTATGAAAATAGTGTAGCTTAAAAATGAAGGGAATATGAAAGGAATATGAAAGGGATGAACAAACAACCGGGATGGGAACCAAGTCTCCGCAGATGGGGGTGGGGGTTACTCGGGATCGGTGCGATCGCCCTCAGCAGTTGCACCAACACCTCACCTCTCAGCGATGACCCAGACCGCCCCCTAAAAGTGGTCACCACCAGTACCATTCTCCAGGACTGGGCTGACACAGTGGCTGGGGACAGCTTAGAAGTGGTAGGAATTTTGCAACCCGGCGTAGACCCCCATGTCTATGAACCCGTACCCGCCGACTTACAGAAGCTAGAGCAAGCCGATCTAGTGTTTTACAACGGCCATAACCTGGAGCCGGGCTTGATTCGCATGATCCAGGCATCTGTTCCCGAAGACCAAGCCTTTGCCGTGGGCGAAGTGATTCCCCCCCTAGACTTGGAAAAAGCAGGAGAAACAGTGCCGGATCCCCATGTGTGGGGAGATGTCGGCAATGCCAGGGTGATGGTCACCGCCATGCGCGATCGCCTGATTGAGCTCTCTCCAGATCACCGGCAGGTCTTTACCACCAATGCCGCCGACTATCAACAAATTTTGGCGACCCTAGATGAGTGGGTCCGCGATCAGATGCAAACGCTGCCGCCCCAACGCCGCTATTTGGTCACCACCCACGATGCATTTCAATACTATGGTCGAGCCTACGGTCTTACCATTGCGGGAACCTTGATTGGCATCAGCACCGAAGAGCAGCCCAGCGCCCGCACTGTGGGCACACTCGCCCAGCGGATCCGAGAGGTAGCGGTACCCACCATCTTTGCCGAGACCACCATTAACCCCGCGCTAATTCAGACCGTAGCCCAAGAAGCGGGCGTTGAGGTGGCCACTCAACCGCTCTACTCCGATTCTCTAGGGGCACCAGGCAGCCAAGCCGACACCTATGTGGATATGCAGGTGATCAATACCCAAACCATTGTGGAAGGGTTAGGGGGTTCGCTCAGCCCCTTTCAAAAATAGTTGATGATCCTTCGGGAAACTCCATGCTTGGCCTAGTTGCCCGCGTCTTTGGTTGGATCAAACTCGATCTCCATGATTTATTGGAGTCACAGTAAATCAGTCTGTCAAGCCACCGCTCCGCCGTGAAACCCAACATACTTTAGAATGCCGGCAGTGCAACACATCAAAGCTATGCAACTGATTTGGCATTGTTGGATCACTCCGATCCTTTTCCTCAGTGCAGTTATTTCCTTCGGGGGCACCTATGCGAGTTTGGCA
This sequence comes from Petrachloros mirabilis ULC683, assembly GCF_009939295.1. Classification (GTDB taxonomy): domain Bacteria; phylum Cyanobacteriota; class Cyanobacteriia; order Thermosynechococcales; family Thermosynechococcaceae; genus Petrachloros; species Petrachloros mirabilis. Next base: position 55,287 of record NZ_WVIC01000002.1, read on the forward strand.
GTTGCCGACATCACCCCCCCAGCCGTTTCTCCCCCCAGGGAAACGCTTCGAGTCCGACGCCCAATCCCCCTCGAAGCCAATCTGCAAGCTATTGTGCATTTGCAAGATTTTGCGGTGGATCCCCCGCAAACCTTTGGGAGTGGGCGCTTGCCCCTGGTTCCTTTTGGCGATACGGGAGTCCATGTCCTCAGGGGCACTTTTGGCAATCAACCCCAGTGGTTTCTGCTGGATACTGGGGCTTCTACCTCTTTGCTGTCCGATGCGATTACCCAGACCCTTCCCGGATCTGGCCAGGTGATTTCGCCGCAGCAACTAGGGTTTGCCGTGGCCGGAGAAGACTGCCCTGATATGAGCGCCACCCTTCACCAAGTTCCAGACTTGCAACTGGAAACCGTGCGAATTACCAACCTGTGGGGGCTTCAGTTTCAGCATGTGCAAATTCCCCAGGGCATCTCAGCAGTCTTGGGCATGGATGTTCTGCGGCAGTTTGATGTTCACATTCAGCCTGGGCAAAAGTCGCTGCGTTTGCTTCCCCCCACGATCTTGCCCGCCAACGTTGTGGCTGAGGCGATTCCTCTTAAAGAACGCCTCGGGGTTATGTTGACTAAGGTGCAACTCAATGGTCAAGGACCCTTTACGATGCTTCTAGATACGGGGGCAGGCAGCACATTTATTTCTGAGGGGGTGGCGCAGCAGTTGCGTCTTCAGTCCGACACCCTGGAGCCTATCCATATCCAAGGATTTTGTGGGCTAGAAACGGCGATGCGATCGCGCCTCACCTCCCTCAAGCTCCAACAGCACGAGCAAACCAACCTAGAGACGATCATTCTGTCTTCCCCCATTCTGGAGATGCTGAATGTAGATGGCATTCTGGGGCAAAACTTTCTCAATGGCTATCGCCAATACTGGCGGTTTACGCCAGCCAACCTGCCTACGGGGAAGGTAGAGGGGAGCTTGTTGCTCTACCCAGAGTCCCCCTAGCGCAGCACTAAAATCACCGACTGCAACAACCCGATGACCACGCCTAGAACGCCACCTAAGGTGACAATAGCCTGCAACTCCGTTTTGACGATGCCTTGAATCGCCGCCTCTAAGTCCTGGGGTGGCGTTCTTTTCACCCGATCCACAATCACCTGATCCAGATTCAAAATGGGAATTGCCTTGGCTACAATCACTTCTAAATCCCGCTCCAGGTAGCGCTCCAAAATTAGAGCCAACTCCTCACTGATCACATCTAAAGACGTGGCAACCGCTTCTGACATCCGCAACCGACTCAAAATTAAGCTGGTTACTTCATCCCAATCCACAGAGCTGCCCAAATTTTGTAAGAAGTCTGCCCCCTTATCTTGAAAATAACTGCGGACACTATCGCGGAACGTCGCCCGCAGTTGCCGCACTGTACTGACGGGCAAACTCTGGAGCGAGGCACTAGAAAACCACTCAGCCAGACGCACCTTAATCCCCAAAGCCACAATCAACTCGGCCAGTCGAACATTGCAGGCTTCTCGCTCTTCGATGCAAAAGGTGCGGAAGCGGGTCAGGGCATTGCGCGCCCCCAGCAAATTGGCCACCACCCAGTAGGTGCCGCTGGTTTTTTCTCGAAAGCCTTCGTCTAAAACCTCAATATTGCGATCGGTGAGAAAATCAATCAGCGCCACCCGCAGGGCATCAGGGGGAAACACCACATCAATGACCCAGTTCGCCAGATTTTGAGCTTGGGCTTCGGAAAGCTGAATTTCGAGGAGCACCTGATCAAAGATCTGATTCAATTGGGTCTGGAGAAAATCTTCTCGACGAGCCAGGGTCGAGGTCAGTCGGGGTAACGACTGACTAACAAAATCCCGCAGAATGTGGGCAAAAACTTGGGTGGCTTTTTGATCGGTTTCAGCCTTAATTTGGTCTAGAGCCATTTGCAAAAGCCACTTGAGAGCACCTTGCACCCGTTCTGGGTCAAGCAAACGGCGAGCCAAGGCTTGCAGCTCCTCAGGGGTGAGCAGCGAGCCCATAATGGTATCTGAGATGCGGTTGGCCAATCGATCTTGGTTGCGCGGAATCAACCCTGGGGTAAAGGGTAAGGATCGCTGCCCAATTTTGATAGCCCGGTAGGGGCGAAATAACATTTTGATGGCGAGGTCATTGGTGAAATACCCAATCACCCCCCCCGCAACCGGGGGGACTGCTAAAACCCAGACTGTTGACCCATCCAAGGCGTTATCCCAACTCTCACCCGAGCAATGTGTGGTGACTCCCTAGGAGCTGACTTGTGACTATCACATCCCCTATGATCCTATCAAGCCCCACCCTTGCTGCGGGCAGATTTTGGTTTTGATCGCCTTCCCGGTTTAACCCAATCCATTGCAGGAGTGGGGTAAGAGGGCTGCCCCTGTGGTGGCATCAAAGGCCATCAATTGGCTCAGCACTACATTCAGGCTTAAGCGATCTCCGGCTTGAAAGGGCATAGAGACAGCGGTGACCAGATTCAAAGACTGCTCCGGCATCTCTGTCAGAGTAGCGCGAATTAAGGTTTCTCGTCCTAGGGGTTCAACAACTGCGATCGCGGCTGAGAGATGCCCCGGCCTATCCGGGGACAGCACTTGTACATGCTCTGGACGCAGCCCTAGATCAATAGTTTGCTCCAGATGAGTTGCTTTGAGCCCGTGCAGATGGGTGGGATACGGAACCATCGCTGAGCCAAGGCGCAGTCCATTGGCCGTACAGGTGGCGCGCAGGAGGTTGGCCGGTGGACTGCCCAAAAAGGTGGCGACCATACGATTAGCGGGGAATTGATAAATCTGCTGCGGGGGGCCAATCTGCTGGATTTTACCTTGAAAGAGCACCACAACTTGATCGGCAAGGGTCATGGCTTCGGTTTGATCATGGGTGACGTAGAGAGTGGTCACGCCAACTTGAGAGTGGAGCTGTTTCAGTTGAGCGCGGGTGTCATCTCGCAGTTGGGCATCAAGGTTAGAGAGGGGTTCGTCTAAGAGGAACACCTGGGGTTGACGGGCAATGGCTCGCCCTAGCGCCACCCGCTGTTGCTGCCCCCCTGACAACTGACGGGGCTTACGCTGGAGCAGATGAGTTAAGTCCAACATTTGAGCAACCTGTTGTACCCGATTGCGCAGGGTACTGGGTTCAGCTTTCCGCATCTTGAGGCCAAAAGCCAGGTTCTCAGCCACGGTCATGTGGGGATAGAGAGCATAGTTTTGGAATACCATGGCGACATCGCGATCGCGAGCCGACACCTGATTGACCAGGCGATCCCCAATATAAATCTGCCCCGTTGTGATCGATTCTAGACCAGCAATCATCCGTAAAATAGTAGACTTGCCGCACCCCGATGGCCCCACCAGCACCCAAAACTCTCCATCTGGGACTTCAAAGCTAATCTCTGCAACCGCCAGGGTCGAATTGAATTGTCGCCCAACATTGTCTAACCATACCCGAGCCATAGGCCAAACCACAGATCGCTACAATAAAAAGCAATGCCAGGGACTTAGCATCCCCTGTGCCAGACCGTCAAAACAGAGGGAAACCCATGATCTCTCAGCCCCTTGCCATCCAAGATCCACTGCCTAGTGTAGCGGACGAGGTTGAATTTCCCCCGGGTGATCTATGGAGTGATGAGCCTCCCTTGGAAACTGACTTTCACCGCGATCAAATTGACTTGCTGATCCGACTGCTCAAAGCCTGGTGGCAAGACCAGGCCGAAGGCTATGTCTCCGGCAATCTCACGATCTACTTCAGCCCCAGCCAGCGCAAATCGGAAGACTTTCGCGGCCCCGACTTTTTTGTGGTGCGGGGGGCTTCCAAACAGGAGCGCCGCAGTTGGGTGGTCTGGCAAGAAAATGGCCAATATCCCCACCTGATTGTGGAGGTGCTCTCAGAGAAAACTGCAACGATAGATCGAGGTTTTAAAAAGCAAATCTATCAAGATACTTGGCGAGTGCCAGACTATATTTTTGTTTGATCCCAGCACTCAAGCCTTGGAGGGATTTCACCTCACCGATGGCCAATATCAGCCCCTAGAACCTACTCCAGAGGGTTGGCTCTGGAGCCAACAATTGGAACTCTACCTGGGTGTGCGGTCTGGCAAACTGCGATTTCTCACCCCAGCAGGTGAATGGGTACCTTTGCCAGAAGAAGCCCTGGCGCGACAGCTTGAGCAAGAACGTCAGCAACTGGAGCAAGAACGTCAGCAACTGGAGCAAGAACGTCAGCGAGCCGAGCTGGCAGAGCAAGAGCTGGCTCGACTTAAGACCAAGCTGCGGGAGCAAGGCTTGGAATCCTAAGCTGTATTACACCGAACGGCTTACCATGGGCAAGGGGCTTCAATGAGTGGTCAGCATGGGCGGAAAACTAGTTGTTTTTGAGGGGGGCGAGGGAGCTGGAAAAACCACCCAAATCTCTCAAGTGCAAGCCTGGCTGCGGGACAGCGGCTGGGTTCACCGCATCCAAACGGCACTGGCGTTGCCAGCCAGCGAGGAACCCCTATGCCTGACCCGAGAGCCGGGCGGCACTGATTTGGGTCAACGGTTGCGAGCCTTGCTGCTCGATGGGTCTCTAACGACGGCAGCGCCAATGCAGGCTCAGACAGAGCTATTGCTCTACGCGGCAGATCGCTCACAACATGTGACCCAGGTGCTAAAACCCAAGCTGCAAAGTGGGTACTTGGTGCTGTGCGATCGCTTCACCGATTCGACCGTTGCCTATCAGGGGTATGGCCGTGGATTAGATCTAAACTTGATTGATCAACTCAACCAAATTGCCACGGCAGGGCTGGAAAGTGACCTGACTTTTTGGTTAGATTTAGAAGCTGAAGTGGGGTTGAATCGAGTACACCAGCGCCTGCTTGCCAACACCAGCGTGGATCGCATGGAAGCTGACACCCTTGAGTTTCATCGTCGGGTTCAGTCGGGATTTACAGCCCTTGCCCGTCAATATCCCCAGCGCATTGTCCGGGTTGAGGCTCAAGCCTCTGAAGTTGAGGTGACCCAAGTAATTCAAACCGTTTTAGAAGAGCGCCTCAAGGCATGGTATCCTCAGCTTTCGCCAACCTCCTAGGCCAAGCTCAAGCTGTGGAGCTGTTGCAGCGAGCCATTGGGTGCGATCGCATCGCCCCAGCTTACCTGTTTGTGGGTCCCCATGGCGTGGGGCGTCGTCTGGCCGCCCATGCCTTTGCGCGATGTCTATTATCGGCGACCCAGACCCCGTTGCGCCAAGAGCTAGAAAACCATCCCGACCTGCTTTGGGTAGAGCCTACCTACAACCAACAGGGAAAGCTGATCTCCGTCTCAGACCTCATGGGTCGAGGTGATCCCCTGCCTAAATCACAACCCCAGACTCGTCTTGAGCAAATTCGAGGACTCAGCCGCTTTCTGGGACGAACTCCCCTAGAGGCTCCCCGACTTTTAGTCGTTCTAGATCAAGCAGAAACCCTGGGAGAAGCCGCTGCCAATGCTTTGCTCAAAACCCTTGAAGAGCCTGGAAATGCCACCCTAATTCTGATTGCCCCCACGCCTGAATCCCTCTTGCCCACCCTAGTCTCTCGGTGCCAGCGGATTCCCTTTTATACCTTAAGCGAGGCTCAAGTTGCGACTGTACTCACCCGTACCAACCATGCCGAGATATTGAGCCATCCTCAAATTTTAGCCATGGCCGCCGGCAGCCCTGGAACCGCTATTCTGCATTGGCAGCGATGGCAAGAAATGCCCTCAGCATTGCTTACTGCCTGTCAGCAACCGCTGCGATCGCCCCAGGACTGTCTAGGTCTGGCGCGCCAAGTAGACCAAGACTTAAATTTAGAGATGCAACTGTGGCTGATCGATTACTTAGAGCAGGTGTACTGGCAGCAGCTTCACCAGCCCGCTCCAATGTTGGTGTTGGAGCAAGCCAAAAAATATCTCAAAGGCTATGTTCAACCTCGACTAGTCTGGGAAGTGACGTTACTTGACCTTTGGGAGTTGAGAAGCTTTCAAGCTGTAAGCTAGGTGCCCGAAAAAGAGCCCATGGCCTCTTCAATGGTAATTGTCGCCTGGACTTGCCCCTGAAAGGCTGTGCCGGTTTGCTTTTGCTGGAGGTGCGATCGCACCATATCATAGGCACGGTCTGATAACGGTAGGTAGCCCACCAGCGGTATCCAGCTTTGAGGATTATCTAGATAAGCCGAGATAAACGACTGCACCTGAGGCTTTCGGGTGAGAGTGTCAGCATTGACATAGAGAAAGAGAGGACGACTGAGGGGGCGGTACTCCAGCTTGCGCACCGCCTCCAACTCAGGGTAGACCGGTCCATTGCCACTATCCACCGCAACAGACTTCAAGTCTTCCCAATTTTGGAGAAAGTGACCAATCCCGAAAAAAGCGAGGGCATTGGGTTCCTGACTGACCTGTGCCACCAAAAAATCCACATCCTCACTGGCGATATAATCCTTTCGACTTGCCCCCACCTCTCCCAAAATCACCTGGGTGAAGTAGTCATAGGTGCCCGAATCTTGCCCTCGACCCAGCAAGACCAAGGGCTGATCTGGCCAGTCGCTCCGAACCTGAGACCAACGAGTCACTTGACCCTCCGCACTCGCCGCCCAGATTTGCCTCAACTCCTCGACAGTCAGACTATCTGCCCAGGTATTGTCTGGATGCACCACAAGCGAGAGCGCATCCATGGCAATAGGAATCTCAATATAAGTCACCCCATTGGTCTGGCAAGCCTCAATCTCTTCAGTGATGATCGGGCGAGAGGCATTTTGAATATCCGTTTCCCCCTGGCAAAAGGCACGGAAGCCCCCCCGTGTGCCGGAAAAATTGACGATCACCTCAGCAGTTTGTCGCTGCCGTCCATAGCGTCGATTGGCTTCAACCGTAAGCGGATACACCGTACTAGAGCCATCCACAACAATCGCCTGAGTTTCCCGAGCCAAGACGGTACGCACTGTTTCTGGTGCTGCATCCACGGCAGGGGTTTGCGTTCCAGCAGGAGGCTCAGATGAGCAGCCCACTATCAAGACCAACATGACCCCCACAATCGCAGGCCAGAATCGACGAAGCACATTCATTTTTGCCAGACCTCAATGCTTTCTTGATAAATCACTAGGACTGAAGCAGCTTTTGGAGGCTGTCCCGAATGCCATGGAGGGCATCTTCCAACATCACCTTCAAGTCTTGCCAACCCTCTTCTGTGGCCAGAGCCAAATCCTGCAAGCGAATTCGGGCACTGGCCAAGTGTGTTTCCAGCCGTTCGATTTCCTCGTGCTGGGCAGACTCACGCACTGCCTGGTAACGATTCTTCAGCGACTCTAAAGATTGATCGGCTTCCGCAATCTCTAGCTCAAGCTGTTTGAGATATTCAACTTTGGGATTCATAGGTCTTGAACTGAAGAACACATAGCCTTAATGACATGAGGTGCTAGAACACGAGAGACAGCCCTAGGCAAATACCCGGTAATACAAAAAACACGCCTGCCACGTAGATTAGCGCCACAGCCTTATGTTCGCTGGCGGCTGCCGCCAAAGACTCAGCTCCCAGAACGGGTAACCGACACAGGAAGGGAATCCCAAAGATGATCAGCAGTCCCAAGAAATTAAAGTAAAAATGCACCAGGGCAATTTCAAGCGCCGGAAGCGCGGCTGGCCCCGTCACAGCAGTTGCAGCCAGAAATGCCGTCACACAAGTGCCTACATTGGCACCCAATGTGAACGGATAGATTTCTGCCATGCCAAAAACACCTGAGCCGGCCAGGGGCACCATCAAACTGGTGGTGGTAGACGAAGACTGCACCAAAATAGTCATTAGAGTGCCTGACAAAATGCCAGCAATGGGACCCCGACCGATGGCCATGTGTAAAATTTCCTTGGCCTTGCCAACCAGAAGTCGCTTCAGGAGCTTTCCCACAAAATAAATGGAGAAAAAGATGAGTAAAATGCCCAAGATGATTTGCAAAATTCCATCAAAGGGGGTAGGCAAAAAGCCAGTCGATCCTGTGATTAGCTGGGCTGCTGGGGCAGTGGCCGCACCAATAAAATTAAAGCCCTTCATGCTGAGGGACTCATCGCTTAAAAAAAGCCCTGCCGTGGCCAAGCTCAGCCGCTCTAGGGGGTGAAACAAAATTTCCAGAGGCAAGAAAATCAAGACTGCCAAGAGGTTAAACATATCCAAGACCGTTGCCGCAGCAAAGGCACGGCGAAATTCTGCCTTGTTGCCGATATGTCCGGCACTGACCAGGGTGTTGGTAATCGAAGTGCCGATATTGGCTCCCATAATAATGGGGATAGCAGTAATAACAGGGAGTCCCCCAGCTACTAAACCCACCACAATTGAAGTTGTGGTACTTGAAGACTGAATCAAGGCTGTAGCGACAGTTCCCACGATCAATCCCAGAAAGGGATTTGTTGCAAAAGCAAAGAGCTCTGTGGCCTGTTCACCTACTGCGGCTTTGAACCCAGAACCAATTACGCTCACTGCCACAATCAAGAGATAGATCAGGGCAAGGACGCTTACCCAATTCAAAAAGTTTTGACTGCCCAGGAAAGGGATGGGTCGAACTGAAGGCGATTGGGCGCTACTCATCCATAAGTGCCAATGACATCACTAACCCATTAAAATATGCCTTCAAAATTAAGCTGCCGATAAGCCTAAATTAAGATCTCCCTGAATGCAATCGATGCCCTCGTGGAGGCGAACTTGGGTTGCCTAGCCAGTGAAAGGCTCTGACTTACCATCTTCTCTTTTGAACTGGCTCCTCTCAAACTCTGGAGTGATAACAGAGTTAGGGTTTCCTGTGGGCATGATAAACACCGCTCACTTTATCCCAATCGTACAGGGAACCACCTTGGTAGTGCCTGAGTTCAACGAGTCATGGCGGCGGAAATTTCGGGGTAAACTTACAGCCCCAAACAATCGTTGACGCCCTATATTCGATTGCTTATTGACAGCAAAGCAAGCCTTCAAAAATCAGTTGGGATTCCCAAAAGCCTCATTGTATATGGTTCCCCAACCAATGGGCGGTGAGGGACTCGAACCCCCGACATCCTCGGTGTAAACGAGGGTTCGCCATCGGCTGAGAAGACTAACAGGCAGGGCTTTCAGGCATTCTCAATAAATGACCGGGGTCAGAATCGGGGTAACCCCCTTGGGATTACGGTTTGTAGTGCAGCATGTAGCATGGTCATAGTTTGGGGAAGAATGCCAACTTAGCCAGCAGTCCGATCAGCGCCAGGACAAGAGCGCTAACAAAAGTCCACAGACGGCTATCCTGAGCAGCAACGCGGTTCTCTAGGGTGCTGAGTCGCTGGTCAATGCTTTTGAATTGCTCATCAGTCCTGGCTTGGAAAACCTCTAGCCGTTTATCAAGGCCATCAATTTTCTTGTCCATCCCGAGGATTAAGTCTCGGATTTCTCGAATTTCGCTATCGGTAGCTTGGGTCATGTCTCACCATCCTTGTCCATCAGCTCAGCTAGAGCTGCTTCGGTGATGACGCGCCGCAACCAAGCTGACCGATTTGGTAACGCTCTTACTAGGGCATCGATATGCACTGGCACTCGAATCCCTAGAATTTTGGTCGAGAGAGGGTCTGTGGTGTCATCACTTCGCTTAATGGGTATTAGGTATTCGATTTTAGGGTTAGGGTTGCCCATACATCAAAACAATAAACTCTGTTAACAACGATAACCCACTTACAGATAAATGCAAGTGGGTTATTCACGCGCTCGGGAGTATGTCCCCTGGCTAGTTGCCAGTTCGAGCGCCCCCCTACTAGCTCGCTTAGGTCTTGAATGCTTCAGTGATATTGGATTTAATCGCAAGCATTTCCTGTGCGGTAATCTCTTGTTTTTGCGTGGGTACGCTGGGTACGCCGGGTACCGCGTCTGAAACCGTCTCTGGGTGGGTGTCCTCCGTTAGTTTCCTGGGGCGATCGCATAAGCTACGCGGTCTTTCAAGCCGTTCATCTCTTGAACTGCAATCTCAGCAATTTGTGGCGGCAGAGTGCCGTTTTCGGCCAAGACCCGCAGCGCCGTCAGGAAGTCGAGCTGAGTTTGTGGCGACTTCTCTAAACCGAGTAGCTTGCACCGCTGGGCAGAGATTTTGAGCCATCGGTCAATAGCGCCTAGGTGCCCAGCCTTCACCTGTTTTGCAATAGCAGCTTGGGCGGTGTCGAGTCGCACCAGTTCAAGCTGTAAGTATTCCTCAGCATTGAGTCGTTGCTGTTCCTTTAGTTCAGCGAGTGCCCGTAGGCAGTCGTTGTGAGCTGTGCCGTGGCTTATCCCAAGGGCTTCTGCAATCTCTCGGATTGTTTTCCCCTGGGTTCTCATTTGTAGAACGGCAACCCGCCTCTGTTCCCGCTCGATGGCTGTTTTCGATGTTTTTGGCATTGTCTGAATCCAAACTGCTGCAAGTCTAAACCTGAATCAATCGTATAACTCGTATAGATTGAGTTGAGTCTATACGTTCGTTCCTAGTCCCCCATCTTGTAGGCCGCGAAAGCAGTCAGCATCTCATTTTCTATCTTGCATTTTGCAGGGTACTTAAGAGTGCTTGGGTGAAGGTGGCGTTCTCTCTGAGTCGGTTCAGCTCAGAGCGCCAAAACTCCTTTCTCTGTAAACGCTCTGGTGTATCGACCCGCGATCGCATCATCAGCCGATCGCAACCCATCAACCCTCACCAGGGTTGGGTACTCATCTCCCCACCAATGCACCTCAACCGATTGGGGAGAAACTACGCGGGTGACAACGCCTCCCCAACCGTGATGGTGCTGTTTGTGGACGATTGACCCCACAGGATGGGGAATGTCCAGCAGGCTGGCTAGACGCTGCCAATCGGCCTCTGTGCGCTGCTGTGGGCTGGGGATGCCGTGCTGAGTAATCAGGGTCGCAATGGCATTGCGACTCCAACCGCGTCGTCTCGCAATTTGCCGTACCTCGGCTGCCGTCCTCACAGCAGTCCCTCGAATTCGTCGTCGCCGTCAATTTTTGAGTCAGAGGGTAATGCGAGAATCGGGTCGCCAGATATAAGGGAAAAAATATCGTCACTATCGTCACAAATTTCCTGAGACTCCCTATGGTCAATGGTTTGAGGGTGTGACGATATTGGTTTCTTTATCGTCACAATATCGTCACAGGCTTCGTTATCGTCACACTTATCGTCACAACCCAGTTCCGATTGTGACGATACTTTCGGGGCGTGTGACGATACTTTTTCAATATCGTCACACTTATCGTCACGGCTAGAACCCTTTGCTGGCAAGGTTTCTGGCTCGGGATTTTCCATTTGTGACGATTGTGACGATATTTTTGGACTTATATCTGGTGCCTCAATTTTGGCAATGGCGATTAGCCGCGCACCTGTGCCCCCCTGACGGGTATCGCTAACCTCAATCCCAACTGCTCTGAGATCTGGTTTGAGTCGATTGAGCATCCTCGATAGGGAATTGCTGGCGCGTGGCCATGCCCGCGATCGCACAACGGAGTCCTCTGCGAAAGCCTCCAGCTTCTTCAGCAACACTGAGGATGTCCCCTTGAAATCGCCATCACGGGTAATCATCAGGTCAATGGCTTCAGCGATTGGCGATGCCTCCAGCACAACCTGGCGCGCCAATTCTCTGCTCTCGTTGAATGCCCTGAGCCAGTCATTATGACCAAGGGCGTTGGCCGTGGTCGCATGGATGGAGAAATCGGCGTAGTCAGCCATCCGAGACAGTGATGGGGGTTTGACCCGTCCCAGGTGCTGCGATCGCAGGGTCGCAGCAATCGCCGTGAGCATTGCCCCAAATATCCCTGGGCGTTTGCGCTCAACCTCAGCGTCCACATCGGCCTTGGTTCGCCGCTTCTCAGGGGAGATCTCTGGGAGATTCACCGTGATTAGCCGGTCGCTAAGGTCGTCCTTGGCGACAACGTGGTCGATGGCTGTGATGATCTGGGGTCGGGTCAGCTCGAAAGTTGTTTCGTCGTCATCGGTGAACAGGGTGCGGGTGCCGAACCCAAAACCCGTGGAGATGCGACTCAGAATGTCGCTCTGCGCTGCGCTGATATGGCTCACGTTGTCGTAGACCATCAGCCACCGATGACTGCCGGAAACCCCGGCCTGTCTGCTGTCAGCCGATAGGTCAATTAACCCGGCTTTGCTGGGGTCAACCAGGGATTTGATGATTTCGGCTGCTGTAGTTTTGCCTGAACCCCGACAGGCTGAGAGCAGCAGCACTGGATACGTGGGCTGGGGGCAGAGGGAATACAGCATGAATGTGATCAGCAATATCCATTCGTCGCCGCTCACGTTGAGTAAATCCCGTAAGTCCTCAAGACTCCCATCTCGTGTGGGACTGGGCAGCGGTTGCATCGTGGCTGGGCGTACGAACCGAACCGGTGGCTCAGACACCACCGCCCAGGTGCCATCAGCCGCAATTTTCACAGCCTCCCAGTTCTCGTTAGCGAGATCTATATATATAGAGTCCTCATGTTTCGCCGTTCTAATGAAAACTTCCCGCGCTTCGCCCTCAAACGCAGCCGCCTCTAGGACGTTCATCGCCGCGCCCAACGCCTCAGAGTTTGCGGCGTCTTCAGTCTCTCGGTAGAGCGTTTGGCAGAGCCAGCGCCGGAAGGCTGCCGAACGGAGTCGGTGGGTCTGTCGCACGCCATCCACTCGCACATCGGCAAATGGAACATCATCCTCAGTGCGGAACAGATTGCAGCGCTGCCCAATCTGAATCAATTTTTGAGCGCAGCTTTCTGATGTGCCGGTGTTCCCAGAACCCTGCCTAGACGCGGCATCTAGGGTGTCCACAGTCAAACCGGTGGCCTTGTGCAGCGCCCTTAGCCTGCGATTAAACGCCTTGGCCTCTCCTCTGGGCAGGATTTTACCTGCGATTTTTGCAGCCTTAGCCGCCAGGGGCACAATCTTGTGTGCAGGCAACCCCTCCCACCGGGATGGCCATGCCTCCAGTAGCTCCACCGGTGTCATGGCCGTTTCCATCAGGGCACTGAGGTCGCCGCCAGCCCTGATGTATTCACACATCCCACCCTTGGGGTGCCCCTCAATGGGAGGCAGAATCAGGACTCTGCCCTTGAGCCACAAACCCGCGCTGATCAGCGAACTGAAAACACTGGGATTCGTCCACCCATCGGAGTCGAACACGATTGTTGCCCCACAGCCTTCGCTCAGACATTTGTAGTGCGAAACCCCAGCTAGCGCCCCACATGGCACACCGGCAAAGGTGGCGGCCATAGCATCCTTGAAGCCTTCTGTGTAAATGGAGCAGCCGCCTTTGGGGGTGAATGCCTGGGATTTGCGCCCCACCTGGGTGAGGTATTTCGCACTCTTGCCCTTCGCTCGAACCACTGGTGAATCGCAACGAATCTGGGCAAATGTTTTGGTGAAGGGGAAAAGCAAGCCGCTAGGGGATTCCCAATCCCCCGATTCGGACTTATATCGGAACCCCAGCTCTTTGGCTTCGTACTGGGTGAGCGATCGCACTCCGTAATCGGTAATCAGGGTTTCGATTTGTTCTGGGGTGAACCCCTCGGACGTGAGATGCTTGAGATGATGTGAATGTAATGTCATACTCTTTAAGAAGTGTTGGTGATTGTTAACTTCACAACCCCCCCAGGGCTAGCGGCTCTGGGGGGTTTTGCGTTGTCTACTCCCCGTGGTCGGGGAGGGTTGCGATGTACCGCTCAACCAGGCGGTCGTGGGCGGGGCCTGAGCCATTAATTAAATAGTCCCGAACCAGGACAAAATTCCAAAGAACCTTGCGGTCAGGCTTGATCCAATAGATTGGACTGGGGAGTTTTTCACGTAACCGAGCCTCTCCGAATTTTCCGAGGCCGAAAACTTCTCGAAGTGACCGAGTATCGAGATAGGGGAAATTAAAAATTTCGTTCATTTTTTGGCTGGGGGAGTAAGGCTGTTGGGGATTGCTCCCAACAATAAAACGAATTACCCAGTTCCCCAATTTTTTGTTTAAGCTCCGGAACTATTTCTGCGTATAGTTTTCAGCGTTCGTGTGTTTTTTTTGCTCAAAAACGGTGGGATATGTAGCACGTCCCTGCCTCTTCCTTTGCGGATCAGCAGTTGGCCGTCTTGGATGAAGACGCTGCCGGAACCAGCTTTTTTACTACTTGCCAGCATTGCCGCGTAAGCATGAATAAAACCCTCTTGACCTGGTGGCGCGTTGCGCTTTCCGAGCCAGCGATCGCGCTCAAACTTTGGGGCTGTCCCACTCATCGCAAGCTTCAAAGCTGCTTCGACTAATGCGCGACTGTGGCACCGTCCCCTGATTGGATAGGGGTTTCTCTGGTCTTTGAGAATTGAAAGATCTTTTCTTAGGGATTCAACCCCTTGGGTCTTGTGTCGCAATCGCAGTTCCTCAGTTTTGAATTCTTGCCCAACTAATTGGAACCACTGGAACGCATTGGGATAGTTGATTGTGTCCACCCCCAGAAAATCAGACCAGGTATGGACAGACTCACAGAGATTCAGGGTTGCAGTGAGCCACACCCCCATGGGCTTCATGTGGCGGACAAGCTGCCTATCGCCAGGAATACGATGTTGGGGGTTGAGTTTCAGCTTGTAAACCCAATGCAATGCTGTCACCCAGTTCGTAAGGATGATTTCGTAGTACTCACGCCATGGGTAGAAGGCCGGGCGTAAAACCCATGGCGCTTCCAATGCAGCAAAGGTTTGCTTGGCTACCCCGTTGGGTAGAAGCAGGGATACCTGCCGGGTTGATGAAATAATCATGTTCGCTCGCCTTGCCATCTGCTCAAAACTCCACAAACACTGAACGGTTTTCAATCACATGAGAATAGGTATCCAAAAGCACCCGCTTATCGTGACCGCTTGCTTCAGCAACCGCGATGGGATTCGCACCATTGGCTAGGGCGTGACTGATGGCACTATGCCGTGCTGCGTATGGTTTGCGGTACTCGATATGACATCGCTCAAGAATGTTTTTCCATGCCCGTCGTCTGAAGTTGTGGTCATTGATGGGCTGCCCTTTGGGGCTGGGGAATACCAAATCTGTGGGTTTGGGATTCAGTCCCTTGTGGCGCGATCGCAGCATGGCCGCCACACCAGGACTCAACACCACAGTCCTAGCCTTGCCGGTCTTGGTTGATTTCCTGTGTCCCCGGCTAATACTCTCGCCAATCCAGACCGTCTCAAACCCAGGGCTGATATGCTCCCAACGCAAGCCAGCCGCCTCACCAAACCGGCAACCGATACCGAATAGGAACGCCACAAAGTCGGAGTAATGCCGGTACTGGGCGTGATGCCTGAATGCCGCCAGAATCGCCTTGATTTCGCCCTCAGTGAAGGGCTTGACCCGTTGCCGTGGCTGCACCTTGATTTTGGCCGCCAAGCCGTTCCATGGATTCTCATCGGCAATGTGAAAGCGCCCTTGTGCCCATTTCCAGCAAGCTTGCAGCATCCAAAGGCGCTCTTTTGCCGTTCGGCTGTTGAGTTGCTCCATCATCGCCGCCATGAAATCGCCAGCCTTGCGATCGCTGACCTGGTGGGCAGGAACGTTCAAGTGCTTTTCAAGCCAGCTCCCCAAGGACTCATAACGCCGCAGCGAACCAGGAGCCAAGCCCTTCTCTTTCGCGATCGCTTTGGTGTACCGCTCGAATAGCTGGGGTGCCAACAACTCTGTTGCATTCTTGCCCAGAATTTGGGGTTTGTACTTCAGCAAGCTTGTATCAAAATTGCCAGTGAGGATGTCAGCCTCAATCTGGGACGCTTTCTGTCTGGCAAGACCACGCCCAATGGCGCTTGTAAAGCGACAGCTAAACTGAGATCTCAAATATCAACCGGGACTAGCCGGGATAAGGCGAGACTGTCCGGGACGCGCGCTTTTCGGAGATCGCGAGCATGATCCGACTTTTGAGCGTTCGTGACACAATTTTGGGATCTCATGTGTCGCGAAAAGTGCTCAGGATTTTTCAGGGTGTCATGGAAACCAAGATCCCAAATCTGAACATGGAGCGCGAACTATTGAATTGTAGCTCGGGCAATGCCGTCCTGAAAAACGCAGGAAAAATCTCGGCGAATCATTACTCCAAAGGCGTTTGAAGATTCAACCCAGGCATTCCAACGGTACTCGGTGTTGTCTTGATTCGTGGGGGTTGGCCAGCCGCTCTCAAAACGGGCTGTCCTGGGAGCCAAAAGTAGCTGCCTGACAGCCCGTTTGCAGGCCCCAGCGGCTTGGTCGGATCGGTCTGGAGGGCTTGGGGGCTGTGGGTTCTGGGAAGACAAAAAGCTTGACGCGACAAGTAGAGCTGCTGCTGGCACTGCATAAATGGCTGTTTTTTTGAGCTGCTCTTGATCGTAGCCAATCAGGTCTACACGCTCGACTTCAAAATACTCGAAGTTTTTCTCGAAACTCTTTTGTCTTGAGCCGTAGAAGATGCCGCCATAATGAACGCGATATGGGGGCTTTTCTGGGCATACGAAGCTAAGCCCGTTTTTGGCCAGCCTAACCTTGGAAATCTTGTTGTTTGGGATGCAAAACAATACCGATGCTTTGTCCGAGACTCTTGTCACACAAAGAATGCGCTGATTTGTGACGAGAAGGTGGGCGGCGAGGGTTTTGTGCTTGACGGGGAGAACGCCCTGTAGCTGATCGTTGTGGAGCAGGGCGATTAGAGACTTAATGTATTCAGCATCGACGGGACGAAATAGCGCAGGGAAAAGCGCTTTTTTGATTTCGTTGTAGAGTTCTTTTGATATTGTCATGACAGCAGGGATGTAGACCTAGGATTAGGATGCCCAGGCATTCTGCCTTACTGTGGGCGATTGGAAACACTTTAAGGCGCTGCACCCCCAAAATGGGCAAAAAGCGAAACCAATGCGGAATGGCTTCTTATTGAGATGACGCCCCCCGGAAACACTTTGGAAACACTTTGGAAACACTTGGCGGAATCCATCTAAGCCCCGTCTACAGGGGAGTGGGGCAGTTGACTTGCTTCAGAGGAAACACTTTCAGAGGAAACACTTTCAGAGGAAACACTTTCAGAGGAAACACTTTCAGAGGAA
>NZ_WVIC01000002.1:72406-181116 GCF_009939295.1 Petrachloros mirabilis ULC683
ACACTTTCAGAGGTCAGCCCGCTTTGTTGGCTCTATTGCGCGGCGCTCCCCAAAAAGGTGTGACTTGTAGTCATCGGTAGCTAGTGCGTTAAGCGAATCAATGGCACCTTCGTAGGTAGCCATATCATCCAAAACTATTTCGTCTGCTGCAATTTCTTTGACCCTGAGAATGAAAGGGGCGATAGCCTCAAGGATATGTCGCTGAGGCTCAGCTATATTGCCTCGAACGTATTTGTTTATTGTCACGTTCGAGACTCCAGCTAGACGTGCCAAACCCCGCTCAGACAGCCTTTTAACTCTCAAGGAAGCCTTAATGGCCATTGCCAGCCGATCAATCCCGGCCCTAGTGTAATACCCCTTATCTAGGTCGGAAACGGGCACACGAATTGACATAGGTACCACCCACTTAAGACAAACACCTACCCCTAGTGTACCCATATGGCACCAAAGCGGGATATAGACGCCGTACCGGAGCGAGCGCAGGACTCGGGATTGGTTCCATGGTGGTTGCGTTTTGGGAACACTGATAGTAACTTGTTAATGATGTGTTAGTAACAAGTTGGGAACAGAGGTGAGCAAAAAGAAGTGGGGCTGTGTAAGGCCCAGGATCCCGGAGGCGATTTACGAAATAGTTAGGCGTGGGTCTGAGGACGCCAGTCTTCCGGAGAGTTTGTGGTTGGCTGACGCAATTCGTGAGAAGGCGCAAAGGCAGGGGGTGTTGGCAAGCGAGGTAGGAGGTGCTGGCGATGCAGGTGCCTCCTGATGGCTGCAAGGAGATCGACGTGAAGAAGTGGTATTTGGCGTCTGAGCTTATTGGGCGTTCGGGAATGCCGCAAACCAAAAAAGGCTTTTTCGCGCTTGCCCGCAGAGGGGGTTGGCACAGCCGAGCGGCGACTGGCCGGGGAGGGACTCGGGAGGAATTTCACATATCCTCGCTACCCCAAGAGACGCAAGAGTATTTGAAAGCACAGTATGGCTTGGAGGCAAAGAATAGTGATTTCGCCGGAAATGGCAGAGCAGATTTTGATGCTGGAGTTGCGGATGATGTTGCTGATGTTGCTGACCCTGGCGCTGCTCCGGATCTTGGTCTGGCGACTCCGCTAGCCACCGAGCCGAAGTCTGCCCGCCCAGAAGCCTCTTCTATATATATAGATCTCGGAATTGACGCGCAACACGACGGCACCCCCGTCGAGCAACAGCAAGACGCATGGCTATACCTGCAATCTATGCAGGAGGTGTGGTGCCAGCGCCAGGGGATCGACAAAATCGTCGATTGCGACTTGGCGTTCGCTGCGGCCTGGAACGACGGCCAGATCGACGCTCCAGCGTGGATGCAGCAGCAAATCAAGCGGCTTTCGCGCTCAACTCTGGCTCGTAAGCGAGCAAAGCGCCAGAAGGCAGGAGTCGCAGCCCTCGCTCGCAAGAATGCCAGCAAACGAGCAAAAAAGTTTGACCTGTGCGAGGACATGCAGGCCATCGTCATCGGCATGATTGCCGAATACCCCCATTGCAGCCCCGCACAGGTTTATAAAGCACTCTGCACTCGCCTTGGCCACGACGAAGTGCCCACCCGGCGAACCTTGCAACGCTGGATCGCGCGCTGGAAAGAAGAGAATGCCGAGCTATTCTTGTCGTTCTCCAACCCAGACGCATGGAAGAGCAACTACATGGTTGCCTTCGGCTCACTCAAAGAAGGCATCGAGCGACTGTATCAGAAGCTAGAAGCCGACTCTACCCCCGCAGACGTGATGTTGCTAGATGGGCGACATTCCATCGTCGGCATGATCGACATCTACAGCCAGCAAGCCAAGCTGCTGGTCACCAAAACCAGCAGGGGGACGGCTATTAGCACCCTGCTCCGCCATTGGATTTTGAGCAACGGCGTGCCGGAGACCATCAAAACCGACAACGGCAAGGACTACACCGGTCACCACTTCCGCCGCTGCCTCAGCGACCTGGGCATCGCCCAGCAAACTTGCAAACCCTTTGCCGCTTGGGAGAAGGGGCACATCGAGCGGTTTTTCCGCACCTTCGCCCACGACCTCCTTGAGTTACTCGCTGGCTTCATCGGCCACAACGTTGCCGAGCGTCAAGCGATCCGCAGCCGCCAAAGCTTCGCCGAGCGGCTGTTTGTAAAAGGGGATGTCTTTGCCGTGCGCATGTCCTCTGAAGAGCTGCAAAAGTTCTGCGACCAGTGGATCGAGTCGTATATGCACCGCCCCCATGCGGGGCTGGACGGCGAAAAGCCATTTCAAAGGGTTGCCAACTGGCAACACCCGATCCGCAGAGTGGCCGACCCCAGAGCGCTGGACATGCTGCTAGCCGAGGCTCCCGGCACGGGCCTGCGCACAGTCAACAAAGACGGCGTGCGCCTAGACGGAGCCACCTTTATTGCGCCAGAGCTGGGAGCTTGGATGCGCCGCCAGGTGCATGTGCGCTACGACCCGACCGACATTGGCCGGATCTATTGCTACGACCCCAGCACCCAGGCTTTCATCTGCGTCGCCGAGTGCCCCGAGCGCACCGGCATTAGTCGCCAAATGGTGACAGGGCAAGCCAGGCGACGCCAGAGAGAGATCTTGGCCGAGGGGCGCAAGCAGATGCAGGTCGCCCGCAAAGAGGCCAGCCTGAGCAACATCGCCCAAGAAATACTCGACGCCGACCTAGCGGAAGCCGCCAAAGTGCGGATGTTCCCACGGCCAGTCGAAGAGCATACCACCCCGGCGCTGGCGGCAGCCGCAGAAGCCGCCAGCTCGGCAACCCCTGCACTCCCTCGGGTGCGGCAGATGCCGACCCAAGCCGAAGCAAGACCCAGGCCAGATCGGCCACAGATCAAGGATCTGGATGCGGTACTAGATCGCGTTGTGCGGCAATGGCAGTCTGGAGAGTCGCCGACCCTCGAAGACGCCACCGACGCGCTGCGCTACTCCGAAATCGGAGCAGGCAAAGGCGCATTGCAGTTTTTGGTAGCCGGAGATGACTGGCAAGAAACCGACAAAAGCTATCGAGCCGTCCGTGAATGGCTCAAGACCCAACTACGGGCCGCCCAAGCGGGCTAAAGAAAAGGCCCCACCCGCAGGCAGGGCTGACACTTTTTTTGAAACACCAACACCCTAGCAAACCATGCGCAAAAAGAGAGACATCAAAATTGCCAGAACCCGAAGCGTTCAGGGTCTGTTGAAGATCTACCAATCTCTTGATGGCCGCAGCCGCCACGTACCAGGCATTGGCCTAGTGCTAGGCGAAGCAGGCATCGGCAAGACAACCGCAGTGACCTGGCTCAGAAACCAGTGCAACTGCTTGATTATAGAGTGCAACCCCCTGTGGACGCCGCACTCGATGTTGGGCGACATCGCCGCCGAGCTAGGCGAATCAACCGGAGGCGGATCGACCGCATTGCTCAACAGGCTGGTCGCCAAACTTAGGCTCACGGGCCGCGGCCTGGTGCTCGACGAATGCGACGATCGGCTATTTGCCAGTGGCCGCAAATACCACCAGATGATCGACTGCCTGAGGGCATTGCATGACCGCACTGGCGTACCCCTAATTTTCGTCGGCTACCTCCAGGCGCGGCGAACCATCAGCTTGTTCCCGCAGTTGCAAGGGCGCGTCACTCAAGAGATTGAATTTGAGCGCCTCGACCTCGAGGACACTCAAAAATTCATTGACTGCCTAAGTGACTGCCAGATCGAGTCAGACCTGCTCGAAGAAATGTTTATCAGCACCCAGGGTCGCCCCCGCCAGACGGTGACTGCCATCGAAAATATCAACGCCCTAGCGAGAGAGCAGCAATGGGAGAGTGTCAGCGCCGAAAAATGGGGCGCTCAGCCGTTTTTCCCAGGAGATCGCCGATGAGTTTGAGTTCCAACAAGGCCTGTGTTTTTTCGATGAGGAATCATCGAATTTGGCGCTATGCCCAGAAGCGCAAAAGGTTTTCGACCAGCAAATTAACCCAGCTCCTAGGGGTTCAATTGGCTGGGCTACGACCCTACCTCAATGCCTTGAGGGCGGCTGGATACTTTGAGGTCGAAGGGGCTGGGAACATGGCCGGCGAGTACACCTGGCGGCTTGTCCGCAACACCGGCCCGGCGGCACCCATGCTCTGGAAAGGGCGCACGGAGCTGTATGACCCCAACGGCAGCGGATTTGTGGCGTTCTCGCAGCAGCGGCTGTGGAATGCCCTCAGAATATCCGGCTGCTTGAGCTATTACGACGCTATGGCCAGGGCTGAGGTTTCGCAAACACTATGCCTGACCTATTTCGCTGCACTAAAACGGACTGGGCTGGCTCAGCGATGTCAGGAGGCGTATGACGCCCCGGTTTTTTGGCAGCTCGTAAACGATATTGGCCCCTACTGCCCAGTGCTAATAAAGGGCCGATTGTTCGATCAAGTTCGTGACACTTTTTTGGAGGAAACCCGATGAATCCTGTTGTTGACCTGAGTCGCTATCCGATTGAGTTTCAGTACGAGTACGAGTATTTTATGCGCGGACTGCCCGACGACCCAGACGCCCTGCGCCGTGTGTGCAGCATTATGTTTTGCCAAAACCTAGAGCAGCGACTAGAGCAACGTTCGCCGCAGCTCCCCCCGATCCCGCGCAACCCTGCTGCCCTGAAGCTGGGGGTATCGGACGGGCTTTACCGACTGATTCGCCACCAGGTTGAGGCGGTGCAACGGCAGGTGAACGATATCGAGCTAAAGCTATACGGACTAAGAGTTGAGGCTGGTCGCCAGCGGCGGTACGGCCAGCCCGGACTGGCTTTGGTTTTAGACCGCGAATGGGAGCGCCTGGACGTGAGCCGCAGCATTTTGATTGCCGAGCTGCGGGGGTGGCTGGCGCGCCAGGGTGATTTGGTGCTGTCTTGTGCTCATGGAGATCGCCACGTTGAGCTAGGCGTTTGTCGGAGGCATGGAAAGTGAAAGCAATTTTGTTGCTGCGCCAGGATGCTGATCCTTGCTACTGGGGCGTTTTCCCGGAAGGGCGCATCCCCACGCAAGAGCACTTTGCAGAGGTGATTGTTGATGGGGAGAGCTGTTTTTTGGTGGATGCCCCTCGCCTGAGCTATCAGCAGCGCATTGCCATCCAGATGTTGTTGTGCGACAGGGGGCTGACGACCGCCCTTGCTGACCTGCAGATCCGGGGAGGCGTCCCCGTGCCGTGGGCGCAGGCAAGGGCAATGGAGGTTGACGCGGACACCATCCACTTGGATGAGTGCTCGGAAGATGACCTTTTCTATGCATACCCCCCGGAATCAACTGGATTTGATTTTTTGGATGCCCAGTTATTTGAATTTGATCTTGAAGGAGTCTGACATGGATTGCTATCTAAGGCTGAAGCCCAAAACCCAAGGGAATGAACTTCTGAGTCTTTTGTGGTCGTGTTGCTCGGACGGGAGAGTCCCCGTTTGCTCCCCGTTCCCCGTGCCTGAGGGGTTTCGTGTAGATCTGTCTCGCCTACGAAGCGCCGAGCAGCTCCGACTGCTCGACTATGTGGTCGAGGCGCAAGGCGTAGGCTGGGGCAATTTTGATGACTTCGTTTTCTGGGTGCCCCTGAAATTGCACGCTGCTATTGAGTTTGGCGTGGAAACAACTCGTCAGATCGTCAGCGGCGAAATCAACGGCCAGAGGGCACTAGGAGGGGTTGCATGAACGCTCAATTGCTCCAGAACCCAGGGGTTCGCAGCACCTACGAGCACCTAATGCGCTCGTATGGCCAGGCGGTGGCGACTGAATATTTGAAGGTTATGGATAGTGAGCCGCCAAAAGTCGTTTGGCGGCGTGAGAACGATTGGCAGGCTCGGTTTTGCCAGCTCTTAAAAAAGCATGGCAGTTTAACTGTCCCCGAAACCTGCGGAAGGCTGAACCTGTCATCCCAGGCTCAGCGGCACGTTGCTCACAACACGTATCGGGCATTGATCGCCAAGGGGGTTGTCTGCCGCGCCAAAGATCGCAACCTCTGGCGCTATCGCCTGACGGGGGAGGACGAGAGTGTCTAGGCGGACGGGAGGGCGGCACCAAAAAGACTGTCACAAGCCGGATCTCCGTAAGACATCAGGGCAGGAGCGCCGCGAGATCCGCAATATCACCAGCTGGCTCTCGCGTCAGACAGACCCTCTGCAGTTTTTTGTCGACGGACTACGCGAACTCGAATATCGGCAACTTATGAAATCAATTGGAGGATTTGATGAATAAAATTCTACTGAAGGGCCAGACTCCAGATTATGCAGTCGGCGTTGCTCAGACTGGCGCAGTCTGGAATGGAGTCCCTCTGCCCTATCGATTTGACGGCGAGGTTGGGCAGTTTTATTGTGGCAGCGTTGAGGTTGGGGATTCTGTCTGGATCCAGGCGATCCAGTGGCGCTGGGCATCAGGAGAGCGTTGGAGCCGCCCCAACCAGAGCTGGTTTGACGTGGCCTTTTTGGATTCGGAAAATCTGGTTTCAATTCTTTCGCTCAAAAAGGATTCGGCGGTCAATGTTTTCGAGTTTTTGACTCGGCTCAGTGCTGACGGCATCCTGGTCGAGGCTGTGCAACTGCGGCTGGGCGCTTGCCAAATCCGACGAGAACCTCGATCTCCTGCTGCCGAATTAAGGGGAATTAACCCCTGGGATCTGCCTGACATCCAAGTCTGGCATGTGGTCGACGTGACCGAGGCGCGCTGGATTGGACGTGCCCAATGCGAGGCCGCCCAGGAGTTTATGGCTAGCGGCGAATTCGATTGGCGGCTTGTGGGGGAAGTTGATTCGTGATTAAGGCTGAGCAGGTTTTGAGTCTGTTGAGCGATTGTCGAGGTTCCGCCAATGGCATTCGCATGTCCGATCTGTGCGAGCTGCTTTGTGGCCGCCAAAATCCTGGCCTGCAGCGGGAGGTGCGAGAGCTAATCACCGTGTTGCGCGAACAGGGATGGCCAATTTGTAGCCATCCCTCAGTCGGCTACTTCTGGGCCAACTCCCCAGAGGATTTGGAGCAGACCATTGAGTTTTTGCGAGGGCGGGCAATGACCTCTCTCCGACAAATCTCGCGGCTGAGGCGGGTAGCGCTGCCGCTCCTGAGTGGGCAGCAAGAGTTGTCGCTGGGTCAGGAGCCGCTAACCCCGGATTTCGACCCAGATCGTTACAACCGTGAGCCTAAAGTTACCTCTGTTGTCAACATCGCTCCGAACCTGCTCAGTGACCCGGCCAATTTTCTGGAGAAAAATCCAACCTATGACCAGAATCGGGCGATAGCCGAAGCCCTGGAAACCTTTTTGGAGCTTTTTAACGATGGCTAACTTAGGCAAACCCTTGACAGAGCTAGAACTAATTAAGCTCAATGGACATGAGGACACAATTGAGCGCTGTATGCAGTCATACCTGGAATTTGGGTTGGCATTGCGGGCGATCTTGCGCGATCGTCTTTACCGCAAGGAGTACAAATCCTTTGAGGAGTATTGCCAGAAGCGCTGGGCGACGAGTCGCCAGGAGGCGTATCGCAAGATCAACGCGGCTGCGGTTGCCCAAAATCTAATGTCGGCCAGCAATGTTCAGCCTGTTGAATATCAAACCCGACTGTTGTCTCAGCTGGAACCCGCCCAGCAGCGGATTGTTTGGAAGGCGGCGCTAGAAGAGTCGAAGGGCCACCCCACCGGCAGAATCATTGAGCAAGTCATGGTGAAGCGGGGACTGCGCTCTAAGCCGCAGGCTGCCGAGCACTCGAGTGAAAGCGAGGAGTGGTACACCCCTTCGCACGTATTGGAGCGAGTTCTAGCCTGCCTGGGAAGCGTCGACCTCGATCCTGCCGCCGAAACTCTGGAGAACCCCAACGTGCCCGCCAATGCTCACTACACAGCCGAGCTTGATGGCTTGAGTGACAGGGTTTGGGCGGGCAAGATTTACCTGAACCCTCCCTACGGGCGTTCAATCGGTCGTTGGGTGGAGCGCTTGCTCTGGGAGTATGTGAGCGAAAACGTCACTGAGGCGATTTTGCTGGTGCCTGCCCGAACCGATACTGAGTGGTGGAAGCAGCTCCAGCATTTCCCTGTTTGCCTCTGCTGGGGCCGCCTAAGATTCTCAGGCTCTAAAACTGGTGCGCCCTTCCCGAGTGCAATTTTCTATCTAGGGAAGTCAGCCGACGCTTTTTACGACGCTTTTGCTGATCTTGGCGGCATCTGGATGCGAATCTCCAGGGATTCGCTGGCCGATGGTTAAATTCTTTTCGCGAACCCTAAAGGATTTGGCCCGGTTGGTCTATCTGGACCAGGGCGGTTCAGTTACCCACCAGATCCTGCCCGAGGTCGAGATGGAGCCCTTTGAGTATGGTTTGGAGTCTCGGGTTGGCGCTTGCGCCAACTGCAAGTTTTTTTCTGGCGATGATTTCTTTTTGGCCTGTGCGGTTCACCCCTGCGGCTCGCCAGAACCCACCTGTCCCGATTACGAGAAGCACGATGCCTGAGTATATCCACCCCACTGTGCGCCTGGAAGCTCGAATGCGGAAGGAGTTTCCGTGGCGAAACGATCAAAATGTTTTCCGAATTTTCTGCGTCTGGTTAGGCAACCAGAACAAACGAGCATTGGAGTCTGGTATGTCGCCGTATCGAGCTGGACTAGGCTACGTCATTAACTGCGAAAAGACGTACGACGACATTGAGAAGCTGGACGCGGCATGGGAGGAATTTAAGGCTTTAGAGACCGAACGCGAAGCCAAGGCCAGAGAATTGGCCGCTAGTAGACCCGAGCTGCCTTCGCTGGCTCCACAGCGAACAGACGAGCGTGAAATTCGCTTGGGGACGCTGCGGAATATGTGCTCTTCTGGTCGCGCGGAAATGGCAGCGGCTTGGATCGACGAACATCCTGAATGGGGAATCAGCCTGGAGGAGGTCTTATGAAACCAACCCTTGAGCAGCAGTTTGAAATTGAGGCTTATAAACAACGAATTAAAAACTTAGATCGGGAGCAGTGCCAGCTCGCCCTAGTCAGTCTATACGCGCTAATGCTGGAGCGTGATAACCACTACAAGGCGCTTTTGCGCGAAAAATGGGGGATTGGGCAATGACTAGCAAAAATCAACTCCCTGCCAGCGAACGACGGCGCATCTTGGCGCAAATCCACATCGCCCGCAAGCAGCTCAATATGGACGAAGACGTTTATCGAGACAAGCTCGAAGAGTTGACTGGCAAGCGGAGTGCCGGGGTTCTGGATGTCCAGGGCCTCAAAAAAACGCTCGACTGGTTTTATTCGGTCGGCTTTCGCCCTACGGGTGGGAGCCTCAGTCCAGTATCTCGTCAGAAGCGCTGCAAAACGCGAGCCGACAAGCTGGTGGCGCTGTGGATTGAGTTGCACAAGGCGGGAAAGGTGCGAGACAGATCCCACCAGGCGCTGCAAGCCTTTGTTAAGCGACAGATCGGGGGCAAGTTGACCTTGATGCCTGGGGCCGACCCCATCAAGGCGGCTACGCCTCAGCAGTTGGCAGATTGCATTCACGCGCTTGAGGTGTGGTTAGATGCCTGATTTGGTTCAAGCCCGCAAAACCCTAAAGGCGCGGATGCAGATCCTTGGAATTAACGCCGAGCACAGGTGTGTAAAACGATTCCTGGAGCGCTGCGGCATCTCAAATCTGCGGAGCGCCAGAGCCGAAGACTTACTGGAGCTAGAGCGACAGCTAGGTGGCCTGCTGGACGGCAAGAAGGACTTGTCAGACGACATTGCTGCAGTGGAAGCGCAGCTTTGTCGCCTTGGTTACGCCAAGCGAGACCTGGCCGTTTTGCTGCTGTGCCGCTCCTACGGGTATGAGCGCTGGGAGGCACTTGATCGAGAGGGGCTGCTCGCGATTTCCAAGGAGCTGTCTCGCTGTGCCTCAAACGTAGCCAGACTGCAGGTGCTGATCTTGGAGCTGCTGACACTGATTTCAACCTTAGTGCCCGAGGAGCAAGTCCAAGAGATCACAAAAAAACTAGACATTGGCCGATTCTGAAAGATGGATCCCAAAAGCTGCATCAATTGCCGATTTTGCGAAGTTAGATTCAAGCCCCTGTGCGCGGTCAACCCCGGATGGCTTGAGGCGAATTTCATCCGGGAACTAGCGACGCCGCTCCCCCGAAAACCCCGACTACTCTCGTACCCAGCCTGCGAAAATTGGGAAGACTGCCATGTATAAAGCAAAAGATTTCGAGAACATAGCCCAGGCAATCGGACGCGACCAGACCCAGCGCCTCATCGATGAAAATAGGGGCAAGTGGTGGATCTACATACCCAAGGCCCCAACCCCGCGCATCGTCGAGATAATTGGACTGCGCGCCTCTCAGAAGCTGTGTGAGCTATACGGCGGCGATCGACTTCGAGTCCCGAGTTCCGCCAAGTCGGACGCGCAGAAAAATGCCGAGATTTGTCGTGCCGTGATGCGAGGCGAACCCGCCGTCTCGGTCTGCTGTCGATTTGGACTCAGGGGAGATAGGCTCTTAAGCATTTTGCGCGCCAACATTGGAGAAGCCGAATTCGAGACTTTGCGATCTGAGATTGAAACCTGCATTGGATACAACGGACTCGCCGCTCGCCACGAGCAAATTCAAAAGCGTCTAGCGGCAGGTGAAACCATCACCTCCGTGGCTCGCAGCTTTGGACTGAACCCCACATGGGTTCTGGAGATTGGCAAAAGATCGGCAAAGGCTTAGCCTGACGCTATTTTCGGTAACGGGATAGCCTACCCCTATGAATTTGGGCTAGCACATGCGTGAAACTCTGATCGGGATGGGGATAGCTGGAGCGGCAGTCGGCGCGGCAGCGCTCTACTTTTGGAAGATAAGAAGGTTGCCTCCGGCAGAAGCCCTTGAAAGAGCCATCCAGATGGCCTGTCAGATCTGGGTCGCCAGCGACTTTGCGACCCCACGATCGCTCATAGACCCTTCGGCAAATCGCAAGTTAATCCGAGAAGCGGGGCTAATCTTGAAGGCAGAACTGATGGGGCGATCGACCTACGCATCGCGGCTCCCAGAAGTCATCGCCAAAATCCACCCAGAATTTGCTGGAGTTGACCCAACCGATCTGGCGCTGGGCGTAAAAGAGCAGATCATCAGAGGAAGCCATGTTGAAGCTTGAAATCCTTCAACCTACCTTCGCCAAGCAATCTACGGCACAAAGCACCCAGCTACTTGATCACGAAAAATACTTCCTGGCGGATGGTGAGTTTGCGGTGCATTCGTGGCAGGTGGTACGCGATCACCTGCGAGTGGCACTGGCCGAAGCCGTGCTGGATGGCCGGAATACCTGGTATTTTTACGCCCCACACTGCCGACTGGTAGGTCTAAATGGCCAGCCGCTTGCGGGCGCGGGTCAGCCGCCGACGGAGAGCAACCTGCCAGACGGATTCAAGGTGCCGGAGCGGCAGTTGAGCTGGCCTAACTACCCTGTAGCTCAGACGCGACTGGGGCAAATCACCTTCACGGGCGGGTTCATGGAACCGCATGGTCATTCTTGGAAGGATGTAACTCGTGCCATTTTTGCGGATGGCGTATTGCGGCAGCTCCCGCCGAGCAATCGCAACCTCGGGATTGATTACTGCGTAGGTGACAAAAAAATCCGCGCTTGGTATGGCGGCACCGTAACTAAAGTCGGACTTGAAGGGGGATACGGACACAGATGCCACATCCACACAAACCTAACCTATCGCCACCAGGGGCAGGATTACCCGCTTTGGACGGCCTATGCTCATGCCCAAAGCTTTAACGTTCGGGTTAACGACAAGATCTTGCCAGGGCAAGAGATTGGAGTAGAGGGCGGCACAGGCCGGCTTGGTCGCAATGATTATCCTGATCATGTTGACTTCCGCACCTGGATTCATGTTGGTGGGCAGAGTGTAGACGTTAGTCCCAATGCGATCGAAGCTCAGCTACGAGCAGATGCCCCAGCGCCAGACTCGGCCCCAGCGAAAACTGCTCGCTCCGAGTCTGAAATCCTGGAGCTAGCACTGGCGTTTACCCTCCACTGGGAGGGGGGCGCTGTGGACCATGTGGATGATTTGGGGGGAAGAACCAATCGAGGGATTACCCAGGGAACCTACGATCGCTGGCGCGATCAACAGGGACTGCATCGCCAGGATGTATGGCTAGTCTCTGAAGCCGAGGCTACACGAATCTATCGAGAACAATACTGGGTTCTAGGGAACCTCCCCCAGCGCGCACATCCTGCCTTTGAAATTGTCCATTTTGACACCTGCGTAATGCACGGCATAGTGGGGGGTACGATTTTTCTGCAGGAATTGTTTAATCTGAAGATGGACGGCATCCTTGGTCCCCAGACCGAGGCGGCTGTTTTGCGAGGCAATGGGATGGATTCGGCGCTGAGATACTGCAAAAACAGAGAGGCATACCGACATCAACGAGTGCGTGAAAACCCCAGCCAGCAGGTTTTCTTGCAAGGGTGGCTTAATCGAGACCAGGACTTGGCTCGTTACATTCAGGAGGTAGTTGCTTGATTTTTGCGTACCAAGCCCCCCCACAGCCCCCGACCGCCCCTCAGCCAGTTGTGGCGTTCCCGCTTGAGGCGATTATTTTAACTTCGATTTTGGGCATCCTAAGTGCTGGATCTGGGGCGTTGGGATGGTTTGCGGTGAGGATGATAAATTTTTCCGAAAAGCGGATCGAGCGACTAGAGGCTGAGGCCAGACGGATTGAGCGTGAGGCTCATGATCTGCGGCTCAATGTGGCAGCGAATTATGTGCACAACGAGGATTTTACTCGCCAATCAATGGTTACAAACGCAGGCATGGAACGATTGGCAGAGCAAATCAGTCAGATTTTTGTTGCGCTTGAAGGGATTAGGAAGGAGTCATGAATCCGATTGAGAAGCAAGAGCAGCGGCGGCGAGAGCAATTGCGGCGAAGGCTGTTTTCGGACGCCTACCTGGCGGGCAGTTTGGGCTGGTCAGATAGCCAGGAGATGGGCGTGCTGGCTCAGTTGAATATGCTGGACGTAACAATGCAGCAGGTACGGAATGTCCTGGAGTACCTGGAGGGTCTGGGGTTGATCCAGGTGGAGAGACGCGCATACGAGTGGCACTACAAAATCACGGCTTTGGGATGTCAGGTCTACGAGGGTAACGCGCCTTGGCCTGTGGGAATTTCGCCGAGGGTTTTGTGAGGTGCTCAAGTGGGACGTAAATCCAAGATTTTTACAGCCTTGAGCGAAACCCGCCGAGACGAGCTAAACCAGCGGTTGATTGTCAGCGGTTTCACTAACTACGACGAACTGGAATTGTGGTTGCGAGGGCTGGGCCATGATATTTCAAAAAGCTCGATCCACCGCTACGCGCAACGCTACGAGGACGCAATTGCTGCGGCATCTGTTACCGCGCAGCAATTGCGTAGCTTAGTTGAAGCTGTGGGGGACGATGCGCTGTCACTTGGAGAGGGAGCGTATATGCTCGCGATCAACAAGGCGGTTGAAGTGTTGTTGAGCCTGAATCTGGAGGAGCAAAAAATCTCTTTGACTCAGCTCCTCAAAAATATTGCTGACCTCAACAAATCTGCTGTACCCCTGAAGAAATACGCAACCGAGACCAGGGAACGACTGGCCGCCAAATTTGCTGCGTTGGAAAAAGAGGCTGAGACCAAAACGAGTAAACGAACAATCGACCCAGAGACGCTCCGGATCATCCGTGAGGAGGTTTATGGCCTCGTCTAGCGCCTTGACGCTGTATGACTATCAGTGCCGATGGCTGGCTGATCGCAGCCGATTTAAGATCGCCATGTTCGCCCGACAAACCGGGAAAACATTTGCCACAACTCTGGAGATTGTTGACGACTGCTTTGAGGTAGAGAGCCAGGGTCGCCGCACTCGGTGGGTCATCCTGTCTCGGGGCGAGCGACAGGCCAGAGAAGCGATGCAGGAGGGCGTCAGGCTCCACTTGCAGGCGTATCAGATGGCGGCAGACGTAATCGAGAGCGAGTTCGTGGGTGAGTCGGGGCAGGCTTTTAAGCAGCTTGAGGCTCGCTTGCCTGGGGGCAGCCGCATTATCGCCCTGCCAGCCAACCCAGACACGGCACGGGGTTATTCAGGCAACGTCTTCCTAGACGAATTTGCGATCCACAAAAACAGCCGCGCCATTTGGGGGGCGCTGTTCCCGGTGGTGAGTGCTGGTTACAAGGTGAGAATCACCTCCACGCCCAAGGGCAAGGCCAACAAATTCTACGAATTGTGGTCTCTAGATGACCCGCTGTGGCACAAGCACCGTATTGACATCCATCAGGCAGTGCGAGAAGGGCTGCCCAGGGACGTCGAAGAGCTGCGACGGGGTCTCAATGACCCCGACCTCTGGGCGCAAGAATACCTGTGCCAATTCGTCGACGAGGCCAGTGCATGGCTCAGCTACGACTTGATCAACAGTTGCGAGTCGCCAGAAGCTGGAGACCCAGACCGATACCAGGGAGGGGATGTTTATATCGGCAACGATATTGCGCGCCGCAACGATCTCTGGGTCGCCTGGGTGTTGGAGCGAGTTGGGGATGTATTGTGGACTCGCGAGATTGTGACCTTGCGGCGGGCCACATTCGCTGAGCAGGATGCGACAATGGATGCGCTTTTTGAGCGCTATCGGGTGCGCCGATTGGCGATGGATCAGACCGGGATGGGCGAAAAGCCGACTGAGGATGCACAGCGGCGATACGGGATGCACCGAGTTGAGGGGATACTGTTCACGGCGGCGAATAAGCAAACCCTGGCTCAGATTGGTAAGCAGGGATTTGAAGATCGCAAATTGCGCGTGCCGGCTGGCGACCTGGAGCTAAGGCAAGACCTGCACAAACTCCGCAAGATTGTCACCCCAACCGGCGGGGTGCGTTTTGACGCGGACACCGACGCTCTGGGGCACGCCGACCGAGCCTGGGCGTGCTTCCTGGCACAATATGCTGTGACCAACACCTTTAGCCCCATCGACTACACCCCGATTACGCCCAGCCCAGACCCCGTGCTGAAGGGCTTTTGCGCTTAGCCTTGGCCTTCGGCTGGCGTGTCTGGCAAAAATACATCATGACAAACGCCAACCCCAAACCCAACTGGACAGAACTCGCCACAATCCAAGATGGGCGAGATATTACTCGTGGCTACTTGGGGCCCCTGCTGACCTATCAGGACAA
The DNA here is from genome assembly GCF_009939295.1 of Petrachloros mirabilis ULC683. Taxonomy (GTDB): domain Bacteria; phylum Cyanobacteriota; class Cyanobacteriia; order Thermosynechococcales; family Thermosynechococcaceae; genus Petrachloros; species Petrachloros mirabilis. The sequence continues at coordinate 87,509 of NZ_WVIC01000002.1, forward strand.
GATCCTGCAAATGCGGGGCGGGGGCGATCTCGAAATATACGAAGAAATCCTGCGAGACGACATGGCTCGCGCGGCACAGCGGCAGCGGCGAGAGGGGATGCTCGCATGGCCCTGGGAGGTGCGCCCAGGGCGGCGACGATTCCAGGAAGAGACCGAAGCCGATCGCCGAGCGGCAGACTTGGTGCGCGAGATGCTCGATGGCATCCCCACCGACTCGATTTTTGGCAAAATGCACTACGGCTTCTGGTACGGCTATGCGATCGCCGAGACTCTTTTTGCCACGGACGACCGCTGGGTTGTGTGGGACGATTCGCGCGGCGGCCTGAAGGTAAAGAAAGCCAAGCGGTTTAGGTTTGACTCCCAGGGCCAACTGAGGCTGCTGACCTACGGCAAAATGCACTACGGCGAGGCTTTGCCGCCCGAGAAATTCTGGCATTTTTGCTACGGGGCCGATAACGATGACGATCCCTATGGCCTTGGTGACGCACACTTTTGTTATTGGCCGGTCACAATCAAGCGCCAGGGTCTGACGGCGTGGCTCACATTCTTGAGGCGATTTGCCCTGGGATTCCCCTTGGGCAAATATCCGGCTGGGACGCCACCGGAGGAGCAAGCGAAGCTCAAGCGGGTGGTCGAAGGGCTGGCCAGCGATGCCGGGGGCATAATCCCAGAAGGTATGGCCATTGATCTGCTGGAAGCAAGGCGCTCGGGCAATGCTGAGTTTAGTGTCCTTGACGAAAAATGCGACGACGCGATCGCCCGCATCATTCTCGGCGAGACAATGACCATTGACGCAGAAGGCGGCCAATACAAAGGCGAGACCCATCTGTCGATTCAGCAACAGATGATCTTGGCCGACTCTGATGCGCTGTGCGCTTCATTTAGTCGCGGCCCAGTGCGGCAACTCATTGAATACAATCGCGCCCGGTTGGGCGATGCCGCCATCCCCTCAGTCTGGCGAGTGCCACCTAGGCAAGATGACCTCAAGCTGACATCCGAGATCTACGCCAACCTATACGAGATTGGCTTTGAGCCTAAAGAGGTCAGCCAAATTGAAGAGCGATTTGGCGGCCAGTGGCAGCGCAAAGCCACCCCCCCAGAAGTTCCAGGAGCATTGCTCGACACAGAGTTCGCTGAAACCGACCCAATCGAGGATCAGGAGTCCATCGACACATTCTTGGACGAATTAAGCGATCAGGAGCTAGCTGCTGAAATGGAAGCGCTGCTGGAACCTCTAGTTAATTTCTTGCAATCTGGCGACGGCGAGGGGGCGATGGAGCGACTAGCGGAGCTGTACCCAATGCTTGACTCCGCAGCCCTAGAAGAGCGGCTGGCGCGAGCGTTTTTTCTGGCTGAGGTTATTGGGCGAATTGGCGCTCAGGAGGAAGTTTGATGGCATCTGCAAACCTGATTTATGTGCTTGAGGGGGAGAACATAGTCCCCGTGACGCTCACAACCTTGGATTTTCGCTCCCAAAGTAACTAATGGCTATAGCACCCCTGAAATTTTTGATCAGCCTGCCCCCGCGCTTGGCGATCGCCTGGTTCCGCCGCAAGGGCCACCAGATCACCTGGGACTGGGAGGAAATGCTCGAAGAATCCCACAACAGGGCCTTCACGGTGGCCAAGGCCGCCAAGCTCGACATCCTGCAGTCGATCCGCGACGCATTCACCCAGGCTCTAGAGGAAGGCCAAACTGAGCGATCCTTCCGCCAAAATCTAGAGCCAATCTTAAAGCAGAAAGGCTGGTGGGGCCGCCAGACCGTCGAAGGGCCAGACGGCGAAGAGGAGGTGCAGCTAGGAAGCCCATATAGATTGAGGACTATTTATCGCACTAACTTGCAAACAGCCATGATGGCGGGGCGACATGCCGAGCTGGCCGAAAATGTAGACGATCGGCCTTACTGGCAATACGTAGCAGTGCTTGACGCCAGGACGCGGCCCACTCACCGTCAACTGGACGGGTTGATTTTTCGCCACGACGATCCATTCTGGAATAGCTTTTACCCTCCCAACGGCTTCAATTGCCGTTGCAGAATTCGGGCGCTGTCTCAGCGAGACATTGACCGCAGGGGACTGGTCGTAGGATCCTCTGAGGGGCTATTAACCCAGGACACAGCCCTGCTGAGCCAACGGTCTGGCCTCACAGTACCTACCGCTGTTTATCGGGGCGCGGAGGGGGCAGTGAGGCCCGATCCGGGCTGGAGCTATAGCGTCGCACAGGGTCAGCAAGAGCCGGATCTACGCCGCCTCGACCCCGACCTGGCGCAACAGTATCGAGAGGATGAAGGCGATGGCTGAAATCGAAATCCAGATTGAAGTAGAAGACATCAGTCAAGCATTGGCCGAGATTGCTCGGCGACTGGAGGATCTAACACCTGCATTCAGGCGGATCAAGGGCGTAATGCTGGACGCCGCAGAGGAGAACTTCGCCCAGCAAGGCCGGCCTCGGTGGGTCGATCTAGCCCCTGCGACCAAGAAGCAGCGAGCCAAGCAAGGATCTTGGCCTGGATCAATCCTGCAGCGAACCGGTGGACTCGCGGCTAGCATCGTGGGCGACTCTGGCCGCGACTATGCCACAGTCGGCACCAACAAGGAGTATGCGGCAATTCATCAATTCGGCGGAGAAATCCGCCAGTTTGCCCAAGCTCGCTTCGTTGACTTCAGAATTGATCGTCAAGGCCGCAGTCGCTTTGCTAAGCGCCGAGACGCCAATTTTTCTCAAGCGGTCACCTTTCAAGCCAGAACGATTCCCATCCCAGCTCGCCCCTTCCTCAGCTTCACTGAGGGCGACCAGGAAGAAATGCTGGCCTGCTTTGCAGGCTTTCTGTCCGAGAACCTTTAGCCTTACAAAAAGCGTCTAATTCACTGATTCTGGGTGAATTGCTTCGGAATTCTGGATGCCAAAAAACAAGCTGCGGTGGGTTGAGATCTTCCGGTCGGGCACGCATGTAGATCGCCACGGTCGGCAGAGGGACTACCCCGTAGAAGACCTACAGGACGCCGCCCGCAGCTACGAACCGAGAGTTTACAAGGCTCCTTTGATAGTCGAGCACAAAACCAAAGGCATCCCCGACCCAGAAATCCACCGCCAGCCCTGGGCATTTGGCTGGCCCAGCCAGCTAAAGGTTGAAGGCGAAAAACTCAAAGCTGGATTTGAGCGCATTGCCCCTGAATTTTTGGAGTGGGTAAAAAACGGGAACCTGCTGGCAATCAGCAGCAGCTTTTACTTGCCGGACGATTTGCGCAATCCAACGCCAGGGCGAATGCACCTGCGGCATGTGGGGGCACTAGGCGAGCACCCGCCCTCAGTCAAAGGGCTGGCTGGACTCGATGAGCTTTTGGAGTTTCAGGAGTTCTCAGAAGGTGAGGCAACCTATGAGATTCCGGCAAAAGCAGATGCTTTTGCTGAGTTCAGCGAACTTGGTGGAACGGACGTCAGGCTGCTGATTGAGGATCTGGTTCGATCTGCTGCCGACGAAATCTTGCGCCAGCAAAACAACGAGGAACTTATGGAAGATCTACGCAAATTAGCAGAGACAGCAATTCGGGCTGTAATCAGCCTGGACGAAACGATTCACACGCGCTTAGCAAAAGCGCTAGAAGTCCCCCCTCACGAATTTGCCGAGTCTCTGTCAGACCTCAAGCTTGAGTCAGATGAGATCGCCAAGCTTACTGGGGCGCTGACGCCAGAGTTTAGCGAACCCCACCCCAGGGAGGCAGAAATTGCCGCGAAGGAAGCGGAGATTAGCAAGCGGGAGGCCAAGCTGCGCCGCCAGGGGATCGTTGATTTCCTGGAGCCGTTGCAACGGGACGGCAAGTTGCTGCCAGGGCATAAGGAAGGGCTGATCGAAGTTTTGGACTGCCTAGAGCCACTCGCGGCGGTGGAGTTCTCAGAAGGTCAACCCGCAAAGCCGCCAGCTCAAATTTTGCGTGAATTTATCTCAGGTCTCCCGCCGCAGATTGACTACAGCGAACGGGCTGCCGGAGAGGACGAGGGTGATGCCGCTCCAGAGTTTGCCGAAGCGCCTGGGTATAGCGTCGATCCAGATCAAAAGAAGCTCTGGCAAAAGGCGAGAGCCTACCAGAAGGCCAATCCGAACATAGAACTAGTTGATGCCTACAAGGCAGTGGGAGGCAAGTAATGGGGGTAACTTTTCATGATGTACTCAAGCTATCGCTCACAGCGACAGGATCTGTTAGTGCAGCTAGAGTTGTGGGTTTCGATGGAGCGCAGGCCACCACCAAGGGGCAGCTCGTGGCAGGCGTTGCCGATTATGGGGTAGCGATGGGTGATGATTTCCCGGTGACCATGCTGGGGACAGCCCTGGTAGAGGCTGGAGGCGAAATCGCGGTGGGGACTCCGCTTACCTGCGACGCCGCAGGCCGAGCCATAGAAGCCGACTTTGAAGACGGCCAGTACATTTTCGGCATCGCCATGACCGCAGCAACGGGCGCGGGCAAGCCCATTGAGGCGTTTCTGAACGGCTGGCAGATCAAACCCGAAGAATAAGGAGTTTTAGATTAGATGAGTACATCCCCCCAAAGCCCTCAGCAAGTTCGGGTTCAGGATCCAATCCTGACTGATTTCGCCCACGGCTACAAACACAATGAGCGGGTTGGCAATCTTCTGTTTCCGCCCGTGCCGGTGGCTGTTTCTGGCGGCCAGGTGCTGCAGTTCGGCAAAGAAAGCTTCCGCAAATATCATCTGCGCCGCGCCCCTGGCGGCAAGAAAAAGCGCATTACGTTTGGCTACCTGGGCAAGCCATTCAGCTTGTATCAGGATGCAATGGAGTGTCCGATCCCCTATGAGCACATGCGCGATGCCACAGTCATGCCAGGGATTGACTTGGGCCAGCAAGCCACAACCTTCGGCATGGACGTGATCAGCTTGCAGGTTGAGCTTGATCAAGCCGGAATTGCGACCAATGCCGCCAATTACAACTCGAATAATACGGTGGCGCTTACTGGGGGCGATAAATTTTCGTCGAGCACCTGTGATGTCCCTGCCAAGGTTGATGAGTACAAAGAGGCGGTGCGATCTCAGATCGGCGCGTACCCCAACGTGGGGATCTTTGGCCCCTCGGCGTTCGTTGCGGCCAAAAACAACCCGTTTGTGGTGGATCGATTCAAATATACGAGTCCCGAGTCGATCACTGAGGCGATGTTGGCGCAACTGCTCGGACTACAGCGAGTAGCCGTCGGCAAGTCAATCTACTTTGATGACGATGACGAAAGCGAGGACGTATGGGGAAATAACCTGATCTTGGCCTATGTGCCGCCCCTGGCGATTCAGGGGTCGGTAACCTATGCGCCCAACGGTCGCATCAGCATGATGATGCCCAGCTTTGGCTACACCTACGCAATGGACGGGCACCCCCTGGTGGAACAGCCCTATAACGACCGGTCTTGCGATAGCTGGATTTATCCGGTCAAGCACGAGCGCGCCCCAGTCCTCACGGGCCTTGAAGATGATGGCCTTTCGACTAGCGGATTTTTGGTGCAAGGAGTTGCGTAATGGATCGGTATCGGGTGGTTACCCCCCTAATGGTTGACGGCAAGCGGATTGAGCGAGGCCAAATCACGACCCTCTCGCCCGAGCAGGCTGCCCCACTAAAAAGTCTGAACCCACCCGCAGTTGAAATCCTAGAGCCGCCTCCAACACCCAAAGAGGGTAAGGCGGGCGGCACTAGGCAGACTGCCTCCAAGCAGCGCACAGCGCGCAAAGCCCAACCCGAAGAGCCAGTCAGCGAGGCGTAACCAATCGGACACATGAGTTACTTGGATGCCAGCGAATGGATCAACTTCTACGGCGAAGATGAGGCTCTTATGGTCACTCAGCTTGACAACCCAGCAGCCACCGAAATTAACGCCGCCCTAATCGAGCAGGCGCTGTCAGACGCATCTGAGGAGGCGAATGGCTACCTGCGGTCTCGATACTCGATTCCGGTTGAGCCAACGCGGGCGCTGCAGCGCTGGGTGGCTCAAATCGCCAGATACATGCTCAATCGCTATAGCCCCCCGGAAATTGTGCGCAAGGACTATGAAGATGCAATGCGCAGCCTGCGCGAGGTGGCTAAAGGACAAAAGAACCTGGGGATCGAAACGGCAACCAGTCAGCCTGCGGGAATTTTGGGAGCGCCAGAGCTGGTCAAGCGCCGAGGCGGCGGGCTGTTCCCCGATATTGATGTGGGGGGGGTCTAGTGCTGAGCGTGGACATCCCATCGGGCGAAATTACGCTCCTGAATCGGCTTGAGAATGCGATTTTGGAACGGCTTAACGTCTTGGTTGATATGGGAGCCAGGGTCGAGGCACAGCCCGCCAACGAGGAGTCGGGGCGACCCGTACCCAAGGGGCTTTTGACCGTCGCCTACGTCCGCAGCCGCTGGAGTCGCCCCAAGGATCGGCGCGATCCCGTCCAGGACGAAGAGCTGCAATTCCAGATCTCGTGGCGATTGCGTGATCTGCGAAGTCACCAGGAGACCTACAAGCTCACCAGGGCGACCAAATGGCTGCTGACGGGCTGGGTGCCAGACGAATGCCTGGATGCGGGGTTTTACCCCCTTGACGCCGAGCTGGTGGAGCAGGACGAGCAAGGCTACTGGCGGTTTTACATGATGTTTGGCCTGTTGATTCGGAGTGTTTGACGTGGAGATTATTGCCAAAAAGACTATCGACGGACGACCGACTGGCTCAAGGCTGGAGCTGCCAGAGCGGATCGCCCAGCGATACATCCAGCAAGGGATCGCCGAGGCCGTCGCCCCACCAAAGCCGAAATCGCCCCCTAGGGCGACCCGCAAAACCGAGCCTGAACCCCTGGAGGACTAAAAAATGGCTATTGCCCCCACCATGCTGCTTTTGACCACGCTGCAAGAGACCCCCGCTAGACGACTGGCGCTACCTACGCCCAGCAATATCACCTGGAATCAGGGGATTGAGGAGCAGATCTACACCCAGCGCAATGCGATCGGCGAGCTGCAATTTGATGAGGCGATGGTGACCCAGCGCCAGCCTGCCGTGACAGCGGAATACAGCCGCATGACCAAGGAGTTGATGGCGCTTAAGATCGGCAATTTGCTCAAGCAGGAGGCCGCCAACGGGGTGCCCATCGTCAACTCATTTCGTGTTAATCGCCGCACCTACGCAGGGGCGGCAGCAGGGTTTGAGGGCAACAGTATCGCCGCAAACTCAACTAACACCCAGGCTTTTTACCTAAATAACGGCATCTCCGAGCCGCTAACCCGTGTGGCGACCGGAACCTTTGATCCGGAAGCAGATCTGCTTAGCTTTGCTCAGGATGCTAATTTCGCGCTGAGCTTTAGCGATGATGTGGTGGCGCTGCGCCCCTGGGTGACCGTCTTTGGGCGGTACGACTCGGCGACCGCTGATGTGCTGAGCGAAGATCTATTCAACATTTTTCGGATGCTGATTTTCGGCGTACTTCAGGATCAGGGCAAGAAAGAAGTTTTTTACCTTGAGTTTGACCCGGTGGAGCTGAACCGCCAAGAGAACTCAGAGATCAATTTCGGGGGCGATACCGTCCCCCTCGCGTTCCGGATCACGGAGCTGAGCTGTAAGCCTAAATTGATTTTCCCCCGCCGACAACGTAAGTGCTAAGGAGTTTTCTATGGCTATTGCCCCCACAATGCTTTTGCTCACGACCTTGCAGGAGACCCCCGCTAGACGACTGGCGCTACCTACGCCCAGCAATATCACCTGGAATCAGGGGATTGAGGAGCAGATCTACACCCAGCGCAATGCGATCGGCGAGCTGCAATTTGACGAGGCGATGGTGACCCAGCGCCAGCCTGCCGTGACAGCGGAATACAGCCGCATAACCAAAGAGTTGATGGCACTCAAGATCGGCAATTTGTTGGACGATCAGGCCGTTTCGGAGGTACCGATTGTCAGTTCGTTTCGAGTGACCCGAAACACCTACGAGCCCGCAGATCTTGGCTTTGAAGGCGAGGGTGCAGGGGCCGATCAGTCCTCAACCGAGGCGTTTTATCTAACCAATGGGATCTCGACCAGCCTAGAGAGAGTTGCGGCTGCGGGGTTTGACCCAGCAACCGCAGGGCTGCGGTTTGCACAAGATGAGGATTTTGAGCTGAGATTCAGCAACGACGTGGTAGCGCTGCGCCCCTGGGTAACGGTTTTTGGACAATACGCAGCGTCCGAAGCGGATGTGCTGACGGAGGATCCGTTCAACATTTTTCGGATGCTGATTTTTGGTGTGTTGCAGGATCAGGGCAAAAAAGAAGTTTTTTACCTTGAGTTTGACCCGGTAGAACTAAATCGCCAAGAGAATTCTGAGATCAATTTTGGCGGGGACACCGTGCCCCTGGCGTTCCGGATCACGGAGCTGAGTTGTAAGCCCACCTTGGTATTCCCTCGAAGACAGCGGAAGTGTTAAGTGAATGGATTCAGTTGAGCGAGGATATTGCGGGGATTCAGCCAGTGGCTTTTGCGTATTTACCCAATCTAGAGTCGATGTTTTCCATCTTCCAATCTCTTTGCGATCTGGGGGAAGTAGCCAAGGCTGATGCGATCGCGCAGCGGATCCTGGATCTCCATGAGCGAGTTGATCGCCCTGGGCATTACGGAGTTGAAATCAAAGACTTGGCCGAGGGGGAATTTGAGAGACTTTTTGTCTCAGGAGGGGCAATTGAGCAGCTCAACCGGCTGGAGGTTTCTGATGCCCCCAAGCGAGAGACAGACGAGTTTCCGCCCTGGAGCAGCGGGGATTATCAAGATGACTGGCTAGCCGATCTCATGCACAGCCTCAATTCGTTTTCTGAGGCCAACGCTTTACTCAAGAGCCGCTCAATCCAATCTGTGAGCAATCTATTGCGGCGTCTGGCCGACCTGAGCAAGGGGGCAAAGGGTCGCGCCAAGCAGCAGCTCAACGATTGGTTTTGGGACGAATATATGGCCAGCGAGGACTCGGACTGGATGGACGCGATATAAGCCCCACTGGGGGCGCTGGAGGACGGAATGACGCCAGACCCAGACACGCCAGAGGCAAAACAAAAGCCGCCACGGGCCAGCGAGAGGTCGGAGAACGAATGGGAGGAGATATGCTCTCAGCAAAGGAAGATTAGAGATCAACGAGAGACACCAGAGGGAATGGAATGGTAAAAACTGCACAGACGATCACAGTGGCCGGGCAGTTGCTGACTGTTGAGCCATTTACGGACTACGCGATGCAATTTTTGGCAGGTTTATACAGCGACGAAAATGAGTTGATCTATGATCTAAAAATCCATAGTCAGTGCCTGGAGCTGATCACTGAATCGATTTGCGCGTTGCCAGCGAGCCTGGTCAAAATCAGCAAGAATGGTCGATACGTGTGGCAGCAAAGCTTGAGTGCATTTGCCGAGCTAGTTGGGGGATTAACCCTTTGCTATTGGCGCTGGATTGCGCAGGAGGCGACTGGCCAGGCCAAGGACAATGCTGAGGCGTTGGTCAAGTCTTTGGAGGGACAGCTCCAGGGGTTGCAGCCCCAGACTCAGGTCGCTCAGAGTCGTGCTGAAATTGAGGCTGAGATTGCCCGACTGCAGGCACTCAGGGCCGGTGATTAGCCTTGCAAAGCGGTGGAGGGCAGGGTAAAAAGACCGCAAACTGAGGTCTTTTCTTATGCCCTGGATATTTACAGATTCAGCTCAGCTTGGCGCACTGGAACAGCGCTACCGAGCAGCAGCAGCGCCGACAGATTTTACGCTGCTGCTGTGCAGCGGGGGAAATATTAGTGCAGCATCGACACTAACTGAAATTGAGGCAGCCGAGATCTCCGGCAACGGATACGCGCGCAAAATGGTCACTTTTCCTGCAGGCAGTTTTGACACGATCCAAAATCGCGCTGAGCTACGGGCTGAGGTTACCCAGACGGCTACTGGTGGGCCGATAACCTGGGATGCGATCGTGTTACTGCGAAACACAGCATCAGCAGTCGAGGCGGTATTCCAGGAAACGACGCTGCAATCAATTGCCGATGGCGTCACGCGGCGGATTGCGATTGACTTTAACCTGGCCAATGAAGGGATTGACGTAAGTACCAGTGACTAATCTATTTGACGATCTGGCTGAAAACCGCCGCCAGTACACCGAAGCCGAACTGAAGGCCGAGATTGAGCGCCAGCGCAACCAAGACACTAAAATCGACGGGCTGGCAAAGGTGCGTGGCTACAATGCCAAGCTTGGCGGCTGGGATGTGCAAACCGCAGATGGCGGCATTATCAGGGGGGCCAAGCTGCACACAAATCGCGGACTAGGCAAGGGCGACAGCGTGGACGTTTACCGCCGCGTGGGTGATGCCGCGATTGACGCCAAACCCATACAAGGCAAAGGCTCGGACACCACAGGGGGTGGTGGCAACACGTCCATGGGTGGCACTGGCACTGGCAGTAGTTTGATTCGTCGCCCAGGGGGACGCACTGGGCGAGAGCCTGTATTTCAGCAAGATTTTGACCCCAACGGAGATGGGGGCTGCACCTGCAAAGAAGTCTTCACAACTTCAGACAAAGGAGCTGAGGGTCAAGCGCTTTTTGAGACGGTAGACGAGTGCTTGGAGGATTGCGACCGGAAAAAAGGGGACGGCACAAATCGCCCTTGGGCCTGTTTCGAGGACTCCACGACAGGAGAAGCGTCGATCCAGTACGTGGGAGAAGGCGGGGACTATGGCAGCCTTGAAGATGGCAACGCTGCAATTGAGCCAAAGTTTAAAGGGGGGCAGTGCCGAATTGGATACAAAGTTAAATATCGCTTATATTACGAAAGAGATTTAGGGTTCAGAAGGAGAATTGCTTGCAGCGATCCTAGCTCCATTAGAAGAAAAGAGTTTGTGAGCGAAGTGACGGTCACTGGCCCCATACTGGCTGCCGAAACGTTTTCTGGCTCAGGCATTCGGAGCGAGTTCGCTCAAATAGTTACGGAGTCTAGGAGGTATGTGGTTGGCGGGACGAATGGCCTCTGCCAACCCTTGGCGTTCTCTATCCTATCAATTACTCCTGTAAATCCAGAAGACCTGGACAACTGCGGCGATCCTCCTAAGCGCTGCCCACCACCAGGAAGTCTCGACACCCCAGGAAATATTATTGATTTGGGTGATTAATCAACCAGGTTTTGATTTGGAGATAAAATGTAAGAATCGAAAAACTCAAAAGCATATGCTGCGGTTAATCCCTGCGTTTCAATTTTCAGGCAAGCCCAGTAATTCGGGTCGTAACAATCAATGAAAAAATTTACATTTGTTGTAATATTGATTGTCTGATCGCAGAGTAATGTCCACAGGGATGTGTTGTCAACGTTTGCATTTGAAAGGGTTGGCACAGAGTTTGATCCGAATATTTTTATATTCTCGCCAGACAAGTTTTGATTGCGCCTCCCCCCGACTCGGCCAACGCGAACCCTGCGCTGATTGTTTGCGGATGATTTAAAGTCAAATGCGATCCGGCGTTGGCCAGATTGGCTAATCCCAAATGTTTGTACACTCGTATTTTTTGTGGTTAGAGAAGATGCTGCGCTAGAACCGTTAGTCCCTGGGTCTAGTTTTGCTTTGTAAGTTGTCGCGGTAAACCCAAATAGTGGGTTTGCGTAAGTCTTCGTATAATTTTCAGTCCCAAGAAGATGGAAAATGCCTACTGTTGCTGCCTCTACGTCTCCAGACTGGTAATCAAGAGCATGATAAACGTAGCCATCCTCAATCGAGAAAACGCCATCGGGGAAAGTGATTCGCAGTGATTCTCCCACGAACTCAGGCATCAAAACTTCACTCTCTTGCCCTCTCAAAATTCCAAAACAAACAAGTGGATCATCTGTTGCTGGGCTACTCCCCGCTTGTTCGCAAACCAAAAAGCCTCTCACTCTCTCGCCACCGGAATTGAGAGCGGGGAACAGGACTGGGGATGCCTCTAGCAACGCCCCATCCCAACCAGTCACGCTCAAATACTGAAAACCTGCTGACTCAAAAATATTGGCCTCGGCGACCGCCTCCATTGTGATTGCCGGGATGCCCAGCAGTAGCCGCACATACAGAGTTGCAGTGCCAGGGTCTAAGGTTTCGGCTAACCTAGATCGCGCATCTTCAAAAATAAAACCAGGTATTCCGGCCAATTAGATTTCCTCAAAATTAAAACCAGGGTCGCCATCAAGCTCAAGTTGGGGCGTTGCAATAATTAGCGCTGCGTCAAGTTCCACAGTAGGGGGTGGTGGTGGCTGATTCTCAAGTATCAAGCGCAGTACAGAAATGGTAATTATGTTTTCACTCCCCGATCTGTTTTGGATTGTGACTGGTATGTCCGCACTAAAAGGTGGATCAAGGTTGCTGCCCACTACTCCGCCGATTTCCAGCCCTTGCAATACGATAGATAAATTGCCCACAGTGGTTGTTTCGTCAACGATCAGGCCACGTGGCGTGGGAGGCGGATCGCCAAAAACTCGCCCCACATCTGCCGCCTGTGCTGCCACGCTATTGTAGATCCGCACCCAGGCAGGCTCGCTGGTGGATAGCTGCAGCACTGAGTAGCTGGCTCCGAGCGGGCAGGTTCCTTGCCACAGGGCAAGGGAATCTAGTACAGGCGTGTCAATCACCACAGTGCCACGTCGCAGGGTGGCAATTGGGTCAAAGACTGTAAAAAGTTGAGTAGATCGCACTCTGCCGCCGTCGGCCTGCACGGTGAGGATGCCCGTGCCTGCCAGGGGGACTTTAGCAAAGATCCGGTGGGTGCCCGTGGGTGGCAAAGCCTCAACCTCAAACTCAGCCTCTTGCCCCTCAAACTGCACAGAGGTTAGGGCTGGGAATCGACCAGTCAAAATGACTGCGTCCCCAGGGCGTCCCCACAAAGGCGCGATCGCGGTCAGTTGTGGCGCGGGGCTACTGGCCAGCCTGCGACTGCCCCCAACCCAAACCCCGCCAAAGCCCCCTTGCTCTGGCAGCTCTGCCTGGATGCGCCCAAAACCCCCAACCCAAACCCCGCCGCGTTTGCGATCGCGCACATCTGCCGTGCGCACTCCGCCCACCCAGATGCCGCCGCACTTGGCCTCAGTTGGAATTGCCTCTGGGTCAAAAGAACGCCCACCCACCCAGATGCCGCCCGCATATCTGAGGACAGTGACATCGTCGGGGTAGCCTCGGGTGCCCCCCTGCCACATCCCGCCACGCTTGCGATTCGTGGCAATAGTGGGCGTGCGCAACTCCGCCGTGGGTTTAGGCGGTGGCGGTGGAGCTGGCGGAGGGGGCGGATTGACTGGCGGGGGATCTTCCGGTGGCTCGGGCGGCGAGGGCGGATCGAGCGGGTCAAAAATAGGGTCAGGATTAGGCTCTGCTGCAATCCCCAGCAGTGGCGCTTCGATTTCAATTGCGGCCTGCTCTCGATTTAGTCCAAATGCAGGCGTGATCCACAGAAAAGAGCGGATGGAATTGTCGCGGAACCGAACATCAAAGCGCCGAATCGGGCTGTAGTCATCCAGCACACGGTCGTAGTGGGGCATTTGAAACTGACGCGACAAGCTGCGCTGCCAGTGCCAATTGTTTTCAAACTCAGTCAGCTGTTCCAACGACTCACGGCCAACCACGTATCCAAAGTCAACTCGTTTCTCTCTTTCAAAGAAAGGGGTTACGGTTGCCGATATCTTGGCTTCTGACTCGATAGATTCTTCCTCCAGCGAGTAATCCAGCGGCTTCAGTAACGGCTCCCCGGGGGGTTCGTCGTCAAACGTGCCCGGTTTTGTGTCCGGAGTGAAAGTGCCTATAAATGGCAAATCAAGCCTCGGGGGAGGCACTTCCAACCGTTCCACCGTGCGCACCCAGCGACCGCAGCCATCTCGTACCCAGCGCTCACGAATCCCCGCAACCCTCGCCAAAAACGGAAAGCTGCCCTGCAGTCTGCCGCCTTGTAGTGCGTTGCCCGCCAGCCGATCTGTCTCGGGATTATAAAAAGTGTAGTTAAACGCCAACTTGATAATCAGCCGCTCAAAATAGGTGGTGCGCTCCACCAAATACTGATCGTCGTTGTAGCGGTACTCAATCGTTTCTTTGCTAACTGGGCGAGGAATTTCCGGCTGCACCCTAGGCTGACCGGTTAGCGACGGCAACGGCTGCGCCAGAGGAGGCAATGCGCCTGGGGCCGTCGCAGGCGTTTCTGGAGGGTATATACCAGGCTGCAATATTTCAGTTGTTCGGCGACTGGCAAATCCTTCTAACTCGCCAGCCCCGATAAACTCGGTTTCGACAATCGTGCGTTGCGTTTCCTGTTCGTAAAAGACGCGGTCAATTCGCGCGTTGCCCACCAGATCAACCGTGCCAATGTCTCTAACGCTAGTGCCAAACGTGCGTGTTGTTTCGCGGTACAGATTTGGGGTGACAAACACACGCTCCAAAGTCGTTTTGCTATCAATTACCTGATCGTCACGCCAAGGCGCAATTGTAGCCAAAACGCCCTGGCTCTGCCCAATTTGACCCTTAGTCGTATAAGTCACGCTGGAGATTAGTGAGAAATCCACAGCGCACAGTGTCCAGGTGGTGCCCGTCCCGGTTAATTTTTCATATGGCTGGGTAAACTCGGCGGGGTTGGATCTCTTAATATCGATCAGCTCATCCCAGCGAACCGTGAATTTAGGCAAGTCAATGGCGCTGCTGTAATTGAGCGCACGAACAGCCCCGACGCCATCGGCATACAAAAACCAGGGGCCACCTGGTGCACGATAAGCCAGCTTCCCGGCCTGCCTAATCCAGCTCTCGCTGTCAAATTTCTGGACAGGATAGTTGATGGGGGTGGTCGGCCCACCCCCTGCCAGCCCTGACGCGAGCCCCTGCGCCTTGAGCAACCGGTCAATTACAGTCGCGATCGCTGTCGATTCTGTCGGCTCAATTCCTGTCTCATCGCCCTCTGGCCGCCGCGTGTCGAAAAACGTCAGATTGCAACCACAAAAAACTTCTAGGGTTGCACTGAGGTCATCGTATTTTGGTATTTCCAATATTCTCAGGGTGCCAGCCACGGGATGTGGCTGCAGGTCGCCCGATTCGTCCTCGACCTCAATCTCTACCTTTGTTCCAATTGCCCACTGTGCCAAGCTTGTTTCTGGGTCAAGCGATGACGGCTCTGTCCCGGTCGATTGCAGGGTAAATGTTCCCTGAGTCAGAATCAGCCCGTCAAGTCGCTCTAGTTGGGCGGTTGGGATGAAGTTGCCAACCCACTGCCCAGTAAAGTCGAGGCCACCCACACTTAGAGAGACGCGCCGTGCGGCCAGGTCAATCACGCGATATCCTCACTAACCGGAACAAAGTCCATCTCTCTGGCCGAAAAAGAGGCATTGTAATATTTCGCCCCCGTTTTGCAATCTCCGCCCGCCAGTACGACGTTTTCGGGCTGCAATAGCAGCTCAATGTCGTACTGGCCCCAGAAGTAAACCATGCCAGAGATGGTTGGCGCGCCAGCAACTGTGCCGACCCTGGCTCGAGTGCGAGGGCTGACCTGGCGCGAAGCCAGGCGCTGATCGTGCAGGCGGATGGGCAGTCGCTCTCGCTGCTGACGCTCAAAGAGGGCGATCAGCACCTCGGCTTTCTGGAGGCTGAGCCGTTGGAGCCGCCACTCAAATTCGTATGCCTGGAATCGAGGTGCTGTCCAGTAGCTCGCCCCCTCGTTGGTGCGCTGGGTGCGAAATTCGTACTCCTCGTCCGGGCGGCGTGCATAGCCGATAGTTCGGATGTCTGAATCCTCGTCATTCCCTGGGCGAAACTCGGCAGCCAACAGGGTCAACGTCAGGTCGCTGGCGTTGTTGTAGCGAAAGGTCTGGGTTGTCCCGTAGGGAAATCCGAGCATAAAGGCAGAGTGGAGCGGCCAACCTGATTTCGCAAGGCTAAGGAGATTGGTTAGCCTTGCGTCTAAGCTTTGCCAGGAATAGGGTTTAGCTATTTCTGGGGGCAATGATGGAGCGCAATCTCAAGCTCTCGTTGAGCGTGACAGCGCAAACGGCGGCGGCTCAGCGAGAGCTGCAGTCGCTGGGTCGATCGGTAAGGCCGATTGCAGTCCCGGTAGATTTCACCCCCCAAGAAATCAAGGGCGTCGGCAAGGGGATTGGGACTGAAATTCGCAACGCCCTGGCGGGGTTGACGGTCGGGCCGGATTTGGCGGCATTCAGTCAGGTCGCTAGGCAGTTCCCTGTGCAGCAGCCATCTGGCAGCATCCCTCAGATGGGGGTTGCCGCAAGAGCGTCCGGGGGAAACTCGGGAGGCTTGCTGGCCGGACTTGGCGGCATCTTGACGGCCCCCCTGCGCATGGTCAAAGATTCTGCTCGAACAATGGGGCAGGCGTATGTTTTTGGTATCGCCCAAGAGGTTTCAAGGGACTTTGGCAGGGGCATCGCCAAGTCGATCAACGCAGCCGGGGCCGAAATCTTTGGAACCACAGAACTGCTGGGGACGCTAGCGGCACAAGGCTTTTTAGGTAAGCTGCGCGCGGGATTGAGCTTGCTGCCCGAGACCGTTACCCAAGAAATGGGCAATCGGGTTAGGGCTTCGATTGGCGAAGAAGATGTTTTGATTCAGGGCAGGGCTTTTAGGGCGCAGGAGTCGCAGACTCGAACTGAGCGCCAAGGGGTGGCCCGCGAAGAACTGGCTCAAGAAAGGACGGAGATCCTGAGGGACCTGCAGGCGCGCAGGGAATCTGCTGCTCAGCAAATTGCCACGATCAACGCTCAGATCGCGGAACTCAGCGCCAACACGATTGAAGAGGCGCGGCGACTGAAGGATCTCATCGACAGGGCGGCTGCGACGGATCGCAGCAAGCTGTCAGAAGAAGACCAGGGCAGCCTTGAACGGGTTTCTCGAGCGGCACAAATCCGCTTTGATGCGCTGCTCTCGCCAATTGTGGCGCTAGAGCGCCAGCGAGAAGAAATCGAAGCAGAGCTGCAAGCGATCGCCGCAGAGAACCGAGCGGCGAAAACGCGATTCCAGAAGCTCGGGTCTGGAGCTCAGCGCATTCAGGCACTGGAGAGTGAATTCAGGGAGATCGAGCGCGAAGTTGTTCCCATCGAGCGTGAAATCGGCAGCCTACAGCAGGAGGGGCGACGGGGAACAGCCGTTTCAGGCCGCCTACTCAATTTGCTGTCCGAGGAGACAGATGAGCAGGAGCGGCAGCGAATTGAGGCGCTGTTTAAGGAGAATGCTGATTATCTGAACCAGGTCGCTCGGCAGATCGGCGACCTGCAGGCCCAGCGACAAAGACTCCTGGGCAAAATGGCTGAAATTGATAGGCAGGCGCAGGAGACGCCAGTTACCCCCAGGGTTGTACAAGACATCCTGCGGCAGGAGTTGGGGGAGCTGCCTGCCCCTGAAAGAATGCCCCAGGTTGTGCGGGCAACTTCGGCAATGTTGCGTGACGACTCGGAGGCAAATTACGTCATCGCGGGGAATTTCGTCAGAGTTCGCGATGACCTCTATAAGGCGATTACTGAGGGCGGGCAGCTCACAACGGAGCAAATGCTGGTCCTCAGAGAAGAGCTACTGCACGCGATTCAATTTGACTTCGGTTCAGCCAGGGGGCAGGAGGCCAGCAGCCGCTGGCAGCCAGTTGTGCAGGTGGCCAGCGACATCGACCCCAGTGAAATTCAGGAGCTGGCGGCAACCCTGGATCAGTATGAAAAGCTGTTTGGCAGTGACGTCAGACAGGTTGAGCTAGAGGCCAAGGTTCGTGCTAGACGTGGTACCGACGAATATTTAGAGCAGCAGGCCAAGGCCAGTGCCTCACAGGATTTGTTTCGGCAGACGGGGTTTGCAGGTAGCCAACTCGACGCTCAGTTGCGCCCTAGTATTCAAGCCGCTGAGGCTGAGATTGCGTCTCTAGAGCAAGAGGCGGCGGAAACAGGAGTCAATATCGCTGGCAAGCTGGAGGCGCTAGGCAATCTCCAGTCAGTCATCTCTGAGCGAATTGAGACAACGCTGGGCGGCTTGACGAAGGCCGCGACCGGGGATCTGTCTAGCGACGAAATTCAGGATCTCAAGGCGCAGGCGCAACGGCGCTTGATGGAAATCCGGATCTTGTTCCAGGATATCGAAAAAGTCCGTGACGTAGTGCGGGCTGAAGTCGCAGAGATTGATGCTGCCCCAGAAGCTAAATCGCCGTCTGCTGGAGCATTGACGGTTGGCCAGACGGCGGAAATTGCCACAGTCGAACCGCCAGGTGGATCGACAGTTGGCGAGGTGTTGGATGCCATCGGCGGCGGGGCGATTGTCCCTGCGGCTCAGGCCGCCCAGGCAGGCTTGACAGTGATAGGCCAGAGTGCCTGGAAGTTAGCAGAGGTCGTCGAGGGTCTAGTTCTAGACCTCATCCCGGCTGGTCGGACCATTAAGGCGGGGACTCAATTCGCCGCCAAAAATGTTGCTGCCCCCGCAGGTGCCTTTTTGGCGGCGGGTCAAGTTCCGGGTATTGCGGAACTCGAAGGGCTGGTCATGGGGGCGGTCGGCAATATTGCCGAGAGGGTCGCAGGTAGTGGAGCCGCCCAAGTGGGTGGCGTGGTTCAACACGCTCTGCAAGCCGCCATCCCCAGCTTTATTCCCGGATCAGAGGCGATCGTTTCAACGCTCTCGGCGGAAATCACAAATCTGGTTGGCGGAGTTTTGTCTACAACAGGGGTAGCTTCGGCGGAAGCACTGACAGCCGTCCTGGGCGGTGCGACCCTGCTAAATCTACTCAAAAAAGCGTTGCACGCTGGAGTTGATCAAGCGCGAAGAGCATTGCCTGCGGCTGGTGAGGCGCTTGCCGAGACTCAGGTTGGTCAGACCGTTCAGGGTATTGGGGAGTTCAGGCTGCCATTTACTGTGCCCTCAAAAGAGCGGGTGCAAGAGATGGCCTTTGAGGCTGGAGAGGCCACCGCAAAAGTTGCCAACAAGGCAATGGACGTCTATGACGGCGTGAACAGCGCCGTAGACCGAGTCAAGTCGGTTGACCCGCGATCTGTTGCCCAGGCTGGACGGCAGGCAGGTGCAGCCGTCAACGAGATCGGTGAGAGCGTCCGCGATATTGGTAATGCCGTTGATCAAACGCGCCGAGGCGTTGCCCGGGAGGTTGCCGATGCAGCCGAGGCGGCGAAACGGATTGCCAAGGGCGATCTTTCAGCAGCGGCGGATCTCAAAGATTCGCTTGAGGGAGCTGCCAGTCAGGTGCAGCGAGGTTTTTCTGAGGTCTCCAAGGGTGTTGAGCGAGTCAAGGAGTCTGCAGCTAAGCTGATCACGGTGCGGTTGCCGGAGGGGGTCGAACTAGAGGACTTATCACCTCCCCAATTGCAGGGTGTGCAGCGTCAACTCTCCGGCAAATTGCAGCGCGCCGAAGCTGCGGAGTCTCGGGGTCAGACCGTCCTCGGCGGGAGTGCTGCAATTCGACGAGACCTGGAGGTGGTGCAGGAGGCCATCTCGATCAAGGCCACCGAAGTTGTGGAAGGGACAGTCCAGCAGGTAAAGGCCGAAATCGCTGGCACGACAGTTGATCGGGCAGATATTTTTCGCGCCCAGTCCGAAGCTCTAGACCAGGCGTTTCAATCCGTTGAGGAGCAGCTCAGGGCTAAATACGCAAACCTCAAAAATTCTGTCAAGGCGACTCAAAAAGCGATCCGCTCAGGTGCGCCAGGAGCAGCGGAGCAAGGCCAAGCTGAGGCCAGCGCACAGGCTGACGCGATCTTTGCTCAGGTTGCGGCGGTGCGAGCCGAAATCGACGAAGCCCTAGCTGCAATTGCCGAGGTCGGGGTTGACGTGTTTGGGGGGACTCAGATTCGCAATCGCGTGGCTGCAATCCGAGGCTCGCTGACTAAGACGGAGCGAGGGGCAGAGCAGGCACTCGCAAGGGTTGGGATCCAGAGAGACCCTGACGCAGAGGACTCTCTGGCCAGCCTGAGGGAAACGATCGACGTGGGGGCGCAGGGAATCAGTGACGCCTTCAAGTCGTTAATTCAGAGAATTTTTGATGTTGAGGGTGAAACTCTTGGCCAGGTGGCTAAGGCGGCTGTCAACTCACCGCTCGCTCGGGATCTGACCGTAAATGCTGCGAGCTTTTTGGCTTCGAGTGCCGTGGCAGATCAAGGGATGGTGGCTCAGTTGGGGGCTGACATTGTTGCAGCACTTGCTACGCGCAATAGCCTGGCGGTAAGCAGCCCTCAACTACAGGAATCGCTGGGGGACGACCTGTTTGGCGACATCACCGGATTTTTGACTGGCAACTTGGTTAACCAGGTTTCTGGAGCTGCTGGGAGTGGGGCGATTGCCGCTGCAGCTCTGGTCCCTCGACTCAAGGGGCTTAGGGATTCGGTTCAGTCTAGGATGACTCCCCCCGAAGACGAGTTTGGTGAAACCTTGCAGTCTTTGCGCCCCATCAAGACCGATGCCGAGATCCGATACCTGCAGGAGGTAGACAAATTACTGGAAGAGGCGCAGCTTGTCACTTCAACCTTGGACTCTGACCCGACTAATTTAGATCGGCTCCAGCTTGCCTTGGTCAAGCTGGGACAGATGTTTGGGACGATTCCCAAGCACAGCCCAGAGATAGACGCTCAACTGGATGAGCTGCAAAAGGATGTGCAGAGGGGCACGCTGCCAGCGGTCGGCGAAACCAACGTCGAACTGCAGGAGGCTGTTCTGCTTGCGGAAGAAAAGGTTCAGCGGATTTCAGAGGCGTTAGAGCAAATCGACCAAATTGAGCTGGACGTGACGGAGCAGTTGACCAAGTCGCAGGCCACCCTCGGCCAATTCGGAATCCCTGAGGGGCCAACGCCAGGGGCGACTCCAGATCTAAGCTCGGTCACGCCTGCGCCAGACCCAGCGGAGATGCTGGCAGCTTACGAGGAAGCGTTTGGCCAGATTTCCGGGAGGCTGGCTGAGATTCGCGAACTGCCGACCCCTCTTCTGGTCTCAGATCTTCTGCAAGAGGCAGAGGATCTAGAGCAGCAGTTGCTCGAAGTTGTACGAGTGATCAACCAACTGGGGCAGCAGTCGAGCGATCTGGCACAGTTCAGTGCTCGACAAGGGCCAGTCGAGCAGACCTACCGCCCCCCCGCCACCCCGGATGTGGATATCGAAATCGCTGGGTTGACCGGCACTTTCGAAGCGAATCTAGAGCAGATCCGCCAGGAAGGCCGCAGGCAAATGCAGTCTGCGAAAATTGATTCCAAAAAAACGGTTGAAGAGGCATACGTCGAAGGCCAGCAGGCGATCGGGGAAATCGAGCAAAGCTTGGCTAAATTTGGCATGGTGCAGAAGGCCATCAATGATGGCACGGCGGACAGCCTGAATCGTTTTGCGACCAGCGCTAAGACTGCACTCACCTCCCTGGTGGGAGAAGAGGCCGCTGGTCAATTTGCCAATAAGCTCAACGAGATTTCTGAGGGCGCGAGTAAAGCCACCCAGGCGCTGGGCGGGCTTAAGAATATTGCCAAGACGGCTCTCGGAGCTTTCCTGGCCTTCGCTGGGATGAACACCTTCAATCAGTTCATGCAGCAGGCGATCGGCAAGGCGTCGGACCTGGAGCGAGTGATGGCCACCACTGGCCGGTTAATCGAGGCAACCGGACGGGCGGGGAGGCTGAGCGCTAAGGAGATCGACGATTTCGCGATCTCTTTGGGAGAGGCCACCCTCACCAGCAGAGAGGCGGCAAACCAGGCCGCCAAGGTGATGCTCTCGTTCCCCGCAATTGAAGAGTCCCTGTTTTTTGATGCCCTGGAGTTGTCCCAGGATATTGCAGAGGTGATGGGCGCAGACATGGTCTCTTCGGCTCGTCAGCTAGCGATGGCATTAGAAGATCCGGTGCAGGGAATTAGTGCCCTGCGCCGCAGCGGTACCACTTTTACCAAAGAGCAGCGGGAGCAAATACAGAACCTGGTTGACCAGAACCAGCTTTTTGAAGCGCAGGAGCTGATCCTAGAGAACATTCGCGGCCAATACGGCGGCGCTGCTGCTGCGGCGGCGCAGGGTTTTGCCGGGTCGCAAGATACCTTGGGAGAGCGGCTCAACCGACTGAAAGAGGCGATTGGAGCCGCTGTGCTGAGTTCTGCGACGGCGGCTATTAATGCCTTGTCTGGGGGTGTTGAGTTTTTGCTTGACGTCACGGAGGCCGGGATCGGAATACTGAATGAATTTGGCAGCGCAGTTCAATTCATCAAGGATCGGGGAGTTGATCTACTTGAATTGACGGGGCTACCTCGCCTGATTGATGGCATTGGGGAAGGGCTTAAAAATTTAATCCCAGAGGCGGCGCGAGCGCGCCTAGTAGCCGTAGCCATTGGCACTGCGCTGGCCATCGTGGTCATTCCTTCAATTAAGGCGCTGGGGGTGGCACTCACTTTCTTGGCGCTCAAGACCCTGCCTCTAGTCGCCAAGGCAATGACCGCAGTTCTGGCGGTCAACCCTCTTTTGGTTGCTGGGATCTTGGCGATCGCTGCGGCGGCTGCAATCGCTGCCCCCGCCGCAGAAGAGCTGGCGATCCGGCTTTCTGGCGTGTCGAAGGCCGAAATTCAGGCCGCAGATGAATTAGTCGAAGCAGGAGCTAAATATAGTGGAGCCCTCTCCAGACTTCTTGATGGACAAAGACTGTCGAGGAAAGAATTTGATGCGGCAAATCAGTCTCTGAACCGGCAAACAACGGCATTTCAAATGCTACGAGACGAAGGCAAGCTCTCCGAGGAAGGCTTCAGGCGCGTCACAAAGGGCGTCGAGACCAAACGGGCGCAGCTCCAGCGTCTATTTGTGGCGACCAACGAAATGGCAAAAGCCCAGGCCGCCCTAACCAAAGAATTGGAAAAAACCGCCACAGCCTACCAAGAGGCCACAGCGGCAGCCGAGCAAGCGGCTCTAGATCGACAAGCCGAGATCGCTGAGGGCAATGCCTTCTTCTACAAGTCCCAGCAGGAGACTAGGGACGCCGAACTGGCAGCCGAGAAGCAGCACTCAAATGCAATGCTGAAATTACAGCAAGACCGCCTAAGGCAAGTTGCAGGCGAGCAGCGAAAGGTGAGAGCGATGCTCTCGGCAGCTAGAGACGAACGAGATATTGAACAACGGCAGAAAGACTTGGAAGCCCTCAACAAAGAGGAGATCGAGCTGAATAAATCCATCGCGGGCTTGCGCCGTCAGGCGGCCCAGCAAATTGCCCAAGGTCGAGAGCAGGCCGAGGCGAATGCCAACGAAGCGATTGTGCAATCAGCGGAGCGCCAGACTGCTACTATCGAACGCCTGGAGCGACAGAGACTCCACGCCACCCAGGATCTACTCAATCAACGGATCATCTCAGATGAGGAAGCGAACCTGAAGCAGATCCAGTCTAGTCGCCGACGCATTAACGACGAACTTCACCTAGAGCGGGCCAAACTACTACAACTCCAGGCGCTAGAGCCAACCCGCGATCGCGACGTTGCCGAGCAGCGAGCGAAAGAGATTGAAACTACGGCAGCTCGAATTGAGCAGCTACAGATTGACCAGATTAAGACGATCCGAGAGATTGCTCAGGCCGAAGACCAGATTTTGGCCTCTTCTTATCGGCGCGTAACAGATGCGGTTGAGGACGCCACAGATCTAATCTCGGCAGCCGAAACAGAGCGCCAAGTCGCGGTTCAGCGCCTGATCAACATTGGCGTATTGGACGCAGAGCAGGCTAATCTGGCCATTCTGCAGAGCGATCGACGCCGCATTCGAGACCAGATTGACTTGGAGCGCAGGAAAATCCTGGCGATCGAGAGGTTGCCCAGGCCGGACGATCCGGTTGAGGCTCGCAACCGCGAGAGAGAAATTCGGTCGGCTCGACAGCAAACAGCCAACCTTACCCGCGAGCTGCTCAAAAACGAGTTCGATCAGCAGGAGCGGATCAAAGAGCTGGCCATCAAGCGCCTCAAAGATGAGGCTGAGCTGGCGAAGCTGGTAAAAGATCGGCAGTCCGAAGCCCTGGATCGGCAGATGGAGGGCTATCGCAAGATCAATGCCGCCATTGAGCGCCAGGTTCAGCTCACAGAGGCACAGAATCGACTGGCCAACTCTCAGACCAACCTAGAGCAGGCGAAACTGCAAATCGAGGTTGATCGAGTCGAGGACGTTTCCCGCCGCAGGCGACTAGAGGAGCGGCTTGCCGCAATTCAGCGCAGGGCACTTTTGCAGCAGCAAGAACAGGCCCGAATCAGCACGCAAGTCGAACTCGATCGTGCCCGCATTGCCGCAGACCGAGCCGTACTGGAGCAAAGGATTGCCGTACTCAAGGCAATGCAGGCGAAAATTGACGCCGAGGCTGCGTTGCAAGAAGCCGCGCTCTCGGGTGACCCCGCAGCACTCCAAAGAGCTGCGCTCGGGCTTGAGATCGCGGATCGACAGTTGCAGGTATCTCAGCAGATTCTGGACGAGTCTCGGGAGGGGGTTGCCATCGAAAGAGAGAGAGCGTCGCTGATCAAGGACGCACTACTCAACGAGCAGAAGGCGGATCGACTTAAGCTAGCTGGTGATATTGCCAAACGGCTAGAGGATCCCTCAAGGGTGAGCGACTTTGGCGCAGGCAGATCTCGATTCCCCACGCCCAGACGCACCCCAGGTGCGTCCAGAGAGACTGAAGAGTCTTTGTTCACTGGCAGGGATCTGAGTGATCTATTGAGAAGCATCCAGCCCACTAACCTGGGCGCTTCCGCCCCCGGAGGCATGGAGTTCCAACGGTCGGTCATAGATCCAGCCCAACTTGTCGCCTTGGCCTCTCAGGTTAACGGGATCCATCAGGGCGTTCAGGCGCTGATATCAGAGACTCGTGAGGCTGGTCGCCACGCTGGCAGCTTATCCCTCAAGGCCGGGGATATCGTTGCCAAGGAGATTCAGCGCAAGCCTGTATATCAAGCGCCAAACTCTGCGGCAAGCGCTAGACGTTCTGCTCGCCTGTAGCCGTTCGGCGACACGAAAACTGAGATCCCAAATTCGACCAAATCGCTTAAGGTTTCCTTAATAAAGCGAGATCCCAAATTCAGAATTTTACGAATTTGGGATCTCGCTTTCCAATTGATTCCGCTTTAGAAAGAAATCCCTATCTATTAAGGATTTCAGAGAATCTTTGATTCTCAATAAGGTGATGGCAAAAATCTTGTAATATTTATCTGTCAATAGTTTTAAGGGCTTGCCGCACATTTTTATTATTGAGATACGAATTTGGGATCTCAGTTTTCGTGTCGTGGGATCTCAAATTTCGTGTCGCGTTACAGCGCTATCAGCAACGCCACAGGCTAATGTGTGCCGCTTGCCGTGGTATCTCCATCGCAAGCGTAACCGTCCATCGTGATTTTCAATTGTGACTTTCATGGCGGGGTAAATATCGGGGTAAACCTACAGCCCCAAACAACCCTTAAAAGCCTATGATTTTGCGCTTATTGACAGCAAAATAAGCCTTCAAGAATCGTTTAGGATTCCCAAAAGCCTTACTGTATATGGCTCCCCAGCCAATGGGCGGTGAGGGACTCGAACCCCCGACATCCTCGGTGTAAACGAGGCGCTCTACCAACTGAGCTAACCGCCCTTGTGTGATTCAGTGGGCGCATGTATTGTAGCAAACAAAGAATCCCCTTTTCAGGACTTTATCTGACTCTGATGCCTGCTGGGCATATTCACGACCGCATTACCTTAGGCAGCTTGCCCATTGTGGGTGGGGCTTCTCTGGCTCTTACCCAAAGTGCCAGTCAGACCTTGGGGTTATGCACGGCATTTTTGTTTAGTGGGCTGATGTTTGGCCCAGATCTTGATATTTACTCCCGGCAATTTTGCCGTTGGGGCCCAGCTCGGGTGATGTGGATTCCCTATCAGCGTCTTTTGAAGCACCGCTCCTGGTGTTCCCATGGCCCCTTTGTGGGTACGGCCTTGCGATTACTGTATGTCCTGAGTTGGCTTGCACTGGGGGGCGGCCTGGTTTGGATGGTTCTGGATGCTCTGGGCTCAGCCTGGTCTTGGCAGCAGTTGGGCGCGATCGCACACACCAGTTGGCAGCACTATAGACCCGAATACCTGGCAGTTCTCATCGGCCTGGAGTTGGGAGCTATGAGTCATTCTGGTAGTGACTGGATTGGATCTACTCTAAAAAGGCGGCGACGGTCTCGATCCAAATTGCACTCCCTCCGCCATCGTCCCGCCAAGTCACGGCGTAGCCCCTAGTGCCAAAGTACCCTGAAAGTGCCCTTAAATTAAATTTAAGGATAGCCCCCGCCTCGAAATGCTGCATCATGAAGGTGACTGCCTCAACATGGAGACCATGGCAAATTCTTCAGTAGATGCAAAATTACAGGTCATGCCGGTATCAGACTTGCTGAGCCAGCCGCTTTCTGTGCAAGCCCCGGCACTGATTACCCAAATTGGCTCTGAAGCCACCCTACATACCCTCAAGGCAGCCCTCCAGGCTCAGCTATCCCTCCAACAATCTGTAACCCTGCTCGATGATCTGAATACACCCTCCCCCCAGGTGTATCACTCAACATTGGAGCAGGTGACTCAACACCAAGGACTAGCCTTCCCGGTCAGTTTGTATATTTCGGCTCAGGTGTCAGCCAGCGCGATCGCAGTGCAGCAACTCGCCAATGTAGTCTCTCACCTCCGTGAACCCGATGGCGGCTGCCCTTGGGATTTAGCCCAAACCCCCCAGAGCCTAACCCCCTATATTCTCGAAGAAGCATACGAAACCGTTGATGCCATTGAACAAGGGGACACTGACCATATCGCCGATGAATTGGGCGACCTGCTTCTACAGATAGTCTTGCAAGCCCAAATTGCCAGCGAACAGCAAAACTTCACCCTGCAAACCATTGCCGAAGCCATCACCGCCAAACTGATTCGCCGTCATCCCCACGTGTTTGGCGACCTCAAAGTTGACAGCATCGATCAAGTTCATGCCAACTGGGAGCAAATCAAAGCTGACGAAGAACAATCCCATCCAGATCAGCCCACCTATCTCAGTCACAAGCTCCAGCGCTATGCCCGCAGCCTTCCCCCGCTCATGGCCGGTCTGAAACTATCTGAAAAAACAGCCGCCTCAGGATTAGAGTGGGAAACCATTGACGGGGTCTGGGCCAAATTTTATGAAGAGCTAGCAGAATTTCAAGAAGCCCTCTTGCAGGACGATATTGCCCACCAACAAGACGAACTCGGCGATCTGATTTTTACCCTAGTTAATATTGCTCGCTGGTGTCAGCTTGATCCTTCTAAAGCCCTGCGCAGCACTAACACAAAGCTGATTGAGCGCGTCAGTCATATTGAGGCCAATACCTCCAAGCCCCTTACAGAGCACACGCTGCAAGAACTCGACGCCCTCTGGCAACAAGCCAAGCGGCAATCTGCCCCAGCCATCACCCCCGCAACCCCGGCAGATCCATCACCTGGGCTTGACGCTAATCACACAAACGACAAAGGCGCACCCTAGGGGCACGCCTTTAATTATTAATCTGAGTTAACGCGGTCAGCAGCTAGAGGATGACATCATCCTTAGCCGTGAATTGCAGGAGCGGTCAACGCCACAGGAATTGCCTCACCCGCCGCCAAGTCAAGGGGGAAGTTGTGAGCATTGCGCTCGTGCATCACCTCGAAGCCCAAGTTGGCGCGGTTGAGCACGTCAGCCCAAGTGTTGATCACATTTCCTTGGGAATCAATAATTGACTGGTTGAAGTTAAACCCATTCAGGTTAAAGGCCATGGTGCTAATGCCCATCGCCGTAAACCAGATGCACACCACCGGCCATGCACCCA
Source organism: Petrachloros mirabilis ULC683 (assembly GCF_009939295.1). GTDB lineage: Bacteria > Cyanobacteriota > Cyanobacteriia > Thermosynechococcales > Thermosynechococcaceae > Petrachloros > Petrachloros mirabilis. The sequence goes on from NZ_WVIC01000002.1 coordinate 115,228, forward strand.
AGAAAAAGTGCAGGGAGCGGCTGTTATTGAAGCTGGCATATTGGAAGATCAACCGACCAAAGTAACCGTGAGCAGCAACGATGTTGTAGGTTTCTTCTTCTTGACCAAACTTGTAACCGTAGTTTTGAGACTCAACTTCAGTGGTTTCACGAATCAAGCTGGAGGTTACCAGAGAACCGTGCATAGCGGAGAACAGAGCGCCACCGAACACACCGGCCACACCGAGCATGTGGAAGGGGTGCATGAGGATATTGTGCTCAGCTTGGAACACGAACATGAAGTTGAAGGTACCGCTAATTCCCAAAGGCATCCCATCAGAGAAGGAGCCTTGACCTAGCGGATAGATTAAGAACACAGCCAAAGCCGCAGATAGTGGGGCAGAATAGGCCACACAAATCCAGGGACGCATCCCTAAGCGATAGCTGAGTTCCCACTGACGACCCATGTAGCAAGCCACACCCAGCAAGAAGTGGAACACAATGAGCTGGTAAGGACCACCATTGTAAAGCCACTCATCGAGAGAAGCCGCTTCCCAAATGGGGTAAAAGTGCAGGCCGATGGCATTAGAGGAAGGTACCACCGCCCCAGAAATGATGTTGTTGCCGTAAATCAAAGAACCAGCAACCGGTTCACGGATTCCGTCAATGTCTACGGGAGGCGCAGCCACAAAAGCAATGATGAAGCAAATGGTCGCGCTCAATAGCAGAGGGATCATCAGTACCCCAAACCAGCCAATATAAAGGCGGTTATTGGTGCTGGTAATCCAGCCACAAAATCGATCCCAAGCATTGGCGCCTTCGCGTCTTTCAAGGGTTGTTGTCATAGTCAATAAATCCGAATGAATGGACACAGTATGACGATTAAACGAGCCATGACTACAGGCATCTCAGATATGTCGCTCTCATAAATGTATGTAAAGTAATATTGAGCGAAGATGGCCTATCGTTGCAGACTCATGGGTCTTATATTAAGCAATTAAACTTTATATCCAGAAAGATTAGAAAAGAATCTATGAATTTATTTACGAAAGTAAATATTCTATTATAGAAAAATTAAGATATGACTCACAATGTTAAAAGTCCCCCGCTTCAAACAAGTCACAAGCTGCTCCGAGCTTTTATTGCCGTACATAGATTGCTAACAAGCCGCCCAGAAAAGAGCCAATGCCACCATGCTCAATTCCGGAGTTGCCAATATCGACTAATTTTCCATTTGCCAGTTCATAGCGATGGCCATTTTTAGGCAACGCCATAAACTCCTCATCAGTCCAGAATCTTGCGCCGCCGTTGTCATCCGTCAAGTCTCCTGAGCGTTGCTCACCGTTTTCAGCGTGGCATGGTGAATCAAGGATCGTGACCGTCCTCAATGCTGCTATCGAACTGTGCAGAATTTAGGGTGAGGGCTACAAAAGTGGGATGCGCCCCCCCTAGCCCCCCTCGCGCAGCGTGCCCGAAGGGAGTAATTCTGGGGGGAAATGAGCAGAGTTTTTGGCTTTCTCCCCCCAATTTTGGGGGGTCGGGGGGGCTAATGCAGGGATGAATGAGGCTTTTTAGACGGCCTCTTAGGCTTTTCAGCTATGTGTGCGTTAACCAGAACTTTCTCAACCAACGGTCTGCTTGCTTGAATAAGCTGCCTGCTACTCTGTCAGAGGTGATGGAATCCAATATTCTGGACGACAGTTGTTCTGAATCACTTGCTCAAAGACCTTAATGAGCCAGTCCTCAAAAGAGTTAGCAATAACGTACTCTTGCCACTCTTCAAACAAATAGTCATGTTGGCTGTCGAGCACTTTGTACTCTGAATTGGCATAGGCGGTGACATCAAAACTGCAAAAATCACCACTCAAGAATTGACCTAGATAACAAAATCCAATATATTTCTTTTCGCCATCTTCTTCAACATAAATTTTATCTGTATCTTCATTGAAGGGTACAATACTGCTGGTGCTTTGAATCAGTAGCCCACTATCCGCCCAAGGTGGCGTCATATTGTACAGTGGCTGGTCACGACAAAAAAGATGCGCTCCATTGCTCACTCTTAGAAACTCTTTGTAGCTGTTTGGCAGAACCAGTCCAAGCTCTTCTTCACAGCGATGAATGTCACCCTGAGTCGCAGGAGGGTTAAACTTAAACCCAAGTTGAATGTTCTGAGCATTGAGGATCTGTTGTGCCTGCTCAACTTTCTCTGATAACCAATTCATCATATGTAGCTTTAAAATTAAAATTGTTGGGTAATAAGCTTAAAAATCGTTTTTTGGCAATCATCTCAATGATTTTTCTGTTGAATTTCTGAAATTTATACTGTCTAAGTAGTTCAGCAACATATATCACTATCTGAATATTTTCTGACTGCCCATTATTCCTGATTCAGGCGTCTTTGCCACTCGGTATCAATGGCATCTTGACGCTCGGCCTCTTGTTCCAGAAGGCTTTTTTCTGTGGTGTAGGTGAGGTTGTCAGAAGTAATGACAGACTGGTTGGCAAATTGCTGGGCATACCGCAGCTTTTGCTGAAGAGACTCATCCGATTGCTTCAGGCGCAAGACATAGGTTTGACGCTGTTGATTGCGTTGTTCGATCCGGTGATTTTGGCGCTGAATCCAGTAGTAGCGAATCAGGGGGACGCCTAAAAAGCCAATGCCGTAGGCCAGCAGCAGCCAGAAAATAGACTGCACAAAGGCAACGAGTCCCCCTAACTCTTGAGCCACTGCCCCATCTGCTAATAGACCTTGCAGCACGAGAGCACCAACCAAATTCACCGCACCGAGGCCAATGGCCATAAGTACCTGGCTAGAGCTGGCTTGACTAAACTTCCAGGGTTGCTCGACTAGGGCGGCTGGAACAGACTGTTGGGGAGTGTCAGCAGCGGTGGTTTGCAGCTGTGGAAATTGATAAATAATGTGTCCCTGGGGACTGACTTCTGGCTGGCCTTGGAAACGAACCAGGACAGGCAACATGTAATCCTCATCTTCGGGATTGTCTTCAGGCAAGTCTAGGTAGGGGGCAATTTGTTCGGCGGCTACTGCGCCTCGATGGTTGCGAATCACGGTGCCAATCAAGGCCCAGCGCCGGTCTTCTAAGTTGGCATTGGGGTTCCCGTCTCCAAATAAAAACGAGAAAATTGCCTCAAAGAAGTTCATCTCTTCCCCACCAGTCGTATTGCGGGGTGGGGGGCGTCGCCGACCCCGAGAGCCATAGGGGTTACCGGCAAAAAAGTAGAAAAAGGCATTGCGGATCATCAAGGATTGCAGCAAGCCAGAAGACCCATAGGAGCTGCGTCCTCGTCCGCTGCTGTTGCGATTGCCGGACATCAAAATAAGGGTGATGGCCAAGACAATCAAAACGATGGATACCAGCAAAAACACCCCGAACGAGATGCGAATCAAGTAAAACAAAATGCGCCAGACTTTTTCCCATCCTTCTTGAAGGCGCAGGCGCAGGAACTTGTTGCGCAGAATGGCTCGAAAACTGGGGGGAAACAGGTAGACGACTTCCCCCGATTCAGAAACTTGTAAATTACCGTTGGCGTTAGAGGCAAGAGCCAGTAAGCCCTGTTGGGTAAAGTTCACCTCTAAGCCAGTATGGGTGGCAACATCACCAACGGTGACCCGATAGTTCAGTTGCTCCACGGCTTGCATGATTTTGGGTTCAAGCGTCATGGTTGAGCGAAGACAGCCTCAGAGCATTTGGCATGGGGTGGCGTGATCAGCACTCCCTTTCTCCAGTATATGAACTGGCGCAACGTCTCGCCCCGGATAGGCTGGGCTTGGCAACCAGGCAGTGGCTAACTTAAAGAAAATGAGTGTGGTAAGCCTGGGGTGCTGGTTTGGGGTCGGGGGTGGAGTTTAAGATCTGTATGCCAAACCAGGCCAAGGCTGAAACTGAGATCGCAGCCACGGGCACGATCATCAAGCTAGCGCGCAGACCCGCCTTGCCAGTGGCATGAGTCCCACTGGAGACGGTTCCTTTGGGGCTGACAAGACTTTGGTTGTCTACTTCATGTACCGTATCGCCCAGGGTGGCCATTGCGACTCGGCGAGGAGGCAGGATCACGTCATCCAGGTTCACTTCGTCCATGCTGACTAGGGTGGCCTTACTATCTACCAAGTGGGATTTAATGCTTTGGTAGGCAATGGAGTCGAGGTAGTTCACAAACTCACTCTTACTCATGGAAACGGTCAGGTATGAGGCTTGAATTTTCCGGCCAAAGCTAATGGTGTCGCCGTTTTTCAAGTCATGGGATTTGCAGCACTCTCCGTTGACATAGACGCCGTTGGCACTGGGTTTGCCCTCGGCATTCCCATCCATGACTCGGTAGCGATAGCGATGGGTGCCTGGAATCGGCATTCTTAAAAAGATGGCGTGCTGGCGAGAAATCGTATCAAAATCAAGGGCGATCGCATTAGAGGGATCGCGTCCAATGGAATAGGCAGCAGCTTCGAGGGCAATTGCGCGGCGCTGGCCATCGTTAATGACCAACAAATGGCGTTCTTGGCAGTCTGGGGATGATCCACTCATGGTCTTAACCTTTGGCAAAGTTCCGCGATGGAGGGGCAACTCCTGATCTCAGGATGTCCACCTCCAGGGTTATTTCTATTCAGTCATCTCCATCCCCAAGCAGGTGTGATCTTGATCACGCTTGCTGGTGGGGACTGAACTACTCTGATAGGCCACGTAGCGTCAAATTTGAGAGGGCATGGGAGGAGCCTGGATGGGGTGTCCCTTTGACCAGAGTGAGATACTGAAGATAACAAACATGTAATCTGGTTGCTATGGCCAAATCAGATCCCAATCGTATCTTGCGACTGTTGCCCCTGGTAGCCGGTGGGCTGGGGGGCGTTTTGCTGTTTTGGAACCGTCTGATCACGGCTGATCTGACGCCCACTCAGTCGCGTTCTGATGCTTTGGGGGTGATTCTGAGTGCGCTCCTAATTTTGGTGGGGCTGCTCTGGCAGCGAGTGCAGCCTCGCATTCCAGATGCGGTGGAGTTGATGGGTTCAGAGGGGCTAGAGTGGTTGGAAGATCTACCGGCTGCGGTCAAAACGGAATTGGCTTGGGCATCCCATATTCTGCTGACCAACACGGTGACCCGCTCTGTGGTGATCTGGTATCGAGGCCAGGTTCTCTTGCGGCGAGGGGTGCTGGGGCCAACAGCAACGGTCACGCCGGGAGCTATTGTGCAGCGGGTACTGGAAAAACATAAGCCCGTGTACTTGGTGGATGTCAAACTCTATCCAGGGCGGGTGGAATTTGCCTACTTGCCTGCAAATGTTCAGGGTATTATTTGCCAGCCCATTGGCCATGAAGGGGTGCTGATTCTAGGAGCCAACGCCCCCCGTAGCTATACGCAGCAGGATGAAATTTGGGTGGGGGCAATTGCAGATAAGCTAGACCATACGCTCAGGACGGTGTCTGTCCCTACCCTATGAAGGGGGCTTGGATACTGAGGCCATTAACAGCGCTGCTTGGGTGCGATCGCGCAAGTTCAAGCCGCGCAAAATACTATTGACATGGTTTTTGACCGTCCGCTCTGCGATACAGAGTGCTTCAGCGATTTCACGATTGCTGTAGCCTTGAGCAATTAAGGCCAGCACTTCCTGTTCGCGGGGGGTTAACTGTGCCAGTTCTGGGGACGGCAGCCCCTCAGAGGCAACAGGGTACAGCACTTTTTCAAACAGTCCTGGCCCAAACTGGGTATAGCCCTTAGCCACGGCTCGAACCGACTCTGCTAGCTCCTCCGAGGGGGTGTCTTTGAGTAAATATCCTCGGGCTCCCGCTTGCATGGCCTGGGCAATATAGGCATCATCATCAAAAGTAGTCAGCACCAATACCTTGACATTGGGGGCTCGCTCTACCAGTATCCGCGTTGCTGCGACCCCATCCATGATCGGCATCCGCACATCCATCAACACCACATCGGGCTGTAATTCTAGAGCCAAGTCTACGGCTCGTTGGCCATTGTCTGCCTCACCCACCACTTCTAGATCGAGCTTCGAGTCTAGCAGACTGCGCAGACCTTCGCGCACCAGGTTTTGATCATCCACTAAGAGCAACTGAATCATGATGAAAGATGCGATCGCGGCAACGTCACTTGAACACTACATCCTTGTTCAGGCTGGCTAAACAGCTTAAAAGTTCCCCCCAGAGCCTCCGCCCGCTCTCGCATACTTTGCAGCCCAAACCCCGTCGTATTTTGATCTAGATTAAACCCAGATCCATTGTCCTTAATATTGAGCTGAATCTCGCTCTCGTATTCCGCCAAGCTGAGACTCACCTGGGTGGCGTGACTGTGTTTGGCAATATTGGTAAGAGCCTCTTGGGTAATGCGATAGCAAGCAGTTGCCTGCTCTAGGGGTTGCTGGGTGTCTAGAGACAACTGCACCGTGACCGGGATGGCCGTAGTGCCCTCAAATTCTTGAATCACTTGCCGCAGCGCATCTGTCAAGGATCGCTGTTGCAGGGGATGGGCTCGCAGCGTCGCCACTGATTGACGCACATTTTGGAGGGCATCCTTGCCCAGTTGTCGAGCTGTTTGCAAATGGTGGGTGGCCTGAGCCAAATTCTGGGACAACCACAGCGCCACGTTTTCAAGCTGAATACTTTGGGCGGTCAAGGCATGACCCACAGAATCATGGATCTCACGGGCAATGCGGTTGCGCTCCTGGAGTGTGGCCTGATCTTCAATCAAGAGCGCGTACCGTCGCAACCGATCATGGGCCACTGCCAGTCGGTCTCGACTTTGGCGCTCAGTCAATAACGCCCCCACCATCAGCACCACAAAAATTAAAACCAAACCAAACAGCAGCGCCGAGTTGAGACTCAAGTTCAGCACCAGCGTTTGCACCTGTTCAGTGGATAGGCGGCGCATCGGAGCCGGAGGGCCAATTCGCTGCCCCACTTCATAAATGCGGCGAATCCCCAAAGCCAACCGAAGCAAAAAAGACCCGTAGGCCAGCCCCGCCACCAGCAGCCGCCCCCGCCAGGGAAACAGCAAGCACCCCCGAATCACCACAATCAGCAGCAAAGCCGAAAAGCTGTTGCTATTGCGCCCGCTTAACAGTCCCACCCACCCACTCAGGCCAAACCCCAGGGCAGTATAGGCAACCTGCTGCCACCGTCCCTGTCGCCAGGGCAACCGCAACCCCATCGCTGCAAACAGGCCAATGCCTAGGAAAACCCCCGCTGGCCAGGGTTCAATCCAACCGGTGTCCACCATCCAAGGGCGACGGCGTCCCCCTGTCCAAGGCGCTGAAAAAGTCGAGAGGACTGCGATGCCTAGCAAAATCCACTCTAAATACAGCAATAGGCGAAAGGGATGCTTAGGGTGCCGTACCCAGCCCAGGGCTGCCTCCCGAGAAGATGCAGAATGTTGCGGATGGGGCATAAATTCCACAGATAGGAAGAGCCTCGAACTTGGGGGGCAGATGCCAGCCTTCGGTATGTTAGGGGTAGCGCGGTTCAAAGCTCAACTTCACACCCGTGAAACCACACCTGTGAAACCGTACCTTACGGCTGATGGCTCCTACACCTTTTTCTCCGATACCTTCGGAGAAAGCTTTCATAGCTATTCTGGCGCACGCCAAGAAGCCCTGGGTAAATTTGTAGCGCCAACCCGCCTAACCGATTGTGCAACCCAAGCATCCAGCCTTTGCCTACTGGATGTCTGCTACGGCTTAGGCTATAACACTGCCGCCGCCTTAGAGATGATTTGGCAAGTCAACCCAAGCTGCCATGTCTTGGTATGGGCCTTAGAGCTAGAAGCTGCGGTGCCTTTAGCAGCAGTCGCCCAGGGTTGGCTCTCAAGCTGGCCTCAGAGCATAGAAACCCCTTTAGCAACCCTGGCAGCAACCCATCAGGTTCAGACCCCCACTTTAGAAGCACACCTGATCCTAGGAGATGCTCGGCAAACGCTCTCAGCCTTAGTGAACCAGGGAATCCAAGCACAGGGGATCTTTTTAGATCCGTTTTCGCCCCCTCGCTGCCCCCAACTGTGGACGGTGGAATTTTTCCAGCTTTTGCGCCGATGCCTTGCCCCCCAGGGGCGGTTGGCCACCTACTCCTGTGCAGCGGCGGTGCGGGCAGGTCTTATAGAAGCTGGCTTTTGGGTCACAGAAAGTCCACCGGTGGGTCGACGTTCCCCTGGAACCGTGGCGGCTTTGACTCAATCTGAGGTTTTGCCCCTATCTCTTCAGGCTCAAGAGCATCTCCAAACTCGCGCAGCGGTTCCCTATCGAGATGCCACAGGCCAAGATGCTGCTGCCGAAATTGTACAACGGCGACAGCAGGAGCAGCAAAACTCGCCTCTAGCTTCAACCCAAGCCTGGAAAAAACGGTGGTTGGGGAACTCCAGTGCTTCACCATCAACGTAGTCTGGCCGATGCTGACCACAAATTTCCGTCAAAGCTCCTAGATGCGCGGTATACTCCGTTGGTGTTGACTGGCTAGAAATCAGGCATGATCGCGGTAGCAGTTTTAGCAGCAGGTAAAGGCACACGCATGAAGTCCAGCCTGCCGAAAGTTTTACATGAGCTGGGCAGCAAATCTTTGCTGGTGCGAGTCTTAGATACGGTTGATTCCCTTGACCCCCAGAAACAACTGGTCATTGTTGGCTATGGTGCCGATAGGGTGCGAGCATCCCTTCAACATCGGCCTGGGATCGAGTTTGTAGAGCAACGTGAGCAGTTGGGCACCGGCCATGCTGTGCAGCAGCTTTTGCCAGCCCTACAAGGCTTTGATGGCAATTTGCTCATTCTGAATGGGGATGTGCCCTTATTGCGCTCGGAAACCTTGAAACTCTTGGTGCAAATCCACCACGAATGCCAGAACGATGCCACGATTTTGTCGGCTCACTTACCCCACCCCCAGGGATATGGACGGGTCTTTTGCGATAGCCATAATCAATTGCGGGAGATTGTCGAAGACCGCGATTGCAATGCGGCTCAAAAGCAAAATCACCGCATCAATGCCGGGGTGTACTGTTTTCGCTGGTCTAAACTGGCCGCAGTTCTGCCCCGCCTGAGTGCTGATAATGATCAGCAAGAATATTATTTGACCGATGCCGTCACCAATCTATCCCAGGTCATGGCCGTGGATGTGGAAGATTATCAAGAAATCCTGGGTATCAACGACCGCAAACAGTTGGCGACAGCCGCCAACATTTTGCAGAACCGGGTCAAGGATGAGTGGATGATGGCTGGTGTCACCTTAATTGATCCAGATAGTATCTCGATTGAGGATACAGTGGTGATCCAACCTGACGTGGTGATTGAGCCGCAAACGCACTTACGCGGTCAAACCACCATTGGCACGGGCAGTTGCATTGGCCCTGGCACTTTGCTGGAAAACTGCACCATTGGAGAAAATGTTACGGTTCTCTATTCGGTGCTGCGAGCTAGTCAGGTGGCCGATGGGTCCTGTATTGGCCCCTACACTCATTTTCGGGGACAGGTGCAAGTCGGGAGTGGTTGCCGCGTGGGAAATTTTGTGGAGCTAAAGCAAACCACCCTGGGCGATCGCACCAATGTAGCCCATCTGTCTTACCTGGGAAATACCACCGTAGGCACCCAGGTCAATATTGGTGCGGGTACAATTACGGCCAATTACGATGGTGTCCACAAGCACCCGACCCAGATTGGCGATCGCACCAAGACTGGATCCAATACCGTTCTGGTCGCTCCCCTCACCCTAGGGCAGGATGTCACCGTGGCAGCCGGATCCACCGTTACCGAAGATGTAGGCGATGACGCCCTGGTGATTGCGCGATCGCGTCAAGTGGTGAAGCCCGGTTGGCGGCTACCCAACTCAGACCCCCCAGAGGCCGTCTGAAAAGCCTCATTCATCCCTGCATTAGCCCCCCCTGACCCCCCAATTTTGGGGGGAGAAAGCCAAAAACTCTGATCATTTCCCTCCAGAATTACGCCCTTCGGGCACGCTGCGCGAGGGGGGGCTAGGGGGGCAAGTGCAAGGTCTAAGCGACTTCTCAAACAAGCTTTCAGCCTAACCCTCTGGCTCCAACATCGACACGGTGCCCAGATTGCCGTCCAGGTAAACCCGTTGGCCATCTCGCAACCATTCAGTGGCGTGGGGAATATCCATCACTGCGGGGATGCCATATTCTCGCGCCACGATGGCTCCATGAGATAATCGCCCCCCCACCTCAGCGATAATGCCACCTGCCCTTGCCAGTAGCGGTGCCCAGCCCGCATCGGTATAGGGCACCACTAAAATGGTGGTGCGGTCAATCTCCCCACTCAGATCTCGCAGAGATTTCAACACCTTCACACGGCCTTCGAGGGCACCGGGGCTGGCAGCAATGCCCTGCCTGTGAGCGGTATCAAGCTGTGGCTGGCGGCTCAAGGTATGGCGGGGCGGTGGAGTGCCATAGATCACAAAGGGAACTTGGGTGAGAGCTTGATCTTGGCCAAATTGCGATCGCCGCTCTGCAATCACAGACCCCAAGGCCAATAGACCCTGGGGTTCAGCCACACCCCCCCGAACCTCACGTAGCTTCAGAAAGAAAATATCCCCTGGGGTTTGGAGTTGATGGGCTGCCAGCCAATTCTTTTCTATGGACAACACATGGACACGCAGATGAGCCAGCAGTTGATTATAGACTGTGGCCACTTTACCCTTGAGAGACAATCGCGCTTGTACCTGCTGAACCTGCCAAGTTTGGCCAAGGACAGCGGGGGTAGGGGGTGAAGGGTGACTCACCAGTTGCGCTAGCAGCTCACGGACTGGATGGGGATCTTCTCGCCAGGTGGGAACGGCAATATCGGTTGCCACTTCGCTCAGATGCCCATACTGATCCAGAAATTGCTCCAGTTGAGCCAAAATGCTGTCTCCATCTGGCAGCTCTTCTAGGGTGGCAAAGAGTTGAGCAGCCGTCCAATGGGGGTGTGTCTGTTGATCTCCGAGGAGGTTCCGGCAGGCAGCAGCCAGATTTTGGAGCGATCGCAGGGCTTGGGTTTCTGGCAAGACACCGGTTTCAAGGGCAGCATCGGGTACCTTGAGAATGGCTTGCCGCAGTGCCGCACTCAGGGGAGCCAGAATGCTGAAATAGGTCGCCTTTTTCAGCACCGTGAGCAGGGTGTCTATCTGAGTTAACACCTGTTCAGGGGAAAGGGTCGAGAGCGACTGATCAGCCAGTTGCTGCAACAGCGGTTGAAAGTGGGTCTGATCGGCCTGGTCAAAATCGTTATCCAGACGCCATTCTCGCCGCACTAATCGCCACAAGCCCGGTATATTCCGCAAGGTAGACCCCAGGGAGGGGCGGCTGATCGAGGCCCCCCGCGTCAGAAATTCCAGACTTTCAGGGGGTAAGCCCATCCGCCGAAAAATATCCCCTAGCAGGGTGGCATTGAAGTAAGCCCGACTGTAGTGCAGGGTTGCGGTTTCCCGAAAGTTTAAGCCCTGAGCCCGGTTAGCCAGCACCAGGGTAAACAAATCGCCCCAGGCTCCGCAGGTGAGGGGCTGGTTAACCGACCAAGTGAGCGGGTGAATTACCCCTGGAATCACCTCAGCGGCAATTTTGCGAGTCCAAATAGGCTGAAGGGTAGTAATGGGTCGCGCTTGCAGGAGCCACAGAGTGTGGCCATCGTAAGTCCACTCCACATCTTGGGGGAGCCCATGGTAGCGGCTTTCTAGTTCTCTAGCCAGGTGTGCCGCCTGCTGAACCAGAGATCTGGGCACGACTCCGGTTTGGCCTTCTACAATCAGGTCTTCGGTGTGAACTGCATCTCCGCCTTCTGGGAACCGCACCCGATACTGCTCTGGTGTGACTTGGCCTGAGACAACTAGGCTGGCCGCTCCGGGCAGACATTCTACTGCGACCCAATTTTCGTCCCCGGCTAAAGGGTCACGGCTAAAGGCGACGCCGGAAAAAATCCCGTCAATTTGGTGTTGCACCAAAATGGCCATGCCACCCTCTGCCACCCCTCGATCTTGGCGATACTGAACGGCGTGGAATTGACTGTAGGCATCCTGACAGTCTGCAATGGCTTCTCGCAGAATTGCCCGGGACTGCACCCCCAAAAAAGTTTGGTATTGACCCGCTGCCGAGGCTCCTTCTGCATCTTCTCCAATTGCTGAAGATCTGACCACCAAAGGGTTCTGAGGGCTTGGCTCCAAGGTCATGATCAGAGGCTCTGCGTCATCTCCAGGGGGTAGAACCCAACCCTGGGGAACTGAATAGCCCCATTGTTTGAGCTGGGCTAGGGTGGCCGCCTTGGCTCCAACTTTACGAGCCTCTAAGGCTTGATCTAGGGATAGAAGGGTACGATCGCCTCGAAAAAATTGAAACATGGGCTGGGAATCTGCCTGGGCTTGTTGAGGGCTAAGAGCCAGATCGTCGGGGATCTGCTGGTAAATCCAGGCCATGAGCGCAGAGAGTGCGATCGCAGCCAAAGTTTCCGGCACATCCTGACGCAACAGCGCGATTGTCATGGGGAGGAGCAATAGCACCAGGTGGCGACCGCGTTGGCGCTCCCGCACTAGCGTAAAACTGACGCCCCCGATCACAAAAACTGCGAGAGCAACCTGCCAGCTATAGACGACGATCCCCCAGGCGACATTGGTGGTGCCCGCTCCCCGACCCAACCAGTATCGTCCAGCGACCAAGGCAATCAAGGCCACCAGTTGCCAGGTCGCATCTGCCGGAAACACCCCCCGAGCTGCCAGGACGGCGGCAATCCCCTTGGCCGCCTCGAACAACACCGCCAAAATGCCGATGACCGAGCCGCCATGGTAAAACGCTGCCGACACTCCCACGTTGCCAGTCCCCAACTCAGCCAACCGTTTGCCGGTTAGCAGTTGGGTCAGCCAGCCTGTGATCGGCAGTCCCCCAATGCCAAAGCAGCCCACCAGGAGCAAAAGCGCTCCCCAAACTTGCGCATACATCATCAGCAGGTTCCCTGTTCCAATTCCAAATGCATCAGCAGAACCCAGTTGTTCTTAATTATGCCGCCGGAACGGGAAACCTCAAAAAACTCTCAAGGTCAAAACTCTGAACCCCACGCTCCCTTCATCCTACAGGAGCCAGTTGTCGGGCCAATGGCTTGGGTGCTGGGCAGGGGATCTCACAAGTAATTGCGGCTGGAATAGACATCACCCGCAATTCGTGGGGGTAGCGAGGGCGGGGATCATTGACCAGCCAAATGGGGGGCACCATCACAGGATCATAGTAATCAATGACATCAGACACCCCAGGTCGAGCCTTGAGTTCAACCGTTGCCCCCGGGGGGTACTCAAGTATCTCGTCCCAATCGGGAAGCTCAGGGGTGGCTTTGACATCCATGATTCAGTGCAAAATGGTATTATTTGCTACTATTCTAGTTCGATTTGGACATGAAGCCAAATTTCTGTATTAAAAAATACAAAATTTAATTTGTGTCAGGAGTTCAAGACTAGTATGCCGTCAGGAAAATTTTGAGGGGTCGAAGACTCTCAAAATTTAACCCTATTCTCCTTCTCTCGTGCAATTTACCCCTCAAATCAAAACTGACAGGCTAGTCGGTTTGATTGGGTGGTGCCAATTCAGACGGGGTCGCCCCATGGCAGCGTCGGTTTTTCCTGTCTAAACAGGGGAATCGCCAGTATTGCAGATAGAAGCTGGACACCGCCAAACAACGCCAGGGTAGGAACAAAGCCCCAGCGCAACACTTCCCCGAAGATTAAGCTGCCGACGCCAAATCCGGTAAATAGGGCAAATACCTTCAGTCCCATAATTTGACCCAAGGTCTCATCCGTGCCCAAATCGCTGACAATACCGACAAAGAGCGGCTGGGTAAAGTCATACCCCAAGGACAGCACCAAAATAGCAGCCGTGGTGGCAAAGGTCGGAATCTCTGGAATCATCGCCAGTCCAGCGACCGCTGCCATAGCCAGTCCCGGCGGGATTAGCCAGCGACGCCCCCACCGATCTACGGCTCGACCAATCAAGCCACTAAAAATCAAACCAGGGATGCCATAGCCCAAAATGGTCAATCCAATTCTCAGTTCGCCCATGCCATAGCGCTCGGTTAAATATAAGCCCAGCCAGGTATAGACCCCAGAATGGTAGATGCCGTTCCACAACACATAGCCATAGGTGCGACATCCCCGAGCGTGGGAGAGAACGGCTCGATACCCCGCAAAAATCTGAGATAGGGTGGGTAGTTTTTCCACTTTGGGGGCGTCAAAGAGGGCACCATATCGTCGCAGGTGCCACAGGACAAGCGCCGCAGCGGTGGCAGTCCCGATAAATAAAAATTGCCAGCCCGTGAAGGGCTCTAAAATGGCACCGCCAGCGGAACCCACAGCCATTCCCCCCTCCATGGCGGCAAAAACCAGCCCCAGCTTGGCGCCCCGCTGGTGATAGGGAAACAAGTCTCCAATCAGGGCAAAGGTCAAAGGAATGACGCCACTAGCCGCCAACCCGGTTAACAAACGCCACAGGGTCATTTGAGTCGCCGTTTGAGCCGTAGCCGTAAGGGCAGTACACAGAATAAACACCCCCAGGGAAATGCGCATGACTGGCCACCGGCCAAAGCGATCGGACAAAATTCCGTAGAACAACGCCGCGAGTGCATAGGCCAGCATATAGGCGGGGACGATCAGGCCAATCTCCTGGGCGGGAACCTGAAATAGCATTGCTAGGCGTGGAATCAGCGGGGCAATCATATAGCCCTGTAAGAAAATTAAACCCGCTGCGATCGCCAACAACTGAAACATCCGCTCGTGCTGACGCAGCCGCTGGTTTTGATCTATTTCTTCACGGTGACTGCGGTTGAATTCCTGCGGTTCAAAGTCAGGCATGGCAATCCGCACTCCCCACGGCTTAAGTGCTTCCTAGATATTGTCAGGAAGTCTTGACCTTATAGAGTCTAAAGACCCAGCCCGAATTGGTCAAGCCAAGCAATAGCGCCTAGTGGTCTGTCAAGAATACTAGGCGTGAGAGGACGCGTGCAGAAAGGCAACACATTCGACGTGAGCCGTTTGGGGGAAAAAGTCAGCGGGTTGTACTCGATGCAGGTGATATCCCTGTTGGCAGAGAATGTGCAGATCCCGAGCTAGGGTTGCAGGGTTGCAGCTCATATAGACAATTCGGGGAGGCTGAAGTTGGCCAAGGTGCTGAAGCAAGCCCAGTGCGCAACCTTTACGAGGGGGGTCAAGAATGAACAGGTCTGCTTGTTGAATGGTAGAGAAACAATCTTCTACAGCACTGGTCGTAAACGTGACATTGGCAATGTGATTGAGTGCGGCATTGGCCTGGGCTTGAGCCACGGCAGCCCCTTGGATTTCAATTCCTAAAACTGACTTAACCCGTTGGGCAATGGGCAGGGTGAGGGTGCCAATTCCGCAGTAGAGATCCACCACGCGCTCGTGACCTTGGAGTTGAAGATGGGTCAGGATATTCTGCAACAAGGCTTCTGCCTGCTCGGTGTAGATCTGGAAAAAAGGAGTAGCCTCGATTTGCCAGGTCAGCCCCATGAATTGCTCGTACAGATAGGATCGCCCCGCAAGGCACTGGGTTTGCTCCCCAAAGATGCGGTTGGTGCGATCGCAGTTCACATTCACACAGACCCCCACCACATTTGGATAGCGCTGAAGCCAGTCTTGAGCCTGTTCTGCCAATCCGGGCAGATCCGAAGAAAACGCCACCAGAGTCACCAGAATTTCACCAGTCTGACGGCCAATCCGAAATCCCAGATGGCGGAGACCGCCTTGATGGCGTTGCTCATCATAAATGGGCCAGCTCTGCTGCTGAATATCCTGCTTGATCTCGGCTAGCAACGGATTTAAGCGCGGATCCTGAACCGGACATTGGTTCAAATTCACCAAGCGATGGCTACCCTTGCGGTAGTAGCCCGCCAACACCTGACCTGCCTGTCCCCGCTTCAGGGGATAGGTGACCTTGTTGCGATAGCCCAAGGGATCCGGGGCTGCCAACACCGATTCAACTGGAGGATTGGGGATTTTGCCAATGCGCTGAAGCGCCTGAATGACTTGATTGCGTTTGGCTTGCAGTTGGTAAGCGTAATCTACCGTTTGCCACTGGCACCCCCCGCACTTATCGGCCACAATGCAGGCAGGTCGAATCCGGTGGGGAGAAGACTCTAAAAGCTGGTTGAGGATGCCATGGGCATAGTTGGGCTTGACATGGGTGAGCCGCACTCGCACCCGATCACCCGGAACGCTATCGGGAACAAAAACAATCTGACGATGCTCACCCCAATGAGCAACACCGGTTCCAGTGGCGCTGAGATCATCAATTTCAAGTTCAAGATATTGACCTGCTTTCCACAGGGGTGTGAGCGAATCTAACAACAGAGCACCTCATCAGACCTGCATGAAAATAGTTTTTTCGAGTGAACGTCTATTGTTGAGGATTTAAGGGTAGACCTCGATTCTCAACTAACTTTGGTCAGAGTATTTTTTGACCATGGCCAGCCCATCCACAGATCCCATAGCAATCCTAAATCCGTTTTGAACCAAGACACCCTGCATAACCCCCCCGCTGTCACCTCTCCTGTTCTGGGCTACGGTGTACACACAAGTCTTGAAAAATTCAAAATCTTTGCACTCGCCCCCCTAGCCCCCCAATTCTGGGGGGAACTAGTTCTAACTTTCGGATTTCTCCCCCCAATTTTGGGGGGGTGGGGGGGCTAATGCAGCGTGGAACACGGAGAACTAGAGATGTGTGTACACGGTAGCCTGTTCTGGAAGAGGGGCTGGGGGCGAAGGTCTTATGGAGTAACCTCTGCGATCGCAACAACAAAACCCTGGAGCACATCTACATCGGTCACCGCTTCACGACCAATTTTCCAAGGGGCGACACCGTTCGCGTAGCGTTGCGAAGCAAAATGCCTGGAAAAACTGTTTGAATTGTATTCAAACATGACCAGTAATGTCTAGCGACCTGGCCCCAAGCTGGGACATGCGGGTCGAGACATAATCACCTTCCATTGTTTGACTAAACTAAGTTCTGACGCTATATGCACATACAAAAATACGCTGTTACAGGTATCGAGGATTTGTTGCTCTGTGGCTGAAATCACCTAAGCTCGCGACCTCAATATAGAATGAAATAACCCTGTCCTTACTGGGAGGATTCGGTTAATGGAGAATGGAAAATTGAAAATTGTCTTTTCTATTTAGATCAGAAGCCGCAGGCTTTGGGTGATTTTGGGTTCGACGCTATAATTTTGATGTTGTAATTGAGTCGTTCCGGGGATTGGAAGGAATTGCACCAATGGCACTATTGGATACCTTGAGAGAGCAGCGATCTCAGATCTTGCAAGTTGCAGCGCGGCATGGAGCATTTAATGTTCGCGTGTTTGGCTCAGTCGTGTGGGGAGAAGAAACCGCAGAAAGCGACATTGATTTTTTGATTGATTATGACAAAGATCAGGCGACGGCTTGGTTTCCCGGCGGCCTATTAATGGATTTGCAAGATTTGCTAGGGCGCAAAGTCGATATTTTAACAGATCAGGGAATCAGCCCCCGGATTCGGGAAAAAGTTTTATCCGAAGCACAGCCTCTATGATTTCTGAGCGCGATCGAGTCTACCTAGAGCACATTCTAGACTGCACCGCCCTGATTCAAACCTAAACCCGCCCTGGCAAAGCCGACTTTATGGCAAATTCGCTCGTTCAGGATGCCGTATTGCGGCGGTTGCAAACAATGGCAGAATCGACTCAGCGGCTCTCTGAAGCCCTAAAGCTCACAGCACCTACGATCGACTGGCGGGCATTAGCGGGGTTTCGCAATGTTTTGGCTCATGATTATCTCGGTGGAATTGACCTTGAGCAAGTTTGGGCTGCGGTTGAGCGTTACTTGCCGGAATTAGAAACGGTATTGCAGAGATTCATGGACGAGGATGGACGATAAAGAACAAACCGCGATCGCAACTATCTTCTCCGAAATGGATGCTGAAATCACCGCCCTCGAACAACGCCGCGACAAAACCCGTGCCCAAAGACCTCTTCCACGAAGCCGTCCCCCAATACCCCCACCTTGCGCGGCATTGTGCCCGACTGGGACGATCAGACTTGGGCGATCGCACCCTCCTCTGCCTGCCTGCCCAATCTTCAGGAACTTGGCTAGCGGCTGCCGTGCTGCCTGTGACCGATTCGCTGCTCGCCAACAACAAAACCCTGGAGCGCATCTACATCGGTCGCCGCTTCACGACCAGAAACTAGCAACCTCTGAATGCACACCTGCTGACGGCGCTATTATAGGAACATTGATAAATATTAACTAATGTCAATGTTTGTTTCTGCCTCTCGAACCGGCAAGCTAAAGCACTCACTCAAAGAACTCCTGTTTTTTGGCCAAGATCCCAGTTGGGAGCTCTTGGCAATTTTGCTGGTGTATTTTGTGCAGGGCATATTGGGTCTGGCTCGGCTGGCCGTCAGCTTCTTTCTCAAAGATGAGCTGGGGCTTAGCCCCGCCCAAGTGGCTGCCATGATGGGGGTTGTGGCATTGCCCTGGGTTGTCAAGCCTCTGTTTGGGTTTCTCTCAGACAGCTTACCCCTGTTCGGCTACCGCCGCCGCTCTTACTTGCTGCTGGCTGGGTTGGTGGGGAGTCTCTCTTGGATTTTGCTGGCGACGGTGGTGCAGTCGGCTGTGGCGGCAACTTTAGTGATTGCTCTAAGCTCAGCTGCGATCGCACTCAGCGACGTGATTGTTGACTCCATTGTGGTCGAGCGCGTGCGCGGTGAATCCCAGGCAGAAGCGGGCTCATTGCAATCCCTCTGCTGGGCAGCCACCGCCCTAGGAGGACTGATTACCGCCTACTTGAGCGGCCAGTTATTAGAAGTGCTCACCCCACTTCAAATTTTTGCCATTACGGCCACCTTTCCGCTGCTAGTCTCTGTCACAGCCCTTCTCATTCAGGACGACAAAGTAGCCTCTGGCATCAACCTCGCAACCACCCGTCACCAAATTCGGCAACTCCGCCAAACCTTAACCCAGAAACAAATTTGGTTGCCCGTTGCCTTTTTATTTCTGTGGCAAGCCACCCCCAGTTCAGACTCCGCTTTCTTTTACTTCACCACCAACGACCTAGGGTTTCAGCCTGAATTTCTAGGTCGGGTGCGTCTGGTCACAAATATTGCCGCCCTAATTGGAGTTTGGGTATTTCAACGGTTTCTCAGAGCCATCCCCGTCCGCACCATTTTCTTCTGGAGCACACTGCTATCAGCAGCCCTAGGTATGACCACCCTACTCCTTGTCACCCATGCTAATCGCCCCCTGGGCATTGATGACCATTGGTTTAGCCTGGGAGACAGCCTCATCCTGGCCGTAATGGGGCAAATTGCCTACATGCCAGTTCTGGTATTAGCCGCTCGCCTCTGTCCACCTGGAGTTGAAGCCACCATGTTTGCCTTGCTGATGTCCGTCAGCAACCTAGCTGGGCTGCTTTCCCATGAATTTGGGGCACTTCTGATGCACAGCCTCGGCATTACTGAAACCCAATTTCAAACCCTCTGGATTTTGGTGATGATTACCAACCTCAGCACCTTACTGCCCTTACCGCTTCTGCACTGGCTTCCAGGCCGAGAGGAAAACTGGGTTAACCTTCCAGACTCAGAACCCTCCTTTTTGACCCCCAAAATTCCAGATGCAACTGCCCCAATCTATGTCACCGAACGCGTGGCCGATCGCTTGTCCCCCAGCAATTCTCAGTAATGGAACAGACCGTGATGCAAACTGTTGCCGATACTTCCTTTCGCCTGTCTGACTGGCAGGGCGGCCATGAATCTCTAAAGCAAGAACATAGCTACTGGCTAGAGGCCATTGAAGGCAAAATTCCCACCGACTTGCAGGGAACCCTATTTCGCAACGGCCCTGGCCTACTGGATGTCAATGGCCAGCGCTTGCACCACCCCTTCGACGGAGACGGCATGGTCTGCGCCTTCACCTTTGACCAAGGACGGGTTTACTTTCGCAACCGCTTTGTTCGTACCGAGGGGTTCGTCGCTGAACAGCAAGCTGGCACAATTCTCTACCGGGGAGTATTTGGAACCGCCAAACCAGGGGGCTGGCTGGCCAATGCCCTTGATCTGCGCATTAAAAATATTGCCAACACCAACGTCATCTATTGGGGTGGCAAACTTTTGGCTCTCTGGGAAGGAGGACAGCCCCATCGCCTCGACCCCACCACCTTAGAAACTTTGGGAATAGAGTCACTAGACGGCTTACTGCAGAGCGGAGATCCCTTCTCAGCTCATCCCATCGTTGATCCAGGTGGAGAGGATCACCCGCCCCGATTGGTCAATTTTTCCATTCAGCCCGGTCTGTCAACCCAGCTTAAGTTGTACGAATTTGACCTCTCTGGCACCCTCCTCCAGAGCCAGACCCACAGCATTCCTGGGTTTGCCTTTATTCACGACTTTGCCCTCACCCCCAATTACTACCTGTTGTTTCAGAATCCGGTTACCCTCAACCCGATTCCCTATGTGTTAGGACTCTGCACCCCAGGTCAGGCATTGCGCTTTAATGCCTATGCACCAACCCATATTTGGGTCATTTCCCGGCAGGGCGATCAACCCATTCGCAAGCTGCAAACCGAGGCTTGCTTTGTCTTTCATCACGCCAATGCCCAAGAGCGAGACGGCAAGATTTGGGTCGATTCGATTTGCTACGAGTCTTTCCCCACCCTGGATGCACAGCAAGATTACCGCACCATTGACTTCAACCAGATTCCCGCTGGTCAACTGTGGCGATATGAGCTAGATCTACAAACCGCCACCGCCACCCGCCGTTGTCTCAGCCCTCGCAGCATCGAATTTCCCACCGTACACCCAGATCATGTGGGTCGCCCCTATCGGTTTGTGTACTTAGGCGCGGCTGACCAACATCAAGGCAATGCCCCCTTGCAGGCTATTCTCAAGCTCGACCTGGAAACTGGACACTCAGACTGCTGGAGTGCGGCTCCTCAAGGGTTTGTGAGTGAACCCATCTTTGTGCCCAAGGAAGAGGGGGCAGCCCAGGCTGATGCTGAAGATCAGGGCTGGTTGCTGGTGTTGGTTTATAACGCTGCCCAGCATCGGTCAGAATTAGTCGTTCTGGATGCAGCGCAGGTCAGCCAAGGGCCAGTTGCCTGCTTACCACTTCGGCATCATATTCCTTACGGGCTGCATGGTAGCTTTAGCCAGGACATCTTTCTTTAGAGTTAAAGATGTATCGAGGATCATGACTGTCAACTCGGAAATGAGGTTTTCATGGCTACAAAGGTATTATTTGTCTGTCTTGGAAATATTTGCCGCTCGCCCTCCGCAGAGGGGATCATGAATCACCTGCTCACTCAAACGGGGCATTCCCACAAAATCCACTGCGACTCTGCGGGCACAGCGGCCTACCATGTGGGTAAGCCCCCAGATCGTCGTATGGCTGCTGCGGCCAAAGCCCAGGGCATCTCCTTGTCTGGAAAGGCACGACAGGCGCAGGTAGAAGATCTAAAGCACTTTGACTGGATTTTGGCGATGGATCAACAAAACTACCAAGACTTGCAGGCTTTAGATCGCTCAGGGGCATACCAAGACAAAATTCGCCTCATGTGCGACTTTTGCACCCAGTTTTCCGATCGCGAAGTGCCGGATCCTTACTACGGTGGGCCAGATGGCTTTACCTACGTAATCGATTTGCTTCAGGATGCCTGTCGGGGCTTGCTAAATGAGCTGATTCGTGACGTAAAGGACGCTTAGAGGTCGCCAGACTATTCATCTTCATCCCAATCAGGTTCCGCTCTAGGGCAAAGCGAACAATTTCAGCCCGATTGCTGGAGTCTGTCTTTTGTAGTAGGCTGCTGACGTATTTTTCGATGGTGCGGGGGCTGAGGTGCAGACGATCGCCAATTTGAACATTCGATAGACCATCTACTAGAAGCTCCAGCACCTCTTGCTCGCGCTGGGTCAGATCTGGAATATTGGGCATTAGATCAGCTTCAGCATCGGTGAGTTCCGGCTGGAACTGGAGTCGTGTTTGCAGTTCAGCTTGCACCATTTGGGTTCGATCTAGCAAACTCCGTACCACCGCTTCTAGTTCTTCGAGTTCGAAGGGTTTGGGGAGGTAGACATCGCAGCCTGTTTGATAGCCCCGAATCCGCTCTTGGGTTTCGGTACGGGCGGTGAGCAAAATGACGGGGGTGAGGCGAAAGGTGGGCTGCTTTCGCATCCGGCGCACTAGCTCATAGCCGTCTAGCTGCGGCATGGTCACATCTGTAACCAGCAGATGGGGGCGATACTGCTGCATCAGCTCCCAGGCGGTTTTACCATTACCTGCTGTTACGACTGCGTAGCCCACGTCTTCAAGATAATCGGCAATGGCTAGTAAAATGGCTGGCTCATCATCTACGATCAGGACAGTTAAAGGCATAGTGGACTAGCTTGACTCTCTCAGGTCATTTATCCTAGGCATTTATCAGCGTCAATGCCATTGTAGATGAGGTTTTTAGAATCTGGGTTAATGCCTGATGAAGTCGTCACCCCTGCCCTCCCAACAGCCTAGAGACAATCTTCTCAATAGCTGGGGCTACGGTGTATACACATCTTGAGTTGAAAGCCTTCAACCCTGCATTAGCCCCCCCAGCCCCCCAATTCTGAGGGGAGATCAACAAAAACTGGGACTATATTCCCCCCAAGTTTGGGGGGCTAGGGGGGCGAGCGCAAAGATTTTGAATCTTTCAAGACTTGTGTGTACACGGTAGATAGCTGGGGAGAGTGCTTGAAGGAGTAGGGAGAGGATCACAACTGTCCCAGCGGTCACGATGATAGTTTTGGCGGTGCCCAGGGTATTCCGCGTCAGTTGAAAGGATCGTTCATCCCATTTTCGAGATTCTGCCTTGAGGTCATCTTTGAGTTGTGAGATTGCCTTGGCGTTTTCCTCGACCAGGATTTCAATTCGATCTAATCTATCTGGTTGGGCTGGGGTCACGTCTCACCGTCCTTGTTGATCAGTTCTCGTTGTGCTGCTTCGGTGATGACGCATCTAATAATGCGTAATGGGTCGCCCGGGATTCGAACCCGGAACTAATCGGTTAAAAGCCGAGTACTCTACCGTTGAGTTAGCGACCCGCAGGGGTATCTGGTCTTAGCAAACACAGTTTAGGATCATAACACAGCTTTCTGGGCTGTGATCGGTGGTTTTTGCCCCTGGCTGAGATTTGGGTTCCTTTTGAGACGACAACGATGAGTGCGATCGCATATCTCTATCAAGATCCAACTTGGGAGGCACCCCTGGAATCCTATATTTGGGGCTGGGAAGTTGCCCAGGTGTATCAAGATCTAGATGTGAAACGACCACAACTGCAAACTCTCCTTGCTGATGTTCAGAAAAATCCGCCAACTCATTTACTATTGCGTCGATTGGAGGAGTTGGGAGAAACCCTATCAGAAGTCACCGAAGTCTTAAAGGGACTCGAATCCCAGGGTGTTTGCGTTCTGGTTATTGAGCAAGGGTACCAAACTGGCACCGCCTCAGCATCACCAGCCCCCCAACTGATGTCAATTCTCAGTGCCGTGCAACTGGAGCAACGCAGTCGCCAAATTCGCCACGGCCATGCTGTGAATCGTCTGAAGGGACTGCCCCCACCGGGCAAAGCTCCTTTTGGCTATCGACGGGGCAAAGACCGCTATGTAATTGATCGTAGCGTTGCCCCCATGGTCAAAGACTTCTTTGAGCATTTTTTACTGTACGGCTCATTGCGGGGAGCCGTGCGCCATCTCGCCCAAAAGCATGGCAAAAGCATTTCCGCCTCCACCGGGCAGCGATGGCTGACCCATCCGGCCTATCGGGGGGATTTGCAGTTTGGATCCCAAGAAATCATTCGAGATGCTCACATGCCCTTGATTTCTCGAACTGAGGCCGCCCAAGTTGATCGGCTCCTGCGCCGCAATCGTCGCATGGCTCCCCGCACTGCTAGTGCCCCCCGCTCTCTGGCAGGGTTGGTCACCTGTGCCCAGTGTCACTCAGCCATGACCATCACTCAGGTCAGCGTTCCGCGCCGCGCCCAGACCTATCTCTACCTGCGCCCCCGACAGTGCCCAGCTCAGCCTAAATGCCGTGCCTTGCCCTATCAATCGGTGCTGGATCGGGTCATTGCCGAAATTTGCATCCAGCTACCTGCTGCTGTGGCTCAGTGGCACCCCGCCAGCAATGGGTTAAAACCAGACCTAGAGCAAGCCATTGCGGCCAAACAAGCTGTTTTACGCCAACTGCCTGAACTGATTGAAGCTCAAATTTTAGATTCTGCCACAGCCAATCTACGCGCTTACACCTTAAAAACCGAGATTGCTCGCTTGACTCAAAAGCTGGCAGAATTGCCCCCCATTAACCTGAAAGAAACTGCACAGGCTGTTTCGATTCCGCAGTTTTGGGCGGATCTCTCAGAGCCGGAACGCCGTTTCTTCTTTCGTGAATTTATTGAAAATATTCAACTAAGCCGGACTGAGAGGGATTGGTTCGTTCATCTGAAATTGATCTTTTGACGGAGCGCTAACGCCAGTTTCCTGAGCGGCTGTCTTTAAAGTCTTCCCATGCTCTACATTCGCCCCCCAACCCCCCATTCTGGGGGGCTTTGATCACGCTTAAGTCCCCCAGAATGGGGGATTTAGGGGGCGGGTGCAAGGCGTTAGAAACTTTTCAAACCGCCTCTGAGCGGTAATGGTGTCGTCAAAATCGCAAAACAGGATTTGCTGGAGCCGGGTTAAACGCCCCACTTGGCGATGGCTCGCTTGAGGGGGCCGTCGGGGAGTTGATTGGCAATCAAGGCTTGACCGGGAATGGCTCGCTCCAGCGCTTCAAAAAAGGCACACACCCCAGCCCCAGGGCCATCGGGATGATCCATAATTCCAGTTCCAGCATTGAGAATCACCTCGTTGCCATAGTCTGCCAGCACCCTAGGTACCATACCAGGATGAATACCGGCTGAAGGAACTGGAAAGAGGTGGCGCGATCGCAGTTCCTCTCGAATTCGAGCCTCTTCAGCCGCCGCAAAGGGCAGACTGCCGTAGTGAGCTGGGTACAACACCGCATCTGCCCCACCATGGGCCATCAACGTCCCCAACACCACCGAGTAGGCCAAGCCATGATCTGGTGCGCCACAGAGGGCACCTGCCAGGGCGGGATGGGCAAAAATGGGCACGTCAATGTCAGGATCGCTGGCCAAGGCTGCTAAAACCGAGAAGCCGTAGGTGAGGACATTTAGCAACAGGGCATTGGCCCCTTCTCGAACCAGCACTCGTGCCCGCTCTAGAAGTTGATCAGCTCGTCCGGTGACGTTTACAGCGTAGAGAACCGTGCGTCCTGTCTGCTGTTGGATGGTTTCGAGGACGGGGCGGCAGGCTCGCAGGCGCTCTAGGGTGGGGGCGGTGGCTAAATCCCCCAAAATCTCATCATCTTTAATCACATCAAGACCGGCGGTGGCTACCTGTTGCAGCAGGGCTGCATGGTCGGCTGCGCAGAGCCCCAGGGCGGGCTTAAAAATGGCCATGACTAGGGGGCGCTCATAGACGCCCAGCCGCTCACGGATGCCCGCAATCCCGAGGTGAGGACGCAGCCCATAGGACTGGGGCAGCCGCACCGCTGTTACCTTGGCTGCACCCGCCATAGAGTATTTGCCAAAAATCATCGTCAGTAGGCTGGCAATATCCCCTTCCACATTGGCAACTGGAAATTGCACCGTGGCGGTGTGGTCACCCCCCTCGTGAGTGGCCACGCTAAGAACCTGCCCCATGTGTTGTGCAAAGGCGGCCTGTCGGTGGTCAAAGTCAGCATTCCAGGTGCCGACGGTCTGCCCTAAAGCAATCACCTGAGCCTGTTTGTGAGCGTCTACACCGGTTGGAAACCGATAGTCAACTTCAATGGCAGACATCCTTAGACAGCAACCGGCTGGAGGCGAATTTCAGTTTGGGTATAGTGGGGCACCCAGCCTTCTGTGCCAGAAAAGTAGCGCACGGCTTTAATGCGTCGGGCTGAGGTGAGGTAAAACCAATGCTCGGTGTGGGCGGGCACGTTGATGTAGTCTTCGGCCTCAACGGTGAGTTCGAGTTGGCGACCGTCAGGGTAAACAAAGCCAAAAATGCCCTCGCCGTCAATGACATAGCGCACTTCGTCGTCATCGTGGGTATGGGGGCGGCTAAATTTGGCTAGCAAGGTGTCTAGGTTCTCTAGTTGGGGATGGAGAACAATGAGATCCCGGGTTTGGTAGCCGCCCTCGGTTTGCAGTTGGGTAAAGTATGACTCTAGCCCCGATAGCACTTTCTCTTTAGCAACGTCATCAAGGGCAGGCTGGGCTAAATATGCCTTGAGGGTCGGGTCTACACCCACAGGCCAGTGCTTGAGGGTAATGCCCAGGGGCGAAAGTTGGGCTGCGATCGCATCTCCCTCTCGCAGAACAGTTCCCCCTTCCAAACGCAAAATTGCCATTCTGAAGCGTTCCTAGACGATGCTACAACTGTAGGTGTATCTCACAACCTTACCGCTATGATCAAACAATGACAATTGCTTTAATTACTGGCGCGTCTTCCGGTATCGGTGCAGCCTTTGCCCGGGAGCTAGCCGCCCGCAAGATGGATTTAATTTTGGTGGCGCGATCGCAGGCTCGTCTCGAACAGCTTGCCACGGAATTGCAAAATCAATTTGGCATCGAAGCCACCGTACTGGTGCAGGACTTGACACTGCCCCAAGCCGCCAACCATATCTTTGAGGCGGTTCAAGCCCGCAATCTTCAGGTTGATCTGCTCATTAACAACGCCGGATTTGGCGACTACGGGGGATTTGCCCAGCGACCGGTTGACCGCAAATCGGATATGGTCAAGCTCAACGTGCTAGCACTCACAGAACTGACCCATTGCTTTTTAGCACCAATGCAAACCCGGAAACAAGGTGCCATCATCAATGTGGCCTCTATTGCCGCCTTTCAGCCCTTGCCATACCTGGCAGTGTATGCAGCCACCAAAGCCTTTGTGCTCCATTTCAGCGAAGCGCTCTGGGCCGAAAACCAAAACACTGGGATAAAAATTTTAGCCCTCTGTCCGGGTCCGACCGATACCAACTTTTTTGCCGAGTCCGGGATGGATCAAAACCCGAAAATGACCGAAGGCTCTGAAATTGAAGATCCAGTCACAGTGGTGAAAAAAACCCTAAAATCCCTAGAAAAAAGTCACTCCCATCTGGTCACTGGCAACTTACAGACCCAGTTGCTGGTGAATGCCTCACGGATTACCCCCCGAGACTGGCTAACAAAAGCCTTGATCTCAGTTTTCAAAATACCGTGAAACAGCAATTTTTACTTTACAATTGCTGGCAGTGGACGAGGGGCGGTGCATGTTTTCGAGTGCTGTGGCATCTTCAAGCTCGGTGCCCTTTACTGGCTCTTGCGTCACCCTGAGCCACTCAAGCTCCAGCGTTGTGCCCTAGAATGCTTAGGCTCAGAAGCTTGACATACCAAGGATAGTATATACACAATATAACATGTGGCGGATAGCAGAGCATCGACGGGTCGATAAAAGACTCTCGAAGTCCGTACCTGTTGAGATTCTGAAGCGCTACGAGAAATGGAAAGATGTTGTCAGACTCTCGGGACCCCCGGGTTTGAGACTTATTAAAGGGTTTTATGATGAGGCGCTTTCGGGACAGTGGCAGGGGCACCGTTCCTCGCGGCTTGGACAGCAGTGGCGGGTGATCTACAGAGTGGAGGGTGACGCTCTTCTGATCCAGGTCGTAGACGTGACCCCACATGATTATCGGAGAAGATGATATGGACGAATTTGCACCTGCCAAGCAAAGAGTTGAAGTTTCCGTCGGCGAATCTCTGCGTATCATGCGGGAGCTTCAGGAGTTAAGCCAGAGCCAGCTTGCGGAGCTTACAGGCATTCCTCAGGCGACGATTTCTGCCATTGAGAATAGCCGAGTCAATCTCGGCGTTGAGCGAGCCAAGGTTTTTGCTCATGCGCTAAAGTGTCATCCGGCGGTGCTCGTCTTCCCTGGATGGGATTTGCCGGTTGAGTCAGCGGCATAACAAGTCGCCCCAGCCAACTCATTTTCCGCTACGCTCCGAATGTGCGGCTGAGCTTGAAACCCGGAAGTGGTGCTGTTCTCTGAAATCTCCTAAGATAGAGGCCATACCGTTTATCTGTGCTGGATGTTGTCCATGCTGCTTAAGTCAACCACTCGCCACATCCACATTTTTGCGGCTGAAGTCGAAGATAACCAACTGGTGCCCAGCGATAAGGTCTTGACCTTAGATGTTGACCCCGACAATGAGCTGGAATGGAATGAGGATGCACTCCAGCGCATCTATTACAAATTTGATGAGCTGGTTGAGTCTTACAGCGGTGAAGACCTCACCGACTACAACCTACGTCGCATTGGGTCTGACCTGGAACACTATGTGCGATCGCTCCTGCAAAAAGGGGTGGTCGGCTATAACCTGAACCATCGCGTTCGCAACTACAGTATGGGGGTTCCTCAAGTTATCTCGTCCCCAGAAACCCAAAACTAACCCTGGTAATTCCTACTCTGACCCCGCCTCCAATTGCTAGTCGTTTAGGTTCTCCTTACCCAGAGATCTCGCACTTGCGGCCAAGTCCTCGATGGACTTCACGGCTCGGCGCACAAATTGCCCAATGGTCTGCGCCAGAGACGGGGTTTCTGCTGGGTGGGGGGGGATCTTGGCCATCAGCTCATGGTAGTCGTCTAGCAGGTCATGTTCGCGATCGCTGACCACTTCATCGGCAATCAGCAAGCGACCAATTTTGGCTAACAGCTCGCGGCGTTCCGGTTCTGTAGCATCCCGCAGGTACTCCACCATCCAGAGTTCGGTTTGCTGCAAGGGCACCTGCACGCTCAGCAAGGCCAGCAGTTCTTTGTCTCGATCTAAGTGATAGCGCTCTAAGATGGATTGCAGATACCGAGCTTCTGCGGGTTCAAGGTGACGATCAGCCCAAGCTGAACCAATTAAGATTTTGACGCTTAAACGATGTTGGTAGTCAGTATCCATGGCATGGGAATGTTGAGGAGCTATCTTGATCTTGGCGGGGTAGAGTGAGAAATTTATTTCATAATTCTCTCTATTGGAGGGAATCGCTTCTTGGTGGAAGGTTGTTCTATAGCAATCCTAAATCAGTTTTGATAGGATCAACAGGCTCAGCTTAAAGACCAAACTGCTGCCTAAACCAGGCTTCAATGCCGTTGGCTAGTCGTTCTGCGAGCTGTTCCTGTGCCTGAGGATCGATAATCCATTCATATTCAATGGGGTTAATCATAAAACCCAGTTCTAGGAGGACGGCAGGAGCCACCGTTGGGCGAGTCAGCGCCAGATTATTCCAGAAAACGCCATAGGAATGGCGCTCCGGGTCTTCTGTGAGGTAGTCATGCAGAAATTGGGCCAGGTCATGGCTCTGGGTGTGATACCAAAAGGTGCCAATGCCAGCGGTGTTGATGGCGTCGCCATCGTCGGGCAGGGCATTGTAATGCAGACTCAGTGCGATCGCAGGTTCACTCTCGTTAATCACATCCACTCGATCTTGAGGCCAGAGATCCTCATCCCCTTCCCGGGTCATAATTACCCTAGCCCCCCGTCGAATCAAGGCTTGTTGGAGCAGCTTGCCTAGGGTGAGCGCCACATCTTTTTCGGGGATGCCCGTGGGACCAACCGCACCGAGGTCTTCATCGCTGCCATGCCCTGGGTCTAGCAGGATCGAAATTCCCGAGAGGCTTTGAGCGGGCAACACGGCTCCAGAAGTAATCTGATTGCCATAGCGTAGGGTTCCCGCTGGCAACTCCGGGGGATGACGCAGGGATAACACTAAGGTCGTATCGTCATAGCGCAGTTTGTACCCCCAGCCCTGGGGATTTTGGAGATGAATGCGATAGGCCACCTGTCCAGGAGCCACCTGCTGCCAGTCCAGCCGCTGGATCACGTAAGTGTCATTGAGAAAGGCGGTATCAGTCTGAGCCGTAGTGTTGTAGAGCGTCAGCGTCATTTGTCCGGTATCTTGATCAACCCGAATCGGAACCGGCACATCCAAGGGGAAATGAACCTCGGTCCAACCCTGTACCCGCTGGGTGCGAAAACTGCGGATGTTGGCCTCCGCAGGCATAGCGCCAGAAACAACCTCGGTTTCACGGCTGTGAATCCAGCCCCCGTAGTCGAGGCGCAGCCAGTCACCGCCGCGTCCGGTGATGCGAGCCTGGGTGCCCTGGGGCAGAGGCGTCAGGCGGGAGTAGTCGGTGCCAGGGCCAGTGCGAGCCACCCCCTGCTCTGAGGTGACTGCAATCACCTCAAAAGCAGAGGGGGATAAAATTTCCACAGCGCCAGGGGCAGTTTGACGCGCAGTTCGGCCATTTTGCTGAATCTGAAACACAGGCTGCCCCAAGCTCCCGGGTTGCGCAAACGCCGTACATCCCTGGTAAAGGCCGGAGCTGCCGTTGACCTGGGGCTGATTGGTCAAGGTCAACGCGGCAAAATTGGGGGGCAGGGTGACATTTTCCGTGGTCGGTAGCAGGGGAATGCGATGTTGTCCTAGCTGCACAAAGACGGTGGCCTTGGCAAGCCCCACAGCTCGAAAACAGATGGGTTCGTTCGGCTGGCGGGCAATGGCACCTTGGGGTTCAAGGGAGTCTTCAACAAAGCCCAGGGTGGTGGGTGGCGTCACCTCGGTGGACTGGCGAGTGACCGTGACGCTGATGGTTTGATCTCGGTAGCGCAACTCAAATTGGTTTTCACCCACTTTTAAGGGAAAACTGGGGGCAAAGTTACCGGCGGGGCTGCGATCGCCCATCACCTCACCATTGACGGTCACCTCAGCGTCTGGGGGTGCGGACCCAATCAGAAAAATTTGGGCAGCCGTGGTAGTGTGATTGGAAGGTGGATACACCAGCATCAAAGAAGACTCTGCCCGGACAGGGAGAGCGATGATAGCTGTCGTGCCAAGGGCACCAAGAATGGGTTTGAGCATGGTTGTTTTGGGGATGCGATGGCTCTAGGCCGATCTTTGACCATCGCAGCACTGCCCACCATAGCAAAGGATTGCCCCCTTCTAAATTAATAATGACAAGATCCCGTATCGCAAAGTTGGCACCCATTGCTGGATTTGCTTTAATGACCTCATGAAAGATTATCTGAAAGTTAGTGAAGTCATTAACTGGCAGCATTCCGAAATCATGGAACGTGCCAAGCAAATTGCATTTGGGTTGGAAACATCAGTGGCGATCGCAAAGGCGTGTTTTGAGTGGGTAAGAGATGAGATTCGCCACAGTTATGACTATCAAATGAATCCTGTAACTTGCCGAGCATCTGATGTTCTTGAATACAAAACAGGTTATTGCTTTGCCAAAAGTCATTTATTGGCAGCATTGTTAAGAGCAAATCAGATCCCAGTGGGGTTTTGCTATCAGCGGTTGAGTATTGATGGCAAAGGTGCGCCATTCAGTCTGCATGGATTTAACGCAATCTATTTGCCTGAGTTTGGTTGGTATCGGGCTGACGCGAGAGGCAATAAGGAAGGTATCAATGCTCAGTTCACGCCACCCCAAGAGCAGTTAGCATTCAAGATTCAGTTTCCTGAAGAGGCATATTTTCCAGAAGTTCTTGATGAACCGCTCCAAATTATCATAGAGGCGTTGCAATCACAGGGCACATGGGATGAGATGCTTCATAACCTTCCAGACATTGCTCAAAGAGGGCAATTTTAAGTATCTAGATCTTGTCAATTTGGTGGATTCAAGCAAAGGGAGGACACAATGCCAGCCAATCTCTATGAAACTGATTTCTATGCCTGGACGTTAGAGCAGTCAAAATTGCTCAAAGAGGGTGATTTTAAGCATCTAGATCTTGTCAATTTGGTGGAGGAAATAGAGTCTTTGGGAAAACAACAGCGTCAGGAACTTAGAAGCCGACTCGGTGTTTTAATTGGGCACTTACTGAAGTGGGACTACCAACCGGAAAAGCGCAGTAAAAGCTGGCGAGTGACGATTCGAGAGCAACGGCGAGAAATTTTGCAACTTCTGAAGGAAAACCCTAGTCTCAAGCCTTATCTAGAAGAAGCAATTACCCAGGCTCATGAATCTGGACTAGATTTAGTAGTTAAAGAAACACCTTTAGATTACAGAGATCTACCCGAACACTGCCCTTATACCCTAGATGAATTGTTTGATCCAGGCTTTCCCACTGATTTGAACCCTGCTTGAGTGGATTTTAAGTACCACTAAATTGCCAACGCCCCCACAAGTATCTCTAAGAGCGTGTTTTAAAAGTCTCATCAACCCTGCATTAGCCCCCCCGACCCCCCAAGTTTGGGGGGAGAAAGGCGAGAACTCTGACCCTAGCCCCCCAAACTTGGGGGGCTAGGGGGGCGAGTGCAAGATCTAAGCACCTTTTCAAACACTCTCTAAACATTTGACATTCTCAAAGTTTCAATCTTGCTGATGGGAAAACTGATGCGCCCCAATCCCCGCTAGAACTGCCGCTACCACCAACAGCAACACCACTGTGTACCAGGGAAACGCCGATAGTGGCTCGTAGGCCGCTGCCCGGAGGCCAATGCAGGTATGGGTAAGTGGCAACGCATAGACTACTACCTTAAAGGCCACTGGCAACCCACTGGGATCAAAAAAGGTGCCCCCTAAAAAAGACATCGGTACAATCAAAAAATTATTAAATAGCCCCACACTTTCAAGAGACTGTACCCGCAATCCTACAATCACCCCCAGCCCCGCAAATACCGCACAATTGAGGATCAGCAACAGCAAAAACAGCGGATTTAAGTAGCCCACAAAATTGCCCGTGAATAGCACCGCCACCCCCAGTACCGCCGCTGAAGTCAATAATCCCCGCACCACCCCCGCTAGCATTTTGCCTAAAAACAGCGCCAAAGGATGAATCGGCACCAACAACAACTCTTCAAAGGTCTTGGAGTAGAGGCGATCGCCGCAGATCGAAAACGTTGTTCCCGCAAAGCCAATGGTCATGGATGACAATGCCACCATTCCTGGCAAAATGAATTCCAGATAATTGCTGCCCATCGAGGGACGTCCCAAAGACTCGCCTAGGCCAAACCCAAACGCTGCAATATAAATTAGCGGAGCCACCAACCCTGAGGCCACCACCTGCTTCAGCCGCACTCGTAAATCTAGCCAGTCTCCCCAAAAAATGGTGAGGCTATCAGTCCAGATTTCTGTCAGTAGGCTTGCCAGTTTGAGGGACTGTTTTTGGCTAACCACAACTTCAGGATTCTCCCACTAATAAAAATTTTTCACAACCGAGCCGAAGAAACAAAATTTCACCTGATATGCCCTTCATGCCTGGGGATAACGAAGTCCATCCCGGGATGGGTTTTTCAGGGCATCATGGAGCGCGTTAATAAGATTCTGGCGCGTTCTCAGATGAGCGGACTTTTCTTGTTCAAGTGCTTCTTGCAAGCGATCTCGTTCAGCTAGAGCCGTTGCCAATTGAGCTGACATGCTGGTGTTTGCTGTCCCTGGCAGAGAGAGAGCCGCGCCTCTGCGATTTTGGCAAAGTTGCTGTAGCTCAGCTCGCAGGCTGGCAATGGTTTGGTCGGCTTTTTCTACGCCTCGACGACGCTGCTGTGCTTCGACTTCGTAGCGCTGTCGCCATTGTGCAGCACTGACTAAGGCGCGATCGCGCTCCTGCTCGATGACCTGTAGAGCCACTTGCAGCCGGGCAATTTCTTGATTTAACTCCGCTAAATCGACAGACATAGATCCCCAGGAAAGACAAACTCTGCTGGCTGAATCATTGAATTCAGCGAACTGAGCATATCTTAAACCGTTGCGGGTTGAGATCGATTCAGGGCAGGCTGATGGGACTGGTTTTGCACTACGGTATACAGCCGATTCAGGGCGTTCACGTAGGCTTGAGCCGAGGCCACAATAATATCGGTGTTAGCCGCATGTCCGGAGTAAATGCGATCTTCATGCTGGAGGCGAATCGTCACTTCACCGATGGCGTCAATACCCGCCGTCACCGACTGCACCGAAAATTCAATCAGGCGATTGGGCACGTTGATGACGCGATTGATGGCGCAGTAAACCGCATCCACAGGACCAGTGCCAATGGCGGCATCCGTGAGTTCCTGCCCCTCGGGAGTCCGCAAAGTGACAGTGGCCGTGGGGCAGGCATGGTCGCCACAGGACACCTGCACCCGCTCCAGATGGAATCCGTTGATCACCTGGGTTTGGGTTTCATCTTTGACGATGGCTTCTAGATCCCAATCCGAGATTTCTTTCTTTTTGTCCGCCAGATCCTTGAAGCGAATAAACGCTTTATTGAGATCTTGCTCCGATAGCTCAAAGCCCAACTCCTTGAGTCGAGCGCGAAAGGCATTGCGGCCTGAGTGTTTGCCCAGAACAATCTGGTTGTCTACTAAGCCAATGGACTGGGCATCCATAATTTCATAGGTGAGCTTGTTCTTTAACACCCCGTCTTGGTGAATGCCAGACTCGTGGGCGAAGGCATTGGAACCTACGATGGCCTTATTGGGCTGAATTAACATCCCGGTCAAGTTAGACACCAGCCGCGAAGTTTTGTAGATTTGGCGGGTGTCAATATGGGTCAAGGGTGCTTCCGAGTCGGGGGAGCGGCCAAAGAAGGGGTTGAAATACTGCCGCCGCACATGAAGTGCCATCACCAACTCTTCGAGAGCGGCGTTCCCGGCTCGCTCACCAATGCCGTTGATGGTGCATTCCAACTGGCGGGCACCGTTCTTGACCGCTTCTAAGAAGTTGGCCACAGCCAACCCCAGGTCGTTGTGTCCATGCACAGAAATCACAGCTTGATCGACATTGGCTACATTATCTTTGATGCCCTTGATCAAGGCTCCGAACTCGCTGGGGGTAATGTAGCCCACCGTATCGGGAATATTGATGGTGGTGGCACCGGCTGCGATCGCTCGCGCTAGCACCTCATACAAAAACTCAGGATCTGAGCGCCCCGCATCCTCCGGGGAAAATTCCACATCCTCGGTGTAGGATTTGGCCAGAGCCACCATCTCTTCGGCGATGGCCAACACCTCAGCCCGAGTTTTCTTGAGCTTGTACTTTAAATGAATATCTGAGGTAGCAATAAAGGTGTGAATCCGGCCATAGACCGCTGGCTTGAGCGCCTCCGCCGCTGCTTTAATGTCCTGAACGGTTGCCCTGGCCAGACCACAGATCACTGGGCCCTCTTCAGTCCCCACCGTTTCCGCAATGCGCTGAACGGCTTCAAAGTCCCCAGGACTGGCAAAGGGAAATCCGGCCTCAATCACATCTACACCGAGTCGAGCCAGTTGACGGGCAATGGTTAGTTTTTCATCCACATTTAGCGTTGCACCCGGAGACTGCTCTCCATCTCGCAGGGTTGTGTCGAAAATCAGCACGCGATCAACTTGACTCGGATGAATTTTCATGGGTCACCAACCATCAGTAGTGGCTAAATGGCAAAACTCACCTTATTCTAAGCGAACCAGCGGGAGAACGGCTGACGCCCCATGAAGATTGCCTGACATCCCCAGCAGGGGGTCTAGACCTGAGATTCGGTTTTCTCAATTGCATCTCGAATGTGATTGAGATCAATATATTGATCTGTGGCATTGCGAAGCTCACGGGCAATCATGCCTTCAGTTGAAACTACGGTGATATGAGTATTCTTAGAGCGGAGCAATTCAATGGCTCGCTCAAAGTCTCCATCTCCACTTAATAAAATCATCCGATCATACTGATCAACCGTGTTAAACATATCAATCACAATCTCAATGTCCAAGTTGGCCTTTTGAGAATAGCGACCGGAATTGTCGTCATAAAATTCTTTCAGGATCTTTGTACGGACTGTGTAGCCTAAGTTGATCAATGCATCACGAAAGCCACGCTGATCTTGGATGTCTTTTAATCCCGTATACCAAAAAGCATTGACCAATCTAATACCGGTCTCGTGGGTAAAGTATTCCAAAACTCTTCGAGGATCAAAAAACCAACCATTTTTTTGCTGAGCATAAAACATATTGTTTCCATCCACGAAAATGGAAACTCGATTCATATAAAGATACATTAGGGAGTTAGGTTAATGATTTTTATGACAAGCAACAAAAACTCAGAGATCAATAAATATAAGTGTCAATTTTGCATACATATATATATGACTGTAGCAATTTTTAGCAAAAAAAAGGTTTCCTTAACAAAATAGGAATAATTTATTGCTGTTTACAGAGCAATGAAGTACATGGGGTGCAGGGGGCAGTGCCCCCTGCGTGGGGGTGGAACCCCCCCACCCCGTACCTCACTCAGGTGAGAACCGCTATAACAACGGCTGTGCATACCCCGCAGCTTGCGGGGATTGGGATCAGCAGCCCACCGACCGTCAGGGCGGCAAGCCGGAAGAAGAGTGTCACACTGGCTAGAGCAGTGACCAGTTAGGGCAAGCAGATCATGAAATGGGGACGATGGTTTTTAGGGAATGCGTTTGCCGGGATGCCCCAGTTTGATCGGCGAGTGTGGATTTTGTCCTTTGGGCGGCTGCTGTCTCAGGTGGGGATTGGGTTTACCCTGTTCTATGCGCC
Source organism: Petrachloros mirabilis ULC683 (assembly GCF_009939295.1). Classification (GTDB taxonomy): domain Bacteria; phylum Cyanobacteriota; class Cyanobacteriia; order Thermosynechococcales; family Thermosynechococcaceae; genus Petrachloros; species Petrachloros mirabilis. The sequence continues at coordinate 151,765 of NZ_WVIC01000002.1, forward strand.
CATTTTCTTTGTGAGCCAGGTTGGACTGAGCGCCACTCAAGTGGGTCTGGGGTTGGGCAGTGGCTCTATCTCGGGAGTGGTGGGTCGTGTTTGGGGCGGTACGGCAGCAGATTCAGTGACCTGGGGCCGGCGGCGGGTGCTGCTGATTTCGGCGGCGGTGTCAACTCTGGCAGATTTGGTGCTGGTGCTGGCAACGGATTTTCCGGTGTTTGTGGTGGGGCAACTGTTGATGGGGCTGGGGGTGGGGCTGTACTGGCCAGCCACAGAGGCGATGGTGGCGGATATTGTCACGGTGGAGCAGCGCCAGGATGCCTTTGCCATTGTCCGGCTAGCAGATAGTTTGGGGCTGGGGCTGGGGGTGATTTTCGGGGGGATTTTGGTGGCGACCACCGGGGCTTACCGGTTGCTGTTCGTGATTGATGGGGTTACGTTTTTGCTGTTTTTTGGGGTGATCTATGGTGCGATCGCAGAAACCTTGCCCCCCCAACTCGCCAACCCAGGCAGCAGCTTACGGGGCTGGGCGATTGCCCTCAAGGATCAAACCCTGCTGATTTATGTAGCAGGCAACATTCTGTTCACCACGTATTTGGCTCAGGTGCAAAGCACGGTGCCCCTCTACCTAAGTCAGTTTGTTGGGGGTGGGCTGAGCGAAGCGACCCTGAGCGGGCTGTTTACCGGTCATGTGGTGTTAGCAGCCCTGTGTCAATTGCCGGTGAGTCGTGCCCTCCAATCCATGAGCGAAGTGCGAGGGCTGATGGTGTCGGCTTGCCTGTGGGGGTTAGGGTTTGGTCTGGTGGGGCTGGCGGGGGTGAGTTCGGTGGGGAGCGTGGCTTGGGCGGCAGTGGCCATGGCAACCATGGCGATTGCCATGGCCAGCTACACGCCAGTGGCTTCATCTCTGGTGGTGGCGTTGGCTCCAGAAGATCGGCGCGGGGTGTACCTATCGGTGAACTCTCTATGCTGGGCGTTTGGCTATTTCATTGGGCCACCCTTGGGGGGGTGGGCACTGGATCAGGCTCGTTGGGTGGCGGATGGTTTTTGGGTGGCGGCAGCGGTGAGTGTATCGGTTGCGATCGCCATCTTGGCCATCCTTGGTCGCCGTTTAGCGAGTACCCCCAAGGGCTGACCCCTTACCTTGGATGGCCTCACTCCCGACGACCTGAAAATTCTTCACAGTGATTAGATAATATGGATTCATTGCCAAAGGCTAGGTTGATACCCATTGGGAAACAGAGATTGATGATCGCGTTGCTCACCTTTATGACCTTTCGGTAGCAGACCTGAAAATCATTCAAAATAATCTTCCTTCTTTGATTCAGCCATTACAGCCATTACAGCCATTACAGGCAAGGCTATGAAGCAGTCGTCATTGATCAATCAAAGTTGAACAGCATCATCTAACTCTAAAGAACTCAGCACTAAAGGAAAGGGAGGACTACAGGGGGTTAGTGCAAAGTCTATGAGTTTAAAAATCATTTGGGATCGCTAATATGAACCCGGAAAGGAGCTTCTGAAGCAGGGGCAAAATAGCCCATGTCATGCCCCCAGGGAGGATTGTGCTTCTAGGCGATGCAAGGTTTACTGTGGAGTCGAGATCCCTGGCAATATCAATAGGCTCATGACAAAACGATTGCTTTTTTTGATCCTGATTCCAGTTTTGGCCGCATTCGGGCAAGGCTGCGACACCGCACCTGAAGCGGAAGCACCGGTCACCCCCCCCGAAGTGACCGAACAGACCACAACCGAAGCGACTGGAACCCTTCAGATTCGTGCCAACGGGGAGGAACGCGCCCGCGATGGATTTACCTCTAAGGACGGTTGGGAACTGAGCTTTGATCATATCTACGTGAATCTGGCGCAGGTCACGGCCTATCAGACAGATCCCCCCTTCAATCCAGAACGTGATGACCCACTTCAGGCTGAGGTTGAAGTGACGCTGCCAGTGACGACAACGGTGGATATTGCTGAGACTGACCCAGAGTATGAGACGGTTTTGGTCGGTGAAATTACCGCGCCTGCGGGTCAATACAATGCCCTGTCCTGGGTGATGCAGCCCGCCACCACGGGGCCGGCTGAGGGCTATGCTCTGGTGTTGTTGGGCACTGCCACTCAGAACAGAGAGAGTATTGATTTTGCCCTCCAGATTGAAGAAACCCTGGCCTACCAGTGTGGTGACTTTGTGGGAGATGAACGCAAGGGCATCCTGGTCGCCGGTGAGACAGCGGATTTAGAAGCCACCTTTCACCTAGATCATCTGTTTGGGGATAGCCGCTCGGCTCCCGATGACAGTCTCAATCAGGGAGCGCTAGGATTTGAACCCCTGGCAGCCTTGGCCGAAAATGGTCGGGTAGAAGCGAGTATGGCCGATCTGCAAACCCAACTTAGTGGAGATGATTACGATATATTAAGAGGAATCCTGGCTGAACTAGGTCACGCTGGGGAAGGCCACTGTCGGGTTACAGATGCTTGAAAGAATGCGATCTTATTGGTCAGCAATTTTCGGAGGACTGGGAATTATCGGGCTGCAATCAGTGCCAGTCTGGGGGCATGGCGTTGTGATTACCCATGAGGTGCAACGTGCGATCGCCATTCAAGCCCGCTACGATACGGGTGAGCCCATGGCCGCAGCCCAGGTCACGGTCTATGCCCCGGACGACCCCACCACCCCTTGGCTAACGGACACCACCACCGCAGACGGGGAATTTTTATTTACCCCCGATTTAGGGCAACCCGGCACCTGGGAGGTGCAGGTGCGGCAGGCAGGTCATGGTCAAATTCTGGCAATTCCCATCACTGAAACTGCTGCAGGGCTGGAAATTACTTCAGGTGAGGCTGCTCAAGGTGCCCCTAACCCCTTACAAAGAGGACTCATGATCGGCTCAGTTGTGTGGGGGTGTGTGGGGACAGCGCTGTTCTTTTCTCGCAAACCCAAGGCCTAGCATGCATATTCCCGATGGATTTTTACCGGCTCAGGTCTGTGCGGGGGGCTATGCCCTCACTGGCCTGATCACCTGGGTTTCGCTGCGTCAGATTCACCGGCAGCCCGATGTCACCGCCGACATTCCTAAGGCGGCCTTGCTGACCGCAGGCTTTTTTGTCGCCTCTTCGATTCACATTCCGGTGCCGCCCACCAGTCTGCACTTGATGCTGGGTGGGTTGCTGGGAGCCATTTTAGGCTACTATGCCTTTCCTTCTATTTTGATTGGACTCTTTTTTCAGGCCATCATGTTTAGCCATGGTGGACTCACCACCCTGGGTGTGAATGCCGTGATCATGGGGGTGCCCGCTCTGATTGCGTGGCGGGTGTTTCGCCTCTACCCCCAACTGACGCGCTGGCTCTCCCTGCGAGTTTCGGTGGGGGTGTGTGGATTTCTGGCCGGAGCCCTGGGGGTGGGTTTGGCGGCGGTGTTGTTTTTAGGGATTGCCCTGACCGCTCTGCCCACCGGATTGGATGCCGCCACCGAGCGAGCGGCCTTGATGGGGTTGACTCTTGCTCATCTGCCCCTGATGTTGCTGGAGGGCGGATTTACGTTACTTCTGGTGCAGTTTTTCCTCCAGGTCAAACCTGAGATGATTGGGGCAGGATCTCAGCAACGTGCCCAGTCCTGGCCTTCGCCATCGGAGTAAACCCTGCCTCGCCATGTCCCTTGCCCTCGACCGATACGCTCATTTAGACTCGCCGCTGCATCGCTGGGAACCGCGCTGCAAGCTGATAGGTCTGTTGGCCTTGATTTTTGCCTTTGCCTTTGTGGAGTCTTGGTTCCTGATTCCGGTCATCTTGGGTATCAGTGCTGGCCTGATGAGTCTTTCGCGTCTGCCACTGCGATTTTTTCTGCGGCGACTGCGCTATCCGGGACTCTTTTTGCTGGTGGTGGTGATGGCGTTACCGTGGCTGTCTGGCACCACGGTTCTGTGGCAGTGGGGGACGCTCACGCTGCGGCAGGAGGGGCTGGTGGCAACGGGGTTGATTGCTAGTCGCTTTGTCTCCATTTTGTGTCTGGGGTTGGTGCTGTTTGGCACCACGCCGTTCTTGACGCTCATTCGTACTCTGCGATCGCTACGGCTCTCGCCGGTGCTCACCGACATTGCCCTGCTCACCTACCGCTATTTGTTTGATGTCTCGACGATGTTGGCTCAGATGCAACAGGCCATGCGCTTGCGGGGCTTTCAGTTGCGATGCCCGAAGGGCGGTCTTCGACCATCGCGGCGATTTCCCAGTCGCCAAGATTGCCAGCAGTTGGCCGCCTTGATGGGCACGCTGCTGATTCGCAGCTACGAACAATCGGAGCGCACTTACCAGGCCATGCGCCTGCGAGGGCATGGCCAGCTTCAACCCGCCTTAATCGGCATCACCCTAACGCCATCGACTCAGCCCCAGCAGCGATGGAGTATCTTGGGAGGGGTGATTGCGGTCTTGATTGCCGTCAGCATTTTGGTGATAGAAGGATTGACATAATGCTGGGTTTTACTGAGCAAACCGAAGCTGCCATTGCCATTCATCAGTTGTCCTTCGCTTACCCCGATCAGCGCCCAGTTCTCCAAGACTTATCGCTGTCTGTAAGCAAGGGAGAGCGGCTGGGACTGATTGGTCATAACGGATGTGGCAAAACGACGCTGTTTCTGTTGATTGCCGGGATCTTAACGCCCCTTCAGGGGGACATTGCGGTTCTAGGAGAAATCGCCAAGCCAGGACGGTTTCGTCCCGAGATCGGGGTGGTCTTTCAAAACCCCAACGATCAGCTTTTCTCAGCCTCGGTTTGGGAAGATGTGGCCTTTGCCCCTCAGAATTTGGGTCTGCCCCCTGCCCTGGTGCAAGCCCGGGTGCAAGAAGCACTGGCCGTGACTGGCACCACTGCTTTGGCCAACCGTGCCCCCCATCATTTGTCGGGGGGCGAAAAGCGCATGGTGGCCATTGCCGGAGTATTGGCCATGGTTCCCCAGATTTTGCTCTACGATGAACCCACCGCCAACTTAGACCTGCGGGCGCGGCGGCGGCTGATTCAGTTTTTGCACCAGTCGCAACAGACCATGGTGATTGCCTCCCACGACTTGGAATTCATTTTAGAGGTGTGCGATCGCGTCGCCCTCATGGAGGTTGGATGCATTGCCGCCCAGGGCACCCCCCAACAGATGATGAGTAATACCACGCTTATGCACAGCCATGGACTAGAGGTACCCCACTCCCTTGCTGAGCGATACCCCACCGATAAATTTTCTGTCAGATAAGCATTTGCCAGACAAAGCAAGGGGGTTCTCAATCATCGCCAGTCCCCAAATCACAAGCAAAACAAGAGACTATGACATCAGGTTTTTTGGCCGGATTTCTACTAATCGGACTAGCCGAACTAGGAGATAAAACATTTTTTATTTCTGCCATTCTCTCTATGCGCCATTCTCGACGCTGGGTGTTTCTCGGTGCCATGGCTGCACTCACAACCATGACCTTGATGGCAGTCTTAGCGGGTCAGATCGTCTCGATGTTGCCGCAATCTATAATTTACTATGGCGAAATTATTGTGTTCGCTGGATTTGGCCTTAAGTTGCTCTACGAAGCCTGGAAAATGACTTCAAAGGACGTAGAAGCCGAGGTCAAAGAAGCTGAGGAGGCGGTTAACGCAGCAGAAGCCCAGTTGGCCCAGCGCAAAACGCCCTGGGCAATTATGCGTGAGGCTTTTGGTTTGGTGCTAGTGGGAGAATGGGGAGATCGCACCCAAATTACAACCGTGATGCTAGCAGCAACCTATCCCCCTGTGGGGGTTGTTGCCGGTGCCATTTCAGGTCATGGTATTAGCATCGCCCTTGCAGTTATCGGGGGACGTTTGCTGGCCGGACGTATTTCTGAGCGACTGGTACTTGCGATCGCGGGCACCCTATTCCTCATGTTTGCCGTTGCCGCTGCCTTACGCCCCAGGTGAACAAATCTAAAAGAAAGCAATCTATAACGGGGACTTTAGTTTCAGCCATGGGTCATAGCATCTGCCGTCATGTCTGATCAAATTTAGGGCATGCTATAGAGGAAGCAAAAGAGATCAAAGTCTGTGCGACGAATCTTAATCGGCGATGTACATGGACACTATCAGGGCCTCATGGATTTATTGGCCCTAGTCGAGTTGATCAATGCCGATCAACTGTACTTTTTGGGAGACTTGATTGATCGCGGACCCGATAGCAACAAAGTCGTTGAATTTGTCAAGTCTCATGACCACACCTGCTTGATGGGGAACCATGAGCAGATGATGTGCCATGCCTTTCCCCCCAACCAAGCGACTGATCCCTGGTTCTTGCAAATGTGGCTAGGAGCAGGTGGCCGAGATACCCTTGAGAGCTATCATGACCCAGAGCAACTACAAGCTCATGTGGAATGGTTGCATACCTTGCCCCTGTACCTCGACTTAGGCGATCTCTGGCTGGTTCATGCCGGACTCGATCCCACTCGTCCTCCAGAGGCACAAACCGAGCGGGAGTTTTGCTGGATTCGCAACGAATTCCACCAGGCTCAAGAGCCTTACTTCGCAGATAAACTGATTGTGACTGGGCACACCATCACCTTTACCTTTAAGGGCGTTAGCCCAGGGCAACTGGCCCAAGGCCCAGGCTGGCTGGATATTGATACCGGAGCCTATCATCCCAAAAGTGGCTGGATGACCGCCCTCGACATTGATCAAAAACAGGTTTACCAGGTTAATGTGTTTGACCACGACTCTCGAATCTGCTCTCTGGCCGAGGCCACGGACTGGATTGATACCCGAACCAAGCGGCATTGGCTGTTTTTCTAAGGCTACACATCAGTACCTCAACATGGGTGCGACCTCTACTTGATTTAGTTAAGCTAGGATGCAGATTCGTCGATTATTACTCGCTAGAAAAGCCGGTTAAGTAAATCATCGCGTTCTAGGTTGAAGTGATTAGCAACATCTCGAAGAATGGAATTGAGTGTACCAATTTTGATTGGACTGTGAGCCGGAATTGTAATATGGTGTTCTCCATTTTCGCGAGTTGTCAAGCGAACATGGCTACCGGCTTGACGAGTTGTTTCATAGCCCAGTTTGGCAAGTGTCTTGACCAGATCATCAGCAGGCAAATCTCGGGGTAGCTTCACGAGGCAAGTACTTCGTCTCGAACAATATGAAGTCGAATCAGTTTAGGCCGGTTTTGTTGATTGATGTAGTGGCAATGAACTGCATCCCGCACCATTGCCCGAAGGGTTGTCAAATCATCTGCCTGGGTAAATATTGACTCACCCAGAGCTCTTGCCGTGTAACCACCCTCTGGGTCATCTTCAACCAAAAAAACAATTTCTACCATGCGTCATTCGCAGTGAACTGCATAGCCTAGTTTAACCTGAGTTCGGGTTAAGCCGAACTCAGGTTAAGACAGCAAGATAATCAGGCTGAGCACTGCTTGTGATTTATGCTTGGGGCAAGCTTTCAGCAACTTGTTTCAATCGCTGAAGCTGAGCTTGCATATCTTGGCGAGTCCAGCCTAGGGCAAAGGTTTGAAAGCCAAAGGCTACCAGAGGGTTGCGAACTATAAACTCAAACTGATTGGTCAGGTGGGTGCCTAGGCTTGTAGGCTGACATTCCCAGCGATCGCACCCCTGAAAAAAGCCATCAAACGCCCACACCACCAGTCCAGGGGCTCGTTCTACCACCGAGCAGTCTAGGGCTGGTTTTAGCCCTGGAATCTGAAGGATAAACCGACTGCGACCGCCCACCTCAGTATTCCATTCGCCCACAGGCACACAGCGCAGGGCAGGATTGAGCCAACGGTGCATCAAAGATTGATCGGTGATCACGCGATCGACCACCTTCAAAGGGGCTTGGATATGAATCGTGTTGCGAATACAGGTGGGATGTGCCATACCGTCCAAAGCCTTCAGGAACCTGCATTCACAAATGAGAGAAGGGTGGGGTACCATCTACAAAGATAGAGCAGTTTTGTCTGCTTAGACTATCAGATGCGCTCGTAGCTCAGTGGATAGAGCAGTTGCCTTCTAAGCAATTGGTCGTAGGTTCGATCCCTACCGAGCGCGTTAAGGATTTTACAGACTTAGAGCTTGTTTGAGAAGTTGCTTAGACTTTGCACTTGCCCCCCTAGCCCCCCAATTCTGGGGGGAAGTGGTCAGAGTTTTTGGCTTTCTCCCCCCAGAATTGGGGGGTCGGGGGGGCTAATGCAGGGATGAATGAGGCTTTTCAAACGGTCTCTTAAACTTATAGCCCGCGCACTTAGCGCAGTCGCTGCAATGCCGCCCACAGTCCCGTGACCAGGGTTAACAGCAACAGCCCCCAAATCACGGAGCCGGGCATCATCGACAGAATTGCCATTCCTCGAAGAATATAGACTCCAAGGGTTAGCACCAGCACACCGAGAAATAATCGGGTAGCCCAGGAAGCCGAGGGCTTTGTGGCCATAGTTCCACGCTACAGATCAGTCAATTTCAGTCTACACCTTAGCCCTCTCCCCTCGGCGGCTACTGTGTACTCCCATCTCTAAGTCGAACCCAGAATGCTGCATTCGCCCCCTACCCCTCCATTTCGGGGGACTTTGATCATGCTTAAGTCCCCCATTCTGGGGGATTTCGGGGTCTAGACAGGCTGGATAACAGAACCGAGGACTTGTGTTTATACCCTAGCCCCTCGGAGCAGAGAAGGGTGGATCGCCCCCCAAGTGCTCTGGTGGTACGACACTTGAGTTTGAAGCCAGAATGAAGTACAAATCATTTGCATTTGACATTGACTTCAGATACAATCATCTTTCAAAGCGAATAAGTGAAGCAAGATCGTCAGAGCATATGAAACAGTTCAAGTTTGGGGACATAGGTGGGCGAACCCCTCTACAGGGATGGCCAAAACGCTGGCGGCGCTGGCTGGCCGGGTTTGGAGCAGGAGTATGGATGAGTTTGGCCATTGCTGGCTGCACCGGTGGCGAAGCTGGAACCACCCCCGAAGGCACCGGATCTGGCGAAACCGTCCGGTTAACCCTGGTCTCCTATGCCGTGACCCAGAGAGCCTACGAAAGCATCATTCCTAAGTTCGTGGAGGATTGGAAAGCAAAGACGGGTCAGACCGTAGAGTTTGACCAAAGCTACGCTGGGTCAGGAACCCAAACCCGCGCCATCATTGACGGCCTAGAAGCAGATGTTGCCGCACTTGCTATCGCTGCGGACACCCTGAAGTTGCAAGAAGCCGAACTGATTGAGCCAGGTTGGGAGCAAGAAGTGCCCACTGGCAATGGCATTGTCCACAAGTCGGTGGCCGCTCTCATTAACCGACCCAACAAACCTCTAGTTGATGCATGGTCAGAGCTGGCTCAGCCTGGGGTGCAAGTGATTACGGCCAATCCTCGCACCTCTGGTGGAGCCAGATGGAATTTCCTGGCAATTTGGGGCGCGATCGCAGAAAACGGGGGCACCGAAGCAGAAGCCCTGGAATTTACGGAGAAGGTGTTCCGGAACGTGCCGATATTGCCGAAAGATGCCCGAGAAGCCACTGATGTCTTCTTCAAGCAGGGGCAGGGCGATGTGCTAATTAACTACGAAAATGAAGTGATCCTGGCCAACCAACAAGGCGAAAACCTTCCCTATGCCGTGCCCACAGATATCAATATTTCCATTGACAACCCCATTGCCGTCGTGGATGCCAATGTAGACAAGCATGAAACTCGTGAAGTGGCTGAAGCCTTTGTGCAGTTTCTATTTACACCAGAGGCCCAGCAAGAGTTTGCCAAAGTAGGCTTCCGCCCAACCAATGCTGAGGTTGAGCGAGAGTTTGCCAATGATTTTCCCAAGATCGACAAGTTGTTTACTTCCAATGACTTTGGAGGCTGGGCCGCCATTGATGAGAAGTTCTTCAACGATGGTGCCATCTTTGAGCAAATCCAGACGAAGATTGCCCAAGGCTAAGAGTTCCGCCCCTAGTCAGGATCATTAAAATCCCCTAAACGGTGCCAATCACCGTGGATCTAATGGCGGCTCTTAGAGGTGGTTTGAAAAGTTTCTAACGCCTTGCACCCGCCCCCTAAATCCCCCATTCTGGGGGACTTAACAGCGATCAAAGCCCCCCAGAATGGGGGGTTGGGGGGCAAATGTAGAGGAGGGGAAGACTGTAAAGACAGCCTCTTAGCTCCCAACCCCAATCCCAACGCCAATATTGCCAGGAGGTTCCAATGAGCGCAGCCCTAAATCTTCTTCTGCACGCCGATGGCTCCAGCCCTCCACACAACTGGCCTTCAGGCCAAACAGGAAGCGGCAAACCTCAAACCATCTACAAACGCATTCGCATCCAGGTGCCGCCCGAGTATAGCGGTGAACCCGTTATTGCCAACCTAGCAGTGATGCATGAGCTGGAAGTCAATATTCTGGGAGCCTTTTTGGCAACCCACTCCAAGGAGTCGGGTTGGTTTGACCTGCAACTGCGAGGCACGTCCGCACGGATGGAGGCGGGATTGGCATACCTGCGTACCCTTGAGATCGAAGTCCTCGCAGATGATGATCGCCCAACCCCAGACTGGTCTTTCCGTTAATGAGCTGGGGCATCAAACCCTAGGCGCTGCTCCATTGCTGCTATCAGAGTTGAGGATACTTCATTGCTTGATAAACCCCAGTTAGAATCCCTCCCCCTTGCTGCTGATTCCCAGGCAAGAGTTGGCGTTTCTGATCAATACGCTCCCCAGATTGTCCGACCCTCCAGACTGTCCTGGCCCTGGGTGGTCACCATTGCCTATCTCAGCATTATGCTGCTGATTCCGATGGCGGCGATGATCACCAAATCAATGACGGTGGAACCCGCTGAGTTTTGGCGGATTGCCACCGAGCCAGTTGCCCTATCTGCCTATGACGTGACCTTTGTGACTTCATTTTTGGCCGCTGCTGTCAATGGGGTGATGGGTACACTGGTGGCCTGGGTGCTGGTTCGCTATGAGTTCCCAGGTCGAAAAATCATCGACGCAGTAGTTGATTTGCCCTTTGCTCTGCCGACGGCAGTGGCGGGTTTGGTCTTGGCAACGGTTTATAGCCAGCAAGGATGGATCGGGCAGTTATTTGCACCCTTTGGTATTCAGATGGCCTTTAGCCGCATGGGGGTGTTTATCGCCATGGTCTTTATCTCGTTTCCGTTTGTGGTGCGTACCCTACAGCCGGTTTTGCAAGAGCAAGAACAGGAAATTGAGGAAGCGGCCTGGTCACTGGGCGCTTCCCCCTTGCAAACCTTTGTGCGGGTGATTCTGCCCCCTCTGGTGCCGCCCATCTTGACGGGGGTGGCGCTGGGCTTTTCGAGAGCGGTGGGCGAGTACGGCTCTGTGATTCTGATTGCCTCGAATGTGCCGTTTAATGACCTGATTGCACCAGTTTTGGTGTTTCAGCGCCTTGAGCAATACAACTTTGAAGGGGCAACGGTAGTGGGGACGGTGCTGTTGATAGCCTCGTTGGTGTTGCTGCTGTTGATTAATGCGCTGCAACGATGGGGGCGTCGCTATGCCAACTAATGGAATTAATGTCGAAAACCGCGCCACCCAGAACTGGGGGAAGCCACTCTTGATCGGGATTGCCCTGATCTATATGGCCGCCATTTTGTTGGTTCCGGCGATCGCAGTCTTCTATGAAGCGTTTCACCGAGGCTTTGGGCCATTTTTAGAGGCCGTGGGTCATCGAGAATTTCAAAACGCGATTCGCCTCACCCTAATTACCGCTGCTATTACCGTCCCCCTCAATCTGGTGTTTGGCCTCTGTGCCGCCTGGGTGATTGCCCGCAACCAATTTCGGGGTCGCACCTTACTAGTAAGCATTATTGACCTGCCCTTTTCCATTTCGCCAGTGGTGGTGGGGCTGATGCTGGTGCTGCTCTACGGGCGGATTGGCTGGCTAGGCCCATTCTTGCAGTCGATTAATTTTCGAGTCATCTTTAGCTTGCCTGGTATTGTGATTGCCACCGTGATTGTCTCGTTACCCTTTGTGGCTCGGGAAGTGATCCCCGTCCTCGAAGATATGGGGCCTGAGCAAGAAGAGGCCGCCCGCACCCTGGGTGCCCAAGACTGGCAAATTTTTTGGCGGGTGATCTTGCCTCACATTCGCTGGGGGTTGCTCTATGGGCTGTTGCTCACCAATGCCCGTGCCATGGGTGAATTCGGCGCAGTGGCCGTGGTCTCTGGCAACTTGGCCGGACGCACTCAAACCCTGCCCATCTTTGTGGAGCACGCCTACAAAAACTATCAGACTCAAGCTGCCTTTGGGGCGGCTGCGATTCTGGCACTGTTGGCTGTTGTCACCTTGATTTTGAAAGAAATTTTAGAGCGCCGCACTCAGCACAAACGGTCGTCAGCCCACTAACCACTATTGATGCCATAAGGACAAAAGAAAACATGAGCATTATTGTCGAGAGTGTTTCCAAAAACTTTGGTGAGTTCCAAGCTCTAGATCGAGTTAGCCTCAAAGTCAAAGATGGAGGGCTGGTGGCCTTGCTCGGCCCTTCTGGATCGGGTAAATCTACCCTGTTGCGAGCCATTTCCGGCCTAGAAACCGTTGACTCGGGCAAAATTCTCATCAATGGCCAAGACACCACCAATCTGGATGTGCGCCAACGCAATATTGGCTTTGTGTTTCAGCATTATGCTCTCTTTAAGCACCTCACGGTTCGCCAGAATGTTGCCTTTGGTTTGGATATTCGTAAACGCCCCCGGGGTGAAGTGCAGCAACGGGTGGGGGATTTGTTGGAGCTGGTGCAGTTGACGGGCTTGGGCGATCGCTACCCCTCGCAATTGTCAGGGGGGCAGCGGCAGCGGGTGGCGCTGGCTCGCGCCCTGGCTGTACAGCCTCAGGTGCTGCTGCTAGATGAACCCTTTGGAGCCTTGGATGCCAAGGTGCGCAAAGAGCTGCGAGCCTGGTTACGCCGCCTCCACGATGAAGTGCATGTCACCAGCGTGTTTGTCACCCACGACCAGGAAGAAGCCATGGAAGTGGCCGATGAGGTAGTGATTATGAATCATGGCCGCATTGAGCAGGTGGGAACACCTGAAGAAATTTATGACAACCCAGCGACAGCTTTTGTGATGAGCTTTATTGGCCCGGTCAATGTACTGCCCGGTCATCTTGGCTTGTTTAAGACCTTGACCACCCAGGAGACTCGCAATTCCAATGTCTTTCTTCGTCCTCAGGATATTGAGATTTTAGAGCAGCCTCACCCGGAAGCAATCCCTGCCGTGGTGGCCCGCATTATTCATTTGGGTTGGGAAGTACAAGCAGAGTTAGCGCTCCCCGATGAGCATAATCTGACGGCTCATGTCTCCCGAGAACAGTTTAAGTCTCTAGATCTGAGAGTCAACCAAAATGTGTTTATTAAGTCCAAGTTTGCTAAGGCTTTCCCAGAAGTGGAGGTATTTCGATAAAAGGTAGACAACAAATAGTTTCTATCCTAGTTTTTGTGTGAGGACTGTGAAAAATGTCGAAGTTTATGCAGCGATTTTTAAGGGTTAGTCCCGCCCTGGTGGTCTTGCTAGGGCTGGGGGGAGCAACCATGGTCTCCCAACAGACTGCGGTCATGGCCTCTGAGCCCCTCGACCCGCATCAGGTATCGGTCAGTCAACTTCAGAGTGGGGGGTCTTTGGGGCCTCGACCCAATGCCGCGATTGATCTCTATGAAGATGAAGAATCTATTGAGCAAGTGACCTCGGTGTCGCAACTGTCAGATGTGCAGCCCACTGACTGGGCCTTTCAAGCGCTCCAGTCCTTGGTGGAGCGCTACGGCTGTATTGCTGGGTATCCAGATGGCACTTTTCGCGGCAACCGGGCGGCCACTCGCTATGAGTTGGCTGCGGCACTCAATGCCTGCTTAGACAATATCAGCGATCGCTTTGCCACTCGTGAAGATCTGGATGCAGTTCGCGCCCTCCAAGAGGAGTTTGCCACTGAGCTAGCAACCCTACGAGGTCGAGTGGATTCTCTGGAAGCCCGCACCGCCGCCCTGGAAGCCCAGCAATTTTCAACCACCACGAAACTGCTGGGGGAGGCAATCTTTACGGGTGCCTACGCCGTTGATGAGTCTGGGATCGAGCCTGATCGCTTCTTTACGGGCTATCGGGCACGGCTCAACTTTGATACCAGCTTTACGGGCCGAGATCGTCTACGGGTGAGACTGCAAGCCCGAGATATTGCTAACCTGACTAATCCAACTGGAACGCCTATGGCGCGACTGGGATATGACGGCAGCAGTGGAGGCAATTTTGAACTGGGCAAGCTCTTGTATCGCTTTCCTGTGGGCAGCCAGGCTCGGTTTGTGGTAGATGCCGTGGGGGGCGGCTTTGAAGACAACATCAAAACTTTTAACCCCTACCTGGAGAGTGGTGGCAATGGGGCTCTATCGGGTTTTGGTCGCTTTAACCCGATCTATCGCCAAGGGGGCGGGGGTGCTGGGGTGACCTTCTCTTATCAGTTCAATGAGGTCGTGTCTGCTGAGATTGCATACCTCGCCGATCAACCTGGCAACGCAACGGCTCCGGGTGGGTTGATCAGCGGCAGTTACGCGGCAATTGCCCAGATCGGGATTACCCCATCCCCAAGTGTATCTTTTGGGGTAGCCTATGCTCGTAGTTTTGACCAGGCGACGAATGTAGGGGTAACTAGCGGCGTTGGCAGTGTTCTGGCAAATCGACCTTTTGGCAACAACACGGCCACCTCTGCCGATCACTTTGGGCTTCAGTTCACTGCTTCGCCTGCTAGCTTTATTAACCTGTCTGGCTGGGCAGGCTACACGCTAGCTCGCTCTGAAGTAGCTGGCGATAACCGGAAAGCTGATGTGCTGAATTGGGCAATTTCGGCACAGTTTCCAGACTTGTTTAGAGAGGGTAATCTGGGCTATGTTCTCTTTGGCCAACAGCCTTATATTATTAATTCTCGCAATATCGTGGCTCTGGCCAATGACAACAATAAAGAACCCGATCCCAACTTTCATCTAGAAGCGGGGTATCGCTTCCGGGTGAACAATAATATCAATATCCTCCCAGGGGTGATTGTGATTTTCAATGCTGAAAATGGCAGATTAGGCACAAATCGTGGGTCAACTAATGACACGGTTATTGTTCCGGTGATTCGCACCACTTTCAGCTTTTAGGGAAATGCGCGGCGGATGTAGCAGACCATGATCACCGTAATCGCAGGTTGACAGTGGAGCAAGTATGTCCAGACAGTCGCGCATCATTGGCCTCACGGGGGGAATTGCCACGGGTAAATCGATGGTGGCTGCGGATCTTGAGGCTCGTCATCAAGTGCCAGTGTTAGACGCAGATGTACTCGCTCGTGAATTGGTACAGCCAGGGACGATGGCACTGAAACAGATCTGCGATCGCTACGGGGATGGCATCCTCCAAGCCAATGGCCAACTGGATCGCCCTCAACTCGGACAAATCATTTTTGCAGATGCCGCAGAGCGCCGCTGGCTAGAATCAGTGATTCATCCAGGGGTGAGAACTGCCCTCTGTGCAGGCCGGCAAAAATGGGTGCAGGCAGCTATTCCGGTGGGGGTGATGGTGGTGCCGCTGCTATTTGAGGCTCAGATGACTGATTTGGTGGACGAAATCTGGGTGGTTGCCTGTCCGTTAGCCATCCAAATTGAGCGATTGATGGGGCGCGATCGCATCTCTTTAGAACAAGCCCAAGCCCGCATTGCCAGCCAAATGCCCCTAGCGACCAAAATAGCCCAGGCGACAGTCGTTCTTAGCAATGATGGCTCCTTGGCGGCACTTCAAGCCCAAATTGACGCGGCCTTAAGCTCTGATCCCCGCGATTGACCAGTTATGAACAGACCGAGCAATCCCAACTGAAACTCAAACCACAAAACTACCGTCAGCCCCCTGAGCCGCTTGCCAACTGCGGGCATCAAAATACAAGTCCTCTAAGGAAATGCTGTAGACTGCTTCTCGGAGTTTTTGGCGCAACCGCTTCCAAAGCATCGCCGTTACCCAGTCCTCCACCAGATCCCCTGCCGTGGGCACCTCAGACAGGGGATCAAGGGACTCGCCCACAGCCTCCAAAATTTGCCCCAGAGAAATTTGTGCTGGCGATCGCGCCAGTTGATACCCCCCCTGAGCCCCGCGAATCGAGCACACCAATCCTGCCCGCCGTAGGGCAATCAGCAGCTTTTCCAGATAGGGAGCTGGCAAGGACTGACGAGCTGCGATCGCATTCACCGAGGCAGGCCCATAGGCCGGTTGCAAACTCAAATCCAGGAGCGCCTTGACGCTATAGTGTCCCCGGGTTGTCAGCTTCATAGCTTGATCCTAACGCAGTCAACGGGTAGGCTAAACCACCAACCTCCTCAAAAACTTACCAAAAAAAGCATATAAAGACTTATCTTTGGAATGATGACAGACGCCTTGCGCTTCCTAAACTAGGATGCCCAGAGCAGCATTGAGCTGCTAGACTCATGACGCGGGTTCTCCCCCTACCCCTTTCTATTTACTCCCAAGCGCTGCATGTCTCTGCCAGACTCTTTCCGTCGCACCAAAATTGTGGCTACCGTCGGCCCTGCGATCGCCAGTCCTGAAAAACTTCGTGCGGTCATTGAAGCAGGAGCCACCACCCTCCGCCTCAACTTTTCCCATGGCACCCACGACGATCACCACCGATCCATCCGGCTCATCCGACAAATTTCCTTCGAGCTCAACAAGCCCGTAGCCATTTTGCAAGACTTGCAAGGCCCTAAAATTCGTCTAGGGCAATTTGCCAATGGTGCAATTACCCTCAGCAAAGACGATCCCTTTATCTTGACCAGCCAACAGGTTCCGGGCACCCAAACCATTAGCTCTGTGACCTATCCCCCACTGGCCGACGAAGTGCCCCCCGGAGCCACCATCCTCCTAGACGATGGTCGCGTAGAGATGCGGGTAGAGTCCATTGATCGCTCGGCTGGGGAAC
Organism: Petrachloros mirabilis ULC683; assembly: GCF_009939295.1. GTDB lineage: Bacteria > Cyanobacteriota > Cyanobacteriia > Thermosynechococcales > Thermosynechococcaceae > Petrachloros > Petrachloros mirabilis. The sequence continues at coordinate 168,665 of NZ_WVIC01000002.1, forward strand.
TTCACTGCCGGGTTGTGGTTGGGGGGGTACTTTCCAATGCCAAAGGCGTTAACTTTCCGGGGGTGAACCTGTCCATTAAAGCCCTGACCGACAAAGATCGACAGGACTTAATCTTTGGGCTAGATCAGCGCGTAGACTGGATCGCCCTCAGCTTTGTTCGCAACCCCCAAGATGTCTTAGAAATTAAAGAACTGATTTCGGCTGCTGGCAAGCATGTACCCATCATCGCCAAGATCGAGAAGCACGAAGCCATCGCTCAGATGGAAGAAATTTTAAGCGTTTGTGACGGCGTCATGGTGGCTCGGGGCGACCTAGGCGTAGAAATTCCCGCCGAAGATGTCCCCCTAGTTCAAAAGCGTCTGATTGGCCTCGCCAATCGTCTGGGCATTCCGGTAATTACCGCCACCCAAATGCTAGACAGCATGGTGAACAGCCCACGACCCACCCGTGCCGAAATTTCCGACGTTGCCAACGCCATCCTAGATGGCACCGATGCGGTAATGCTCTCCAATGAGGCTGCCGTGGGCAAGTACCCTGTAGAAGCCGTGGCAACCATGGCTCGCATTGCAACTCGAATTGACCATGAACGGGGCAAATACTTTCAGTCGCCCACCGATACCTCCGAGCGCTCAATTCCCTACGCCATCAGTCAAGCCGTCACCCAAATTGCCACACAGCTTCAGGCACGAGCAGTGCTGACCCTCACCAAAACCGGAGCCACGGCTCGCAACGTTTCTAAGTTCCGACCCAACATTCCGATTTTGGCCGTGACGCCCCATGTAGAAGTGGCTCGACAACTACAACTAGTTTGGGGGGTACGTCCCCTCTTGGTCTTGAACTTAGCCTCTATTTCCCAAACCCTGCAAGCCTCTATGAATGTAGCCCAGGAACAAGGGCTACTGGCCGAGGGCGATTTAGTGGTGATTACGGCGGGTACGCTGCAAGGGGTAGCCGGTTCAACAGACTTGATCAAAGTTGAAATTGTCACCTCAGTTATGGGTCATGGGATTGGCATTGGCCAGGGTTCAGTGACCGGTCGAGCTCGCATTGCTCAAGGGGCTGAGTCCATCAAAGACTTTAACTCTGGCGAAATTTTAGTCGCAGCTCAGACCGATGTTCACTGTGTTGAAGCCATGCGCAAAGCAGCAGGTATCATCACCGAAGAGTCCAACATGGGCAGCCATGCGGCAGTTCTGGGTCTGCGCCTGGGCATTCCGGTGATTATGGGGGTTAAAAATGCCACAGATGTGATTCGGGATGGTACCATGCTGACCCTAGATGTGAAGCGGGGACTGGTCTATTCAGGCAGCACCCAGCAAGCTCAGGATAACCTGGCCTTAAATATTTGACCCATACATCACCAGGGTCATTTCATTCTAGGTTTAGGCAACAAGTTTAGGTGATTTCAGCCACCGAGCAATCAAGTCCCTGCTGTCAATAATATAGCGGTTTACAGATGAATGGAGTACATGGGGTGCAGGGGGCAGTGCCCCCTGCGTGGGGATTTCACCCCCACACCCCGTACCTCACTCAGGTGAGAACCGCTATAGTGTATTTTCATAGACGCATAAAGTGTCAAAACCTAGAATGAAATAGCCCTTCTTTACAATAGACATCAAACTCCTCATGGCCATGCCCTACTCCCATGACCCAAACCCCAAACTTGAGCCTTAAACCCCTCACCTTTGAAGAATACCTGGTCTATGACGATGGCAGTGATACTCGGTATGAACTAGAAGACGGAGAGCTAGTGGAGATGCCCACTGAGAGTCCCGAAAACAATCGCATCGCCCAAAGGCTCTACATCGAACTCCTGAAACACATTTCCTATTATTTAATCGCCCATAAAGATACCGAAATTGAGGTAAGTGGTCGGCTAGCCCGGTGTCGGTTGCCGGACTTGATGGTGCATACTGAAGCTTCTTTTGCTGCCTTGAAAGGTGCCACCAGAGCCGTGATTACCAGAGATATGCCACCTCCTGCCCTGATTATTGAGGTGGTCTCTCCCGGTGTGGTCAACCGTACCCGCGACTACCGCCACAAATACACCGAATATGCGGCCCGGTGCATTAACGAATATTGGATTGTCGATCTAGAAGAGCAGCAAATTACGGTTTGTCACTGGGTAGAGGGAGTCTATGAATCCATCATCGTCACAGGTCAAACTCCAATCTCATCTCTGGTCCTACCTGCCTTAGAATTAACCCCTGCTCACGTATTCACCGATACTCTTTAGACCATAGCTATGAAACCAATATGTTGCACCAATACCAAGTGCCATACAGCAGTTTCTCAGGATATTGAAGAAAATGGGTGGTGTCAAGTTGTTTAGATGATCCCCCAGCTTTCCTGTGGTAAACCCTGTTACAAGGGGGTAGGGGGAAGCGCGAAAGACTCTGGCACTACCGTGATCACGACCTGCAAGTTGGGGGGCTGAGCCGAGGGAGTGACCGCAGTCACGGTACCCGCCACTGGAGAGCGGATGGGCTGGATCTCAGCAATTTGCCCATCGAGGTCAGCTAAGCGCTCCTGAACCGCTTTAAGGCGCTGTTCATTTTGAGCCTGTGCAGTTGCCTGACGCTCCCTGATCTGCTGGAGGGCTGCTACAGCACCCGCTACATTTTGCTGAGCCTCTTTGGCGGCCTGAAGCTCAGCGCGAGCGGTCTCAATTTTGGCTTGGAGAGATTCTAACTGGAGGTGCTCTTCTGAGAGCGGCAAGTTGTCCAGTGCGTAGTCAGTCCAGGGAAGCTGGCTCCGAAAGTCTGCTAGAGCTGCTTCTGCTTGGTTCAGATCTTGAGTGGCGCGCTGTAACCGGTCTTCTGCCTGTTGTCGTTCTGCTTCCACTTGGGTGGTACTGGCAGAGGGCTGAATGGCTGGGCGCTCCAATGCTGCCAACTCAAGTCGGAGCTGTTCGCGTTTGATTTCCAGGTCTTGGCGTAAATCTTCACGATCGCCCAACACCTGTCCCTTGACGATAAAATCTCCGATCTGCACCTTCACTTCAGATAGATCTTGCACCTGGAGGGTAATGCTCCGAGCATTGTCACCTCTCAGAGCTTCCTGGATGGAATTTTGAGCACTTTGAGCTGGTGGCGGTGTCACGGAAGCGGGTAACCGCCCACATCCAGCCAGACCGAGCGCGAACAAATATCCCCATGTCCAGTGACGACGTTTCATGATCGGTGCCCTGAAACCAGTGGGGAAGGAGCCTGCTCCATCTCAGCAACTGCTTTAGGAACAGCCTGGGTCAACACCTCTGAGCCGGTGGTGGTCACCAGTACATCGTCTTCGATGCGAATGCCAATGCCGCGCCAGTATTCTGGCACAGGGGGTTGTTCTTCGGGGAGCTGAATGTCAGGGGAAATGTAAATCCCTGGCTCCACGGTTAGCACTTGTCCGGCTTGCAAAGGCTGCCAGGTTTCAGCATCCTGCTTATAGGCACCGACATCATGAACGTCTAGCCCCAGCCAGTGGCCGGTTCGATGCATGTAGAAAGGCTTATATTGCTCTTCTTCAATCAGGGTGTCAACCTCTCCGTGAAGTAGGCCCAGGTCAACCAGCCCAGTTGTAATCACCCGCACGGCAGCGTCATGAATAGTGTGGTAAGGATTTCCGGGCTTCACTTGGGCGATAGCTTGGGTTTGGGCTTCTAGAACTAGCTCATAGAGTGCCCGCTGGGGGTCGCTAAAGCGGCTGCTAATGGGAAAGGTACGGGTAATATCTGCATTGTAGTAGTCATAACTGCACCCAGCATCAATGAGCAGCAGATCCCCCGCCTGCATTTGGCGGGTGTTGTCGGTGTAGTGCAGGATGCAGGCGTTGGCTCCCGAAGCCACGATGGAGGGGTAGGCAGGCCCTAATCCACCGCGAAGCCGAAACAATCGCTCCATTTCGGCCTGAATTTCGTATTCGTAGCGACCTGGGGTGGCCAGTTCTCGAGCCAGGTTATGGGCTTCTGCAGTAATGGCGATGGCCTGTCGCATACGCATTAGCTCTGTTTCACTTTTGATCAGGCGCTGGGGGTGCAGTAAGACGCTCGGATCAATCAGGGCAGTGGGACCGATACCAGCCTTGGCAATCTCAGCCACTAGGCGTTGCCAAAGGGTGAGAATCTGTTGGTTAAAGTCGCGATCGCGACCCAAGTGATAGTAAATAGCATCAGCAGCTTTTAGATACTGGGGCAACTGTTCCTCCAGTTCAGTGATGGGATAAGCGACATCGGCTCCATACTCAGCCTGAGCCGCCTCTACGCCCACCCGATACCCTGTCCAGGTTTCTTGCTCTGAATCTTTGGGCCGCACAAAGAGAATGAACTGATGCTCTTCGTGATGAGGAGCCAGCACCACCACCGCTTCGGGCTCATTAAAGCCAGTCAGGTAAAAGAAATCACTATCCTGCCGAAAATTGTACTCCACATCGTTGTGCATCACAGCCATCGGTGCACTGCGAAAAATCCCGGTACTGCCGCCCAGCTTAGCCATCAACTGCTCACGTCGCTGGCGATACTCTGCCTGAATTCCATCCAACTTGAGTCGTCCTCGCTGTCCAGATTACTGTTGACTATTGTGCAGCACATTTTTGGAGATCGCAGCATTCTGAGCAGACGAGTTCCCAAAGCCCTCAAATAGGCAACCCAGACATGAGCCGCTCCCTACCCATGGCCGCACCGTTGACAGCAATCACCGCTTTTGGACAAGCATTCTAGAACTGGGAGCAATCCTTGGCGACATACTGCCCCCAGTTCTATTCTCATCAGCCCCTAGGAATCCCCTGAAGCTTCTGAATCTGAAGCAGAGACAAGCTGCAAATGGATATGTCGGCGTTTTAGGAAAACCTGAAAAGTATCCCCTGGTTTTAGAGACATTTTTTCAGTATAGGCAGAGCCGATCAATAAATTACCATTGGCCTGGACACTGACTCTATAGCTAGCCTTACGCCCTCCTCGACCTGGCTTGTCCGGCCTTTGCGCATCTAGCGAAATTCCCTCAGCCTCAATCAGTGCATTCATAAATTGCACCATATTGACTCTCAGGTCACCTTTTTCTGTCACAGTGTAGTACCCACACTCCTTAGCCTTAAGCTCTCGGCTGAGGTGGTTGAGGGTTTTCACCTTCTGAATAAGCGCTTCCCCGGTGAGAGGCTTGATTTGTGTTTTCTTGCGTTTTGCCATTCGAGCTTGTTCCATCCTGAATCTGTTATCCAAAGGCATGAGAGTGCCATTTTGCAGATCCCCCCGAAATTTTTCCTGTTTCAGCAAGTTTGCATAAAAAGCTACTGACCAGGCTCATTAATAAGATGAGTTTAACTGATTAATTATATATAGGTTACAATTTAAGTCAGAAATTTTTGCATCCCTAAACCTCAACTCAAGAAAAATAGATTGCTCAAAATCGAGAAATAACGAAAATCGACTTTTTCGGGAGTCTTTCAGATTTTGATTTCCACGGGACTTATGATGCCTGCCCTCAGGGTGTGGCACACAGCCTCAGGCAACTTAAAGACAAATGGCATCGTTTCGGCTACTCTGACAAGCACCGGTTTAGCCCCATGATTCTCTTGGCCTCGTTCGCAATCTGTGGTATCTACAAGTGAAGCTGGGTACAACTGACCCAAATCCTGGAAAGCTAGGCTTTGGGGGAACTTTTGGCACCGCTCAACAGTCAGCGCGTCACAGATTCATAGGGAAGATATGGTCAGACATCAACACAAGGGGTGGGGCATTGGTTTGGCAGCAACAGTCCTCTTTACCCTTCCAGCCCAGGCTCAGTCATCACCCGCAGCAGTCTGTCCAGATGCCCTGGGCGCAACGATTGCCAATATTACCAATCACCCCCGCTTTGAACGGGCTCGCTGGGGCATCTTGATTCAGCCCATAGATAGTGAACAACCCCTCTATGCCCGTGAAGCGCAGCAGTTCTTTTTGCCAGCCTCTAATGCCAAGCTGCTCACAACCGCCGCCGCCCTGACCCGGCTAGGGCCTAACTTACAAGTACAAACTCAATTTTTTGGTCGCGGAGTAGCTCCGCGTCTGAACCATTTACGCGTTGTGGGGCAAGCCGACCCCAGCCTCACAGAAGCCCAGTTGACCGGAATTGCCCAGCAGCTCAATCGTCAGGGCGTTCGACACATTGAAACACTGATTGCCGACCAGCGCCTAGTTCGGGGTCCTGCCATCATCCCCTTCTGGGAGTGGGAAGATGTGCAATACGGCTATGGTGCTCCCGTCAATGCCCTCATCCTGGAGCGAAATGTAGTACGGATTAACGTCACCCCACGCGCCGTAGGAGAACCCTTACTGCTCGACTGGGTGAATCCAGAAACCGCCATGGGCTGGGAACTGGTTAACCAAACCCGAACTGTCCCCACCACTCAGCCCGAAGTGCTGGAAGTCGAACGAGACTGGAATCGGAAGCAATTGATTGTGGTGGGCCAGCTTCATGCCGGTGCGCCATCAGAAGTTCTAGAAGCCGCAGTTCCCTATCCCGGACAACATTTCCTTGAGCGCCTGCAACAGATTTTGGCCGCCCAGGAAATCACCGTCGATCGCATTCAATTGCTGCCCAACGACAGCGAGGCTGTGCCCACAGAAAATGAAACCCTCCTACATCAGATTCAGTCTCCGTCGGTGGCTGAACTACTCCCCGAGATCAACCGCAATAGCAACAATCTCTATGCTGAGGCTCTACTTCGCATCATGGGAGCTCAATCTGTGGCTTCGGGAACAGCCACCCTAAAAGCTGATGCCAACACCGCCGATCAGGGTCAGGCAACCTTGAGGTCAACTCTTTCAGCCCTAGGGGTAGATGAGCGTGGCTATACATTATTTGATGGCGCGGGGATCTCACGACAAAATCTGGTGGCTCCCACCGCCATTGTCCAAACCTTAAAGGCCATGGCTCAGTCAGAACATCGGGAGCTTTTTCGGAGTTCTCTGGGGATCTCTGGTCCGGAGGGTTCCTTACAAAATCGGTTTGGAGAGACATTTCCCGGTAAACTTGCTGCCAAAACTGGCACCATGCGAGGCATTTCTACCTTATCTGGGTATCTAGATCCCCCTGAATATGATCCCCTCGTGTTCAGCATCTTTGTGAATCAGTCTAACCTCCCCCACGGTGAACTACGAGAGGCGGTTGATGCCATTGTCACAACCTTGGCCAATCTTCAGCCCTGTGAAGGGGTGCCAGCGGTGGAAAACCCTTAAAGAACAACTCACTTGATCTTCTGAGCCTCTAGTCCCAAAAAGTCGTAGAGCTGTGAGTCTGCTAGGTGGGACAAGGTGACATTTTGCAGGCTGCTAAAGAGGCGGTCAAGGCGTCCTGGTGAGTCGCACTCCCAGGCTTGAAGCATTTGCTTGATCTGCGCCCGCTGCAAGTTTTCCTGGGAGCCACACAGGTTGCAGGGAATAATCGGAAAGCTCCGTAGCTCAGCATAGCGGGCAATATCGGCCTCAGGGCAGTAAGCAAGGGGTCGGATCACTACATGCTGGCCATCATCACTGATGAGCTTGGGGGGCATGGCCTTGAGCTTGCCAGCATGAAACATATTCAGAAACAGGGTTTCAACTATATCGTCTCGATGGTGTCCCAAGGCCACTTTAGTCGCGCCCTCTTCAGTGGCAACGCGGTAGAGAATGCCCCGTCGTAACCGAGAGCAGAGGCCACACAGGGTTTTGCCAGTGGGAATAACTCGGGTAACGGTACTGTAGGTGTCTTCTTCAACAATGCGATAGGGCACCTCCAGGCGTTCTAAATACTCGGGCAGGATATGTTGGGGAAAGCCCGGTTGTTTTTGGTCAAGATTAACTGCCAAAATCTCAAAGTTAATGGGGGCACTTCGCTGAAGCACCAAGAGTAAATCTAATAGGGTGTAAGAGTCTTTACCCCCTGAAAGACAAACCATGACGCGATCGCCCGGTGCAATCATGCCGTAGTCTCGGATGGCTCTACCGACTTGACCTCGCAAGCGAGCCTGAAGTTTTTTGAGGGTTTTACCAGGGCTGACGGTTGAGGTGGCTTCCATTCTGAAGTTTTACATTCAACAATCCAGTATCCATCTTACTTTGATAGGGGGATAGACCCTATGCTGGAATCGGATCAGAAGACATTGGTGATTGCCCCACTGGAATTTGAAGCTGCGATCGCGCATCTTCTCCTATTTTTGCCAAATCGAGCTGTTGAGGCTACCCCCGGTTGTAGATACTCTCCTTAAGAAGGTCGGGGCTTAGAGGCCATCTGAAAAGCCTCATTCATCATTGCGTTCATCAGCGCCGGATGAACGGCTACCTATATATTCAAGGGCAGCGGCAACTAAAAGTCCAGAGCGGGTTTCGCCCTGGCGCTCTGCAAAGGCATCGATCTGCCCTAGAATCCGCTCAGGCAGGGAAATATTGACGCGCTTACTGATGCCCGATACTTTTGACAGATCAACAGGGACTAGAACCCAAGTCGCTGTCTCGTAGTCTGGAAGCATCCGGTATTGCTCCACCGTTCTAGGCAACGGGACATCTTCACCATCAATGAGCAGCGCCTCTACATGGCACTCAATCGCCTCTGCTGCATTGGCGATCGCCTCATCAATCGTATCTCCCCAAGAAAAGCAGCCTGGGAGGTCGGGGATCGTCACACCGTAGGAAGTGTCAGGGTCTTTGTGGAGTGCTGCGGGGAAAAACATAGGTTTTTACTTTGGGGGCCAGTCCCAACCTGCTTGCTTAAAGATGCTGCGAACCGTTCCTTTCGGCAAATCCTTTGTAGGGTGAGGGACGGTCACTCTCCCTATTTCAGAGGGATGTCGATAGTTGTGATGAGAGCCACGAACATTGACGAGAATCCATCCCTCGGCCTTGAGTCGGGCAATAATCTCACGGCTGTTCATGCCGTTATTATTACACACGGTACACAAGTATATCTATGTCTAAGGGTGCATCCCACTCCTCGTCACCAGTCGCTCGATTACGAATGAAGCTGTCTTGTATCGGGGCATCCGGTTTGAGTTTGTGCCAGCAAGTCTGTACGCTTACGCATTAGGTGCAACCCTTTTGCACGATTCTGCTGCAAAAAAAACGCAATAATGGCTCAGGCGGGAATCGGATCGGAGGCAATGTCGGGTTGCCCTACCGGAATCTGAATTGTTCTGGTGTCTGCTGCATCCCGCTGAGCGGCATCGCAGAGCTGTTCGCGTAGATCAGGAACCACGGCCAGTGCTCTTGTCCAGGCGGGAATCTGCGCCCCGGAGGGATCTTGAAAGTAGAGTTCACCCGCTTCTAAAAGGACTTGTTCAAACAATTCGACAGCTACTTCTTCACGGTGGCGGTCGTAGCGTAGTTGGTTAAACGTGGCATCGACAAAATATTGGTGGGTATAGTCCTGGGCTTTGCGGCGAAATTTGACGCGTAAGGCGTGGACATGCTCTAGGGAAATGACCACCTGTTCGGTTTCGGTGAGGGTGCGCAGCAGCGATCGCATGATGTCCCGGCACATTTTTTGTAACCCTTCATCGGTCGAGAGGCCAAGGGCTTGGTGCTTGTGCTCAAATAGTCCCAAATCTACTTGGGCAATGCGCTTTAGGGCAATGTTGCGGTATACCTCCGCCAGAAAGCCAATTTCTAAGCCCCAGTTGCTGGGAATCCGAATGTTGAGGGCTAGGTCGCTGGTGAGGGCAAATTCACCCGAGAGGGGGTAGCGATAGGCATTCAGATAACACAGGTAGTTCTGTGCGCCAAACAGATCAATCATGGCCGTCAACAACGGCGTTACAAATAGACGCACGACCCGGCCATAGAAGCTGCTGGGTGGATCCCCTAAACGGGCATAGTAGGCTTTGTTGAAGGCAATGCCAAATTCTTTTTCTAGCAGGGGGTAGAGCAGCTTGAGGGGATAGGTGCGATCGTAGGTGGTGATGTCGGCATCGTGGAGTGCGATCGCATCCGCCTCCAGTGTGGCCACACCCAAACCCAGCCACACCGCTCGACCTTTACCCCGAAAGGAGAGCAAGTTCAGCCCCTGATCTTGGAGAGACGCCAGCAGGCGGGTGACGCCAGGCCCATTTTCCCAGATCACATAGGTTTTCTGAGGCAAGCAATCAAAGAATTGGACGGCATGTCGGTACTGCTCAGTGGTTTGGGCATAGAGGCAGACCACCACCGTATTCACAAAACCCACACACCGAATTAAATGGTCACGAATTTGGGTGAGGGCTGGACGTTCCAGTTCTTCAAACAGAGCAGGAATCAAAACGGCTGTGGGGGATTCTTGGCTCAACTGCTCCATGCGTGCCTCTAAGACGCTGAGATCGCAGCCAAAATCATGAATGGTGGTGATGAGTTCCTGCTGATAGTCCATATCAATGCCCAGCCCATTAAAATACCATGATTCCATTCTCAAGTAAATCTAAAGTTCTCAATGTTGGCATTGATACAAACAGGACTGAAGTTGATGCGAAAATAGCGAAATTGCTCCCCATCAACAGCACTGTCCATGGTTGATTCCCTTGCCCCTAACAATCTCCTTGAGCGTCGCTTGCATCCCCTCCTCAAGACGCTTTACACCCCAGAGCAGGTGGATTGGCTAATGGCAGAAATCATGACATTGGTGCAAGCGCATTTGGCCCCCACCCAGGCCGAGGATTTGCACAAGTGGAGCCAAAACAATGCCTTGCTAATTACCTACGGCGACAGCATTCGCGCGGCTGCTCCCGAGAGACCGCTAGTGACCCTGCGGCATTTTCTTTCTGAATTCTGGCAGGATGTGGTGACGGGGGTGCATATTTTGCCCTTCAATCCCTACAGCTCCGATGATGGCTTTGCTGTTAAGGATTACCTGACGGTCAATCCTGAGCTGGGTACTTGGCAAGATTTGGGTGCGATCGCCGCTCAATTTAACTTAATGGTAGATCTGGTCATCAACCATGTTTCTAGTGAACACATTTGGTTTGAGCAATTTAAGCAAGGACAGCCCCCAGGACGTGATTACTTTATTGAAGTTGATCCCCAAACGGATCTCTCTCAAGTGGTGCGACCTCGGAGCAGCCCCCTCTTAGCGCCAGTAGAGACGGTTCACGGTGAAAAACACCTGTGGGCCACCTTTAGCCATGACCAGATTGACGTCAACTTTGCCAATCCAGCCGTGCTACTGGAATTTATCAAAATTATCCTCTTCTACGAGAACCGAGGAGCCAAGTATTTTCGCCTCGACGCCATCGGCTACCTGTGGAAACAAATCGGCACCCCCTGCATTCACCTGCCTCAAACCCATACGGTGATCCGGCTGCTGCGGGAAATTTTGCAGATGATTAATCCTGGAATTGCCCTAATCACCGAAACCAACGTCCCCAATCGGGAAAACCTCAGCTACTTCGGCAATCGCAACGAAGCCCACCTAATCTATAACTTTAGCCTGCCCCCCTTGGTGCTGAATGCCCTGCTCCAAGGTCGCTCCGATCACCTCAAAACCTGGATGATGAGCATGCCCCCGGCTCCTCTAGGCTGTGCTTACCTCAACTTCACTGCCTCCCATGACGGCATTGGCCTGCGTCCCACCGAAGGGCTGCTCACCGATGACGAGTACCAAGCCCTACTGCGGTGTATGCAAGACTTTGGCGGCATCATCAGTATGCGCACCCAAGCCGATGGCTCTGAAAGTCCCTACGAAGTCAACATCTCCTTCTTTGATGCCCTCAAAGGTACCGCCCAGGGGATTGACGAGTGGCAAATTGAGCGCTTTCTCTGCTCCCAAACCATCATGATGTCCCTGGAAGGGATTCCCGCCTTCTATATCCATAGCCTGTTAGCCACCCCCAACGACTGGGACGGTGTGAAGCGCACCGGGCGCAACCGCTCCATCAATCGCTACTCCTGGAGCGATACGCAACTCCGGCAAGCCCTTGCCGACCCCACCCTGCCCCACGGTAAAGTTCTTCATGAACTCAGTCGCCGGATTCGGCTGCGCCGACAACAGCCCTCCTTTCATCCCAATGCCACCCAGTACACCTTGCATCCGCTAAACTCAGCCCTGTTTGCCTTTTGGCGGCAGAGCATGGCCCGGGATCAAAGTATTTTCTGTGTCCACAACCTCAGCAATCAACCCCAAAAACTGAGCCTGTCCAATCTCAACCTAGTGATCACCGACGACTGGTACGATCTTCTCAGCGGCGATCCCATCTTTGATCTCTACGACACCCTGCTCTTGAGGCCGTATCAGTGTGTCTGGATTACCAATCAACCCTTACTCACTGATTGAGTGAACCCTGAAAATTTGAAGATTGAGGAGAGTGGCGCTGGTTCTATTGGCATCGTGACCATCCAGGCACAAAGGGGACTTCCTCTATGAATATGTTTTGACCGAACTGGTGACTGCCATAACACAAAAGCCCCTTCTGTAGAGAAAGGGCTTTGATAAAAAACAAACCTGGCACCGAGCTATTTTTCCAGAGGGCTACCCCTCAAGTATTTTTGCCGC
>NZ_WVIC01000003.1 GCF_009939295.1 Petrachloros mirabilis ULC683
TCTCTCGGCTTCTTCTTCTAGCCTCAGCTCGTTCTTGAGCCACTCTTCGTGACTCTTCCTCGCTTCTTCTTCCAGCCTCAGCTCGTTCTTGAGCCACTCTTCGTGACTCATCTCGGCTGCGACGTTCTGCCTCAGCTCGTTCTTGAGCCACTCTTCGTGACTCATCTCGGCTGCGACGTTCTGCCTCAGCTCGTTCTTGAGCCACTCTTCGTGCCGCTTCCTCGCTTCTTCGTTGAGCTTCCTCATTGCGGCGTTGTATTTCTTCAAGTCGGACAAGCCCCCGTAAGACTTGATCCACTGCCACCAAGAAAAACGTGACGGCGGCGACGCTGAGGCTGACCCACTGGGGAATGGAGAGGGTGTATTGTCGCAGTTGGATTTGGTCATAGCGCAGAAAGATGCCGGTGGCAAAAACCAGTAACGCCGTGAGGATGGCAATGAGAATTTGCAGATCAAATGCCATAGTAGGCTAATTTTAGCGCAGTCCTTGGCTCTCCATAGTGCCCAGGCTCAGCCGCACCGCTTTGGCCAGACCTCGGTCGTCACCACAATGCCAGGGGAACGCGATTCAGCCCTGGATGCTGGGCTTGCTAGGCAGCAGAGAGTATTCTCAACTGTCTTAAAGGGTTTCCCCGTACTCTTCCAAAAAGGCCAGCACCGCTTCTAATTCTTGTCGATGGGTCGGGATGGGGTCTAGCTGGTACCGGATCTGGGCAATACGGTATCGAGCTTCAACTCTAGCTCGGCGAGCCGTGCGTTCTGCCTCTTCAGCTCGTCGATTTGCTTCTGATTGTTCTTGAGCCACTCTTCGTGCTGTCTCTCGGCTTCTTCTTCTAGCCTCAGCTCGTTCTTGAGCCACTCTTCGTGCCGCTTCCTCGCTTCTTCGTTGAGCTTCCTCATTGCGGCGTTGTATTTCTTCAAGTCGGACAAGCCCCCGTAAGACTTGATCCACTGCCACCAAGAAAAACGTGACGGCGGCGACGCTGAGGCTGACCCACTGGGGAATGGAGAGGGTGTATTGTCGCAGTTGGATTTGGTCATAGCGCAGAAAGATGCCGGTGGCAAAAACCAGTAACGCCGTGAGGATGGCAATCAGGATTTGCAGATCAAATGCCATATCAAATCCAGTTTAACGTAGCCCCTGGTTGCCAATGGTGGTCAAACCCAGCAGCGCAGTTCTGGCAGATCTCGGTCGCCACCCCAATGCCACCGGAGCAAGGTTCAGGCCTGGATGCTGGGCTTGATCGACTTGCCGTGAAAATCGCTCTTGCTTCAGGTAGACCACCCGAGGTGTTAAGGGCGGCAGCTTGGCGGCATTCTTAAAATCGGTATCAAAGCTCCAGTTACGGATGGGGGGATTATAAATATTGCAGTTTGGCTCGGTTGAGCCGCTCCCACAAAAGGGGCCATTAACCCGGCGGGCTGCTCCCAAGGTCACCATTGACCCCACATAAGTGAAGGTCTGACCTTGCCAATCTTCGTGAAATCTTGGGTAATTATTTAGCCCTCCCCCTGGCTTATCTTTATCTTGAAAGGCTGAGCCATTGTTGCCCCCGGTGATGTCAATGCCAGCCAGAAAAGCCGCTTGAATAGTGGTGTTTGTGGCGGGTCGTCCGGGAGGCGTATAGTCACCATCTTTATGTGTATTTTCAATAAAGGTTAGTAGGGTGGGTAAATGGTTGGCGTTGTAGCCCCGGCTGTAGGCATCATCCAGATTCCAGGCATTGGATAGCACATTTAATGAGTCGGCCAGAATCGCCGCCGGAATTTTGTTCACTGCATTATAGTCTCCCCGCACATAGACCGCCTGATCGCTAACTATGGTTAGCCCCTGAATCGCTGGGGCACCCGACGTTGTGGCAGCTAAGCGTTCGCCATTGTAAAGACGCACCCCGTAGTTGTTGGCAGTTCCCCCCGCCGTGACATCCGTGTTGCTGTTGGGGCCATCTACTGTAAAAAACCATACCAGCCCCCCATCAGTTTGATCGGCTAGGGTTTTCCCCCCCATCAAATTGCCCGCACAGTTGATTAAAGCCTGCATGTCGATGTTTAACATGCGAATAAAGCGCCCGTCCTCACGGGTCGGAGGGCTGGCAGTTTTCTCGCGATAGTTATAAAACGTGTCTGAGGTGGAAACCGGAACCCGCCTGACTCGATCTCCGGTTGAGGCCACTACGGTTCCCTGGTAGCTGTGCCCCAATTGCCGCCGAATGGTAATGGTATTTTGGGTCGTATCTACTGCGGCAACCACATTGCTGTCGCGGTCATTGCCCACCTGAACCACGTCACCCTGGGAAAACCCAGCGGCATTGGCTACCCAGAGCTGGGTTTCAGTGCGGGTGTAGTCAGATTCACCAATGGGTTTGTCCACCAGCTCGGTTCCGCCATGGGGGGCACAGGTATCGCCCAGCAGTCGGTCGGTGGCTAGGGCATCGACTGAATTATTAGGACGACGAATTTCAAGGGCTTCAGGATTATTGTTGCTGTCGAGTTTCAACACAATTCGTAAATCAGCGCGATCCCAGTAAAGCTGCCCTGGTGTGGGGTCAAAGCTCTCTAAGGGGGGTAAGGTCAGGGGGTTTAGACCGGTGCGGATCATGCCATTCCAGTCTGCTAGTTGCACTTGGCTGTAAGGGGTTCGACCCCCTGAGCAGTTGATGGCTTGCAGACTCTTGAGATTGTCAACCTGAACCGTTCCTCTGCAATCATTTTTTTCTTTTGCACCCCGGTACAGGGTGCCAGCACTCGTAACTTGCCCTGTGATGCTGAGGGTATTGCCGTTGGCAGCATTCAGGTAGAGGTCATGATTGCTGTGAACAGGGCCGTTGACCGTCATGTTGGGCGGAATCATCACATCTAGGTCTTGGGCATAGAAGGCGGCAAACTGAAATAACGGAATCAGACGGCTCTTGAAGCGCATCCCCAAGATGGCGTTGGGCAGGTTTTCGGTGTCTGTTGCCACCGAAAGTACGTCGTAGCGATACTCTTGGGCATTGAGTCCAGCAAATTCTTCTTCGGGGGGAATGGTGATGAAAGATGGATTGTTCTGATCTTCTTCTACGAAGGTGAAGACGGTTTGATTTTGGTAGGCGTTGCGAAAGGTTTGGGTTTCACAGGCAAAGTCAGCGGTGCCCGTATTTGTTTCTTCAAGACAGGCTTGCCAGTTTGCTGGGGCTAGACCAGTGGGCCGATTGAAGCCCAAAAACCGATCGCGGATGGCCTGCACCCGCAAGTTCAACCCAGCTTCGGCGGCGAAGAAGCCGCCCTGTCCCCTAACTTGGGTGCTGCGACTGGCTGAGTCAATGCGGTTCATGAAGATGTAAAGGGTCACTAGGCCGCCTAAGATCAGCAGCATGGCCAGGGTTACGACTAGCACATAGCCCGAGTCGGTATGGCTGCGGCTCCAACAGGATAGCCAAAATTTGGCTATACAGGGGGATTGGGGGCGAGAGAGGCGGGAGGCCATGGTTACTTTTGGTTAGTTGTTGGGACGGGAGAGGACGTTGCGCGGCAAAAAGCGGGAGGAGAGCTGGCGACGATCTTCAGGGACTTGAATGACTTCGGCTTTGTCGGGGTCGCGCGATCGCAGCGTCACCATCACCCCCTGGAGGCTCTGCCAATCATGGGTAAAGACTGATTGCTTGAGGGTACGGTCGTAGTTAAAGTCCCCATTGTCTTCCATAAGGCTAGAGGGTTCTACTTCCACTTGCAGGCTGGCCAACTCATCTACCAAAGGCAGTGGGGTCTGACGATTCACTTGTACCTGGAGGGTGGCATTGTTAGGCTCATCTGCTGGCACAACGCTAAAGATCTGCTCCTCTAGAAGTAAGATGCGGGGCTGGAGCGCTGCGGGGCCACTTGCATCATAGGTGTAGGTATATTGCCAGGTGTGGGGGGCGGCGTAAATGTGGTTGCGGGTGGGGTTAGGAAATTTATCAAAGTCTTCGTGGATGTAGCGGAAAAATTCCCCTCGCTGCTCTACTGGATCGTAGAGATAGGCCCAGACCCATTCGGCGTCGGTGTTGGGATTGAAAGGGCTGGGCAGGGTGGTGCGATCGCACCCCTCGGTGTCGTCCTGAGCGCAGCGGTAGGCGCGAAAAATATCCAGATTATCTGTAAGGCCGTTGGGATTGGGGTTATCGGGGTTGCCATCTGTGTCTGGACCTAGGTCAGATAGATCGCAGTTGCTGCTGTCTTCTAGGGCCACGACTAAGGTGGTGGTCGTAGCACCCGCGCTCAAGGTTTGGCACAGCGGCAATACCTCCGAAACCAGCCGCCGCCGCAGAATCAGTTGATCTGAGTTGACTGCGTCTCCGCCGATAATGCTGATTGCCGATAGTTGTTGATCTGCTTCCATGCGCTCTCCCGCGATCTGAATTTCGCGCCCGATAAACTCCATGGCTGTTTGCAGGTTTTGATGCGACTCTGAGCGGGCGCGATCGCGCAAAAGCTGACTGCGCTGTTGCACAATCAGTGAGAGCGACAGACCCACCACAATCACCGCCATCAACGTAGCCACCAGCAGTTCCACTGCCGACAGCCCCCCCTCAGAACTCCGAGGTAGAACGTTACTGTAAATCGGTGTAAACCGTTTCCACTTCGTAAACTCGTTGGCCATCGTGAAAAACCTGGACTTTGAGGTGTCGAGTAAAGTCATTACAGAAATTTTGCTGGGTGTCAGGGGGCATATCCGCAGGCAAGTCACAGTAGGTAATCGTGGCCTGGTACTGCCGTCCCTGACGCTCTAGGTCGGTTAAAGACTCCCCCGTAGGAAGCTGGTCAAAGGTACCCGTCTTGGGCAAGCTGTTACCAGGATTGCTTGGATCTTGAACCCGCTGCCGCCGCACCGTATCCAGAATCTCCTGAGCCAACGTCATGGCTTCCCCCTGAATCTCATTGCGCAGGATCCGAACTTGATACCCCGTAAAAATAGGCACCAAACTCAGCAACACCGTCACAAAGACTAAGGTGGCGACCAGGGTTTCAATCAACGTTAGTCCCTGATTGTCCCGGCTAGTTGGCTCCAAGGCGAACTGCCCCCCCTAATAAAACCTGTACCTGTTGTTGCCTATCTGAGCCGCCCAGAGAAAGCTGGATATGTTGAAACGCCAACCCCCGACTGTTGAAGCACACCGCCCAAGGCTGCTTTGGATCCACAGGTGGGAGAGCATTGCCATTCACAGAGACCCCCACCAACTCCACGCCTTGGGGTAAGGCCAACTCAGCATCTGTGAACCCCGGATCTCGCCGCCATTGGGCATCATTGGCACAGGTGGTGGCTTGTTCAATGCGAAACTGAGTCGGAGACACTGCCCGTAACCGATAGGCCGAGGTCTGAGCCATGGCTTTGCTGCGGCTCAACTTCAACAGATTTGCTACCCCATGACTGGCATCAGGCGTGGGGCGCAGCCCAAATTGAATCGAGGGGACAGCAATGGCCGACAAAATTCCCACCATTAGAAATGTAAATAACACTTCAGGTAGAGCAATACCCTGCACCGCAAGGTTGCTGACCCTCAACTGCTTTGGCATTTTCATGAATTAACTATCCACACGTCAGGATCATTCGTAGATCAGTGACGCCATACCCCCTAAACCCTGGGCGGAACCCTTCATGTAAGTTTATGATTGTGACCGCACCAAGAATGCACATATAACAGCACAGTTTAGCCTATCTTGCCCTTTAACGAGTGGCTCCCTGGGATCGCTCCAAAGCCTGCTTCACAAACAAAATATGGGTGGCCTGTTCGGGTTCATCGGGCTGAGGGTGCCGCTGGACATAGGTGCCATCTGGCTGTAAATCCCACGCTTGACGGTTATCTTGCAACATCGTTTCCAATACACCCCGTAGATAGGCGGCCAGTTGCGGATCTTCAATGGGCGTTACTGCCTCAACCCGTCGATCTAAATTGCGGGTGCGCCAGTCGGCACTGCCAATAAAAACCTTGGGTACGCCCTGGTTGTGAAAATAAAAAATGCGATCGTGCTCTAGAAATCGGCCAATGATGCTGATCACGCGGATATGCTCACTAATGTCGGGAATCCCTGGCTTGAGGCTGCAAATGCCTCGCACAATCAAGTCAATTTCTACCCCAGCCCGGGAGGCTTTGTAGAGTGCCATAATAATTTGCTTGTCAATGAGCGAGTTCATTTTGGCAATGATCCGCCCTTGCCCCCCTGACTTTTGATGCTCAATTTCTCGCTCAATCAGAGCCAACATGCGATCGCGCAGGTTCACAGGAGCCACCAGCAGCTTGCGATAGTCCTGATGGCGCGAGTATCCGGTCAAAAAATTAAATAAATTGGTCAGATCAGCTCCGATCTCATCCTGGCAGGTGAGCAGTCCCAGATCCGTGTACAGCCGTGCGGTTTTCGGATTGTAGTTGCCGGTGCCCAGATGCACATAGCGGCGGATCGTCTTGCCCTCGCGGCGCACCACCAGAGCCGTCTTGGTATGGGTCTTGAGTCCCACTAGGCCATAGACCACATGGACCCCCACTTTTTCTAGCTTCCGCGCCCAGAGGATATTATTCTCTTCATCAAAGCGCGCCTTCAGCTCTACCAACACCACCACCTGCTTGCCATTTTCGGCAGCAGCAATCAAACTCCCCACAATGGGCGAATCGACAAAGGCTGAATCCCCGGCGGTGCGATAGAGGGTCATCTTGATGGTCAAGACATTGGGGTCGTAGGCCGCCTGAGTAATAAACTGCTGCACGGTGGCCGCAAAGGAATCATAGGGATGATGCACCAGCAAGTCCCCAGCCCGAATCACTGAAAAAATATCGGCCTGGTCGTCGTCTAAAAGCCCCGCCATGGTCGGGTCAATTAACCGACCCGCCTCCAGGGTGGAAATATCCAATGGATCGAGCTTCCGCACCCGGGGGGGCACCACCGGAGTCCAGTCTTGTTCTTTGTGCTGGGGAAATGGTAGAGCTGCGATCGCAAACAAATCCTTGAGACATAGCAAGCCATCTACGGTATAAACATCCTGGGCAACCAGACCCATCTCCTGCATGAGGGTGTGCTGAATAAATTCTGGAGTGCCCGTCATCACCTCCATGCGCACCACCGAGCCAAAGCGCCGCTTGCGCAGCTCTTGCTCAATGGCCAACAGCAAGTCATCCGCTTCATCCTCTTCCAGCTCAATATCAGCATTGCGGGTAATCCGGAACGGATAGGACGCCTGCACCACCATCCCCGGAAACAAAAATTCTAAATTGCGGGCAATGACCTGTTCAATTGGCACCCCAACCCAATGAGTTGGAGCCTTGACATCGCCAACTTCAGCGGGCAGTTTCACAAAGCGCGGTAACATACTAGGCACTTTTACCCGAGCAAAGTGAGGCACCTTGGTGTGACTATCTTCGACCACCACCGCCAAATTTAGACTCAAATTGGAAATGTAGGGAAAAGGGTGTCCCGGATCCACCGCCAAGGGCGTCAACACCGGAAAAATCTGCTCCAGAAAATATTGATGCAGATAGTCCATTTGAATTTCATTCAAGGTAGAGTAATCCACCAAATGAATGCCAATTTCAGTCAACTGGGGACGCAGATCTTGCTCAAAGTATCGATGTTGCTCAATTACCTCAGGTCTGAGCATGGCATCAATGGCATCTAACTGTGCCTGGGGTGTTAAACCATCTAGAGATAATTGGGTGACATGGGCGGCCACCTGTTGCTTTAACCCCGACACACGCACCATAAAGTATTCATCTAGGTTGGCGCTGTAGATAGCCAAAAACTTGAGTTTTTCCAGCAATAAAGTCCGAGAGTCAAAAGCTTCATGGAGAACCCGCTGGTTAAACCTCAGCCAGCTTAACTCCCGATTAAAATAGAGCTGTGGCTCTGAAACTAAAGAATCCTCTGCAAAGCAAGAATCTGGGGTTGGGGGTTGCGAAGCAGTGATAACCATTGAAGGTGTCCCTTGAAAAGCCTCTAAATACTGCTGAACTTGCTCGGCCTCGGCAGCCGATACAGAGCTACTGGCTGTCGTGACCTCAAGGCGGAGCACTTGGCAACATTCCAACACTGTCCGCGAAGGCAGATCCAGCTTCTGTGCCAGTTGATAAATCCGAATGCTGCCCTGCTTCATGCAGTTAAAACTCCTAGAAGGATGCGCTATGGCCTAAACTCTCTCATTGTAAGGAGTCAATGCCCTGAAGTGTGGGTAGCGCAGAACACAATTGACGCCTCGCCCAGGTTAGCTAGAATGGGTCTAATCAAAAAAAATTAAAGCAGCGGCTATTGGCTATCACCCATTATTTAAGGGACTCAACCCAGCGATTTTGGTGGTGCAAGTGGTTCATTTGATATCCGCCACTCATCTCAAAAATGAGTCTTTGCATCCAGGCAAGTGGCAAAGGATAATTGTCTGTAGGGGGGAACTGGCAGCGACCAGTCATCAAACACTAGCTCGTCATCTGACAACGGGCTAGTCAAGCAAGTGCAAGTTCAAAGGCCAAGCGTGATGTTCTCCATGACCTACCCCAAACCCGATTCCAGTCCCGACCAACCCCGTACATCCCATCAGGTGTCTACTCCTAGTGACATCAGTCTAATTCGCACCTTTGTGGGTGGCTTTGTGCAGGGACAGGTCGTGCTACTGGCCAATCCTCATCTGCGCACTGAACCCTTGTTCAACAATAGTATGCAGTTGCTCAGCAAAAAAGAGGGTCTGATTGCCACTGCCAACTTGGATGCGGCTCCCATTTCAATGCTGGTGCGTGAAACCACAACTCTGGCACCGCTGCTCCATGAAACTCTAGCCACCCATCAGTTTTATCCCCTTGCCAAAGCAGAAGCCGATAGCTGTTATCTGTACCGCTACTGCTGCGCCCCCGAAGGCTATAATCTCCGCTGTACCACCGCTAAAGAGCTTTGGCGCATCAGTTGGGGTCGGGGGTTTGGCAACCGCGGTGGCATTCCCCTTGATTTAATTGTGTGGTATCAGACGCCCAATGGAGCCCGTGCCTCCTGGCAACCCTTGCGGGGAATGGACTGCGAGCAAGGACTTTTGCAAATTAAAATTTTGGGGGGTGCCCTCTGGGTCAACAGTTCAGATTGGGTGGTATGGGCACGCAAAGAAACCCCGATCCCAACTGCACAGGATCTAGATCCTGATCGCAGCCGTCTCTATTCTCGGGGACGACTGCCGTTGAATAATTAGGGCAACGGTTTCTTCTGGCCACCCCTTTGGTCTACAATGCCTGCCAGATTCCGATGGCTGCTCAATCTCGAACCATCGGGCACTCTAGGGAGAGAAGTCTCGTCTCAAATCCATCGCGTCCTGACCGCAAGGAGGGTGCATCCCACTTTTGTAGCCCTCACCCTAAATCCCTCTCCCAGGGCGGGCTACGGTGTACACACATCTCTAGGTAAACCCATTCCACCCTGCATTAGCCCCCCCGACCCCCCAAGTTTGGGGGGAGATCAACAAAAATTGGGACTATATTCCCCCCAAACTTGGGGGGCTAGGGGGGCGAGCGCAAAGATTTTGAATCTTTTCAAGACTTGTGTGTACACGGTTGCCCAGGGCTGAGGGATGAGGGCAAATTTGCCAAACTGGGATGCACCCCGCAAGGGCGCGATGTTGAGAGTCTGAACAGTTTGGTGCAAAGGTATTTGTGCAAAGGTAAAAGGAATGACCTTGACGTTGACCCGATGGCTAAGCGCTCTACAGCCCATGCGCCTGGGGGGGCTCTCCCTGTTAATCTGGCTGTGTTGGATGGTTCCGGCTCTTGCCTTAGAACTGAAAATTGCGCTCAAAGAAGGCGTCAGCCAAATTGCTGTGGGTAGCTCTACCTCGGCAACGATCACCAATGGCATGGGTCAGCCTGTGGGGCAACTCCCTCCCCTACAAGGGTACTTTGCCAAAGCGGCCTCGGGTGCTGTGGCTCTAAATCAACACCAAGCCTGGCAACTGGTGGTGCAGCCTTCTGACAACGGCCTGGTCTACATTGGCGATCGCTGGTATCGCGGTAGCGTGCGCTTGGTTCGCACCTCTCAAGGGTTTGCGGTGATTAATCAAGTTGATCTAGAAGACTACCTAGCCAGTGTCGTGGGCAAGGAAATGTACCCCTCCTGGCCCCAGGAAGCTCTCAAGGCTCAAGCGGTGGCAGCTCGCTCCTATGCGCTATTTCGCCGTCAACGTCAGCAAAGTCAGCTCTATGATCTGGGAAATACCACGACCTATCAGGTCTACGATGGCATCAATAGTGAGACCGAAAGCACTCGCTCTGCTGTGCAAGCCACTGCTGGCCAAATTCTCACTTATCAGGGTAAAGTCATTGAGGCCGTTTTTCACTCTGCTTCGGGGGGGCACACCGAAAACTCTGAGAATGTCTGGAGTGCTGCTGTGCCGTATCTTCGGGGTGTGCCAGATTTTGATCAATCGGCACCGGTCTATCAATGGACTTTGGAATTGACGGCGAGCCAAATGCGTCAGCGGATTCCTGGTATTGGCAATATTGTCGCTTTTGAACCTTTGCAAACCACTCCCACGGGGCGGATTCGCAGCCTCCGCGTTCGAGGGGATGCTGGGTCACGCACCCTGACGGGTGCCCAGGCTCGTCAAGCCCTAGGGCTCCGCAGTACCCTGTTCTCGGTTCAACCCCAGCTTGGCCCTCTGGCCAGTCAACCTGGGGGTTCTGCTGCCAAATCCAGTGGGTTTAAGATCCAGGGACGGGGCTACGGCCACGGTCTGGGTATGAGCCAGTGGGGAGCCTATAGTCTGGCGACTCAGGGTAAAACCTATGCCGATATTTTGCGGCATTATTATCAGGGGACAACCGTTTCAAACCTGGGCAGTTAGTGACCCCAAACTTTTTCTAGGACTTGAATTGGAGGAATGTCTGCCAGATTGCCATTGGGGGAATAGATGGCTACTAGCCGTTCACTGTCGAGGTGGCTGCGCCATTGTTCTTGTCGGTTCAATAGTGCCACCAAATAGGTTTGCACCGCTAGGCCAAGATACAGGGTAGCGCCCCCTGTACAGATCAGGACGTTTGCACCCGCGATGATGGCGGCCTGTTTGCCTAAGTCTCCAGGGTAGATTACCTTCAAGTTGGGGTTGGCGTTGGTCATGGCGCTGACCCAAGCCCCGTTGTCTGATGTTTGTAGAGCCAGGAGCGGCAGGTCAGGTTGACGCTCTATAGAGCCTTTCACAATGGACTGCCAATGGGTCACAGGATAGGTGGAAGGAGCTGCTGTGGTGGTTGCCCCCCCATCACAGAGCAGGATATAGCCTTGCTCTGGGGGTAGACTTATCCGAGTTTGCTCAGATTCTGCCCACTCTATATCAGCGGCAGGGAGGTTGATTTGCAGCTCTGAGCGGGGGCTAGCGAGGCCAAACCCCTGAAGCAAGTCATGATACTGCGTCGCCAAATCTTGTTGAGATTTTAGGGGAATGGCATCTGTCAGCAGGACGCTGCCCCAGCCGCTCGCATAGCCCACCCGCTTCGGCACCCCGGTTAACCACAGGAGTAGATTAATCCATCGACTCTGGCCAAAATAGAGGCAAGCGTCATACTCGCGATCGCGCACTTGACCAATCAGGTTACCCCAATCAGCAGGGCCATTGCGCCCTGCAAAATTGAAGGTCAGGACATCATTCACAGCCCGCGAAACTCGATACACACCTTTGGCACGCGGTTCAACCATCACATCAATTTGAGCCTGGGGATAGTGACACTTAAGGTCATCCAGGGTCGGAAAGCACAGGAGTTGATCTCCAATGCTGCCTGGAATAAAAGCCAAGAATCGAGTCATGGGTTTAGAAAAAAAAGATCGAATCTGACGAGATGCACCGCTCCCCATTGTACTGGAACATCAGAAATCCCATGCCCAGAATGTTGTGCCCTATCTCCCGTAGCATGGAAAAAAGATTCTCAAGGGAGACGTGACGACAATGCATTTACTCATCCCTGCCGCTGGGGTCGGCAAGCGCATGGGGGCTGAGGGCAATAAACTCCGCCTATCGCTCTTGGGTAAGCCTTTATTGGCTTGGACGCTGATGGCTGCGGCTGCGGCAAAAACTGTGGAGTGGATTGGTCTGATTGGGCAACCTGTAGATTGGCCAATCTGGGAAGAGTGGCTCCAAGTCTTGCAGTTGCAAACCCCGGTAACTTTAATTGAAGGGGGAAGCACAAGGCAGGAGTCTGTCTACTGTGGCCTACAGGCACTCCCGCCCGAGGCAACGCGGGTCTTGATTCACGATGGGGCACGATGTTTGGCAACACCGGCTCTTTTCAATCGCTGCGCTGAGGCGTTGATGAAGCACGAGGGCTTGATTGCTGCCATTCCGGTCAAGGACACCATTAAGGTGGTCAACGAGCAGGGAGAGATTACCGCTACCCCCAACCGGGAGCAGCTCTGGGCTGCCCAGACCCCTCAAGGCTTCCAGGTGGCGAAGCTCAAGAACTGTCACGAAATGGGTCGTCAGCAAGGGTGGTCTGTTACCGATGATGCGGCCTTGTTTGAGAGGTTTGACCTGCCCGTCCAGATCGTGATGGGGGAAGAAACCAACCTTAAGATCACAACCCCCGCTGACCTGACACTCGCTACGCTGATTTTGGAGCAGCGCCAAGTGACATACTCCCGACCCTGATGCTAGCGCGTGGACTGTTCTATGACTTTAACGAATCAGTCGAACCGAAACACCTACGTCAACATTGCGCCAAACCTTATCCGATGTTAGCGCTGGCAGGTTGAGTTTCAATGCCAAGGCTAGACAAGCGCGATCGCCCAGCGACAAGCCCATCGCTCTAGTCTTAGGAAGTAGTTCAGCAATCGTCAATGCTAATGCTTCTTCAACGGGATAAATCTGAATGGCCTGACTCAGTAGACCTAAATCCCGAAGCTGCGCCACAACATCTTGGGGCTGCTTACCTCGTTCTAACAGCTTAGAAAGAACCTCAGCCCAGTTCACAGCGCTAAGTGCTGTACCTTGCGTTAGAGCAGTCGCAACCAAGTCCGATCCCGCTTCTCCCTGTAAATACGCCAATAAAGCCGAAGCATCAAGAACAAATGTTGGAGATAGACTCAAGAGTCTTGCTCCTGTCTTGCCTCTAATCTACGCTCCTGAATCAATTCATTCGCTAGGCTAACACCAGGTGCAATATCCTTAAACAACCCTTGGGCTTTTTGAACCTGCTGGGACAAACTGACAAGCCGCAAGCTATTATCCACTTCAACCGTAATAACCAGTTGATCCCCTTCCTGAAGACCAATCCGTTTTCGTAAGGAGGCAGGGAGAACTAAACGCCCACGCTCTCCGGCTCGAATTGTATACTGCTCAGGTAATTCGGTAGTTTTGTTTGCCATTATCGTTAAATGTGGGCCATGCAAAAATCATACCGCTTTTTCTGAATAGGCCACTCTTTTGTCCCAAGCAGAGTAGGGCTTTTGGGGTCTTAAACTCCCATACTCCGGCCGAAAGAGCCTTATATAGTGGTTCTCACCTGAGTGAGATACGGGGTGTGGGGGTGGAACCCCCACGCAGGGGGCACTGCCCCCTGCACCCCATGTACTCCATTGATCTGTAAACCGCTATAGTTTTGCTAGAGAGGGCAAATCATAACCACACTTTTTACATTGAAATAAAAGCCCTCGAACTGACGGATTCGAGGGCCAATACTGACGTGAAATATCAAATGTGAAGAAGGGTGCCGCGGTTGGTCACGCTTGCAGTAAGCGCCAACTTAACCCTTACGAGAATAGTACTCAACCACGAGTAGCTCATTGATTTCCAGGGCAATCCACTCGCGTTCGATGACGCTGTTGACTTTGCCGGTGAGCTTACTTTTGTCAAATTCGAGATGGCTGGGCACATTGGCTAGCCCAGGGAATTGCAAGTTGTTTTCGACTAGGTTGCGTGATCGGTCGCGATCGCGCACCGCAACTTCTTCACCAGGCCGACACTGATAGCTGGGAATCGAAACCACGCGACCATTGACCGTGACATGGCCGTGGTTCACGAGCTGCCGCGCTGCCGGAATGGTCGGAGCCATACCCATACGAAACACCGTATTGTCAAGGCGCATCTCTAGCATTTGCAGCAGTGCTTGACCTGTGGAACCTCCGGTGCGACGCGCTTTACGCACATAACGCAGCAATTGGCGCTCCGTGATGCCGTAATTGAAACGAAGCTTTTGCTTTTCTTCTAACCGCGTGGCGTATTCAGAGCGCTTTTTGCGGGCTTGGCCATGCTGTCCGGGTGGATAGTCACGGCGAGGGGATTTGCGGGTTAGGCCAGGTAGGTTGCCAAGACGACGAACCACCCTGAGGCGAGGGCCTCGATATCGCGACATGAAACTTCCTCTTGATTGATATGCACAAAGTCAACCTTTCTAGTCTAATCCCAAATTGATATAGTTTTCAACTTCTCAAATCAGCACATCTGCGCCCACAAGTCTACTGTTACTTTAACAATTGCTAACGGGGAGTTAACCTCAAGCCGCTACGATCCGGCAGGATGTCCAGGGGTTCTTCAGCATTTTTAACCCCCTAGGAGAACTGTATCGGCCTTGGGCCAGCATCCGTGGATTCAGGGTCAGGTTCAAGGAGTTCGTTATTGCATGTCCATAATTCAACTTTGGTGTCGATGCTGGGGAGCACTGCGGCTCTTGAGATTTCTGGCCATGGCCAGCTTGGCCGCTTTCCTCGGAGCTTCAACGGCTGAAGCCTTTATGCTCACCTTGCTCCATAACAATGATGGGGAGTCCAGCTTGATCAATGCGGGGGCTGGACTCGAAAATTTTGGCGGTGTAGCGAGGTTTTCATCCCAGGTGCAGGCTCTGCGGCAAGAAGCAGCGACTCGCAATAGCAGTTCATTGCTGATTTCCTCTGGCGATAATTTCCTGGCTGGGGCTCAATTTAATGCTAGTCTGGCGCTACCCCAAGGACAGCGCTTCTATGACAGCATTGCTCTAGATTTAATTGGCTACGATGCGATCACCATTGGCAACCATGAATTTGACTTTGGCCCCGATGTATTGGCTCGCTTTATCGCTGACTTTGAAAATCCGGTGCCCTTTTTGAGTGCCAACCTCTCCTTTAATGGTGAACCTCAACTTCAGGTGCTCGTTGAGCAGGGACGAATTGCCCGCAGCACTATCGTAGAACGCGATGGCGAACGCATCGGCATCGTGGGGGCAACCACGCCCCAGCTTCCTTTTATCTCTAGCCCCCGCAATGTCGAAATTAATCCAGATGTGGCCGGTTCGGTGCAAGCTGAAGTCGATGCCCTTGCGGCTCAAGGAATTAACAAGATTATTCTCTCGACGCATTTGCAAAGCATTCAGGAAGAGCTGGATTTGGTCGCCCAGATTCGGGGGGTGGATATTGTGATTGCCGGTGGAGGCGAAGAAGTGTTGGGTAGCCCTACTGATAATCTTATTCCGGGAGATGAAGCGGAGATCTTTGGCTCGTACCCACTGCTCAGTGCCACCGATGCCACTGGGAAGCCGATTCCAGTCGTGACGACGCCAGGAAACTATCGCTATGTGGGGCGATTGGTGGTGGAGTTTGATGGGGCTGGGGATATTGTTGACATTGATTCAGATCGCAGTGGCCTAGTTCGGATCGCAGGTGAAGGTTTGCCGGATGCGATCGCACCCGATCCGATGGTGCAAACCCGCGTCGTTACCCCTGTCGAAACCTTTGTAGAAGACTTAGTAACCAACGTCATTGCCCAAACAGAAGTGCCCCTGGATGGTCGTCGCGATTCAGTTCGCACTCAGGAAGCCAACCTGGGCAATTTGCTAGCCGACTCCATCCTATTCCAGGGACAGCAGTTGGCTGCCGAGTTTGGGGTGCCGCAACCCTTGATTGCCCTTCAAAACGGAGGGGGCATTCGCAACGACTCCATCATTGGGCCAGGGGATCTCACAGAGTTCGATACCTTTTCCGTGGCTGCTTTTTCTAACTTTGTCAGCATCATTCCCGACCTAGATCCGCAGATTCTAAAAGCGGTTTTAGAAAATGCCTACTCGGCGGTGGAGATCCGTGGGGGTCGCTTTGGACAGGTGGCAGGATTGCGCATTGGCATTGACCTCAATGAAACGGCACAACAAACCGATGTAGATGGCAACATCATTACCCCCGGTAGCCGAGTTAGAGAAGTCATCCTAGACGATGGCACCGTTTTGATTCGAAATGGGCAGGTGCTACCTGACGCACCTACGGTGTCGGTGGCCACCATTGACTTTCTAGCTCGGGGTGGCGATCAATACTTTGCGCCTGGCACCTCCTTTACCAGTTTGGGGGTGACTTACCAGCAGGCATTGTCCAACTATATCCAGCAAGCCCTGGGTGGGGTTATCCAAGCAGAGCAATATCCCTTTAATACAGTCACCCGCATTTCCTTTGATGGCAGCGCTCCCATTGGCCTGGGTGGGGACGTTGAACCCATTCCTGAGCCAGGAACAGCGGCAGGTCTTCTGGCATTGGGGGCTATTGTCGCCACAGTGCGCAAGCGAAAACGGGCAGCTTGAAAATTATAATCAACGGTTCGCTTGAGGCTATGTTGACTTTAGCGGATGCGCTTCAATTGCTGGTTCGCTTCTTCGAGACTAAACTCCTCAGGGTCAAAACTGCCTCCAATCCATTCCAACATACTGGAATGCTCAGGATTCTCAGGATCCTGGATGGCCTCTAGAAACTCAGCATAGCCCCAAACCCCGCCACAGTCTTCGGGAGGGCAGGCGCGCTTGCCCTTAATACAGCAGGGATAGCGCACCTCCGGATCAACCGGGAGCACTTTTTCAACTAAAATCTCGTGTTCCCAGCAATCGCCCATATCGTAGACATAGGAAAACTTAAACTTTTCCCTGGTCACAAAGCGCTCTAGGCGCACATTGCGCTCACTCAGCATATCCTCAAAGCCGAAGTCTGGATCCGGCTGGCCATAGGACTGGCCATGGATTTCAAACTCATGTAAATGGCAGTCGTACCAACCCATCACTAACTGGATGATTTTGTGGAGCTTGCCAAGGGTCATCGTACTAGGCACCTGCACCCTGCGCCAAATCGGAGGGCGTAACCTTTTCAGGCTCACCTTAAGTTGATAAATTAAGGGCTGAGATTCTGAAGTTTTTTTAGGCATTGAAGTCACGAAAGTCTCAACAACTTAACTGTATGAAATATCGTCAACCCTATCTTGCTCTGAATCACCAGAACAGCATTCAAATACTGAGATAGCGCTTCAGAAAATGCTCTAGGGACTCCAACGGAATATCATACAAGCTTTGGATCTGCTCTGTTTCTTCAGGGGTGCAGAAAAACTCATGGGCCAGTAGGGTTCTGAATGTTCCCAGGGTAGACTGAGCTGGCGGATTCACCCAGCCTAAGATGTTGCGGACACCGTCTACGGCCAGCAGGGGTAGATTCAGCACCCAAGGCTCTCGGTCGAAGAGTTGCCCCATCAGTTTGGGAATATCGCCGCGATGGAGAATTTCGGGGCCGCCCACGGCCAAAACTTGCTGGTGCGCCCCAGGGTTGGCATGAGACGTAGCCGCAATCTGCGCTAAATCATCGGTACTGACAATGGAAGTACGATTTTGGGGGTCGCCAATCAACCAGTAAATACCGGTGCGGCGAAACTGCTCTGCCACAGACAGTAGATTGGAGGCCAACCCAGCCGGACGCAGAATGGTAAATGATACACCACTGGCTTGCAGATAATGTTCAACGGCGGCTTTAGCCTTAAAGATCGGGGCATCTTCGTAGCGCCGGTCTGCCCCGAGGACAGAAATAAAGGTGAAATGCTCAATGCCCAGGACTTGGGCTTGGTCGATCAAGGCCATATTGGCGCGATAGTCAACGGCTTCAATTTCATCTAGGCTTTGAGCCCGTGAGGCGCTGTGGGTGCTGATGATGGCCGTCACCCCTTGGCATGCTTTGCGAATATCGGCTCCATGGCGCAAGTCACCGATGAAAATTTGAGCCCCCCGTGCCTCTAGCTCTGTGTAGCGAGCGCTGAGCCTGACAAAAGCTCGCACAGGCAGGTTTTGCTCTCGCAATTTGCGGACAATTCTACATCCCAGTTGTCCGGTAGCTCCTGTGACTAAATACATATTGAACGGTTCCTTGGCCCCAATTCTCTTCCTTAGTGTAGCGAACCCCTCAGGGGCGGGGCCGACGCCTATCTTCGCCGTTGTTGGAGTCGGCGCAGCAGTTGGCGTAGATGGGGGAGGTTGGCAGGCTGGCCACCATAGCGCCAAGCTACATAGGCTTGGGAAATTTCATCTACGGCAGTGGCGGTGGCACTGGGGGTGGTGCGCACAACTTGTCCTAGATACTCTAAGGGGGTTTGCTGAGGCTGCTTCAGGAGTCCTCGCTCTGCGAGTCGATCGAGCATTTGCTGATAAAGTCGCTCCATAGGCGGTAGGCTGGCTAGCCAGCGCTGACGTCGCCAACTGCGCCATCCTTGCCAGAGCAGCCACAGCAGCAGAACGAACCCCATCAGCAGCATCAGACCGCTGACGATGCCGTCCCAACCCCCCGAAAATAACTGTAAGAGTCGGGCGATCAGCAGCGCGATCGCACCAAAAATGCCCGCAAAAAAGCTGGTGACGGGGGATGGCAACCAGCCCGCCACCCAATGCCAAAACTGGCGCAGCACTGAGAAGGTTTGATCGACTTCAATGGAAGGGGGAATCAAATCGTGGCCGGGGATGGGGTCAAAGCCGAACCAGCCATGGCCTGGAAAGTAAACCTCAGTGATGGCATGGGCGTCAGTATTTTTGACCACATACATGCCCGTAAAGGGATTAAACTGTCCTGAGCTAAAGCCTGTCACTAACCGAGCTGGAATACCGATGGAGCGGAGCATTACGGTCAAAACCGTGGCAAAGTGATCGCCGTAACCTCCCCGAGATTGGAACAGAAAAGACTCTACCAAGTCGGCATCTGCTGCTAAGGGTGGTAGATCGCCTTGGAGGCTGTAGTTTTGTTTGAGGGCTTGGGTGAGAAATAGGGCTTGTTCGTAGGGTGCGGTGATGGGGTTGTCTGATTGTGCTAAAAGGGTTTGGGCTTGCTGGCGGATGCTGGTAGCAATATCGGGTGGTAGTTGCAAATAGACCTGGCGAATGTCGGTGGGGTATTCAGTGGGCGTTTGCCCTAGGCGGGTGCGATCGCGGTACGGCACATCGGACACCACCGTATAGGTCAGTCCCTCATCTAAAGACACCGGAGCGCGGAGGGTGCCTTCGGGGTCTTGGGCAATTTCCCGAGTGGGAAAGTAAACATGGCGGGGTTGATTTAGGGCTGGAATTAGATTGGGAAAGTCGGTGACGATGGAATAAGTTTGCACCACTTCTCGGCTCGGCCCTAAGGGGGTGAGGCTGGGAACCCGAAACCGATAGTTCCAGGCTGAGCGCTGGATTTTCTCGGCCTGTTCGTTGCGGGAGAGCCGCCAACCGCGTCCGGTGTACTCGTCAAAGGCCATGACTCGCCAGAAGCCCTCGGCTTGCGATCGCACCCGCATCACCACTTCCGGCTCTAGAGTTCCCCGCAGATTTTGGTCAATTTCCTGGTTAAAGCCGTAGTAAAATCGTGAGTTAAAAGTAGTTTGTTCCCCGCCCTCCCCAAACGTTGCCTCAGCGGAGCCACTGCCCTGACCATTCCCCGAGGTCTCCTCGGAACGGTTATAGCCTGGATTGACAATGGCCTGTGGGTCAAACTCCCCCTCCATTTCAATGGGGGCACTTACCGGAAACGTGCGCAACTGGTAACCCGGTAGTCTCGGAATCAGCGCAAAAATAACCAGCCCCAAGGCCACCACCGTGATCAGAATCAATCCAAAGCGACGGGGGGCTAAATCCAACTGGCGCAACCGCACTGCCACAAACCCGAGACGAGCGCGATAATCCAGCACCAGTACCGGCAGGGCAATCCCCAAAAACAGCAACAGCAACCCGCCAAAAGCCGTGGTTTCACTCACCGTGGCTGCTACCCCCAGCAAGATCACCCCAATCACTGCCGAATAGCCCAAATCCTTGCGCCGGGGCAAATCAAACGTATGTAACACCTGCAACTGAATCAACAGCTCCGCCAACATAATGCGGGTGTCGCCCAATTGCCCCACCAAGCGTCCTAGAAACAGAAACAGCACCACCAACATCCCGGCGGCAATGCCCACCTTGGCCACCGTATTGCGCCGCCGTCGCTGACGCCAGCTCCAGGTTGCCCCGATCGCGCTCAGTGGTACAGCCCACACCGCATTTTGAGTGGAAGCCGCCAAATCTGTGGCCGCAATTCCCACGGTGACCAAAAGCTGCACAAACACCCGCAACCAAACCGAGTCTTCTACAGGTAGACTCTCTCGGACAGTAGGCAATACAGGGCGGTTGAGCTGTCGGCGCAGCGATGGCCAAAAGTTAGTAGCAGTGTCGGGCAGCGGCATTTTGCGCTCAGAGGAAGGGGGCATGGCGTCCAGCTCAGCAGTGACGGGATGTGCTCCCGCCGAAGACATCTATGCCCTAGTCTACCCAGACGCCCCCTGTCCCCTGGCACTTCAACACCCTCTGATCCTGCTTGGCAACAAAGCTAAGGTTGCCTTCGTCATGGAAGATTCCGAGGGGGCTACCCCAACTTTGATCAGCCTTGACCCTACCAGAACAGGCTCCTGCTCCTGTTTCCGTGGGTATGTTATAACTCAACATATTGGGCTTGTCGTAACCAAGCATCGTTTTACTCTTTGTTGTTCATCTGCTGCCCATGTCGCCTCAAAAAGTGCCTCCTCCTGAACAGTCCAAGTCTCCAGCCACAGAAGAATCTTGGTGGCTAGAAGCAGTTAAAACCGTTGGCCTGAGTCTTTTCCTTGCGTTTGGGATTCGCACCTTTGTTGCTGAAGCTCGATTTATTCCCTCGGGCTCCATGGAACCCACCCTTCAGATTGACGACCGGTTGATTGTGGATAAAGTCTCCTATCGATTTCGAGATCCAGTACGGGGTGATATTGTCGTCTTCAACCCCACTCCGGTTTTGCAAGACCAAGGCTTTCAGGACGCTTTTATTAAGCGAGTGATTGGGCTGCCAGGCGATCAAGTCAGTCTGGAAAACGGCGAAGTGTATGTCAACGAACAGCCCCTACAAGAAAGCTATGTCGCCAATGGAGACGATACCTCAGTTCAGGCTTGCGGGGAGGAACAAACCAATATTCGCCCCTACTTGAAAGATGCAGTGATCATTCCCGAAGATCAATATCTGGTTCTCGGTGATAACCGCCACAATAGCTACGATGGTCGCTGTTGGGGGCTGGTCTCCCGAGATAAGTTAGTGGGGCGAGCGGTGTTTCGGTTTTGGCCATTCAGTCGCGTCGGCGTGATTTCAGATTAACGATTTAGACGACTGGGAGAACAAGCGCAGGAGCAAAAGTTGGGTGATGTTCGCTGTTGTGCTGGGGTGAGCACTAATCAAAAGACTGCGGCTGCCATCTGGCAAGTAAGGGCCAAGGGTCATGCCCAGCTCAGAGCTGACTGGGATTTCAGGAGCGGATAGCTCGATTAGGGGTTGCTTGCGAATGGGCACAACGGCACTGAAAGGAACCGGATCGTAGGCGCTCACATCGGTGGCATCGCCGGTTGCCAACTGAAAAATTTGAGCATGATCCATGCCCTGAGCATCTCGATATTGCTCCAGGCTGAGAAAGTGGCCCCCACTATCCAGGGTGGTCAGAGCCACCAGTCGAGACATCTGGGAGCTAGGAACCCCTAGTGGATAAAGATGCTCAGCCAATAGATAGGGTTCGGGCTCACCAATCCAGTAGTGAAAAAAGTGGCTATAGGGCTCAGCCGCCATGGGTGGCTCCGAAGCTGAGGTGAGTAGGGGCTGCTCAGTGGCCGTAAACAAGCGCTGACCTTCTGGATCTAGGGTCACGGCCTTGAGGCCGGTGCTCAGATCAGAAACCGCTTCGGGGTCGGCATCCTCTGGGGGACGGAGGCGTTTGGGCAGGGGTAGGCTTTGCTGAAACTCTCCCTGGGGCAAGTTAAAGGCCGAGATCGGAGTTGCAGCCAAGGGGCTTTGGCGGGTGACCCAAAGGGTTTGACTTCCCAGAGCTAGTCCTGCCGCTGTCTGGCGAGTGTTTGAGGGGGAGTCTAGGGAAGTGACTGATTCTGGGGTAATGGCTTGGATTGGGGTGGGCGATTCTAGGTTTGGGTCTAGGGCCAGTTTTAGGGAGACCACCCTTGGGGAGGGGGAATCGCCCAGGGTGGCATAGATGCGATCGCGCCCTCGGTCATAGACCACATCGGTAATCTGTCCCAAGGAGATGCCCGCCCCATCAGACTTAGGGAGCGTCTGAGCTCCCAAATATTCTAAAGACAGCGGCAAAAAAATCCGAGACTCTGCCGAGACTGAAGGGATGCTACAGCCACTAAAGAAGACCAGAGCCGCGATTGCGAAGGCAATCCATCCCCCCTTACCAAGCATCGGCATCAACGAAAATTTCAACACATCCGCCTCATGAATGCAGTCCGGACAATTTCTTAGCTCAGAGCGCTGCCTATGATCCGGTTTGACCAATCCAGGGGAAAAACTGAAAGTAAAAACGAATGCAGCTTCCCATGGCGCTGTCCCCAGCGTAAACCTGGATAGGACATGCGCTAACATATCCTAGCGAATAGGCTGAACATTGATTGAGATTTCATGCTGCCTCAAGCAGCAAGAGATCAAAGCCCAGAAGGAGATGGCATGGGACTTTTACTTGAAGGCATCTGGCACGACCAGTGGTATGACACCAGTCATTCCGGGGGTCGCTTTGTCCGCCAGGACTCCCAATTTCGCAACTGGGTGACATCAGATGGAAGTCCAGGCCCGTCAGGCACAGGGGGATTTCAAGCTGAATCGGGTCGCTACCACCTCTATGTTTCCTATGCCTGTCCTTGGGCACATCGCACCCTCCTCTTTCGGGCGCTCAAGGGGCTCGAATCGATGATAGATGTGTCTGTCGTGCATTGGTTTATGGGTGAACAGGGCTGGACTTTCGCATCTGGAGCAGGTGTTATTCCAGACCCCCTCTTTGATGCTCAGTACCTCCATGAGATTTATACGCGAGCAGATCCCACCTATACCGGGCGGGTGACTGTGCCCGTTCTATGGGACAAGCAAACCAAAACCATTGTCAGCAATGAATCCTCAGAGATTATTCGCATGTTTAACCAGGCGTTTGACTCTCTGGGTGCTACATCTGGAGACTATTACCCAGAGCCGTATCGAGCGGACATTGATGCGCTCAATGAACGCATTTACCACACCGTCAATAATGGGGTTTATAAGTGTGGATTTGCCACAACCCAAGTAGCTTACGAAGAAGCCATAACTCCCCTCTTTGAGAGCTTAAGTTGGCTAGATGAGCGCCTCTCACATCAGCGCTATCTAATTGCCGATCATCTCACAGAAGCTGATTGGCGCTTATTCACAACCCTGGTAAGATTTGACCCTGTTTATGTGGGGCATTTCAAGTGTAATATTCGTCGCATCGTTGACTATGTGCACCTCTGGCCCTACGTTCGGCATCTGTATCAGATGCCAGGTATTGCTGATACAGTGAACTTTGATCACATTAAAGGACATTACTACCAAAGCCATAAAACAATTAACCCAACTGGAATCGTTCCAGTTGGGCCAGACATCAACTTTGGGTTCTAAGGCGACAAATCAACTCAGGTTAAATTCCAAGAGACTTCCGAGAGCGCTTCAACTGCTTCCACAGGGCTTTGATTTCACGGTAGCTCTCGGCGGGGGTGAGTTTACCATTAGACTCCAAGCTCGAAATGTAGCTCACCCGTTGCGAAAACTCTTGAAGATTGGCGTTAAATACCAAGTTTTTTGGCTTTACTTCTCCTCGATAGGCGCTGTAAGGAAATAAAAAATTGGATTGAAAAGACATGTGCTGATACCTCGCACCCAAACTAAATAAGCTTTATTCTGATTTTCCTAGGGCATTTCCACCAATTGGCCTGCCCAGACTCGCCAGCCAGGTTTTGGCTAGAAACCGGGTTAGCCATAATGCTCTGCTACGGATCAAGTTTTCCTAGGTGTCTTAACCCATTCTTAACTATACCCTAGCAAAAACAGTTGTCGATCATTGTGATTTGGACAACAAGTCTATTGAGGCTTGGCATTAAAGCTGTGGCTGCTATGCACTGATCAGAACGCCTTTGAAGGAAGCGATGAAGTACAGTAGCATTGAAGTCAGTCGATTTTCCTAGATCTGGAGGACAGCTTGTCAGCGTGATTGCTCAGAGCTTGTTTGAGAAGTCGCTTAGACCTTGCACTTGCCCCCCTAGCCCCCCCTCGCGCAGCGTGCCCGCAGGGCGTAATTCTGGGGGGAAATGATCAGAGTTTTTGGCTTTCTCCCCCCAAAATTGGGGGGTCGGGGGGGCTAATGCAGGGATGAATGAGGCTTTTCAGACGGCCTCTCAATGATGTGGCTGTTCGCGGCGAGTGTTTGGGTTCCGTCCATTGATGAGTATTAAAGACTGCCGATGCTGATTTGCCCTTATTGCCTTCAGGAAAATGCCGATGATGCCCCCCACTGTTTGAGGTGCAACGCTTCTCTGAGTGCCATTGACCGATGTGGAACTTGTGGTGCGTCAGTGCTGGCGTTTGCAAATTTCTGCTATCAATGCGGACAAGCCCTGCCCCAGTCTGTGGCAGCACCGATTACGGCGCGACTCGATGAAACCTGGGGACACAAAACGGCAAGCGGCTTCCTAGAAGAGGTAGATGATATTCCTGCCACTACATTTCAGGCTCAGTCTGCCCGATTGTTGCATCTCCAGAGTCATCAGTTCATTGAGTTTCCGATGGGCATTTTAGAAGTCACCTTAGGCAAAGCGAGTCGCCAGTTCCTCCCTGATATTGATGTGCACGACCTGCCGGGGGCAAAGGTGGTTTCCAGAAAACACGCCTGTATTCATATTCAGGGCAAGTCATTTTCAATTGAGGACTTAGGCAGCACCAATGGAACCTTCATTAATGAGGTTGCCTTACCCCAGGGAAGTCGGCACCCCCTTCAATTTGGAGATCGCATCAGTTTTGGGCAGGGAGATGAATTTACGCTGGTTTTTGTGCGAGATACCCCTGTCAATGTGAAACACCTACAGGATGTGTCGGGGGCAGATCCTGCCTTTGAACAGGAGCTCTTGCAGTCTTTTGTGACCTATGCACCTGAATGCATTGCGGCGATTAAGGCGGCGGCGAGTCAACAGAATTTTTTGGATGTTAGCAATCAAGCTGAGCAGTTGCGAATTGCTAGTTATAACGTAGGGGTACAGGTGATTCAATTGCTTTCAGAGCAACTCAATGTTGCGGTTAAGCAATCAAACTACACCCACATCAATCCCCTGATTCAGAATATGGAGCAGGAAATTCAGAAAGTAAACTTATTCTTGAAGGTCTATTACGGCTGAGCGGGTGACAGGGGCGCTAAGAGGCATCTTGGGTGAATGGGGCGTGAGGATTCAAGGTTGAGTTTAGTTGAGTTCAAGGTTGATATTGCTTACACAGTCTGCTGCTTTTCGGATTACGTTTGCACCTTTGTCGTGGGCGCAGGTGTATGCGATCGCAGATCACTCCCATAACGGCGCAGTCGTGGTCATGAGCGGTACCGTGCGCGACCATACCGATGGTCGGCTCGTCAAGTTTCTAGAATATCAGGCTTACGAACCAATGGCACTGAAAGTCTTTGCCCAGATTGCCCAGGAAGCTCAACAGCGATGGCCTAGCATTAATCAGGTGGTGATTCACCATCGCGTCGGGTCTCTCTCTATTGGTGAAATCAGCGTCTTAATTGCCGTGGGGTGTCCTCATCGCGGAGAAGCCTTTGCGGCCTGTCAGCATGTCATTGATACCCTGAAACACACCGCTCCCATCTGGAAAAAAGAGCACTGGCAAGATGGCTCTAGCAGTTGGGTTAGCATTGGAGCCTGTGAACAGTCTGGCGATCGTTGTTAGAGCATTCTGGGGCTGTGAACGAAGTATTTACCATTGAGCTTGGGGTGAATAGCTATATTGTTAAACCCATTGCCTTTCAAGATTTTCTGGATGTTGCCCAGCAAATTGGTCAATACTGGATGGTGCTCAATAATATTCTCTAGCTGCATACAACCTGTCTGAAACAAAGATGATTTTGCATCTTCGGTTTATTGTGCAGGGCGGTTTTCCGAATTTTTGTATGAGTACAACCGAATCAAAATCAATACTTTTTTTGTTGGTTTTTGTTAGAATTAGTCCATGTTTTCATGTAGCCAGTGAGTCTTAACTTAGTTTGAATTGATGTCCTTTTGGGTGTAAATAGGCTTGCAAAATAGGAGGAAATACAAATGCTGGTTATTCGCCGTGCCCAGGATCGTGGTCAAGTCGATCTAGGTTGGTTGCAAAGTCATCATACTTTTTCCTTTGGCCATTACTACGATCCACACCAAATGGGATTTGGAAGCCTACGGGTGATCAATGATGATGTAATTCAACCTGGAGGTGGGTTTGATACTCATGGCCACCGAAATATGGAAATTCTTACCTATGTGCTTTCCGGTGCCCTAGCCCATAAAGATAGCATTGGCAATGGCTCAGTGATTCGCCCTGGAGAGGTACAGCGCATGTCCGCAGGTACTGGAATTTATCATAGCGAGTTTAATGGCTCTCAAAGTGATCCCGTTCATTTATTACAAATTTGGATTTTGCCTGATCAAGTTGGCTTGCCTCCAAGCTATGAGGAGCGTATTTTCTCAGCGGCAGAAAAGCAGGGAAAACTTCGACTGATAGCTGCTGCCGATGCTCGGGAAAATTCCGTAAAAATTCATCAAGATGCCAGTGTCTATGCTGCCATATTAGCCCCCGGTGAGGCGGTAATACACCCGCTGGCGGCTGGCCGTCAGGCTTGGATTCAAGTGGCTCAAGGTAGCGTGGATATCAATGGTCACCGATTGGAGGCAGGGGATGGCCTTGGGGCTACAGAAGTAGATTCTCTGCACCTACGCGGGATCAACGAGGCTGAAATTCTCTTATTCGATCTACGGTCTACCTTGGACGGTGCGTACTCTGAGTCAGAGGCTTAACTTTCTCGGTTGTCAACGGGGGCGGCCTCAACCTGATATACCTGAGAAGACTTGCCCGCTTCCTTACTTGCTGGTCATTTTGGTATACATCTCAAACAGCTTTTCCAGGCGTTTTCCCGCAGGGAACGCTTCGCCAACGGTGTCGTTCTTGAAGCGGCGATCGCGGAGCAACTCCTTTGGAGTATCGCTATCAATGCGCTTTAGCACTTCGTCGTTGCGATCGCGCAGCGACTCCGAAAGAGTATTGCGTAGGCAACACCTTGAGGAATGACCACTTCGTCACAGAGTTCGCCGAGTAGATGAATGCGGTCAATCTTCGTCAGGCTAATGATGGGCGAGGCGTTCACGACCCAGCGTCTAACCACGACTGACTTCCTCGGCGAGTTCTTCTGGGCTCGTCTGAAAGGGGGAAGCCTCGAAGCGATCTAGTGCTTGCAGAAAGGCTTGACGGCTGATGCCCGCAATTTCGGCAGCTTTAGATTGGGAAATCATGCCGACTTCGTACCACTTGACGACGGCGGCAATGAGCAATTCTTGGGCAAATTCGTCGGGGCTACTGCGCAGGGCAGAGAAGGCGCTTTCGGGTAGGTTCAGTTGAATTTGAATCATAGGATTTCACAGGGTTATGGTTAAGTTGGCATT
Organism: Petrachloros mirabilis ULC683; assembly: GCF_009939295.1. Taxonomy (GTDB): domain Bacteria; phylum Cyanobacteriota; class Cyanobacteriia; order Thermosynechococcales; family Thermosynechococcaceae; genus Petrachloros; species Petrachloros mirabilis. The sequence continues at coordinate 27,708 of NZ_WVIC01000003.1, forward strand.
TCTAGAGCGACTTCCGAGGAAAGACTCGGCAAAATTCTGGAGAAGATTGCCGGAAACTCGTCACAATGGTTAAGAATGAGACAAGAGTGAAACTGTGCTGTGACAAGAGGCTCCCGATGGATATCAAAAACGGATTCCTTGGTGCGGTTGGCAACACACCACTGATCCGCCTCAATAGCTTTAGTGATCAAACCGGATGTGAGATTCTCGGTAAAGCTGAATTTATGAATCCTGGGGGGTCTGTCAAGGATCGGGCTGCCCTGTACATTATCGAAGATGCCGAGTCTAGGGGGCTATTAAGACCTGGAGGCACGATTGTGGAGGGAACCGCAGGCAATACTGGGATTGGATTGGCTCACATTTGTAATGCCAAGGGGTATCGTTGCGTGATTGTGATTCCAGATACCCAGTCCCAGGAAAAAATGGATGCTCTCCGTGTGCTAGGCGCAGAGATCCGTGCCGTGCCAGCCGTGCCCTATCGAGATCCCAACAACTATGTCAAGCTCTCTGGTCGCATTGCCGAGGAACTTGATAACGCCATTTGGGCTAATCAATTTGATAATCTGGCCAATCGTCTGGCGCACTATGAAACCACGGGGCCTGAAATTTGGGCACAAGCAGCGGGGCGAGTAGATGCCTGGGTTGCAGCGACAGGGACAGGGGGAACCTATGCAGGGGTTGCGCTCTATCTGAAGGAGAAAAATTCTAATCTGAAGGCAGTTGTGGCTGATCCGATGGGCAGTGGTCTCTATAGCTTCGTGAAAACGGGGCAAATTCAGATGGAAGGGAGCTCGGTGACGGAAGGGATTGGCAACAGTCGGGTGACGGCTAATTTGGCTGGTGCCCCTATTGATGATGCCATTCAGATTGACGATCTTGAATGTATAAGGGTCTTGTACCAGCTTCTAGAGAAAGACGGTCTTTTTATGGGTGGATCGGTGGGCATTAATGTGGGAGCCGCCGTCGCCCTGGCGCGTCAGCTCGGCCCTGGACACACGATTGTGACGGTGTTGTGTGATAGCGGTACGCGCTATCAGTCTAAACTCTATAACCCCACTTGGTTAAAAGAGAAGGGGTTAATGCCCCATGCCTAAGCGCCCTGCTGTCTTGGGTCTGAGGCGCTCAGTTCGACAGGGATGGCTAGCCAGCAAATTTTATATCTATCTGGCGCTGCTCGGGGCGATTCTGGCTTTTTTTGGCCATGCGCTGTACGACCACTGGCAAGAGGTGAGCGCAATTCCTATGTCCTGGGCTAGTTGGGCGTGCTTGGTCTCGGCAACGGGTGTCACCTTGCTGGCCCATATCTGGACGGGTTGGGTCTGGGGCTGGATTCTTAGAGATCTGAATCAGCCTGTCAGTTCGGCCTGGGCGGCTCAAGCCTATCTGATCACGAATCTGGCTAAGTATTTACCGAGCAATCTCGTGCATCTCTATGGCCGCATTCTGGCGGCGACTCGGATTGGTGTCCCATTTGGGGCTGCTTCGCTTAGCGTTCTGCTGGATACGATGTTGATGGCCGCAGGAGGGTTGGTGCTGGGACTTTTGAGTGTTCCCGCAGGAGGGCTGCTGGCTGCCGGTTCGAGCCTATTGGCAATATTGGTGCTGATTCATCCCTCGATCTTGGGGGGCATTTTGCAGCGGCTGCCCCAACAGTCCAGCCCACAGGGGCAGGTGGATTCTCGTGTTTATTTAGTGCGCTATCCACTGCTCCCTTTGCTAGGAGAAATTGGGTTTGTGGGGCTGAAAGGACTGGGATTTGTGATGATTGTAGCGGCACTGGCTCCGGTTCCCTGGAGTTTGGTGCCCGAGCTGATCAGTATTTTTAGTATTGGCTGGCTGCTGGGTTTTATTACTCCAGGACTGCCGGGGGGCTTGGGGATATTTGAGGTCACAGTCACTACCTTGCTCAGTCAACAGCTCTTACTCTCCGGGAATGAGAATTTTTCCATTGGGGTGGCGATTAGTGCGGTGGCGCTTCATCGCCTGAGTACCATTTTGGCTGAAGCCCTGGGCGCTGCCCTGGCCTGGTTGGATCAGCAGGTGGCAGGTTTACCCCCGGTGCCTTCTCTGAAGACGGCTCAAGCGCCGCCCTCTCGCCCAATATCTAGATGAGTTTGAGGGTGGGGCTGAAGTCATGGGTCAACATTGCGTGATGGCAATCCGCTCAAGAGAAACTGAGAAATTCTGAGGTTATTGGTATCGACAGCTCTGGGTGCGATCGCAGACCCTAATTCCATTGAGCCTTGATTCAGAGCGCAAACTCCCCGAACGGATGACCGACATCGCTCAGCAGTCATCATGACTTCAACGATTCTTCAACGCCAAGAACAGAGGAATTCACCATGACCAGACATGGCCAGCTTTACTTAAGGGATATGGTTCCGCCCCGTTCCCAATATTATGCCCAGGGACGATTCGGCCGGATGTTCTCAACCTTACCGCCCTTTCTATCTGACACGCCGCAAGTTCGTCAGGCACTCATCGAGCTGGGAAAACCAGGTGGCATCATGGATCCCCAGGACTCTCCTGCGAATCCCAGCAACCCCAACAACCCCGATAACCCCAAGATTCCCTCTGGATTTACCTTTTTAGGTCAGTTTATTGACCACGACCTCACCTTTGACCCTACCTCTAGCCTAGAGCGCCAGAACGATCCAGAGTCCATCGAAAACTTTCGCACGCCGATGTTTGAGCTGGACAGCCTCTATGGCTCGGGTCTGGCAGCCAGTCCTCACCTCTACGATAAAAACCAAAGGGGCAAATTTCTGATTGATGCCAATGCAGATACAGATGTTCCTCGCAATAGTCAAAATATTGCCCTGATTGGCGACCCCAGAAACGATGAGAACTTAATTGTTTCTCAACTCCATTTTGCCTTTCTCAAATTTCACAACGCCATTATGGATCGCCTCAGTGCCGTGGGGATGAGCGATCCGGGAATGCGCTTTGTTGAAGCCCAGCGCCAGGTGCGATGGCATTATCAGTGGATCGTACTCCACGAATTTCTGCCTCGTACCGTCGGTCAAGGGGTCGTCCACGACATTTTGCAAAAGGGTCGTCAGTTTTATCACTGGCAGCATGAACCGTTTATCCCCGTTGAGTTTTCGGTAGCCGCCTATCGCTTTGGTCACAGCCAAGTGCGACCGGGCTATCGGGTCAATAGCGCTTTCGCAGCCTCTATCTTTGGGGCTCCTGGCACCAATGATCTCTCTGGCGATCGCCGCATTCCCCTAGAAAAGAAGGCAGACTGGAAGCTGTTTTTTGAGTTCCCCAATGAACCTGCTCCAGCCCTCAGCAAAAAAATTGATGTCAAGCTCTCCACGCCGCTGTTTCAACTGCCATTTTTGCCCCCCAACATGCCCACCAATCCCAATTCACTGGCTCAACGCAACCTGCTGCGTCACCTGACGTTCAGTTTGCCCTCGGGTCAGGCTGTTGCCCAGGCAATGGAGGTGGAACCCCTGACGGCTGAAGAATTAGCGGAGGCCGGCAACATCGACCCGATGCTGGCCACCCATACCCCCCTGTGGTTTTACATTCTGCAAGAAGCGGACAAACGGGCAGAGGGTCACATCCTTGGCCCGGTTGGGGGTCGGATCGTGGCTGAAGTCTTTATCGGTCTGTTGCAGGGCGATCGCATGTCTTTCTTAAATCAATGCCCCAAATGGCAGCCCACCCTGGGGGCTACGCCGGGCAGTTTTTCCATGGCTGACCTTTTCAAAATTGCTGGTGTGTAAACAGGAGGATTAATCACCGTCTATCCCGCAACGAAAACTGATTTTGAAACCCCAAAATATGGATTGCAACCCTGAACAAGGAGAAACCTCACATGTCAATAGAAACGACAGGCCGTTATTTGGTTCTCTTATCAGACAACACGGCTGAATCAGAAAATACCTTGAGCGATGTCACCGGTATTCAACACATTGCCCATGCGGCTGATTTTGCAAACCACGCTTTCAGCGCTGACCAACTGGATCAGGGAAATGCGGCGATCTTTGATCGCCTTGGCGTTGCAGTTGTCTCCCTAGATCCTGATCAGCTTCAGTCCCTCCGAGTGGCCACCGCCACCCGTCGCTCACTCTTAAATGTCTATCCAGAGCGCATTGTACGAGCCATTGATCAGCCCGCCACCGTGGGGCTGCCGGGAGATTATCTGAAAGGCTATCGGGATGCCGTTTCCCATCTGTACGAGCAAACAGTGCCTCAGGAACTGGTGGCTACATTGGCAAGGCAACATCAGCCAGTGAACTTTACAGATAACGGTTCAACCTGGGGACTTCAAGCCACCAGCGTCATCCACTCACCCTATAGTGGGCTAGGGATTAGGGTGGCAGTTTTAGACACCGGCATGGATCTGACCCATCCCGATTTTGCGGGTCGAACCCTCCACTCAGAATCTTTTATTCCGGGGGAAACAGCTCAGGATAAAAATGGTCACGGCACCCATTGCATTGGGACATCCTGTGGCCCCAAAGATCCAGAAGACTTGCCCCGCTATGGCATTGCCTACAATGCCGAGATTTTTGCAGGCAAAGTTCTGAGTGATGAAGGCTCTGGATCTGATGGTGGGATTCTGGCTGGAATTGAGTGGGCGATCACCCATGGCTGCGCCGTCATTTCCATGTCGTTAGGGGCACCAACTCGCCCAGGCGACACCTACTCCCCCATTTATGAGCAGGTGGGGCAGCGTGCCCTTCAAAACGGTGCCCTGATCATTGCCGCAGCCGGGAACGAAAGCCAGCAAGATCCATGGACGCCACTCAGAAAAATCCCTCCCAGTCCAGTGGCCTATCCGGCCAATGCCCCCTCTTTAATGGCAGTGGCCGCCATTGATCACCAGTTCCGCATTGCTACTTTTTCCAATGGCTCGATTAACCCTCAGGGGGGACAGGTGGATATTGCTGGCCCGGGTGTGGAGGTCTACTCTGCCTGGCCCATGCCCAGTCGGTATCGCACCATCAGTGGCACCAGCATGGCAACCCCTCATGTGGCAGGGATTGCAGCACTCTACGCAGAAGCCACTGAAGCCCGAGGCATGGTGCTCTGGGGACTCCTGATGCGGGAAGCGCAGCGATTGGCCTTGTCAACCACGGATGTGGGCATCGGCTTAGTAGGAGCACCCATCAGTTAAGTCTGTCTGGCCTCCCGATACCTGAAACGTCAGCGGTTTTATAGCGGTTTACAGATCAATGGAGTACATGGGGTGCAGGGGGCAGTGCCCCCTGCCCCGTATCTCACTCAGGTGAGAACCGCTATAACGAGACCGCTGACGTTTTGAAAGTGGATAATGCCAGAGGCCACACATCCCAACAGGAGAGAACATGGAGCGGATTAAAGTGACTGTAACGGTTCGTGATGCCCATTTAGGGCAAATTGAGACCGTCGCCCAAAAATTGGCAGATCTGGGTTTGGCGATTGAGCAGACCTTACCCACGATTGGGGTGATTACAGGCACAGTGCGCTCCGAGCAAGTCCAGGCACTCCGTCAGGTCAGCGAAGTAGAGTTGGTTGCCGCCGAGCAAAGCTATCGGTTGCCCCCCCCAAGTTCAAACATTCAGTAATGCTGCCAACCGCCTTAGAGAGGGTTAAGGGCGTTTTAAGTAGCAGCGCCCCTATCGCAGCGGCCACCAAGACACCTTATCGCGAGTGCTGCTGTAAACTTCTTTGAGTCCTTCTGGGCTTAAAATTTGGATCAAATCTCCCGAGCTGTCATCCGCTGGGGGTGCGGCAATCAATCTTTCTTGCTTGAGCCCCTTCAACACTTGCTCAACGGTGCGATGGTTGAGTTGGCTGACCCTGGCAATGATGTCTACTGGCAAGTCAAAGTGATAAATGCCTTGGTCATTGGGTTGATTGCCCAGGGCGCGTTCTTGATAGATGAGCGCCCGGAGGATGGTGGCTACGGCTTGAGGCGGATAGGTACTGCAATTTAGCAAATGATACTGAAATTTTTCTCGTAACTCGAAAAATAAGTTGTAGCGATCGCGGAACATGGGGCTTTCGGTGTATAGACGCTGGATCGTCTCGACCGGGACTTTGATCACATCTGTTGTCTTGTAGGCTTCCACTAGGCTGGGGAATGCCCGACTAATGGGCGCAAAACTAATGGGCAAATTGCCCATGCCAAAACAGCCACCGGGATAGTGAAGGGCAATGATGCGATCGAGGGGACTGCTGCGCACCACCACAGGCCCACCACTAACAATCAGATATAGAAATTCTAAGGACAACCCTGGCCGAAAGGAGGTAAATACTGGGCGGTTGGAATAGAGTTTTTCGCTGGCAAGGGGCAGATCAGCCAAGATGTCGTCAATCTCTCGGGCGTCTAGTCCTCGCAGGATATAGTTTTGCTTGGCGAGAGGCACCAACGAGTCAGTGGCCTGCTGTTCGCTTGATTTCACCTTTGCCATCGTAGATTGCCTTGTACGGTGCGGCTGAGGTGGAAAACTAGTCCAACTTGAACTGATGTTTCCACCCCTGCTGGATATTGGGTGTTGGTAATGAGTGAGATCAGGTGTCCTGAAACTCATATCACAGCGAGTCTGCTTGGGGCTTTAGCGCTGCATTCAAATACCCAATACGTCCATTCTGACATGAAACCCCAACCGTTCTGGCAGTAAAACATCAGGGTGCAGATCAGAACTTGTTTCAAGATGGTTTACAAGATATTTAAGATTCAATAGGAATGGGGCTTTTTTATCTAAACTCTGCGATCTAAACTCTATGATCTTTTGTATGTGCTGACCTTTTGATGACCCTCATGGATGTTATTCCTGCTATTGACCTGCTTGGAGGATGCTGCGTGCGCCTCTATCAGGGAGACTACAACCAATCTGAAGTGTTTGCCGAAGACCCGGTCGTCATGGCTCAAACTTGGGCAGACGAGGGTGCTTCCTGGCTACACCTTGTGGATCTCGATGGGGCTAAAACGGGGCAGCCTGTCAACCTAGAGTCTATTGAGCGCATCGTTAAGGCTGTTGAGATCTCCATTCAGGTGGGTGGTGGACTTCGAGATCGCCAGCGCGTCCAGCAACTCTTAGACCTAGGGGTGCAGCGGGTTATCTTAGGAACCGTTGCCATTGAACAACCCTCCCTGGTGGCGGAACTCTGCCAAGACTTCCCGGGGCAGGTGGTGGTTGGCATTGATGCCCGGGGTGGAAAGGTCGCCACCCGAGGCTGGCTAGAAACCTCAGAAATCAATGCGATCGATCTAGCCCAGCAAATGGAAACAGCCGGAGCGGCTGCGATTATTTATACTGACATCCAACGAGATGGGACTCTTCAAGGGCCGAACCTTGAGGCGTTGAAAGAGATGGCCGAGGTCATTTCTCTGCCTGTGATTGCTTCGGGGGGGGTCAGCTCTGTGGCTGATCTGCTCAATCTGTCGGGCTTAGCGTCTCATGGGGTAACTGGGGTGATTATTGGTCGAGCCCTATACACTGGCGATATTATGCTCAGAGAAGCGTTGCGAGCTGCCGGAATCAACCGTTGGCTAGATGTTCCCCCTGATTTAGACACCTCTACCTATGCTTGACCTTTTACTGGGGAAAATGCATCTTTACCACAGAGCTTGTTTGAGAAGTTGCTTAGACCTTGCACTTGCCCCCCTAGCCCCCCAAAATTGGGGGGAAATGAGCAGAGTTTTTGGCTTTCTCCCCATTTGGGGGGGTCGAGGGGGGCTAATGCAGGGATGAAAGAGGCTTTTCAGACGGCCTCTCAGGGAGTCAGAATCGGCAAAAGCTTCACCCCACAACCAACAGAGGGCAGTCCTGACATGAGTTTACTCGGAAACATTATCTGGTTGATTTTTGGAGGCTTGTTAACCGGTTTAGGTTACATTCTGGGGGGTCTACTTCTCTGCCTCACGATCATTGGGATTCCCTTTGGCTTGCAAGCCATGAAGCTGGGAATTGCGACGTTTACGCCCTTTGGCAAACGGGTGGTGTCTGATGCCAATGCCGATGGCCCATTGACCCTCGTCTTTAATATTATTTGGATTGTGCTCTTTGGTTGGGAAATTGCGATCGCACATCTAATCTCGGCTCTGATTCTGGCAATTACCATCATCGGCCTTCCCTTTGCCATGCAACATCTGAAGCTACTGACCATTGCCTTTTTGCCTTTTGGGCATGATTTGCGTTAGCTGGCCCTCCCTCACTACATCAAGACATTTTCTACAGACTCTTCCGGCACCTCCACCTCCACCGAGGGCAGCACCAGTGGGGCAACAGTGGGCAGAAAGCCCAGCCATCGCTGGGATAAGTGTGCAAAGTAAGCCGGATCGCCACTGACATAAAACTGATTGGTGGGTCTGTGGAGATGGGTTTTTAAGTTCAAGAGTTCAAGTTCTTGGGCGGCTGCCCGGGCAATGTGAATCGCTGGGTTCACATGATGAACAGAAGCGGGCAGCAAGGGGTGAATCACAGATTCTAGGTGGGGATAGTGGGTGCAGCCGTAGATTAAGGTGTCAATCTCATCTTCAATTAAGGGGGCAAGGCGCGATCGCACCGTCTCAAAGGTCTGGGGCTGCTCTATTTGGTTGGCCTCGATCAAGGGCACAAATTCTGGGCAGCCCACTTGATGCACATGCACGGTGGGATTAATCTCTAGAATCGCCTGTTCATAGCTACCACTGGCGACCGTAGCTGGCGTAGCGATCACCCCAATACGCTGCCCCTGGCGCACAGCAGCCCGAGCCCCCGGTAAAATCACCCCCAAAATAGGTAGATCAAACTCAGAGCGCACAATATCCAGAGCCAGAGCCGAACTGGTATTACAGGCCATGATGGCCATCTTGACTGGGTAATGGGCCATCCAGGTGAGAATTTCGCGGGCAAAGGTGAGAATTTCAGCCTGCGATCGCGTCCCATAGGGCACCCGCGCCGTATCCCCAAAATACACAAAAGACTCTTGGGGCAACTGACGCTGTAGCGCTTTCAGCACCGTCAGCCCCCCCACACCACTGTCAAAGACCCCAATGGGCAAGTCTTGAGCAGAAAAAGAAGTTGTAATGGCCTGCCGACTGACCGCTAATCGAGATGGGAAATTGGCTGGCTCAGAGACTTTGGCAATTAAAGCTTTACCCATATGACCTAACTGCATCCGTTCACCTTACTCACACACTCTGAAAACGTATTATTGCCTATTTATTTGAAAAATTCTCCTGATTTTTCCATAAATTTTCAGTGATCGAGATCATCAGTCCATAGACCCATGCCAGTGAGAGCTTGTTTGAGAAGTTGCTTAGACCTTGCACTTGCCCCCCTAGCCCCCCCTCGCGCAGCGTGCCCGAAGGGCGTAATTCTGGGGGGAAATGATCAGAGTTTTTGGCTTTCTCCCCCCAAAATTGGGGGGTTGGGGGGGCTAATGCAGGGATGAATGAGGCTTTTCAGACGGCCTCTGACGTTGTTATACCAAGTCCAGCTCAGGCGCTGTCGTTTTCCCACCGGTAGAACTCCACTTCTGACCTTGGATGAGGTTTGGCAATGATCAATGGGTTAGGCTGTCTGCTCCAGTTGAGTTTGGGCTAGAACCCGCTCCGCAACTTTATCAGGAACTTCGCTCAGGTGAGCCTCTTCCCAATGAAAGAAGCCAACGCCCTGGGTTAAAGAGCGCAGTTCAATAATTAAATCCTGCATCTCTGCCATGGGTAAATAGGCGCTCACTTGATCCCAGCCCGGCCACTGGGCTTTGGGCTCATAGCCCAACACCTGCCCCCGACGATTGTTAATCAACCGCAACATATTGGCTGTAAATTCGGCAGGGGCAGAAAGGGTCACCCGCGCAATGGGTTCCAACAAAATCGGGTCACAATTGGGCAATCCCGACTGCATTGCGATGCGGGCAGCTTGCTTAAAGGCTTGTTCCGAGCTATCGACGTTGTGATAGGACCCATTGGTGAGGGTCACCGCAATATCCACCACTGGAAAGCCCCACATGCCCTGATCTAGAAACTCCCGCACTCCAGTTTCTACACCAGGAATGTATTGCTTGGGGACAACTCCCCCCACAATGGTTTCCTTGAACTGAAATCCCTGGCCACGGGACTGGGGCTGAATGTCTAGGTAAACATCCCCAAATTGGCCATGCCCACCAGTTTGGTGCTTATATCGTCCGTGGCTGGTCGTAGATTTACGAATCGTTTCGCGGTAGGGAATGTGGGGGGTATGGGTTTTGATCGGCAGGTGATACTTGCGCTCCAGACGATCGCAGGCCAGTTGCAGGTGAATATCTCCTTGTCCCCAAAGGATCATCTCATGGGTGCTGTCTCGATGTTCCCAGCGCAGACCCGGATCTTCGTCAAGGAGCTTTGCGATCGCACCACTGAGCTTCACCTCATCCTTGCGATCTCTAGCAGTAATCGCCTGAGCATAGACCGGCTCCACTTGCAACGGACGGGGTAGAGTAGGGACTTGCTGGCCGTTGATCACAGCCAGAGTGTCTCCAGTTTGAATGCCCTCCAGTCGCCCCAGTGCCACAATCTGACCCGCACGAGCTTCAGCCAAAGCCTCTTGCTGTTGACCCAACAGTTGATAAATGCCGCCGACCCGCACCTGATTAAGGCTGATCCCATCCGTGACAACCCCCTGCCAAACCCGCACCAAAGACAAGCGACCCCCTTGGGGCAGCAAATAGGTTTTCAACACCTGAGCCACCGGGGTCTCATTTTCAGAATCGAGTCCGCGCAGTTCAGCCGTGTGACTTGCATCAGGAGCCTCCTGAACCAGGGCATCCAGGAGCGGGCGAATCCCAAAACCCTGGTCAGCCACCCCTAAAAATACCGGCACAATCAGATCAGCCCCCAAATCCTGCTTAAAATCTTGCAGCACCTCATCCTGAGGTGGATCAATGTCCTCCAGTAACTCTTCAAGCAAGTGATCATCAAACTCCGCCAAAATTTCGAGCATCGCCTCCCGGGCAGTCTGCTCCTGTTCTTGCAGCGACTCAGGGAGCGGAATGGGATCAGCAGGTGCCCCAGGATGATATTGATAGGCGCGCTCCGAAATCAAGTCAATAAACCCTGTAAGCTGCTCCTGTTGCCGGATCGGGTATTGCTGCATCACCAGGGGACGACTTGACACCTGTTGCAGCGCACTTAGCACATCATTGAAGTCAGAACTGGCTCGATCCATTTTGTTCATAAAGACCAAGTGGGGAATTTCCCACTCATCTAGTATTTGGAACATCGGAGCCAGAGTCAAAACCTTTTGGGGTTCTGGCTCACAGACCACCACAGCCGCATCTACCCCCACTAAGGCATTCAAGGTTTCTTGAATCAACTCCACAGAACCGGGGCAATCTAAAAAGGTAAAAGAAAGGCCGCCATATTCAGTTCTGGCAGCCGTGACTTCGGTACTCATCTGGCGATCGCGAGCTTCTGCTGTAGCATCCCCTACAGTATTGCGGTCTTTCACCGCACCCTTTCGGGTAGTCGCACCCGTTACGTAGAGTAAACTTTCTAGGAGTGTCGTTTTACCACTGGAGTAAGGCCCCACGATAGCAATATTCCGAAACTGGCTCATAGTCACGTCTCCAATACAATCGATGTTATGCCAACATCAAGGCGCTCGGAACTTCAACCACTCCCTGGGCGTCACAAAAGCCTTGACTCTGTGTGGGCTACTCTCTGTTTAGCCCATCTCTCGATTGAATCGAGCAAAATTGCCACTTCTCTTAAGGCAAACGTTAACAAGCGTCAAGGAAGTTAACTTTTTCTGAACAGGAGTTTTTCGTGCGTAATGTTGATTGGCTTCGTCCCCGTTTATTTTTACTGAGCCTGGCTCTGTTGATTCCGCTGGCAACGCTGGGGCTGCCTCACCCATCTGTAGCGGAAGACAACTGGCAGTTGTATGAATTGTTCCAAGAGGGGAAGCAACGGGTAGATGCCAAAGACTTCTCAAAGGCCGTCTGAAAAGCCTCATTCATTCCTGCAGTCCCCCCACCCCCCTCGCCCTGCGGGCACGCTGGGCGTAATTTTGGGGGGAGAAAGCCAAAAATTCTGATCATTTCCCCCCAGAATTGGGGGGTTAGGGGGGCAAGTGCAAGGTCTAAGCAACTTCTCAAACAAGCTCTAAGCAGGCTCATTATGGCTTGATTTATAACCTAACGATAGGCTGCTTCAGATCCTCTTGGTGGTGCAGAAAACCCCTAAAACCCTTGTAATGGAAAGATTACCAAAAAACATCGTTTATTGAGAACCAGGCTGATACTCAACGTAGATTGCAAATTAAAGCTTGTCAACGGGAAAGAAAACGACTTTACCCAAAATGCCAAGGAGCGCAGTTGCCAGTATTGCCACTAAACCCCAAAAACGAGTCTCTTGGCCGTTGCTTCGTTGCTCAAAGGAGTCAACCCGTTTATTCAAGGATTTGTCTAGGCCACTGATTTGTTGGGTAAGGCCATTGAAACGCTGGTCGATGCTATTGAAGCGCTCATCTGTTTTAGCTTGAAAAGTTCGTGTTTCAAGCTTTAGTTCTTGAACGCTGCCATCTAGATGCTCTACCATGCTGGTGATCTTATCTAGCCGTTGAAGAATTTCAGTGTCTGTGACTTGAGCCATCATTTGCCTCCTTTTCTCTATGTTAGGAAGCAAGATGAATTCACGCAATCGTTATCCACCCAATTATCAGCGGATTGGGCAGGGCGATCGCCCTGCCCAAAGCGGTACTTTAGCTGCTGCGTGTCTATGCGAATGCTGAAATGCCCAGTTGAGTGTTCCCACAATTCAGTTAAATAGAAAACTCAATATAGCGGTTCTCGCCTAAGTGAGGTACGGCGTGTGGGGGTTCCACCCCCACGCAGGGGGCACTGCCCCCTGCACCCCATGTACTCCATTGATCTGTAAACCGCTATAAACTTTCTAGGAGTGTGGTTTTGCCACTGGAGTAAGGCCCCACGATAGCAATATTCCGAAACTGGCTCATAGTCACGTCTCCAATACAATCGATGTTATGCCAACATCAAGGCGCTCGGAACTTCAACCACTCCCTGGGCGTCACAAAAGCCTTGACTCTGTGTGGGCTACTCTCTGTTTAGCCCATCTCTCGATTGAATCGAGCAAAATTGCCACTTCTCTTAAGGCAAACGTTAACAAGCGTCAAGGAAGTTAACTTTTTCTGAACAGGAGTTTTTCGTGCGTAATGTTGATTGGCTTCGTCCCCGTTTATTTTTACTGAGCCTGGCTCTGTTGATTCCGCTGGCAACGCTGGGGCTGCCTCACCCATCTGTAGCGGAAGACAACTGGCAGTTGTATGAATTGTTCCAAGAGGGGAAGCAACGGGTAGATGCCAAAGACTTCTCAGGAGCATTAGAAATCTATCGCCGTGCGGCGACTGTGGATAGCCGCAATCCTCGAATTTATTCAGCGATTGGCTATATCAAAGCGCAGCAGGGAGAGCACGAAGAAGCTGTGCAAGCCTATCGTCAGGCCATTAGCCTAGACAACCGCAATGCCAATTTCTACTACGCCTTAGGCTACAGCCTAGGAAACCTTGGCAATTTCAATGGGGCGGTAGCCGCCTACCAAGAGGCTGTGCGGATTGATCCGCGAAATTTGATGGCCTATCAAGGCTTGGGAGTCTCTCTCATGCGGATGAGAAACTACCCAGAAGCTCTGCGAGCCTATCGTCGCATTATCGAGTTAGATCCTAAAAATGGGGGAGCATATGAGTCTATTGGCCTGATGCTGCTAGAGCAGCGCCAGGTTAGAGAAGCCATTGAAGCCCTAAAGCAAGCTGCCGAACTGGCTCCGCGTAATGCCTCCATTCAAGCCAGTCTGGGTGCGGCCTACTTAAGCCAAGGAGACGTACCTGGGGCGCAAGCTGCCCTCAATGAAGCCATTCGTCTAGATCCGCGCAATCCTAAAATCAACATCCAAGTGGGCGAGATGCTCAAAAGCCAAGGAGACAATGAAGGAGCCTTGGTCTCGTTTCGGCGTGCCGCCTCCATTGACTCCAAAATGGCTGATGCCCATGTCGGAGTTGGCTCGGTGCTCTTAGCCCAAGGTAAAAGCTTAGAAGCTCTAGTGGCCTATCGGCAGGCCACCCAAGCCGACGCTCGCAATCCAGATGGGTACTTTGGCCTGGGTCAGGCGCTCAAAGCCAGAGGGCGAATGGAAGAAGCCATTGCTGAGTTTACAACTGCAATTCGCCTTTATCAGGGACAAGGCCGCATGGATGAAGCTCGCCAGGTTAATCTGGCGCTTCAAGAGTTAAGACAGAACTTGTAGCAGTTGAGCTGCTCCTTGATGTTGACCCCAGTGCCTCGGAGTTCAATGAGTGTACGAAAAAAAGTGCGGGATCTTGATTATTTAAAAGGCTGTCTTTAAAGCCTTCCCATGCTCTACATTTGCCCCCCAAACTCCCCATTCTGGGGGGCTTTAATCACTCTTAAGTCCCCCAGAATGGGGGATTAGGGGGCGGGTGCAAAGTCTATGAGTTTAAAAATCATTTAGGATCGCTATACAGCGGCTCTCGCTGGCATGAGGTACTTAGGGAAGCCTGTAACGCTTATATAGTAAGAGCTTTGCTTTACTTCATCCGATCAGGAACCGCTATAAATACCCAGGAGGTCGCCCATGGTAGCAATTGCTCCTCACATTCAAGCCACCCCATTGATTTTGGAGGGAGTAACCTGGCCAACCTTTCAAGCTCTGATTGCCGAATTGACAGTAGATCCGCCCTATCAGATTACCTATGGTCTGGGGCAACTCCAAATCGAGGACAGGCAACCTCAGGGTGCAACTGAAAACAGCTCCCTCACGCTGCATGGCCTGAGTTGGTCAACGTTTAAGCGCCTCATAGAAGAGGTGGGCGATCATCGTACTTGGAGAATAACTTATGTTCCAGGAGCCCTCGAAGTTCGGATGCCGCTAGAGGAACATGAAGAGCCTAAACGCTTACTTGAAGACTTTGTTACCACCATGGTGGATGAATTGGGCATCGAATTAAGAAGTTTAGGGTCGCTCACTTTAGAACGAGCTGAGTTATCCCGTGCAGTTGAGCCTGACTCTTGCTTTTATATCCAAAATGAATTGCGCGTCAGGGGGCGCAAAATCCATTTGCCAGAGGATCCTCCCCCAGACCTGGTGATTGAGTCAGACTACACCCATTCTTCGCTCAACAGACTTGGTATTTATGCCATGTTGGGGGTTCCTGAGCTGTGGCGCTACTCTCAAAAAACGTTTCAGGTGTACCTACTGGTGGAAGGCCAATATCAATTGAGTGATCAAAGCTTGGCTTTTCCCTGCTTACCTGTGGCCTCGATTCCTGAGTTGATTGAGCAGAGTAAGGTGATTGGCCAGCGGGCAACCGTTCGCCTATTTCAAGACCGCATTCGAGCCTGGATCACTCGCTAAATCCGGCTGCGAATGGTAAACGAATAGTCGCCACCCGGCTCAAGCTGATAGTCTCGCTGCTCTAAGAAGCGCCCCAAAGGTTCCTGAATCAAGGCTCGACCTTGGGAGGGGAAGACCTGAAGCAACCCCTGCTTGAAAAACCATTGAAACTGCCATGTATAGGTACTGGCGGCGACTTCGCCCTCAATATGGCCTTGATACCAACATTGGCGGGTAATTCGCACATGGGCAGTAGTATGGGGCAGAGATCGAGAACTCACAACACCAGGCTGACTCGGTGGATTTGCAATTATGCCCATTATGAACAGGTCAATGGGCGTTGTCTACCAAAGCAACTTAAGAAATTTCGGGTTGCATGGGCACAGGCTGTTGCAGGAGGTTCACCAGTTCTTCGATGCCTTTTTTAATGCGGCGGGTGACGGTGACGGGGCTGACGCCAATGCGCTGGGCGACTTCCTGACGAGAAAGCTGATGGAAGAACACTGACTCAATCATTTCGCGGGTTTTGTCTTCAAGTTGATTGAGGGCTTGTTGCAACTCAATGCGATCTTCTTGGTTGTCTTGGAAGAGCTGGCAACGGGCATCCATGAGGGTGTCGCCTAGGGTCATGGCGTCAGATTGGCTTTGATTGCCGGAGGAAACACGGGCGTTGAGGCTGAGGGGCACGCGATTGCTGGTGGCCAATTTGACGGCGCGCCATTCGACCATGGAGAGCTCTAGTTGATCGGCAATTTCTTGATCTGAGGGTTGGCGACCGAACTCGATGGTGAGGGCTTGACGAACTTTTTCGCCATCGCGGCTGAGTTGCTGCCAGCGGCGGGGGATGCGGACTGGGTTGGCGCGATCGCGCAAGAAATGCAGAATCTCACCGCGAATGTAGGGAACGGCAAAGGAGCTGAAGGCATAGCCTTGGGCTGGGTCAAACCGTTCAATGGCTGTAATTAATCCGAGGTAGCCGCACTGTTCTAGGTCCTCAAAGGGTTCAGCGCACTGATGGGCCAAGCGATGGGCTACCTTTCTGACTAAACCCATATTGAGCTTCACCAGCCGGTTGCGCAGATGAACAGAGGGGCGCTGGCGGTAAGCCACCAGAAGTTCCATGGTCTGAGACTGAAGGGAAGTTTGATAAGCCATAGGACAAGTTCGGTGTCGTGATTAACCTGTTTCTGGACTCATTATCGAAAACCTACCCAGAAGGCACCATCGTTAATTTACGGGTTTTACGCGATGCTTCAAGAGACTGCCTCCGTACATTTACGGAGATCCCTACGAGGAATTACGGAGAGGGGGCAATGTCCGAACGTTATAATTAGCAATCCTGCCTAAAAGCGATCTTGTAACTCCATATCTCTAAAGCTCATTTCTCAAGCGTTTCAGGCATCTTACCCACCAAGAGCAACTGTCAAGCCAAATCCGTACCTGGCTTGATATAGCGTTTCTCACTTTCATTCCGTACACCCCCACACCCCACACCCCCACACCCCACACCCCCACACCCCACACCCCCACACCCCACACCAAGCTGTACTGCACTCACCCGAGAATTCCTATAGTCCCAGAGAATAATTTGTTGACGGATTTCCCCACTCTTGAGTGTGATTCGCTGCGGGGGAAACTTGCGGCAAAATGAGAGTGAGATGCTGTGAATAAAGCCGCTTGATCTGACTTCTGTGCCATGGCAACTTTTTGGGGCTGGCCTAGCACCTATGCTGAAGATGCCCTGGGGTGGCTTGAATCCAACAGCGTCTGACACCGTTGATGCCTTGACATCTGCGTAAATCGCAAAGAGGAACATCGTGAGTAACACTAGTAATTTTCGTGCGGCTATTCAAAAAGCGCGAACGAGCGCGCTGGTTGGGCCAAATGTGATCCGAAATGCCCTTCCTTTTCTGGGCGGGGGCTTGATTTTGACGGCTGTGGGCACTTGGGGTGGGCTTGGCGTCCTCAGCACAGCCCCAGGCATCTTTATGGCGACATTTTGGGTTGCCATGATTGCATCACTGGTGCTGTTTTTTGTGGCCAGGGGTGTGGCTGAAAGCGAAAACCGAGGAATTGCGCTGCCGCTGTTGGCCACCTACAGTTTGTTGACGGGGTATACCCTGGCGGGCTTGGTGAGTTTGGCGTTAAGTACACCTGGGGTTGGAATTACGGGCATTGGCATCGCCGCCCTCAGTTGCGGTGTTACCTTTATTGCTGCCCGTCCCATCGGGAGCAATCTGTCTGAAGAAGATGGGTTTGCCTTGACCAAAACCTTACAGCTAGGACTGATTGCCCTGCTGGTGGTAATTGTGGCGCAAGTGCTGTTTGGGGTGTTTGGAGTCTTTACTCCCACTTGGCTGGAAATCGGCATTTCGGGCATTGGTGTGGTTTTGTTTGTCGGTGCTGCGGTGGTGGACTTTTTTGTGTTGCCCCGCACCTACAAGGATGAGCAATACCTGCCCGCAGCGCTATCGATGTATTTGACCTATGTCAATCTGTTTGTGTTTATTCTGCGGTTACTGATTGCCCTGAATGGTCGTGACTAGTGCGGCTTGAGTGGATACTAGGCTAAGAGCGGGCAGTGAAGATGACTGTCCGCTTTTTGCCATTTTTAGGCGGAGGAGACGGTATTGTGATGCAACCCACATCTTTAATGATGCTAAAGCGTTGGCAGTGGCTGGTGCTGACAACACCTATCCTGTTGCTATTTGCCTTTTTAGGGGTGGCGGCAGGACTGCAAATCCATGCCTGGGGGCTGAACTGGATTTGGGGGGGAGTTGTGCTGGTGTTTGTGGGGTGGCGGCTGTTACTGAGTCGCTGGCTGAAACCTGCTGAGCGGCCTGAGTGGGGGGGGGGGGGATCTCAGCTCAGAGACCGGTGCGCCAGAACGGGCGATTAATTCATCTGAAACGCTCCAGACTCAGGCTGCTGCTGTGATTGAGCAGACGCTGCGGGCGGCTCGGGAGGATGTGCCCCCTTGGGATAATTGGGGATTGTTTTTTCAGCGCTGTCAGTCTTTGGTGGCTGCGATCGCACGCATCTATTACCCCCAAGCTAAGCGCCCCCTGCTGACGATCTATGTACCCCAAGCCTATCGCCTCATGCGCGATACCGTGGATGATGTGGATCGCTGGATGCAAACCCTGACCCCTGCCTTGGGGAAAGTCACCATTGGCCAAGTCTACGAAGCCTATGAAACCTATCAGCGACTCGAACCCGCTGCTCGCATCGCCCTACGGGTGTGGAACTGGTCGCAGTGGATTTTGAACCCGGCTGCGGCAGTGGCTCGCACGGCCACCCAGACTTACAGTAATCAGGCCAATCAGCAGTTGGTGGTGAATCTGGGGCAAATCCTGCGAGAGACAACCCTCAAGGCACTCGGAGAACGTGCGATCGCCCTATACAGTGGCGGTGCGCCTACCCCCCTTTCCCTGCCCGAAACACCACTCCCAGACACCCAAACCCAGTCTCTGCGCCAGATCTTTGACCAGATAGCCACCCCCGAAGCTGTTGCCCAAGCGCCCCTAAACGTGCTGCTGCTCGGACGCACCGGCGCTGGCAAAAGCAGCTTGATCAATACCCTATTTCGGCAACTCACTGCCGCCGTCGATGTGCTCCCCAGTACCGACATCTGCCAGCGCTACACCTTTGCCCTCGACAGCGGTGAAACCCTCTACCTTTGGGACACCCCCGGCTATGAACAAGCCGACCGCCAGGATTTTCGCCAGCAGGTGTTAGAGCAAGCCCTCACCGCTGAGTTGGCACTGTTGGTCACTCCTG
This sequence comes from Petrachloros mirabilis ULC683, assembly GCF_009939295.1. Taxonomy (GTDB): domain Bacteria; phylum Cyanobacteriota; class Cyanobacteriia; order Thermosynechococcales; family Thermosynechococcaceae; genus Petrachloros; species Petrachloros mirabilis. The sequence continues at coordinate 46,825 of NZ_WVIC01000003.1, forward strand.
CCCTCGATCCAGCCCTGCAAGCCGATCGAGATATGCTAGCCGACCTCAAGGCCGTCGCTGCCGACTTGCCCATTGTCGTCATCGTCACCCAAGTGGATCGGCTGCGCCCCCTGCGGGAGTGGTCACCGCCCTACGACTGGCAGCAGGGAATGCGCCCCAAAGAGCAGTCTATTCGTGAAGCGGTCGCCTACCGTCAGGAACAGTTTGTCACCTGGTGCCAGGCGGTCGTCCCCTTGGTCACCGCCAATACCGCTGAGAACCGTCAGTCCTGGAATCTCACCCAACTGTCTGAAGCCCTGCTGGCCTCCCTGGATCCCGCTGAGCAGTTTCGCATGGCTCGATTTTTGCGCGATCGCGAGTCTCGGATTCAGACCGCTGCCAAAATCATCGACCGCTACAGCTTCCAAATGAGCACCACCCAGGGCCTTGCGGCTCTTCTGAAGAGTCCTATTCTCAGCTTTATTGCCACCCTCACCACCGGATCTCCGGCTCTAGCCGCTCTACTAGCGACCAAGCTCCCCATTGAACAATCCCCCGTCGTCCTGGGCAAACTGCAAATGGCCTATGAGCTGTTTATTTTGCTCACCGATGGGGATCTGCTCCAATTTGACCTGCCCGCCCTCTGGCCACTGCTGTTAGAGTCTGAGCCACCCCTCGATCAAGATGCCTGGGCTTTTGGCCAAACCCTAGTCGAATACTGGCTGGGCACCCTGACGGAAGATCATCTGCGGGAGCGCTACTACGCCTACCGACGAGGCCAAGCTTAGGAGTCTGTTCGTCACCCAGTTGACCCTTCAGACATCGCCTAGAGTGAGAAGTATTAATCTTGGAATAGAAATTCAGTATGTACGTTCTAATTGGTGGAGCTGGCATGATGGGGCTAGGACTCGCCCAGCAACTCCTCAAGCTTGGCCATACAGTTGCCATCATTGATATCGACCCACTGGCCTGTCGATTTGCTCGTGAAAAAATTGGAGTCATGGCATTTGAAGGTAGTGCCGTCAGTACAATTGTTCTTCTAGAAGCTGGTATTCGGCAGGCCAATGCGGTGGTTGCAGCCCTGAGAGATGATGCGCTCAATTTGGCGCTGATTACCCTCTCCAGAAGCTACGGTATTTCTCATATCGTGGTGCGAATGCGCGATCGCGAATTTCTGGAAGCTTACCGATTGGCTCAAGCCAGCCACATTATTAGCACCGTTGATTTAGCCGTGGCCACCATGGCAAATGCCATTGAATATCCGCAGGTAGAGTCAATGATGCATTTTGAGCAAGGGCAAGTAGAAGTCCTGAAATTACCCGTTCCTGGTGATTGCTATGTCGCCAGTCGAACTGTCGCTGAAATTGCCCAAGATTCACGTTTTCCTAGCAGTTCGCTCATCATTGGCTATCAGCGTCATGCCAGCGCCAGCCTGGAAATCCCTAATGGCAAAACTGTCCTGGAGGCAGGCTCAACCATCTTGGTAGTGACCCGGACAGAGCAAGTTCACCAAATGGTTGACTACCTTGGAATTCAGGCTAGTCATCTCCCAACGTTAGAAGTTTCTCATCCAAATCTCTAACATAGCTCTGTACCAGATCATCGCGAACAATTCGTTTGCGCAGTGCTTCACTGACCGCTCCTTTCTCAGCGAGAAGCAACTGCCGTCGAATTGTGTTTAACCCACTGCGGCCACTTTCCAATTGACCAGCTCTATACTGATTGTGATAATCCCGTAGCACTCGTTCTGATTCGGCAACACGGACTTGATAGGATGCCCAAAGTTCCTCATACACAGCCTTTGACAAAATCCCCGACTTCAACAACGCATCTAGTTCATCTTGAGCTGCCTTCGCAGCAATCAACTGAATCTGAAGTTTACCTGTTTGCTCCATCCCTTGTGAAACTTGACTGAGCCGCAATTGTTTAACCAGCCAGGGTAAGCTGAGTCCTTGACCCACCAATGAAAACAACACTGAACCAAAAACCAGCGCAATAATTTCATTGCGTCCTGGTAAAGACAGGGGAAGACTTAACGCTAGCGCCATAGATAGAGAACCCTTAATATTCCCAAGGAATAAAACATGATGCCAGCGCAAGGGAATGGGACGATCAAACCACCTAACCATTGGAAGTAATAAGTAAACAGAAAAAATCCTTCCCAATTGATAGGCAAAAATAACTAATAAAATGGATGGTAAAATTCTCCACAGCATTATTGGATTAATTTCAATACCAATTAATAGAAAAATAAAAGTATTAACCCCAAATCCAGCATAATCCCAAAAGCTAGATAGAGTAATTCTATCAGAAGCAGATGGACTTCGAGATAACCCAAGATTGCCAAAAACAAGCCCCGCAATCACAACAGCAACAGCACCAGAAACCCCCAAAGCTTGCCCAATCTGAAATGTCCCCAACGCCAGAGCAACAGTTAGCAATAGGCTGCTCAGAGGCTCATTGAGTCGCAAAAATAGAGGTAGGCTTAAATAGCCTAATACAGCTCCCACCAGTCCTCCTCCCACAGAAACCAGGAAGAATTCTCTGATGCCTTCTGCAACTGTAAGAGATCCGGTTGCATAAACTACTAAAACTAAGTTGAAGGAAACTAAAGCTGCTGCATCATTAAATAGTGTTTCTCCTTCGACAATGGTTGACAGCCGAGAAGGAACTCGAATTTCCTTAAAAACAGCCAGCATTGAAACAGTATCAGTATTTGCCAGAATGATTCCAATTAAAATTGAAGAAATCCAAGAAAGATCAAGTCCAAACTTAACTAGAAGTGCAATAATCCCAGAGGAAAGAATTGAGCCAGGACCTGCCATCAAAGCAATTGGCTTGAAGGTACTACGTAGGCGACTGATATCAGTATTAATTGCAGCCTCGAAAATAAGAATTGGCAAAAAAAGATTTAATACCAAAGAAGGATCTAAGCCAATGCGATGTGATAAAATATCTGTAATCGGTAGGCCAGCTATTACCAATCCAGTAACATATGGAATCCGAAGTTTCTGAGTTATAAGTGCAACAACCGTTGCTATCAAAAGCAGAACAATTAGAATGATAACCAGATCGGGAATAATACCTGACGCTTGGTTGTCTAAATTGAAAGTCTCTCCCAAATTAGCCTGCTGTGCCATAATCCAGTTCATTAATTACCCTCAATCTGAAAAAATAGATTTCAAAGCATACAACTTTTTATATAGCGGTTCTCACCTGAGTGAGATATGGGGTGCAGGGGGCACTGCCCCCTGCACCCCATATACTCCATTGATCTATAAACCGCCATAAATAAAATTCATAATATTTTGATTATTTTCTCTAAAATCCTATTTCCGTAAATCTCCATGAAACTCAAGTATATCTTTATTTTTGGCTGGTTGATTTCTTCCTGCTCGTCAATGCATTCTACTGTTATTCATGAAGAAACATTGAAAGAGGTTGAATTAAATGCTGAAAGTATCGTAGCAGGTCAAACTTTATATGTCCCTGTTTACTCACAGATTTATCACTTTAAAAGCAAAGAATATGCAGTAAATTTATCTGCAACCCTGAGTATTCGCAATACGGACTTATCTAATTCAATTATTATTACATCGGTTTTATATTACGATGCTAATGGTCGCTTAATTCGTAGATATATAGAGAAGCCAGTTGAATTGAAATCTCTGGCCTCTACCAGCTTCTTTGTTACTGAAGAAGATAGAAGTGGCGGCACAGGTGCAAACTTTATTGTCGAATGGGCTGCTGAAACAACTGTTTCTGAGCCTGTTATTGAAGCAGTCATGATTGGTACGTCATCGGCGCAAGGAATTTCGTTTATAAGTTCTGGCAAAGTTTTGAAACAACGCAATAGTGCAGACTGAGTTGTGCATCTTTCAGGATTTGCCCAATGAAGTCTATCGCGCAGCAGCGCGAAAGTTCAAAATCTGCAAGGCACTGATGTCTTGTGCTTGCAACTCGGCAGGGTCACACGTGGTCTGAGGGAACTAGGGTTTCGTAGAACTTAATTCAGAGACGCTGTGAAGTCGCGCGCCACTGCCCAGTTTCGTAAGCTGTTTGCTGAATTGCCTAAGCAGGTTAAAGACCTGGTGTATCGCCACCCTGCCTTGACCTCGGCTATGATGCCGCCAGGAACTTTGGGAACTTTCATGAAAACAGTACTCGTGACCGGTGTCGCAGGCTTCGTTGGCTTTCATTTGGCTCAGCGGCTCCTCCAGAGCAACAGGCGGGTCTATGGAATTGACAACCTCAATGACTATTACGATGTCAGCCTCAAACAAGCCCGACTGCAACAACTCCAGTACTCCCCAGGGTTTACGTTTGAGAAGCTTGATTTTAGCGATCGCACCACCCTGGCGACCCTGTTTCATAACCATCGCTTTGACTGTGTAGTACATTTAGGGGCTCAGGCTGGGGTACGTTACTCTCTGACTCATCCCCATGCTTACGTCGATAGCAACTTAGTGGGATTTACCAACATCCTGGAAGGCTGCCGTCATCAACAGGTGCCGCACCTAGTCTATGCCTCCTCCAGCTCGGTTTATGGAGCCAATACCAAAGTGCCCTTTGCCGTGGGCGATCCAGTAGATCACCCGGTATCGCTATACGCGGCCACCAAAAAAGCTAATGAACTGATGGCGTTCACCTACAGTCACCTCTACGGCATGCCCACCACTGGTCTCCGCTTTTTTACCGTCTACGGCCCTTGGGGACGTCCCGACATGGCCTACTACAAATTTGCCCTAGCTATCACCCAGGGCAAGCCCATTGAGGTGTATAACCATGGCCACATGCAGCGAGACTTCACCTACATTGATGATGTCATTGAGGGAGTGGTGCGGGTCATGGAACGTCCCCCCCAACCAAAGGAGACGACCGATGCCGCAGCGGCAGCCCCCCACAAGCTCTATAACATTGGCAATCACAGTCCTGTAGAGCTGCTCCGGTTTATTGAGGTGCTAGAAACAGAACTAGGCCAACAGGCTGAGAAGCGATTCCTGCCCATGCAACCCGGTGATGTAGTGGCCACCTATGCCGATGTCGCTGCCCTGCAAGCAGATGTTGGGTTCCAGCCCAATACATCTATTCAAGAGGGGCTACATCGCTTTGTGCAATGGTTCCGTGAATACCATCAATGAAGCCCATCAAAGGCTTACATAGCCTGAGTTTGCGATTCCAGAATCGCCTGCCGATGGCGGTTCGCTTTTGCGGTAAGATGATGGACATTGGCAAAACGACTGTGAATCAACCGATAGACTGCTTCTGACTCCAGTCAGAAGTTGCTATGAAACCGTTAATTTCTTGCTGCATCGTTGGGAGAACACCATGGTATTTCTGTTTGACCTAGCTCTGGCCGCCCTTGTGATCTTGTCCTTTGTCCTGGTTGTCGGGGTTCCTGTGGCCTACGCATCTGGCCAAGACTGGGATCGAGCAAAAAGCTTGATTTTTCTGGGGTCTGGCGTTTGGGTGGCTCTAGTTTTAGTGGTCGGTTTACTCAACTTTTTGGTGGTTTAGTTGGGTTTGAGTTGACCCGATCTAGCCTGTCCATTATCCCCTTGCTACCTCCTCTGATGCTCAGCTCCAGTTCCTCCTTTACAAAGGGGGCTAGAAGAGGATAATGCAAGGGGTTTGTTCATCAATCCAACCGGGTTGTGTCAGTACAGCTCAATGGGAGTGACATGACTGTTTTTGAAGGCAAATTTACCCAAGCTGCCGCCTACCATTTCGCCTTTGTGATTGGTCGTTTCAACGATCTGGTCACTGGCAAACTGTTGGCGGGTTGCCAAGACTGTCTCCAACGTCATGGCATTAACGTGGATCCCCATGGAGAGCAGGTGGACTATGTTTGGGTGCCAGGCAGCTTTGAAGTGCCCATGGTGGCACGTCAGTTGGCTCTCAGCAATCGCTACCATGCCATTATTTGCCTGGGTGCGGTCATCCGTGGTCAAACACCTCACTTTGACTATGTGGCGGCTGAGGTGTCTAAGGGAATAGCTGCAACTGCCTTGCAAACAGGGGTTCCCATTATCTTTGGCATTTTGACCGTTGACACCCTGCAACAAGCTCTAGAACGGGCTGGCATTAAGAGCAATAAAGGCTGGGACTATGCCATGAATGCCCTAGAAATGGCTAGCCTGATGCAGCAATTGCACCCTAGTAGTGATGGGTCAGAATATTCAGGGTCAAGCCCTCAAGGGGCATTACCTAGCCAGCTAGATCGCGCTGGAGTTTACCCCTCAACCCTTAAAGACTTTGATCCCTCCGCAGGGTAATCGGAGAAACGCTTTCACTAGAGCAGGTGTTCCGTCAGGAAAAATTTGAGGATCTGTGACCCTTCAAATTTTAACCCCCATAGACTTTTGGCACTCCGGGATCCTTCAAAACAAAGTTGACAAACTACTTAGACGTGAGTTCGAGGACTTATCCGCCCTCACCCCCTAGCCCCCTCTCCCAACATTGGGAGAGGGGGAACAGAGCACAAATTCAAGGTTTTAGCCCCTCTCCCAACATTGGGAGAGGGGTTGGGGTGAGGGCAGACGAGAGCTGTCGAACTCACGTTACTTAGGACACCAGGTTTGTAAGACTCGCCCCATCAGGGTGTGGTTAAGCCAGGGCGTATTCAAGCCAGGAGACTTGAGGGTTGCCGCTGTGACAGTCCAGGTTTGGTTGGGGTCAAACAACAGCATTTCTGGGGGGTGCCCCACCCGAACCTGGGGGGGAGGTTGATTTAAGCACAGGGCTGGTTGATGGCTTAAATAGCGCCACAGGTCGAGGGGGTGCCACCGTTGTGTGGCCACAAAGGTTTGCCACAAAATTGGCAGCGCCAGTTCTAATCCAATGACGCCAGGGGGAGCCTCAGCAAAGGAAACGGCCTTTTCTTCAAAGGTATAAGCCTGGTGATCGAGGGCAATGGCATCTAGGGTGCCATCTTCTAGTCCGGCCAGCAACGCCTGTTGATCCCTGGGGTTTCCTAGGGGCGGATCGAGACGAAAATTGGGGTCATAGGTAGCCAGTTTGGCGCTGTTCCAAATTAGATGCATCCAGGAGACACTAGCGGTAATTTGCAGTCCCCTTGCCTTGGCCTGCCGCACCAACTCCACACTTCGAGCGGTGGAGATACGCATGAGATGAACGGGAGTGGGGATATGGGCGAGCAGTTCTAATAATGCTGCTAATGCTGTGGTCTCTGAGAGGGTTGGATTTTCTGGCAGGCCAGCTTGTAGTGACTGGATTCCCTCACGAGCCACTCCATCTCCAGCGAGATCGATCTGGCACGGCCACAGGGCGATGGGCAATTGGAATGGGGCTAGATACTCTAGCAAGCGTCGCAGCAACACCAGTTGGTTCAAGGGGCGACCATCACTAAAGCCCACGATGCTTGTCTTGGCTAATTCAGCGAGGTCAACGAGTTGCTGGCCGCCTATGCCTTGGGTCAGTGCCCCCCAGGAATAGACTTGCACCGGGCAAGGGGTCGGCAGTCGCTGCTGAATCCCCGCCACTTGATCTGGACTGTCACAGACGGGGTCGGTGTCGGGCAATAGCCCTAGACGGGTAAACCCGCCTGCCTGCGCACCCAGAACTAAGTCTGCTAGGGTTTCTCGGGATTCAAACCCAGGCTCCCCGGTATGGCTATAGAGATCAACGAGGCCGGGTGCTAACACTAAGCCTTCTCCGTCTCGAATCTGGGTTGAGTCGGGGATTGTTTCTAGCTGATTGGCAATTGCCAACACGGCGTCTGCGCCGACCAACACGTCTACGATGCGATCTACGGCTTCATTTGGCTCAATGAGCCGGACTTGGCGGAGCAGTTCAGGGGGCATGGGCTGGCCTGGGGATCCACTGCGCGGTTATGGCAAAAGTCTCCATCTGCGTTAGAGTGCGCCCGCAGCAGTGCGGTCTAACACACTACCCGATAGGTGATGGGTGAGATTCACCGATTGTAAGATGGGAGCTCCAGTTTCAGGAAAATCAATGACGCTCACGGCTCCGTTACCCTGTTTGAAGTTCCAAAACTGCTCGGCACCTACCCCAGTCAAGTGGCAAAGAATCACTTTATTGATGGCGTCATGGGCTACGACTAAGCCCGTTTGCCCAAGTTTTTGGGCTTTGGCTTGCTCAACTAGGCGCTCCCAGGCTGCGATCGCACGCTCCCAAACATCCTGAAGAGTCTCGCCCGCAGGCATCTGCACCGTAGCCGGTGCGGTGCGCCATCGCTCCAGATCCCCAGGATAGCGAGACTCAATTTCTGACTCAAGCGCCCCTTCCCACTCGCCATGACTAATTTCACGCAGAGCCTCATCCAAGGTCAGTGGCACCTGGGGATGGTGGGCCAAAATCAGCTCTGCGGTTTCCCGAGGTCGCTGCATGGGGCTACTCACCGCAAAATCGAAGGCGACCGCCTTGAGAAAATCAGCCGCCTTTTGGCCTTGGTGACGCCCATTGTCATTGAGCGGAACATCGATTTGGCCTTGAAAGCGACCGTCTCGATTCCAGTCTGTCTCCCCATGGCGCACCAAAAGCAAACGTAACGCCTGATACCCCGACCGTGGCTGTGGGATCGCGGTGCCCAAATGATCGGTTTGGTTGAGTGACTCCAACTGTACGTTCTGCAAATCATTAGAAGGGAGGTTCAACACCGTAATATTGCAGTTGGCTTGCTGAAGCCCATGGTATCGCTCAGGCGACAAGCCCAAAGCCGTCGCAATCAAAGCCCGATTAATACCGCTATGCCCAACCAACAAAAGAGTTTGGTCATGGTGTTTGGGTAATACTGATTGCCAAAACTGCCGCGCCTGCTCAAAAAGCGCTTGAATCGGGAAAAAGGGAGTTGTGCCGCCATCAGGATTGGGCAAATCCATTCGCAGCCGGTGAGGCTGTTGGTGCCAGTCCGCGTAGGCATCTGGAAAGCGTTCTTTAACCTCTGAAAACAGCAGCCCTTCCCACAGGGGCAGCCCAACCTCAATCAGCTGGTCATGAACGGCTGGGGTGACGGCCAAGGTCTCAGACAAGTTGGGGTGAATGACTTGAGCAGTTTGACGGGCGCGCTGGAGCGGACTGGTATAGATTGCATCGAAGGCAATTCCCTGGAGTGCTGCCCCTACCCGCTGAGCATCGGCCAGTCCCTTGTCAGTGAGGGTAGACTGATCGATGTGCCCTTGGACACGACCTTCAACATTAAAACTGCTCTCGCCGTGGCGAACAAGAATGACACGAATAGCCAGGGACTTATCCTCCATTTAACTGGGATTGGGTTTTGACGCTCTCCTGAGTTCTGCCAAAACAGATGCTAGCAAGTCGAGCGGGTCAGGGTCACGGATGCCCAAGGGCACCTATGCATCAAACCACAGAAATTTTAACCGCTCTGGGCACGATTACAGCAGCTTGAGAGGTAATTCAGTGCAACTCGGCTCAATTTCCAACATCTGCGAATGTGAGCGTGAATTTCTAATGTGTAGGGTCATACTTGCTGAGCAATGGCTCGCCACTGCTGCCGATCTTGTAAGAATGGTCTGGCATCGACAACAGCACCCTGCAAATCGTATCGGGCAATCTCGCGATCATCTGCCTTGGCGACCACGGCAAGGGTTTGGGCGGAGCTATCTTTGATCAACCGGTAGCGATTTCCCTCGGCAATGTTGAGGTTGGATCTGGGCTGAGTGGTACGGTTTCGCTCCTGGGCTAGCTGGAAGGCACGATTGATCGTGGGATAGGTAGCCGTGGCCCACTGTTGATCTGCAATCGCCCTCACTCCGGCCTCCAGAGTCACTTGCTCTAAAACGCGGGAGAGGTCAAACGCCACAGCCCAATGATGCATATATTCATAGTCCAACTGCTCTTGCTGGGTCTTGAGCACACCCAATACATCCCGCCATTGCTTCTCGGACTGGCTATGTAATCTCCACCGCAACTTGCTGACCACAACATCCTCTGGAGCAATCAGGTACACCTCGGTACCATCGGGCCAAGACATCAGACGTCGTCGCTGGAATTTGAGTCGCTCATATTCGGTATCATCAGCCAGCACCAAGTCAGCCCGAGAGATGGTGTCAAGCTGGGTCACTTGCAGGGTGCGCATGAGTTCTGTCGGGACATCTGCAACCCCAGGCAGGTAAAATCCTGCGGCTTCGAGTACGCTCACTAATCGCATTAAAGTGCTAGGAGGCACAGAAATCACAACATCTAAGTCTCGGGTAGTTCGGGGTTCGCCATAGGCAATGGCGGCCACTCCTCCAGTCACGTAATAGGGAACCTCGAGGGTGGCAAAAATGCAATGCAGTTGAGCCGCCAGTTCAGTGGAATCCTGTATCCAAGTCATCTCAGAGCCAGTTGGAATGTAATCGGGGGGACAGTCTTCTTGTAACCAGGCTTCTGCCAGCTTGCGGGCAAAAGCTTTCGCAGAAAGGTACGCAAACTGACGACTGAGGCAATGCAAGGAAAGCTGTCGAGCATTTCGCGTCATCGCAGCCGCCATGCTCAACCGTTCAGTGGCAGTGCGCTGATTAAGGAGATAAAAGCACAGCAAGTCTGTCTCAGAGTTAGTATCATCAGCTTGCGGGCAATATCCTATGGGCACTTTCAGAGATGGAACTTGGGTTGCCATAGCGAGGGCTGAAACGACCAACTTAATTTTACTGTGCCTCCTCCAGTCTGTTCAGGTGGCTGCCCTGAACTAACGCAAGATCTTTGCCCCTGTCATTCGGTGCAGTTGCTCCATTTCTTCGACCACTTCTTCCATGCCTCGTTGAGCAATGTTCTCGACATAGTTGATTTTGATTTCTTCGAGCATATCCACCAGTAATTCCTGAATTTCTTCGATATTTTGCTGCTTTTGTAACTCTGTCTCTAAAACTTGGCGAAAACTCTGAGTCAGTCGTCCCATCCGCTCTGACCCCTCCGAGTCTTCAAGCATTCCAGCTAAGCTACTGGAAATTGCCTGGGTCAGCGTCACCGATAAATTTTCGGTCACTTGTTCGGGAAATTGACCGATTCCCGGTAGCAATTGAAACTGGCGATATAGCGGTGCCTGGTTCAGGGTATTGGTAATGGTATGGTGAATTAAGTCGGCGATTTCGGGCTGCACCTGGGGCAAAACTTCATAAACGCTAATATTGACTAGCTTGGACGCAATCACCTGAGCTTCATTGCGGCCTTTGATCTGCACATAGGGGCGGCGCGACTCGGGGTGAAACAACCACTCTGCCAAACTCCCTTTGGCGACTGTCTGCTGCAACTGATTAATCACCTGGATGCCCACCATTTCGGTTAGCTCTTGGGCAAAGCCGACAGCCACATCGTGGTTGATTTGAGCCATGATTGGCCTGAGATTCAGCAACTTGGCCTGAGAAAGGCGCAGGGTGGTCGGCAGCACCCGCAACCACCGCCAAATCGGAATAAACAAGGGTAAGTCATACCAGCGACGCAGCATGGCCTCTAGCCAATTTAAGTCCGGGCGGCGGCGACTAATGGCATAGGTGCGCGCAATAAAGTCCAGCAGAAACAGCCAGACAAAAAACGCATCAATACGCCAAAACTCATTCACAAACTCGCCATACTCATTCACCGACCGCGCATAGTTGGCGGCCATCAGCGGGCGAATCTCTCGATCAAAAAAGGTGATTTCTCTTGTCCACCCAGCTCCTCTGAGATAATTCTCGCTCCAAAAGCGCAGCACAGCCTCTTGGGCTAGGGGGGTTCGCGTTCGACCTCGAAATTCTCGCTCAATCCGGCCTCGGGTACGACTTTGACCTGAGGCCGCAAAGGGGTCGTTGGTGAGGAGTTGCACACTCAGCGATCGCAGCTCTTCCAACCGAGCCGTTACCTCCGGATCCGCCAGTCCCACTTGGGGAACCTGCGCGGCTAGGGCATCCACCTGCTCTAGATAAAATTGTGTCTCGGGGTGGGGTTCAATCCCTTTAATCGGGTCATACAGTGAGGTCAGTTGTGGGACTTGGCGCAAGTAAAAGCTACGTGCCCGCAGGTACGTGAGATCAAAAAATACCAGACCCAGATTCAGGAGCGCCAGCAACGCCACCACCCGGCTCCACCCTAACTGGAGCAGATTGATTTTGCGAGAAGAAGCCATATCGATGGGACTTTAACACCTTAGTATGCGTTCTCATTGAGAATATCATTGTCGCTCTGTCTCACCATCTAAGGTTCTCGGCTAATTTGCAGGCATGAATAAGCTAGAGTCTCAGAGGAGTTTAGAAAGTCGTCAAATTCCCATGCAATCCCAGGTGGATCGGTTCATTCACGCGCCTGCCACTGAAGCGACCTTGATGGTGTTGATTCTCGCTTCTGTGGGTCTGGTGACCACGGAAGTGGTGCTGGATGCCCATAGCGTCCCCTACCCCCAATTGGTCCGACTGGATGTGTTGCTCACCAGCATTTTTGCTGTGGAGCTGAGTCTGCGCTACTGGGTCGCCCGTAGCAAAGATCGGTTCTTCCGCCAATACTGGATTGACATCCTGGCCATCATGCCGTTGCTGCCAATCTTTGGCATCTTTCGGCTGCTGCGGTTGTTGCGACTACTGCGGGTTGGGGTGCTGGCGAACCGCAACTTGGGTCGCATCTCGTCTCCCTTGGCGGTCAGTATTGGGGCGCAATTAGGCATTTTTTTGGGGGTGGGGCTCATTGTCCTTGTGGGTGCTTTGGGCATCTTTTTGCTCGAAGGCAAAGAGAATCCAGACTTTGCCAGCCTTAAAGATGCCCTGTGGTGGAGCTTTTTTACTCTGATTTCCGTCGAGCCAATTAGTGGCGAAGCCCAGACGGATGGGGGACGTTTTCTGACCCTGCTAATCTTAGTGGGAGGGTTGACCCTCTTTGCTGTGTTTACTGGGGTCGTCTCAGCGGTCATGGTACAACGACTCAAAACGGTCATGGATATTCGCCCCTTTGAACTTGATGAACTGCGCGACCACATTGCCATCTGTGGCTGGAATCGTAGTGGCCACTTGATTATCCAAGAACTCCAGGCCGACCCTGACCTCAGGCATTGCTCTATCGTGGTGGTGGCCGAATTTACCGAGGCCCCTGAACGCGACCTCCGCAATGTCGATCACTCCCGTCTCTACTTCTATGACGGGGATTACACCACCATTGATGTTCTAGAAAGCATTGGCATTCACTATGCTTCCCGTGCGATCTTGTTGGCCGATGCCACGCGCCCGCGTAGTGACCAAGATCGAGATGCCCGAACGGTCTTGGCCGCGCTGACCATTGAAAAACTGAAGCCAGGGATTTATACCTGTGCCCAATTGCTAGATCGCAAGAATAACGTTCAACTCAACTCTGCTGGGGTTGAAGATATTATCGTGGCTGATGAGGTTGCTAGTCATTTAATTGCCACCTCAACTCGTAATCTCGGTGCTTCTGATGTATTGGCAGAGCTGCTGACGGTTCAAATTGGTAACCAAATTTATAAAATTTCCCTTCCTGAAAATTGGGGTAATCTGACGTTCTGGCAGGCCGCAGAGCGGCTGAAGCAGTGTTGCGATGCTATGCCTTTAGCCATTGAGCGCAAAACTAATGGCAAATACAAAACTCTGGTCAACCCGGCTCAAGATGAGTCTCTGCTGGAGATGGATCGGTTGATTGTCATGGCTCCCAAAGCACCTCGGTTAAATGACAGTGTGAAGTTTCGAGGCTGAATTTTCAGATCATGGAATCTTCCATTGAAGCAGATCATCATTTCATGGAATGTCTGTACAGGTGCTACAACTACCTCCAGGATTTTCCCTGCGAGTTCAAAAAACGCTGCTAGACTCCGAATATGACAGTTCTCTTAGAAACCGACAAAACAGACTATGCTGAGGTGCTGCGACAGGCCATGGCTAGGGTGGGATTGCAGTACTGGTCGGAGTTGGCACGGACGGTGGGTTTGACGCGATCGCAGCTCCAAAAACTGCGCCAAGGCCAAATTGAGCAGCTTCCCGTAGCCGTAGTTCTGCGCCTGAGTCAAGTCTTGCAGTTATCCCTGAGCGAGTGCTTGACCCAATTATCTCCCCAGGTCTTCCCGAATGAGACGCAAACCCTCCAACAAGTGCGGCAGGAGTACCAGCGACTCCAGGAACAGATGGTCACCCAACAGCAGCAGTTCCAGCAGCAGTTCCAGCAGAGCACACTGCAAGCCCTAGAATCCTGGCTGCTGCAATGGCCCAAAGCCGCTCATGCGGCTCGTCAGAATCCCCAGGCACCAGCCGTAAAACTTTTGCCGCTGTTGCGCCCCCTAGAACAACTATTGCAGTCCTGGGAGGTTGCCCCCATCGGCGAAGTTGGTGCGCAAGTCGCCTATGATCCCCAATCTCACCAGTTAATGCAGGGGAGGGAGGTCGCACCTGGCACACCCGTCCGGGTGGACTATGTGGGCTACCGCCATGGGATGCAGCTTCTCCATCGAGCCAAGGTGAGTCTGGAGTGAGTTGATGCCTCGATCAAAAGTAAGATGGACAGCAGCACAACTGAAGGCTCTCGGAGCCTTGTTGCTGCTCGTGGTGTTGTTGCTGGCTTATCTGCTGTGGCAGCAACCCTGGGCTATCCCCTCAGAACACCTAGCCATGGGCAATCCTAGTGGGGCTAGCGTCAGTACTCCGAATAACTATCTGATGCAGAAACCTCAGTACGCCCTGTCTTATAACAACAGCACCCGCATTCCCAACTGGGTGAGTTGGCAATTGAATACTGACTGGTTGGGAGATGCCCCCCGTCAAAATGATTTTCGACCCGATGAATCACTACCCAGAGGTTGGTATCAGGTCGTTCCCCAGGACTATACGGGCAGTGGCTACGATCGCGGCCACATGATCCCCTCTGGCGATCGCACCCGCACCGCTGAAGATAACTCCGCCACCTTTTTGATGACCAATATTCTGCCCCAGACCCCCGACAATAACCAGGGGCCTTGGGCTGTATTAGAATCCGAGTGTCGCACCCTGGCTCGCGAGGGCAAGGAATTGTATATCTTGTCAGGTGGATATGGGCGTCGTCGTACTATTGCTGAGGGACGGGTGATTCCCCCCCAACACCTTTGGAAAGTGATTGTGGTGATAGATGAGCCAAGCCGAGGCATCCGGGGTGTCACCCCTCAAACGCGAGTGATAGCAGTGGATATGCCCAACGAACAGGGCATCCGCATGGCGGATTGGCGCACCTTTCGTGTTTCCGTGGATGCCCTTGAAGCTACCACGGGCTATGATTTTTTGTCTAACTTACCCCAAGCCTTGCAGCGGACGCTGGAAGCTGCGGTGGACAATCAATAAGACTTCCCCCATCAAGGGTGAAAGATGCTCCCGGAACCCGTTGGCTAAAGTTGCTTCGGTTCACACCGCTGTGATAGATTGATATGCCTGAGGGCGATTAGCACAGTGGTAGCGCACTTCCTTCACACGGAAGGGGTCACTGGTTCGAGTCCAGTATCGCCCATTGGCTGGGGAGCCATATACAGTAAGGCTTTTGGGAATCCTAAACGATTCTTGAAGGCTTATTTTGCTGTCAATAAGCAAGTGAGCATAGGCTTTTAAGGGTTGTTTGGGGCTGTGAGTTTACCCCGATATTTACCCCGCCATGAAAACCACGATCGAAAACCACGATGGACGTTTACGCTTGCGATGGAGATACCACGGCAAGCGGTACACATTAGCCTGTGGCGTTGCTGATAGCGCGATTGGGCGAGGGCTTGCCCGTCAGAAGGCGTCCCAGATTGAGGTGGACGTTGCCACAGGGCATTTTGACCACACGTTGCTGAAATACAAGCCCAGAATTCTGGGCAAGACTCCTACTGAGCTGAGTGCCCCAGTGCTATTTGAGCGCTACACCCAAGCCATGGCCAAAGAGAAGGGTCTATCCCTGGGGCTTTGGTAAAGTATCGCGGTTGCCTGAGTCACTTGCGGCGATCGCTGAATTGTAACGCTCAGGCCGTGAATCGAGCGGTTGCCGAAAACTTCAAGGCAGCCTGCCTTGAGCGCGTCAGTTCACCCACAGCTCGGGCAATGCCCCAGGTTGAACCAGGTGAGCGTGTCGCCATTGCCTCAGCCCTGTTTGCGGCAACTGTTGCGGCGGCTGGACTACCGTTTGAGGTGAAACCGGATGTATTTAATTGAACTTTTAGGATTTTGAACCATGCCAAAAACGTCAAAGAGCAAAATCGAGCGAGAGCAACGAAAGGCAAAGGCAATTGCCCTAAGGCTTGAGGGTAAAACGGTTAGGGCAATTGCCGATGAGCTGAATGTATCTGTGGGATTAGCTTTCAAGGATATTGACGACAGTCTCGCTCAACTCAGAGAATCCCAACACCACAGTGCAGAGAAATATCTAGCCATGGAGCTGGCGCGATTGGATGCTGCAATGGCCGCGATCGCACGTCATCGATTCTCGGCTCACCCCTGGCAAAGGTCTACTTTGAACCCGACAAAAACCAAGCCAGTGGCGATCGGCGTGGAGCATCGCGGTATCAAGATGCAAAAGCAACCGAACAGGAAGTGGAAAGAGATTAGGTGAACTGATACAGAAAACCCCGGTTTGTTGGCCGGGGTTTTTGCTTGTGCCAAAGGCTTGACACAGGGATATACTGTAGGTGTTGAGTTACGGTAAGCCATGCCTAAAGGAAACCCCAACCCTGTCATTACCCCAGAGTTCAAAGCCAACCAGTTCAAGAGAGCTGACAACACCACAGAGCCAATGGCCAAGAGGAATATTCAACTGAGGCTCACAGAGTCTATCGACACCCTAGTAAGAGCGTTACCGAATCGGTCAGCCTGGTTGCGGCGAGTCATCACTGAAGCAGCTCTAGCTGAGCTGATGGACAAGGATGGTGAGACGTGACCCCAGCTACCGATAGTGACTTTCAGCGACTTGTCCTGGAACGACTAGACAAGATTGACCATGATATTGCTGGGCTAAAGCAAGACACCAGGGACACCAATACCAAATTTGATGCCTACGTTAAGGCATCCGAGAAGATCGAGCGCCTTGCTACCACGATCATCATCACGGCTGGCACTGTTACTCTACTGGCTCCAGTGCTTCAGGCCATTGCCCCCACCATCCGGGCTTTCCTAGGAGGTGCAGCATGACCGAACGCTGGACAGATGAAACCCTGGATCGGTTTGCCTCAACTGTGGCAACCGCAACCCAAGCTAACCAGGAGTTGATCACAAAGAATACCGAAGCGATCGCTGAACTCAAGGATGACTTGAAAGCGGAATCGCGCAAATGGGATGAACGGTACTTTCAACTGACGCGGGATACCCTTGGCACTGCTAAAACCATCATCGTCACGGCTGGCACTGTGGTGATTCTCTCCCCATTGCTCCAAGCACTATCCCCAGCCATTGAAAAAATTGTGACCCGACTCTTGGGAGGCCAAACTTGACCATGCTACATGCTGTACTACAAACCGTAATCCCAAGGGGGTTTACCCCGATTCTGACCCCGGTCATTTATTGAGAATGCCTGAAAGCCTTATCTGTCAATTGCCATAGCCAATAGCGACCCTTCCTTCACACGGAAGGGGTCACTGGTTCGAGTCCAGTATCGCCCATTGGCTGGGGGAGCCATATTACAGTATGAACAGTCGGCTATTCGTCGGGGTTTCAGCAGGCATTGACGCAGCGGTCGAGGCTTTACCCCGAGATCACCGCCTTGAGTGGTTGCAGCGCGTCATCACCGAAGCAGCCGAGCGTGAGCTAATGGGCAAGGAGGGTAAGACATGACTCAAGCAACCGATAGCGAGATCCGAGAAATCCGAGATTTAATCCTCGGAATGGACAAGAAAATAGACAGCCTTGATAAACGGCTAGAAGTCTCCCAAGCCAGAAATGATGAGCGGTTTAACAGCATTGATAAACGGTTTACTGCATTGAACACCCAATTGTCGGACTTCAAAAAGACGACTGACACTCAGCTCGCAGACATTAGAACCCAGTTAAGATCTCAAGATAATCGTCTGTGGACGTTTGTCACCGCTCTTATCCTGGCGTTGGTGGGACTGCTATCTAAGCTGGCGTTCTTCCCCGAGCTATAGCCGTACGTCTTTAAAGTCTTCCCATGCTCTACACTCGCCCCCCAACCCCCCATTCTGGGAGGCTTTGATCACTCTTAAGTCCCCCAGAATGGGGGGTTTAGGGGGCGGGTGCAAGGCGTTAGAAACTTTTCAAACCGCCGCTAAAGGAGGCGACTTGACGAGGGATCCGGTGCATTGAAGTCAATCAAGGCATGCCTCGATCCTTTCTAGGCATCGGGGGTAACTTGACCCACTACTTCTAGGGTGCCATCGTCCTCGACTGTCCAGACATCGTAGACACCGACCACATCCCCATTCTCATCGATGTCAACATTGCCGCTGGCTCCCTGGTAGTTAATCTCTTCTCCAGCTTTGAGGCGCTCTAAGCCTTCACAAACATCAGAGACTTCTGTGCCGGGGGCATTGGATACATCTCTAAGGGTGCGGGCAATGCCTTCGCCAGTATTTTCTCCGGCGGCTTGAGCCGCCAGCGCCAATAGGGCTGCGGCATCCCAGCTTTGAGGGACAAAGGCAGGGGGGGCTTCGTTGCGGGCGGCCTGCCAGCGTTCGGTTAGATCGGCCAAGGCCACGCCGTCTGCACCTGGCACTGTACCGATGGCACCGGCAATGATAAACTGGCCGTCGCTGGTGCGACCCACTTGAGCCGCAAATTCTTCAGACTTGACGCCGTCGGTGAGCATAATCTGTACCCCTTCAGTCAGACCTTGTTCGTAGGCCGATTTCAGCAGCAGACTACCCGTTTCGGCATAAAGCACTGCCACGACTGCTTCGGGTTGCCCTGCAAAGGCGGCGGCGGCTTCGGTGTCAAAGGTGGTCGCCCGGGGGTCGTAGCGGGTGGGGGTGGCGGTATTGGTCACCGTTCCCCCGAGTTCCTGAAAAGCCTGGACAAAGACTTGCTCAAAGCCCACGCCATAGTCGTTGTTGATCACTACGGTCGAAACCCGCTCAAAGCCGCGATCGCGCGCCAACTGAGCCAGTGCCCGAGCCTGATAGGTATCCGGGGGGGCGGTGCGCGCCCAATAGCCATTGAAGTTGCCCTGCTCAGCCCGCTCGGTAAACACCGGACTGGTACTACCTGGAGACAAAAGCATCACCCGATTGCGAACGGCAACGTCTACAGCGGCCTGAGATACACTACTGGCAAAGGAACCCACCACCCCTGCAACTCGATCTACTTCGGCCAGCTTGGTCATAGCTGCGTTGCCTGCCGTGGGGTCGGTCTGATCATCTTCACTAATCAGGATGACGGGGTTGTCGTTAACTCCCCCACAGGCATTGACGGTTTCGATCAGAAGAGGCACGGTTGCAATCATAGGCTGGCCAATGGGCGACAGATCGCCCGTAGAGGGCAGCAAGGTCCCGAGCTTTAAGCCCTCGGTGCTGCCCTCTGGGCTACTTTCTCCCTGGCAAGCCCCGAGAAAAAGCCCCAGAACCAGAAGGGCAAGAATTTGTCGGAGAGAACGGCCAATCTTAGGGGGCTGGGGGGTTGACATGATGTGCAAGTGCTCCTCGATCCAAGACGAGACTGGGGTTAGATCCTTTGAGATAAGAGCTTATCATCATTCATGGTTTCTATACTCAAACCATGGCTGGGGTTAGGGGGGGTTGGCAGGTCGAAACAAATGGTGATGCTCAGGATGATAGAGGCGCGATCGCGTCTGTGCTCGCGTTGCTGCCAACACCGGACTAATCACATAGAGGGTTGTGCGCTGAAGCTGATGCATCTGGGTGGCCGAGGCCATCTCAGCCAAGGGGACGGTAAACACTTGCTCATCTGGCCAGCCCAGTCGGTAGCAAATGGCCACTGGCAAATCTGGGGCATAGTGCAGCAGTAGTTTAGCCTGAGCTTGCTCAATATGACGGGCACTTAAATAGAGGCAGAGCGTCGCTTGGTGGGCAGCCAAGCTCGCCAGTTCCTCGGTCGGGGGCACCTGGGTGCGGCCACTGATGCGGGTCAAGATCACCGTTTGCACCAAGTTGGGGAGTGTTAGTTCTATACTCAGGCGAGCGGCAGCCGCTTGAAACGCACTGATACCCGGAATCACTTCAAAGGGAATTTCAGCCTCGGCAAGGGCCTGCATTTGTTCCTGCACCGCCCCATAGAGACAGGGATCACCCGAATGAAGGCGCACCACTGACTGCTGCGATCGCACCCGCGCCACCATAATCGGCAAAATTTCCTCTAGGGTTTTGTGAGCGGTGTGAATAATTTCGGCATCAGGCCGTACATCTTGGAGCACCTGACGAGGCACCAACGAATCCGCATAAAGAATCACATCGGCCTGGGTCAGCAGGCGGTATGCCTTGAGGGTCAGCAGATCAAGATCACCCGGGCCAGCCCCCACAATATAGACCTTAGGAGACAACGGTGCTGGAGCAGGGGAGGTCATAGGCAGGCATCAAACCTTCAAAAAAGAATAAGATCTGTGGCCCCCAAGGGGAATCCCCCCTGGGCAGACGAGCTAGGGCCGCTTCAGTCAGAGACTCAATTAGGCCAATGCCTCGGGAGCCCGAACCAACACAAAGGGTTGCACAATCAAAGTACAGAAGACCGTATTGACATGGGCATTCCAATCCGACAACTGAGCTGGGGTGGGCTTGTAAACCAGGCTTTGCTGAATCCACAACTGCACCAATGCCGTATTGTCCTCAGCAATCGCCACCCCAACACTGACCAAATCCAACGTCGGACTGACCACAATCACGGCATCGCGCTTGCTGTGGGGGATCAGATCTTGCCACAACACTTCCGCGAGGTCAGCCCTGAGGCGTGTTTTAATATCTTCCATGGCGATCGTCTGCATTGGCGGAAGCGACCCATCTAGGGAACTGTCTTGAGGGTACCGGAATTCGGGAAGATTGACGAGAGATGCTAGATGCTGACCATGAGAGCACTGCTCAGGATATAGATCAAAAAGATCAAAGACAGATCACGAAAGAGAATTTTGATTAGTCTTTAATGAAGAAGATTGGAGCGTTCTTGGCGAATCTGCCACCCGCCAATACGACAGAAAACAGATAAGGGAGAGATCGCACCGAACCATGAAGCACCATCATTGGATCGCCACAGGCGCATGGCAACGCAGTATTCTCCTGGTTCTGCTTCTGGGTACCGGGAAATCAGTCCTGCTCTCTCCCCTCGCATCGGCCACTATGAATCCGGTGCCCCTACCCCTGGCTCAGATCGCAGAGCCTACGGATCCCACTGTGCAACAGCAGCTTGAAATGCAACTGCGGGTCTTTGTCTGGGTGATGTTTGGCGTACTGGTGAGTCTGGCAACGGCAACAGGGGTCGGGCTGTTTTTGCTGCGGCGCTCCGTGCTCCGGGAGGTTACCGAGGTCGTGCAGGCTCATCTCCAAGAAATGACCGACCTGAAGGCGCGGCTGTCAATTGCCAATGATGCGGTTGAGACGCTGCTGCGAGAAGCCGCGTCTCTTAAGGCAGATCTGGGTCAAGAGGCCGATGGGTTTTATGCAGAGTTGGGGCATAAGCGCCAGGAGATCACCCAGCAGTTAAGCCACTTTGCCGAAGCTCAACAGTGGTCTCTCCAAGAGCTAGAGAAAGTGCTAGCCTCAGCCCACGAAACCATGGCACACCTGGAAAGTCATTCTTCGCAGCAGTTAGAGCAGGTGCGCCACCATTTACAAGACGAACAACACCGGATCCTAGATCATTTACGCCAACAAGAGCGTACCTTTGAATTGCAATTGTCAGGCTTTGAAGCCGAGGCTAGCAGTCATAAGACGGTATTGCTAGAAACCCTGCGACAAGCAGAGATGGGCTTTCAAAGCCAGTTAAGCCAATTTCAGACTGCGGCTCAGCAGCAGCGAGATTTGGTGCTGCAACACATAGAATCCTTGGGCACAGCCTTCAAGCCCCAATTGGCTCACCTAGAAGAGCAGGTGCATCGGGAACAACAGGCAGTTCTGGGGGCACTCAAGGGAGCTGAGGGAGCGTATCAAACCCATCTCGACCAGTTATATGGTGCCGCTCAAACGGAGAAAGAGGACTGGGTACGGCAACTGGGTCAGGTGCAGGCCGACTATCAAGCCCATCTCCAAGATCTCAAGACTGAAGCACAGCAGCAATGGCATGAAAGCCTTCAGCATTTGGGGCAGATGGCGCAAAACTTTGCCCCCCGCCTGTCAGAGTTTGAGGCAGCCGCCCAGGTTCAGGCCGCCCAGGAGCGCGATCGCACCCTAGCCAAACTAGAACGCTTAGGCACCGACTTGGCCACCCAACTGCGCCAGTCCTACGCAGAGGCACAGGGTGAGTCTCAGCAGCTTTTACAGCAGTTGCAAGGGCTAAGTGCCGAATTTATGGCGGAGTTGACAACGGTACGCACCCAACTTGAACAGCAACAGCAGTTGACCTGGGCACAAATCCAGGGCTTAGAAACCGAGGCCAGCGGCCAGGTAGCTGGCCTCAAGCAGGCTGTTCAAACCCAACAGCAGCAGACCCTAGACAGCATTCAAACCCTAGCCAATCAGGTCACCCGCCAGCTCACGGCCTTACAACAAGATCTGGGCAACCAGCGGGAGCAACAGCAACACCATCTCAAGCACTTGCAGTCTGACACCGAGGCCGCCCTGTCTGAGGTGTTGCAAGCCGCACAAGGTCGTAAAGACGAAATTTTGGCACAGTTGGCCGCATTAACCCCAGCAGAGATTGCCCAGGATGCCCTGGCCGAGATCACGGCCCAGTTGAGCGAACTCTCTGGCAAACTAGCCCGCATTGAAGAAAATCGCCCTGAATTGCTCATGGATGTGCAGTCCTACCTGCAACAGGGACAGGAGCAGTTGGCAGCCAAGGACTATGCAGCGGCGCTGGCAACCTTTGATCAAGCCCTGAATCTGCAACCCGACAATGCTGAAATCTGGTCGCAGCGAGCACTGACTTTGGGGGGGCTGAAGCAGTATGAGGAGGCCATTACTGCTCTAAACAAGGTGCTGGATGTCCGGCCAGATGACCCAGAGGCTTGGTATCAGCGAGGACTCTATCTGCGCGATCTGCGTCGCTATGACAGTGCCGTGGCAGCCTTTAGTCGAGTGGTTAAAACCCGTCCAGAGGATGCCAAAGCCTGGCTGAATCGGGGTCTGATGCTGGAGCGACTACAGCGGTTTGAAGACGCGATCGCATCCTACGACCAGGCACTCAACGTCAAACCAGACTATCCCGAGGCTCTGCTGAATCGCGGGGCAGTCCTCGGCCTATTACAGCGACACACCGAAGCCTTCGAGTCCTTTGACCAAGCCGTGCAACTGCACCCCCAGGATCAGGTGGCTTGGTTAAATCGGGGTCTGGCCTTAGAGGTGCTAGAGCGATATGAAGAGGCCTTTGGCTCCTTTGACCAGGTGGTGCAGTTGGCTCCCGAGTCGTTCAAGGGCTGGAGTCATCGCGGCTATGCCCTAGCCAAACTCAACCGCGACCAAGAAGCCCTCGACAGCCTCAATCAGGCTTTGAAGCTTAACCCAGAATATGCCCACGCCTATTACAGCAAAGCCGTTTGCTATATCCTCAAAGGCCAAATTGATCGAGGCTTAGATCACCTCGAACAAGCCGTACAGCTCAATCCCAAATTGATCCAAGAAGCCCGCACCGATCCAGACTTTGTGGAGCTACGCAATGATGCTTGGTTTCGAGAAATTGTGTCCCGTTGACGCTCTCACTCGGACCTACGGTACAGAGTGAGATTCCTGCTTCACTGGCTCACGCCTAGATACCCAAGCAAGCCTGAATATCCCTGGTCAGAACGCCTCCACAGGCTGTTTGTTTAACGTCCACGATGCGCCCCACCGCAGACCTGAATCGAGAACCGAAATTCTCTTTGCCACACCGACTGGCGATTTTGTGGTCTCCCTCCACCACGAGTTTTTTGGGTGTTCCGAACCATACCCTTAGGATTTCAAAGACCGTTGCCGGTAATGCAATTTTACCTTTTTGCTCGTTTCAGCGCTATCCCTTCTCTCGCTATCGCATTGTTCAGGGATGCACCTCAACTCACGCGCCGCTGCTTCGCGCGTCCTTCGGCCTACACCACCCCCCAAGCCTATGCCTGCGGCAGGCTTCGCCAACGGCTATGGGCGGAGCACTGCGACGGATCAAGGTAGGGTTTGAATGGTCGCTATTTAGCGCTCTACTCCTCACTGCCTTACAGAAACTTTTGGGAATAATCGTCATTTTGTCATGCACTGGCCGCACAATGGCTATGATATTTGCACTGTGTAAGGGGTACTGAGTTATGGCGATCGCAGCTCTCCATTTTTGCCAGCCGTTCAGTACCAACAGATCAGGGGACGGATTTTTAGGGTGCTTATGCAGTCGTGCTTACCCTTAGGGGTTGGAGGCAACAGAGAGAGCGAGGTGACTACCCCAAGTCAACGATCGCCAGCGATGGCAACACCCATTGCCCTTGGGGGCGTGCTCATTCCCCCTGGCAAAAAACAGCGCGTCGAGTTACCCATTAGTCGCCTGCCCACCCAGACTTTGCTGTCCCTATCGGTAACCGTGATCCATGGGCGATGTCCCGGCCCTTGTCTTTGGTTGAGTGCGGCTATTCACGGGGATGAAATCAATGGGGTAGAAATTATTCGCCAGGTGTTGACGCAGATCAATCCCCGGCAACTCAAAGGCACGGTGATTGCGGTGCCTATTGTCAATATTTTTGGCTTTATTGACCAATCTCGCTATCTGCCCGATCGCCGTGATCTGAATCGTTCCTTTCCGGGTTCACCGCGAGGGTCACTGGCCAGCCGTTTGGCTCACCTATTTATGAAGGAGGTGGTCAGCCCCTGCGCTTACGGGATTGATCTGCATACAGCCTCCCATGATCGCTGCAACTTACCCCAGATTCGCGCCAATCTCAAAGATGCCGAAACTTACCGCTTGGCGGAGTCTTTTGGGGCACCGGTGATGATCCATGCTGACTCGCGGGATGGGTCACTGCGGCAGGCCGCTGCCCAGCGGGGGGTTCCGGTGTTGCTCTATGAGGGGGGGGAGGCGCTGCGCTTTGATGGAGATGCGATCGCAGCCGGAGTACAGGGCATCCGTCGCGTCCTAGCTGCCCTCAACATGTATGCCCTGAACCCAGAGGTGGCCACCACCCCGTCGCTCACAGCCGCAAAACTCACCTGGGTGCGGGCGGGTCGCGGGG
This sequence comes from Petrachloros mirabilis ULC683, assembly GCF_009939295.1. GTDB lineage: Bacteria > Cyanobacteriota > Cyanobacteriia > Thermosynechococcales > Thermosynechococcaceae > Petrachloros > Petrachloros mirabilis. The sequence continues at coordinate 71,980 of NZ_WVIC01000003.1, forward strand.
GGCTTTTGCACATGGTTGTCAACCTAGGAGATCGGGTCGAGAAAAAACAACCCCTGGGCTTGATTACTGATGCCTTTGGCGAATCCAAGCTGAAGGTGTATGCCCCCTGCTCGGGTCTGGTGGTGGGTTGTGCCCGCAACCCCCTGGTCAATCAAGGCGATGCCATTGTGCATATCGCGGTGATTCGAGAGCCAAAATTGGGTTGAACAAGGCATGATGGAAAAGGGAAATGTCAACGTCAAGGTCTATGGTTGCTTATCTAAGTGGTGCCCAAATTCGGCAAAAATTTCTAGACTTCTATGCCGTGAAGGGGCACCAAATTCTCCCCAGTGCCTCCCTCGTCCCCGAAGACCCCACGGTACTGCTCACTATTGCCGGGATGCTGCCCTTTAAGCCCATTTTCCTGGGTCAGCGCCCTGCCGACTATCCCCGTGCCACCACCTCCCAGAAGTGCATACGCACCAACGACATCGAGAATGTGGGACGCACAGCGCGGCACCATACGTTCTTTGAAATGTTGGGCAATTTTAGCTTTGGCGATTACTTCAAAGCACAAGCCATTGCCTGGGCCTGGGAACTCTCCACAGAGGTGTTTGGCCTGCCGCCAGAGCGGTTAATTCCCAGTGTCTTCACCGAAGATGACGAAGCCTTTGCCATCTGGCGCGACCAGATCGGCATCCCCGCACATCGGATTCAACGCATGGGCGCAGAGGATAACTTCTGGACTTCTGGCCCCACAGGCCCCTGCGGCCCCTGCTCGGAAATTTACTATGACTTTTACCCAGAAAAGGGCGATCACAAGATCGATCTGGAAGATGACACCCGGTTTATTGAGTTCTACAATCTGGTGTTCATGCAGTACAACCGGGACGCCGAGGGCAACTTAACCCCACTTCAACACCAAAATATTGACACGGGGCTGGGCCTAGAACGCATGGCTCAGATTTTGCAGGGCGTTCCCAATAACTATGAAACTGATCTGATTTTCCCCATCATCAAAGCGGCGGCGGAAATTGCTGGCCTTGATTATGCCCAAGCCGACGAGAAAACCAAGGTTTCACTCAAGGTGATTGGGGATCATCTGCGGGCGGTGGTGCATATGATTGCTGATGGCATCACCGCCTCTAATATTGGCCGGGGCTATGTCCTGCGACGCCTGATTCGCCGGGTGGTGCGCCATGGTCAGCTCATTGGCATTGAAGGGACTTTTGCTACTCAGGTGGCAGATGTGGCCATGGAATTATCGGCAGATGCCTATCCCAATGTCCGGGAGCGGGAAACTGCGATTAAAACCGAACTGACCCGCGAAGAAGCCCAGTTCCTGAAGACGCTGGATCGCGGAGAAAAGCTGCTGGCGGAAATCATGGCGCAGCGGCCCAAACAAATCTCGGGGGAAGACGCCTTTATCTTGTACGACACCCATGGCTTCCCTCTGGAGTTGACTCAAGAAATTGCGGCTGAACAAGGTTTGACGGTAGATGTTGAGGGCTTTGAAGCTGAGATGGCGCGGCAGCGCCATCGCTCCCGGGATGCCCACGAAACCATTGACCTCACCGTACAAGGGGCACTGGATACCCTGGCTGAGCACATTCACCCCACGGATTTCCTGGGCTATACCCAACCCGCCAGCCAGGCTACGGTTGCCGCCCTTCTGGTTGCAGGCCACGCTGTTGAAGCCGCTGAAGCGGGCACAGCCGTCCAAATTGCCCTGGATCAAACCCCCTTTTATGCTGAGTCGGGGGGGCAAATTGGCGATCGCGGCTACCTTTCTGGTGACGCAGTGCTGGTGCGGATCGAAGATGTGCAAAAAGAATCGGGGATCTTCATCCACTATGGCTGTGTGGAGCGGGGCACCCTGCAAACGGGCGCGCGGATTACAGCCCAAATTGACCTCGCCTGTCGGCGGCGGGTGCAGGCTCACCATACCGCCACTCACCTGCTCCAGTCGGCGCTGAAAAAACTGGTGGATGAGGGCATTGGTCAAGCGGGTTCCCTGGTGTCCTTTGATCGGCTCCGGTTTGACTTTAACTGCCCCCGCGCCCTCACCCCTGAGGAACTGCAAGCCGTTGAAGACCAGATCAACACCTGGATTGCGGAAGCCCATCCCACCCAGGCCACGGTGATGCCCATTGCTGATGCCAAGGCCAAGGGAGCCATTGCCATGTTTGGCGAAAAATACGGAGCCGAGGTGCGGGTGCTGGATGTGCCGGAGGTGTCCATGGAGCTGTGTGGCGGCACCCATGTCAATAACACCGCTGAAATTGGCCTCTTCAAAATTGTGGCAGAAACCGGTGTCGCCTCTGGGGTGCGGCGCATCGAGGCGGTGGCTGGGCCAGCGGTGCTGGAGTATTTGAATGTGCGCGATCGCGTCGTCCGGGAACTCAGTGATCACTTCAAAGTCAAACCCGAAGAACTGCCAGAGCGGATCACAGCTTTGCAAACCGAACTGAAATCCACCCAAAAACAGTTAGATGCCCTCAAAGCCGAGCTGGCCCTGGCCAAGTCAGATCAACTCCTCAGCCAAGCTGAGACCGTGGGTAACTTCCAGATCCTGGTGGCCGAACTGCCGGGGGTAGATGCCGATGCCCTCAAAACTGCTGCCGAGCGGCTGCTGCAAAAACTGGGCGAAGGGGTGGTGGTGCTCGGCTCTGTGAGCGAAGCCGGGAAAGTCAGCCTGGTGGCCGCGTGCAGCCCCAAAGCCAATCAACAAGGGGTGCAGGCCGGGAAATTTATCGGTGCGATCGCTAAACTCTGTGGGGGTGGCGGCGGCGGTCGGCCCAATCTAGCCCAAGCTGGGGGACGCAATCCCGAGCAATTGCCCACCGCCCTCGCTGCTGCCCAAGACGAACTTCAATCAACCCTGGGCAGCCCCAAGTCAACATCTGGCAAAAAGAGGTAAACTTCTATTGCTCCAATGCTTGCCATGATGGAGGCATAACCCTTGAGGGGCTTTGCGATGACGGCTTTCACCATTGACTTCAGTTCCATCACCACCCTCTCAGATGAGCAGTTTGACCGCCTCTGTGCCGATAATCCTGAAATCAAGTTTGAACGGACTCCTGCTGGAGAACTTGTGATTATGTCCCCCACTGGCGGTGAAACGGGCATGAATAATGCTACTTTGGTCGCTCGCTTCGTCGTCTGGAATGAACAAGCTAATCTAGGTAAGATATTTGACTCGTCCACTTGCTTCCGACTCCCGAATGGCGGCGATCGCTCTCCTGATGTGTCCTGGGTGGAAAAGTCTCGCTGGGATGCCCTCACCCCAGACCAGCAGCGCAAGTTCCCGCCCCTTTGCCCGGATTTTGTGCTGGAGTTGCTCTCCCCTTCCGATAATCTGCACACCACTCAACTGAAAATGCAGGAGTATTTGGGAAGTGGGATTCGCCTCGGTTGGCTGATCAACCCAGAAGACCAACGGGTGGAAATTTATCGACCGGGGCAACCCGTTGAAGTGCCACAAACACCCAGCAGTCTATCGGGGGAATCCGTTTTGACCGGTTTTACGCTCTCGTTGGACTGGCTGTGGAAATAGCCACCCTTGACCCTCGGGATATCGTCTATAGCAGTCATCATCCAGGGCATATTATAGCGGTTTACAGATCAATGGAGTACATGGGGTGCAGGGGGCAGTGCCCCCTGCGTGGGGGTTCCACCCCCACACCCCGTACCTCACTCAGAGCGTGTTTTAAAAGTCTCATCAACCCTGCATTAGCCCCCCCGACCCCCCAAATTTGGGGGGAGAAAGGCGAGAACTCTGACCCTATTCCCCCCAGGATTGGGGGGCTAGGGGAGCGAGTGCAAGATCTAAGCACCTTTTCAAACACTCTCTCAGGTGAGAACCGCTATATTCATAACTTTTTGGCACGCTTAAAAACTTAATTTTGAAAGGCGGAAGCATTTTTGCAGGGTTGCTCTTTTAAGATGGGGGCAGTCTTTTGAGATCTAGCAATGCTACGTCGATTTGAGCGAGTTTTACAGCCTGATCAACTCTTACGAAATTGGGAGCGCACAACCGCACCGTCTCTGGGAAAAGAGCTGGAAGTGAGTGAACGAACCGGGCGCTATGACTTAGATTTTTTACGCGATCGCATGGGTGCACCGATTGCTTGCTCTCGTCAACGGGGATACACCAACAGGAACGGCGTTGGCACCCCGACATTACCGAACATGGGGATCGATCGCTGACCTTGACGCTGCCAGTGGGGAGACTCAATGACCTCAACCGCTAGGTTTGGGGATATGGGCAAGGTGCTAAGGTCTTGGCTCCACCTGAGTGGGTGGCGATGGCACGGGATGAGTTGGCGGGAATGCATCAGTACTATTGCGATGAAGGGCAGCAGCAATGAATCACCCCAGATTTTGGGCCAAAACAGGTCAGGGCAATCTGAGAGAAGATGGTCAGCCGCAGTATCATCCGGTGATTTGTCACCTCGCAGATACAGCCGCAGTGGCGATGGAGATGGTCAGGACGTACCTCAGCCCCATTGCCCGCAAGCATCTAGCAGAAGGGCTAGGATTACCCGATAACGAATCCCTGGTGCGATTCTGCGGGTTTATGGCCGGGAGCCATGACCTGGGCAAGGTAAGTGCAGCATTTCAGTTCCAGGTCAGTAACGTTGGGCGAGCCCTAGTTGGAAAATCCCTTTATGACCTGTGGCATAGCTATCCAACAACAGGCCAGAAAACTCCCCATGGCACGGTGACAGCGGCGACCTTACCAGAATTTCTCAAGGAATTGGGTCTTAACAGGAGTCTGGCAAGAAAATTAGCAGCGATTGTAGGCGGGCACCACGGTTTTTTCCCGGGTTCAGCAGATTTGGAAGCCTTATCCAGTGACGATGTAGGGCGGGGTAGCTGGGCTCAGTTTCGGCGGGATATTTATGAGCAATTAAGGGATTTTGTCGGTCTTGTGGCAGTCGATTTACCCAGTCAGTGCGACAACGCCGCCGCCATGATTTTGGCGGGATTAACCACCGTATCTGACTGGATCGCCTCAAATCCAGAGGAGAAGTCAGGTTTTCCCTATGCCAATGACGAACCCTTTGCAACTTATCAGACAGGGCTAGCCGAGAAGGCGAAGCAAGCCCTCAAAGCCCAGGGATGGAGTCACCTCGAAACAGGAAAACCCCTATCGTTTACTAAACTGTTCCCCTTGATCACCATTGTTCGTCCCCTTCAGGATGCCGCGATTCAGCTTACGGATGACCTGACCCCCCCGTGTTTGGTGATGGTGGAAGCCTCGATGGGGGAGGGCAAAACGGAAGCGGCGCTGTACCTAGCCGATCATCTGCAACATCAGTCAGCCGCAGGTGGCTTTTACATTGGCTTACCGACCCAGGCCACTAGTAACGCCATGTTCAAGCGGGTGCAGGAATTTTTGCAAAAGCGCTATGACGACAAGGTGGTGAATCTCACCCTCAGCCACGGAGCCGCCGCACTGAAGGGGGAGTACCTAGATACGGTCTGCCGATTGGATCAGGTGTATGACCACGAGGGGCGCGGCGTGTTTGCCAGTGAATGGCACACCGCGCGGAAGCGTACCTTACTGAGTCCCTTCGGCGTAGGCACGCTGGATCAGGGCTTGATGGGGGTGGTGCGATCGCGCCATCAATTCGTCCGCCTCTTTGGCTTAGCGGGGCGCACCATCATCCTGGACGAAATCCACGCCTATGACCTCTACACCAGCACCCTTCTAGAACGCTTTTTGGAATGGGCAGCGGTGTTGGGTTCCCCGGTGATTGCCCTCTCGGCCACCTTGCCCGCCAGCACCCGCCAGCGCTTATTGACCGCCTACGCCACCGGGTGTAACCAACCCGTCCCGCCTTTACCAGAGGCTCCCTACCCTCGCATCACGGCCTTTGCCAACGGGACAGCCGTAGCGCAGTCCTTTGCCGCCTCAGAGCATGTGTGCCGGGAGTTGGGCATTCACTGGGTCAAGGATGAAGAGTGGCCAGCGGATCTATCCCAGGAACTCAGCGATCGCGGCGGCTGCGTGGCCGTCATCTGCTCCACGGTGAACCGTGCCCAGGAGGTATACCAGCAGTTGCAAGATTACTTCCCGCCAGAGGATCTGGGGCTGTTCCATGGGCGGTTTCTGTTCAAAGACCGGGAGACGATTGAGGCCGATTGTTTGCGGAAATTTGGTAAGGGGGATGCCCATCGCCCCCAGCGCTTTGTCTTGGTCGCCACCCAGGTGATTGAGCAAAGTCTGGATGTAGACTTTGACCTGATGATTAGCGACCTAGCCCCCATTGACCTGTTGCTCCAGCGCTCCGGGCGACTCCATCGCCACAAGCGGGACAATCGCCCCGCTGGCTTGAACACGCCCCAACTGTGGATCGTGGCACCAAGCTTTACCACTGACGGTAAAGCTGATTTTGGTGTCAGTAAGTACATCTATGAACGCCATATTCTTTTGCGAAGTTGGCTAGCTCTAAGGTGTCGGCATCACATTCAACTTCCAGATGAAACCGATGAACTCATAGGAGCGGTATATGACCCAAATATGGCAGTTCCGGAAAACATCGAGCCTATTCACGCTCAAGATTGGCAAACTTCACGCGATGAAGAGTTAACTCCTGAAGAACAGAAGAAACTTGCAAAAGCTAATGAAATTAAGCTGCCTCCACCTCATGGGGAAGTGAAGCCTTGTGATTTCACACGAAAAGGTGAAGAGGATGACGAAGGAACTATTGCTGCCGCTACCCGCCTCGGTGAACCCTCTGTCGCCACCATCTTTTTGCAACGCACCGATACCGGACTGGTGTTTCCGGGCACCCAAGAACAGGTGGATCTCAACACCCGTCCCGACCTACCCCTGATTCGCAAACTCCTCGCCCACAGCACCCGCCTCTCTAAACCTCCTCTCGTCAAAGCTTTGTTAGCCCAGGACAACCCCCCCACTTGGACATCGGCACTACTGCGAAACTGCCGCTATGTAGAGGTCAATGCTCAGAGAGTGGCGGTGGTTGGGGACTGGCGGCTGACCCTCGATCCTCTTCGGGGAGTGCTGATTGAGAAGGAGGAAGCACCTTAGCAGATAGACCTCTCAGCTTGATCCAATAGGGATTTAGCCATGATTAGGAAAAGTCATATTCGTCTCTCATATTTCATCAGATTGTGTGAATCACCAACATTTCAGCTATGAATGAAACACCGTCCTCTTTTAACCTAATCGATCGCCCCTGGATTCCGGTGATGACGCCCGATTTCCAAATCCGGGAGGTTTCCCTCGTTGAACTCTTTCAAACCTGGGAAACCCTGTGGGAAATCCAGGCCGATAACCCACCCACTACTCTGGCGATCTATCGCCTGCTGCTAGCGATTCTCCACCGCGCCCATCAAGGGTCACGGAATGAAGACCACTGGGAAGAGATTTTTGAGGACAACGGTCAGAGGGCGATCGCCTATCTCAACCAATGGCGCGATCGCTTTGACCTACTCCACCCCGACCATCCCTTCATGCAAGACCCCATCTTGCCCCTAGACAAAGCCGTCCCTATCTACGCCCTCCACACCATGAGCACCTCCCAGGTGTTCTCCCATGAGCACGAATGGAGCGGCTACAGCATTTCTCTACCCCAAGCCGCTCGCTTGCTGGTGCGACTTCAGGGGGTGGATATCACCAGCCTAAGAGCCTTCTACGTGGGGCAATCCAGCGGCAACCGCTCGGCAGTCAATACCCCCACCATCAATGCCGCCAATGTGCTCGTGCGGGGCAGCACCCTGAAGCAAACCCTGCTGTTCAACCTGATGCGCTATGACCCGGCCTCGGAGGTGCCCAGTGTGGTCACGGGAGAAGATCTGCCCGCTTGGGAGACGGGCTATGGCGGCAAACCTAAGAAGACGACTCCCCAGGGCTATATCAGCTACCTCAGCTTTCCCTGGCGACGGTTGCGGCTGTTTCCCGAAAACGGTGAAGTCAGCCAGTTGGCAATCACGATGGGGAATTCTCTACCGGATCAGGTGTCGCCCCAACAGTGGGAATGTGGAGTCGCCTATCGGGAGGACAAGCCCGTGCGCCTGTCCTTGAGGAAGCAACTTTGGCGGGATGCCGATAGCTTTTTGCTGACGGCAGAGAAGCAACATCGCCCCCGCATTGTGGATTGGCTTGCCAATTTGAAATCAGAAGACTTGATTGATGATGTCGTGACTTTTCAAATCTCTGGTCTTAGTGCGGATAAGGCTAAGCCTTTGGGGTGGAGTTGGGAGCAGTTTTCGGCACCCATTCGGTATGTGACTGATGCGGATTTGGCGACGGTGCTGAAGGGTGCGATCTCGATCGCCGAAGAACACCAACAGATCTTCCGATCCTTCCGGGGTAGCCCCTACTTCGCCCTGGCAGAAGTCCTCAAGTATGGGGAGGCTGGCAGCTTGGCCAGTGCCCTGGATGGGGAATCCCGTTATTGGGTAGAGCTTGATCGCAAATTTCCTGAACTGCTTCATGCTCTACCCCGAGACAGCCAAACCGGAGCCGATGGCATCACCCGCTATGGGTTTAAGGAATTGCCCGCTTGGACTCAGACGGTTCAAACCGCTGCCCGTCAAGCTTTCACCGAGTCCATTGCATCCATTCGCAACTACCAGGCCAGAGCCGCTGCCCTGCGCACCTTGGAGTGGAAACTCGCAGATTTGCGGGCCAGCCCAGAGGAGAAGGAAGCCAAAAAAGCCAAAGCTGCTGCCAAGAAAAAAGAAAAAGTTGCCAAATAGGAGCCTGATTCATGACCACAACCCAAACCCCACCCCGTAATCGACTAGAGCGAGAAACAAAATTCCTACAGGCGATTCGCGATCGCATCAAAAATGATACCGGTGCCAAAGCCACCTTCAAACGGGCACTCTCTGGTGAACACCACCATTTACGCAAAGTTTACCGCTTTACACTGCCCTATTTGGAAGGTATCCACGAGCGGCAACAGGATATCTGGATTTTTGTGGCTTGCCTCTCGATTTACCATGACCAAGACTCTGAGCCAGCCCCCCGCAGTTTTGCCAAAAGCTGCCTGGACTTACACAACAGCAGCGAGTCTAAAGGCCCAGAACGACGATTTAGAACCTTGCTAGATACCGATCTTGTTGATATCCAATCTCCGATTACGGCTTTGGTGCGACAGATCAAAAGTAAAAAAGACAAGAAAATTCCTGTCTATTATCCCCAACTCATAGTCGATCTCTGTTTCTGGGATCATCCCGATCAATTTGTCCAAGACCACTGGGCTAAAACCTTCTGGCGAGCAACGCTCCCTTCAAGCAAGCTGGACGAGGCGGAACCATGAAAATCATCTATGACCCAGAGGTAGACGTGCTGAGAATCTTATTTCAAGACACGCCTATTAGCGAAAGCGACGAGGATGGGTTCGGCATTATTTTCGATTTTGATGATCAGGGCAATGTCGTTGGCTTAGAGGTTCTGGATGCATCTCAGCGCATCGACGATCCCCAACCAGTTAGCTACACGATTGCAAAACCCACACTTCGTTAATCAGTCAAATTCAGGAGGAAACACCATGCAATCCCTTTCCAAACGAGAGCAAGACATAATCGAAAAAATACGACATCTCCAACCTCACCAGGTTTGGGAAGTAGAGGACTTTATTGATTTTTTAAGTCAACGTTCTCGAAATGAGCCGACTAGGGAAGAGTTTATCCAGCTATCAGAAGCCGCTTTTGCTAGGGTTTGGGACAATTCTGAGGATTCTGCCTATGACAACCTATGACTTTGCAGATGTGTTGTTAGTGCCCTTCCCATTCACTGATCAATCAACAACCAAAAAACGACCAACTGTTGTGATTAGCTCTGGCAGCTACAACACCATGCGTCCTGACCTGATTCTGATTGCAGTAACTAGTCAAATCACTTCACCTTTGCTCTTTGGAGAACTAGAAATTACAAACTGGCAGAATGCAGGTTTGTTAAAAGTTTCGGTGATCAAGCCAGTTTTAACCACGATTGCAAAGGAGTTGATTATCCGAAAACTCGGTAGGCTTCAGGTATCTGACCGTGAGAGATTAGAACGTCTTCTAAAGTCTATTCTGTGCCAGTAAAACTGACACCTCGCTAATCAGTAAAATCCAGGAGAAACAACCATGCATCAACTCTCTGTCGTTATCGAAAAAGATGAATTTGGCTACTACGCCTACTGCTCTGCCCTGGAAGGATGCCAGACCCAAGGTGATTCGATGGAAGAGATTCAGGCCAACATCAAAGAGGCCATTGATCTCTATTTATCCACACTGTCTGAGGATGAAAAGAAAGCTATTGCCCTCACCCTAAATTCCTCTTCCAAGAAGGGCTACGGTGTACACACATCTCTAGTTCTCCGTGTTCCACGCTGCATTAGCCCCCCCAACCCCCCAAAATTGGGGGGAGAAATCCGAAAGTTAGAACTAGTTCCCCCCAGAATTGGGGGGCTAGGGGGGCGAGTGCAAAGATTTTGAATCTTTTCAAGACTTGTGTGTACACGGTAGCCCAGGACGGGAGAGGGACTTTGAATTCGGCTCCCTTCTCCCAAAAAGGGAGAAGGAGTTGGGGGATGAGGGCTATGAATAAAGGTGAATACACCCACTAGCCCCAGCATAGCCACTCTCACTTTTGAGTGATCTTTCATTTCACCCAAACTACAAATCCAAACTTTGTTTTTTACTGAGGAAATTTCCCATGCAACTTGAACTTCATTTGATTCAAAGCTTTCCCCCCGCCAACCTAAACCGGGACGAAAACGGAATGCCCAAATCTACGGTCTTCGGTGGTCGTCCCCGTGCCCGCATCTCTAGCCAGTGCCAAAAACGAGCCGTGCGACTGTATTATCAGCAATATTCAGACGTGAGTGCCGACCAGTTTGCCAATCGTTCTCGCTCTTGGTTGTCTGAGCTGAAAACCCTACTAACCCAAGCAGAAATTCCTGAAGAAAGGGCTGAGTCAGCAGCTAAGTTGGCTTTGAAATTCTTGGGTGCGGAAGAAGATCCGAAAAAGCCAGGTAAAACCAAAACGATTCTATTTTTAGGTCAGACGGAACTGGCTGCGATCGCAAATATCCTCGTCAACAATTGGGCAGATATTGAACCCAGCCTGACTGGAGACAAACACGAACTGCCCAAGGAGATTACCAAGGCCATCCAAAAAGCCTTGGTCGAAACCGGCAAACCCGGTGATGTCGCTCTCTTTGGCCGGATGATGGCCTCCTTGCCCACGGTGAATGTGGATGCTGCCGTACAAATGGCCCACGCCATCAGCGTCAACACCCTGCAACAGGAATTCGACTTCTTCACCGCCGTAGATGACTTAGGCGGTGACGACGAAACCGGAGCCGACCACATGGGCGAAACCGGCTACAACAGCTCCACCTACTACCGCTTCGCCACCCTCGATACCGAACAACTCGCCCAAAATCTGGGCAGCACCGAGCACCTCGATGCGGTGATCAAAGCCTTTGCCGATGCCTTTGTGCAAGCCATTCCCAGCGGTCACCAAAACGGCTTTGCCGCCCATACCCGCCCCGCCGCCGTCATGGCCGTGGTGCGCCAGGGGCAACCCGTTTCCCTAGTAGATGCCTTTGAGGATCCCATCAGTCCTAAACATGGAGCCAGTTTGTTAGCAAACGCGGTGGGGGCGATCGATGCCCACTGGGCAGACTTGATGGCCATGTATGGGGAGTCAGGGGTGCAATACAAGGGTATTGTCACCCGCAGTAAATTCACAGACCAATTGGATGCCCTCAAGCCAGCGAAAAAGGATTCTGTCGAGGTGCTCTTGAGTGAAGCTCTCGGCGCTGCCCTCAACGGCCAGGGAGGGAAGTAGAATGCTGACCCTATTAATGCGGCTGCGGGCACCGATGATGAGTTGGGGCGATCATAGCCAGTTTGGTCATCGCGATAGCCGCCGCGAACCCACCAAATCTGCCGTAATTGGCCTCCTCTGTGCCGCCCTCGGTCGCCCCCGCTGGGAGCCTGTGCATGACCTCGCCGCCCTGAAAATGGGAGTACGGGTCAACAAAGAAGGGGTGCTGCAACGGGATTATCACACCGTGCAAGACAACATGCGGGACGACGGGGGCAAGGTCAATACCACCCTTAGCGATCGCTACTACGTGGCTGACGCGGACTATTTGGTGGGGCTTGAGGGATCACCGGAGCTGCTAAGCCAGCTAGATGCAGCGCTTCAAAACCCCCATTGGCAACTGTATTTAGGCCGCAAAAGCTTTATCCCCAGTCATCCCATCCGGGTGGGAGTGGTGAATTTGCCCCTACTATCGGCTTTACAGCAGGCTGCCTACGAACATCGAGGTCGCAAGAATCGCCCCAGCCAGTTGCGGTTTGTGCTGGAAACCACGGACAGCACTGATACCCGCCAAGATGTGCCCCTAGACTGGCAGCGTCGCCAGTTTGGTCGCCGCACCGTCGCCACTGAATATCATCCTTTACCGGAGGTTGTATGTACCTTTCCCAACTAATCTTGAATGACCGGCAACCCCAGGTTCATCGAGATCTGGGCAATGCCCACGCCTTCCACCAAAGGCTGATGCATGGCTTTCCCGATCAGCCAACGGAAACCCCACGAGCTGATTGGGCGATTCTGTACCGGCGAGAACCAGATAGCTATGCAGTGCTGGTGCAGTCGGCAATTGCACCCAACTGGTCTCATTTACCCAACCACTATGTGCAGTGTGAGCCTCAGGTGAAGCCCTTTGAGCTAACCGCCAACACCCTCTCTGTGGGACAACAATTACAGTTTCGCCTCAAGGCCAATCCTAGCAAGCGGGACAAAGCAACCCGCAAAACCATCGGCTTCTACCGACGGGAAGACCAACTGGCCTGGTTAGCCCGTAAGAGAAAGCGCCATGGGTTTGAGCTACTAACCGTAGATGCCATACCAGCCCCAAATGTTTTTGGCACCAAGGCCAAGGGCAAGGCTCCAATTCGCATTCATACGGTGCTGTTTCAGGGCGTGTTGCAAGTCACCGACGCTGCGGCTTTGGTGGCAGCGGTGCAGCAGGGCATTGGCCGAGGACGTTCCTATGGCTGTGGTCTCTTGTCTTTAGCCCGCCTAGATTAGCGTAGGTTTTGAAACTCAGCCTCGGTAATTCCCAATTGTTTCAGGATTTTGCGGAATAGCCAGCCGCAAACTTCAGCATTGCTATGGATGGGAATTGTGGTGGCGCGTCCGTCGGGATGTTGTCAACGGGCATGACTTCCCTTGGCAGGTTTTCTCAAAATCTAATTTTTGGCCGACCCGTTCAAAATCCTTGGCCTTAGCGGGCATAACTAAGTTACCAGCTCCACATTCTGAGGTAGAGGACGCCCAGCCTCCAGGTACTCTTCTCGGATGATCTCGAAGACGTTGGCCAACGCTTGCTGGGCCTCCTCCCAGGTTGCTCCCCAAGCGTGGCAGCCCTCAATCGCGGGTACATAGGCCACAAATGTTCTGTTGTCGTCGGGCTGCAAAACAACGGTGTAGTCATGGAGCGATCGCATGGCTATCTCTTTCTAATCCGAGTTCATTTTCATTTTAACGATGCACTTTTTTCATTTTTCTTGAATTCACCATGACAAATCTGCGTACCTTACCTAAAGTCCGCGACAGCATTAGCTTTTTGTATTTTGAACACTGTCGGATTGAGCAAGAAGCCAAAGCGATCGCCATTTTCCAAAAGCAAGAAAAATATGTTGTTCCCTGTGCCAGCCTCTCAACTTTGATGCTTGGTCCTGGCACCCGCATTACCCATGCAGCCATTAAAACCCTGGCAGATAATGCCTGTGAAGTCCAGTGGGTGGGGGAGGACAGTTTTCGATTTTACTCAGCAGGCCGCCAGAGTGCGGCCAGTGTGCAGCGACTCCACCATCAAGCCAAAGTCTGGGCCGATCCGCAGCAGCGATTAGCAGTCGTGCGGCGAATGTATGAGTTTCGCTTTCCAGAGCCGTTACCTCCTGATCTGACACTGCAACAAATCCGGGGTCGAGAGGGGGTGCGAGTGCGGACGGCCTATGCCCGTATGAGCAAGGCAACGGGTGTGCCCTGGCATGGCCGCAGCTACAAACAAGACGATTGGTACAATGCCGACCCCATCAACCGGGCGTTGTCTTCTGCTAATAGCTATCTGTATGCAGTGTGTCAGGCGGCGCTGGTGTCGGTGGGGTATTCACCGGCCTTGGGCTTTGTCCACACGGGCAAGCCTCTCTCATTTATCTATGACGTGGCAGACTTGTACAAGGCAGAAACGACCGTTCCAGCTTCATTTGAGGCTGTGGCCGAAGCAGAAGAAAATGCTAAACCTCAGGTACGCCAGAAGTGTCGAGAAAAGTTTACCCAGTATCGCTTGATGCGCCGCATTATCCAGGATGTTGATTCGGTCTTGGGCTATGCCGAGGGTGATGACTTGGAAGTGCCTCCGGTTAGCTATCTTTGGGATGATCAGGTGGCCTGGGTCGAAGGTGGGCAAGACTGGGTGGAGGAGTCGTAGAAATGGTGGTCTTTATTCTGGAAAATGTTTCTCCAAGTTTGCGAGGGGAAGTGAGCCGCTGGTTGTTTGAAGTGAAGGCAGGTGTGTTTACGGGGAAGCTCTCTGCTCTGGTTCGAGATGAGTTGTGGGCGTATGTGGCCAAGAAACTCGGCAATGGATCTGCCGTGTTGATCTATTCGACGAACAATGAGCAAGGCTTCAGCGCCCGAATGCTCGGAAATTCGTCGAGGACATTGGTAGACATAGAAGGCGTTCTTCTTGTCAAAACCTAAAAAAATCAATAATCTGGGAAGCGTCGTCCCCACGCATGTGGGGGTGAACCGCTTTCATGCTCAAGGTGCGGGACACTGTTCGAGCGTCGTCCCCACGCATGTGGGGGTGAACCGATTAACAGCATCATTTATAAGGCACTCATCAGCGTCGTCCCCACGCATGTGGGGGTGAACCGGTATACGCCTATGCTGTTGGGTCTGACCCATACGTCGTCCCCACGCATGTGGGGGTGAACCGTGTCGTTGGTTCAGTAGAAGGAACCAATCAACGTCGTCCCCACGCATGTGGGGGTGAACCAGGCGCATGGGAAGACTTGTAAAACAGTCTCTAAGTCGTCCCCACGCATGTGGGGGTGAACCTCCTACGAGCGCAGCGAGTCCATCGCCGCGTGCGTCGTCCCCACGCATGTGGGGGTGAACCCCCCGCCCCCGCATCCCAGTTGAAAGTGCTTCCGTCGTCCCCACGCATGTGGGGGTGAACCGGGCTACTCAGCGCAACTTGGACAATCGGGATCAGTCGTCCCCACGCATGTGGGGGTGAACCATAGCTAGAGCTTATCAATCATTAAGTATAAGCGTCGTCCCCACGCATGTGGGGGTGAACCGGGGGAAAGATCCCCTATACACACACAGAAAAAGTCGTCCCCACGCATGTGGGGGTGAACCGCTAGGAGGATTAAAGGTGATTCAGGCCATCTTGTCGTCCCCACGCATGTGGGGGTGAACCGACGGCTTCCAGTTAGCCACCAGGAGAAACGCAGTCGTCCCCACGCATGTGGGGGTGAACCGCGCTCGAAGGCGAGTGGGAAGCGCTGAAAGGGGTCGTCCCCACGCATGTGGGGGTGAACCGGTATCCATTTTTCTAATTCCTCGATTGACTACAGTCGTCCCCACGCATGTGGGGGTGAACCGTTTTTGATATTCACTGGCTGCAAGGTATCCATTGTCGTCCCCACGCATGTGGGGGTGAACCGTACATGCGTACTGCCGCAACGTGGTGGGTCAGAGTCGTCCCCACGCATGTGGGGGTGAACCGGAGCGCATGGCCGAAAAAGGCATGTTCGATCTGGGTCGTCCCCACGCATGTGGGGGTGAACCGATTCGTTCGCAATGGCGCAGGTTAAGCTTAGCGTCGTCCCCACGCATGTGGGGGTGAACCGAGAGTCTACCCGTAACGCTATCAATTAGTGATCGTCGTCCCCACGCATGTGGGGGTGAACCGCTGAGCAATTGGATCCCCGTGAAAGATTGTTCGTCGTCCCCACGCATGTGGGGGTGAACCGGCCAGACTTGGCATGAAGATGAATCAAGTTCGTCGTCCCCACGCATGTGGGGGTGAACCGCAGATGCGATACTTTTTGTACGCGGTTCAAGACGTCGTCCCCACGCATGTGGGGGTGAACCGATGTTGTTTCTGCATCCTACGTTTACGGCGGCGTCGTCCCCACGCATGTGGGGGTGAACCGCGAAAATTTGGACTGCGAGTTTAAGATGCTTGGTCGTCCCCACGCATGTGGGGGTGAACCGTTGCTTTTGAACGGATTACTGCCGCAAAAGATGGTCGTCCCCACGCATGTGGGGGTGAACCGTCAAGGACAGCGTCCCTGCTTTTGAGCGATTCGTCGTCCCCACGCATGTGGGGGTGAACCGCAACCTGATCACCACAGTCTTTGATAAATTCAGTCGTCCCCACGCATGTGGGGGTGAACCGAATAGAATCGTCTGAGCAAGAATCAAAACGGCGTCGTCCCCACGCATGTGGGGGTGAACCGGGTTTTGCACCCTCAACAAAAGCAGCCACTCGGTCGTCCCCACGCATGTGGGGGTGAACCGTAAATTTCAAACCCAAACCAGAATATCTAGAAGTCGTCCCCACGCATGTGGGGGTGAACCGACATAGGAGTCAAAGAAATTGTGCTCTAGTACAGTCGTCCCCACGCATGTGGGGGTGAACCGGCCCAGCGGCGCTGGATTCGACTGCTCAAGCGCGTCGTCCCCACGCATGTGGGGGTGAACCGCATTTGCCGAGGCGTTTGTCGCCTATACTCTGGCTCCCGAGGAGTATAGGCGACTTGATACAGTGGGCTACGATCAAATCGACGAGATCATGCAAAACTATGACTAAAACCAAGGCTGAAGAGGTTGAGGCCGAAATGAAGGCATTGATCAATTTGCCGCCCACCATGGAAAACTGGGATAAGTTGCAAGCCGCGATCGCAGAATTTGGCAAAGAGCGGCCTTTGCTGAAGTTGCTCCCGGAAGCGTTTATCGTAAGCGCTACGCCTGAATTTTTAGACGAACTTTCAGAATCGCTGAAAGCCAATAGGATCCGGGAAGATGAGTCCATTACAGCGTCGTCCCCACGCATGTGGGGGTGAACCGTAATCAAATCAGTTAGCTATTGACTCAATTACTCGTCGTCCCCACGCATGTGGGGGTGAACCGATTGGGGCAATTCAATCTGTTGGGCTAGGTAGGTCGTCCCCACGCATGTGGGGGTGAACCGAAGTTTTTTCGATTTGGGAGTTATTTGCTAATCTTCGTCCCCACGCATGTGGGGGTGAACCGGGACGGGGAGCTTTTTGCGTCGTTACTCGGTTGGTTATCCCCACGCATGTGGGGGTGAACCGTTGCAACCTTGAGGGCTGGTTCCAGCCATACACGTAGGCTGATCTCGCTTAAACCAAACTTA
Organism: Petrachloros mirabilis ULC683; assembly: GCF_009939295.1. GTDB lineage: Bacteria > Cyanobacteriota > Cyanobacteriia > Thermosynechococcales > Thermosynechococcaceae > Petrachloros > Petrachloros mirabilis. Next base: position 89,403 of record NZ_WVIC01000003.1, read on the forward strand.
TGGCCTGTTGATTGCTGTGTCAAGTTTCTATGACCTGCGTTTGAATCCCAACAACTTGATGGTGGGCTGTTTCTCCCAGCGTGTAAAGCTGGATTTGCAGATGACCAATCCGGTATACCCGCAAGTCATTGAGGTGGGTTTGCAGTAACTTAACCACGGCTTGAAACCGGGTGACTTGGGCTTGTTCCTCAGGGCCATGCCAGGGCTGCGATCGCACCATCGGTGCCCAGCACCCCTCAAACTCAACCTGTTCAATAGGGGTATCGGTTCCATGGTGGGTCAGGGCTAGCACCCGTTCAAGGGTGAGGTCATCGCCACACACATCCTCCCAAACCACCACTGAGAGGGATGCCTCCGACTCACTCAGCCACAGTAGACCCGTAACTGCTGCTTCCAGTTCGGCTAGCCATTCATCCATCTGAAGCGAGGGCAGCGCCTTCCCAGTCAGGACAAGCTGACATTTGCATCCAACCATAGGGATGAATCGCACAGATCAAACGAATGCGCTGCTCTGTGCCATAGGCTTTGCCGTGATAGTGAACACAGCCTGCACAGGGGAGAGGCGTTTGGCTTGTGGCAAGGGTAAACCCAACCTGCGATCGCAGAATGTGACGCTTACTTTCTTGCTGATGCCAACGAGCTTGAAGAGTCTTGAGCATAGAACGATTGGCACGTTGATAGGGGTCGCAAGCCATGCCAAATACCGTATGTTGGAATAATGAGTATCCGTCCTTACGTTACCCTGTTTCGCACTGACCTGTACCAGAGTTGTGATGATGCGCTATTTACAAGTTTTGCGGCTTTTTTGGTTGACCGCGATCGCAGCCGAAATGGAGTACCGCGCCAACTTTGCTCTGGCCGCCTTTAGCAGTGTTGGCAACCTGGTGGGGAGCTTGTTTGGGCTATTTTTATTTTATCGCACCGGCTATACCTTTCAGGGATGGTCTTGGCCAGAAGCCTTGATTGTTTTAGGGATTTTCACCCTCCTGCAAGGGCTGTCAGCCACGCTTTTAGTGCCGAACCTGAACCGCATTGTCCGCCATGTCCAGGAAGGCACCCTAGACTTTATTTTGCTAAAGCCAATCAGCAGTCAATTTTGGTTATCGTCTTATACCCTCTCCCCCTGGGGGTTTTCGGATATCATCTTTGGCCTGCTCTTGATTTTCTATGCAGGAGCGCAACTTCAGTTGCATTGGCACCAGTATGCGCTCAGTCTTATCCCTCTCACCTTTGGTTTTTTTACCCTCTATAGTCTCTGGTTTATGCTGGGTGCGACCAGCATTTGGTTTGTCAAAATCTATAACGTCACCGAAGTCCTGCGGGGACTGGTAGAAGCCGGACGCTATCCCATCGTCGCCTATCCTGCGGCCTATCGCGTATTCTTTACCTTCGTCATTCCTGTAGCCTTTTTAACCACGGTGCCAGCTCAGGTCATGCTTCAAAGGTCGGAATGGCAATGGGTAGCAGGGGCAGGGGCATTAGCCCTGGCGCTCTTGGTGGTGTCAACACGCTTCTGGCGATTTGCCCTGCGCTTTTACACCAGTGCCTCAAGTTAACCCTATGGGTATGGTACCGTTGGAGGGTTATGAGCGGAGGCGGCTATGCAAGTTTCAAAAGTGTGCCTCGCCCTTGCCGGCTGGGTTGTGGCCGTTGTTTTACCCCTACCGGTTCGTGCAGCAGAAAACTCAGTGGCCGTGGGTCAATTGGCCAAAGAAGTTACTGTCCTAATCGAAGGTATGGGGAATGGCTCTGGGGTGATCATCCAGCGTCAGGGTCAGACGTACACACTTCTCACAGCGAAGCATGTAATTTCCAGTCCCGATGTCTATGAAATTGTGACTGCACGCGGGCATCGGTATGATCTTGATTTACAGGCCATTCAATCTTTTTCCCAGGTAGACTTAGCAATCGTGACTTTTCAGAGTACTGCCGAATATCCCGTTGCCCCACTCGGAAACTCAGATCAAGCCGTAGAAGGGATGCCAGTTTATGTAGCTGGTTTTCCGGGGCAGGCATCCACCATTCGACGCTCAGTCTACAACTTCACCCAGGGGCATCTTACAGCCCAAGCCTCAGAGCCTCAGGCCGATGGCTATGCTTTGATCTACACCAATCACACTCTACCGGGGATGAGTGGTGGTCCTGTTTTTAATGAAGCAGGCCAGGTGATTGGTATTCATGGTCAAGCAGATGGCCGCTACCAGCAACAAGATCCGGGAAATCCCCAGGTATTTATCAAAAGTGGCTTCAATCTTGGTATTCCTATCAATACCTTTTTGGCCTTAGCACCTGACTCCATAGCATCGGCAGCCCATTCACTGTCCCCTAGTGCCGAACCCACCCCCCCCGAATCTGCGGTGTCTCAGCGCCCTGAGGCTGCACCAGCCTCTCCTCGTCTGGTGTCTACCCGTCCGCCAGCAGTGACTAATCTGTTTTTGCAGGCCGTGGATCACTACCAGCGGGGCGATCTCCAGGCAGCAATGCAGGCAGTACAGAGCGCCATTCGTCAAACACCGGATTTTGCTCAAGCTTATGCCATTCGGGGCAATATTCGCCTGATCCGCCAAGACTACCCTGGCGCTCTGACAGATTTCAGTCAAGCACTGAGCCTAGATCAGACCTTGGTGTCCGCCTATATGGGTCAGGGGTTGGCTCAGTCCCGGCTGGGCAATCGTGAGGCGGCGATTGCCGCCTACACCGAGGTCATCCAGCTCAACCCCAACTATGGGTTAGCCCACTACAATCGTGGGGTCGCCTTGCTCAACTCCGGTAACGCTGAAGCTGCGCTGACTGATTTGCAAGCAGCGACAGACATCGCTCTCCAGGAAAATAATCCAGCAGACTATGAGCGTGCCCAGGAAGCCACTCAAATTGCGGCTCGTCAGTGTCGGCAGTCCATTCGCACCCTCTGCGATCGCTAGCACAGCCATCCTCCAAACACTGCCGCCCTGGCACTCCATCCTGTGATCTAGCGCATTGCCAGTCTTGGTGCTTTCCGCTAAAACAGGGAACGAACCTTTCTGTTCATTTCTGAAGCCTGAAGGAGGTACACTCTTGGCCTTGACTCGACTGATTACGACTCTTACCGTTCTTGCTGCCCTCGGCCTGTCAGTGCCCTTAAGCCTCTATACCGCTCACGCTGCTGAGTCTGGAGTTGAGCGCATTCAAGTTACCGAAAGCCGACGCATCGCTGTTTTAGACTTCGACTTTGACAGCGTTAGTCTTACTGGGATTGCTCTCAACCTCTACGGGGGTAGCAATGGGGCAGCACGGGGTATCAGCAACATGCTCACCAATCGCCTAGTTCAAGACGGCACCTATACCCTAGTGGAGCGTAGTCGCATTGATGCTATTCTGGCTGAGCAAAATCTAGGACAGTCCGACCGCATTGAGCCGACCACTGCCGCTCAAATTGGTCGGCTCCTGGGGGTTGATGCCGTATTGCTAGGCTCAATTACGCAGTTTCACGTTGAAGATCAATCCCAAGGGGTATCTGTGGGACGGTTCTTTGGCCTGGGCGGACGTCAGCAGCGGCAAAATGCTACCGTTCGCATGACCACCCGTCTGGTTAGCACAGCCACGGGCGAAATCCTGGCGGTTGCCGATGGGGCTGGCCAGGCTGATCAAGTCAGTGGTTCGGCTTCCTTTTCGTTCCTCTCTGGGAGTGCCCAATCCGACAGCCGCGATCGCCTCCTTGGAGAAGCTGCCAATACTGCCGTTGGCGACATTGTGACGAAACTGGTCAGTGCCGCCCCCCAACTGGCTAAACTTCCCCCTGTCTTGCCCGTTGAGTCTATGACCATCGCCGATGTCAATGGCGGCCAGGTGATTCTCAATCGCGGCGGGCAACATGGCTTTAGACCTGGCATGGTGCTCAGCGTTGAGCGAGTGATCCGGGAAGTCAAAGACCCAGAAACAGGTCGAGTGCTTCGGGCGCAAACCGAATCCATTGGCCAACTGCAACTGACCGAAGTCGATCCCCAGTCTTCGGTGGCTCGGGTGCTGAGTGGCCAGGGCTTCCGTGTGGGCGATCGCGCCAAAGCCATTCCCAACTGAGCCTTCATCTCCTGGCTCGTCCTGAAAGACTGGAGAGCCAGGAGGGTATAACTAACAACAGAGATCTCTGCAACCTGTCTAACATGTCTGTTCCCCCCGCCCACTACGAAGAACTCCTGGCCACCTATAGTCACCATCATCATGCGGTGGAACTGCTGCGACAATACCGCCCCTACTTTGAAAAAGTTCCCAGCATCCGTCGCTCCGAAGAGAGCGTGATTACCATCCCCCTCCCAGTGGTTCAAGTGCGGCAACACTCAACTCCAGGTTCCAAGCGCAGCTTAGACTGTCCTTACGAACTGATCTCGCTCCCCTGCGACCTCGCGCTGCTCATGTGTGACCCCGAGTGGCAAATTAAGACTGGGGTCGAAATTTTTGTATTTATTCATCGGTCCCACGAAGACTTTTCGGATCTGTTGAGTCGCTGGCGCGAGACTCAAATTGCCCTTAGTCGCGGCTATAGCTGGCAGATGCCCCAGCGCTATGCCCATATTTTCAACGAAGGGGCAGAAAAGTTTTATCCGCTGTTTGTGATCTTTGCCGAAACCCCAGAACGGGTTCGGCGGGGGCTCAAAGGTGCCTTTCTGCCTACGGTCAAGGCGTCTCTGTTCGAGACGCAACAAGTGGCCACCCTTGCAGATGATGTAGTCAGTGATCCAGGCGTGGAATCCAGTTCACCCCCTCCAACGCTGTGACTTTGACTTAGACCCCGCTAATCAACCCAGCCAATGTCTGCATTCGTGAGCTTTTGCGCCATGGCTCGGGGTTGCACCGAGTGATCGATGGCATGCTCAGGCAGCTTTTTCAGAAGCAGCCGCTGTGAACGGTAGTCGATTTCAGGCGTTGTTTTGGGCGTGGCTTGATTGCTGAGTGCGGAAGCCGCTGTCAATTGGCGAATCGTTTCTTCGGCATGGGCAAACTTAGACTGATACTGCTCAGCTTCTTTGAGATCTGCCTTCAGCTTTTGCATCAGGTCTTTTTGGGCGTCAAGCTCTTTTTGAAGCAGGGTCACCTTTTGGGTCAACTGAGCCTCGCTCGACTGAGAGGCGGTGAGGTTGGTTTTGAGTTCTTCTATCATGCTTTCTAAATCTGCTTTGGTTAGGGTATTACTGCGCCGAGAACGTGAAGCGGCTGGGGGCTGGTCGTCGGCACCCAGCTCTGAATCTGGAGTGCTTGAGGTGTCAGTGGGGTTATTTTCCAGCTCATCTCGCAATACGTCCGATAAACGTTTTCTGGTCATCAAGTCCTCCAAGTCTGGGTCAATTACGTGCGCCAATCCCGCTGAAGTTCATCAACGACTCGACGATAGTCAGAGGTGGCTTCTCTCGCCCCTCGACCCCGCCACTGGTTAATGGCTTGTCCGGCTAGGGCTGAACGAGCATGAGCCTTATAAGCACGGACGAATGCACTGCAAGCAGGAATTCCCAACTCCATCAGCGTTTTTTGGGCTTCCCGAGCCTCCCCAATACAGCGCGGATCAACCAGTGTTAGCAAGACCCGATAGGCAACCCCAACTGGCTCAACCGTTGATTTGACGGTGCGAATTAGGGCAGCTAAATCCATGGGAGCTGGGGGAGTGGGCAAGATCACATAGTCGGCAGCGGGCACGACTGCGGCCAACTCCTTAGAGCCTAGCGCTGGAGGGGTGTCTACCACAACTAATTCATAATCCCGAGCCTGCCGTAAATTTTTCAGAAGCTGGGGGCTGGTTTCTTGGGTGAGGTCAAAGCCCATGGATTGATGCCCTTGCTGCCCCCACCAAGATGCCGAGCCTTGGGGGTCAGCATCCACCATCAAGACTCGGTGACGCTCTGCGAGGATGGCGGCCAAATTAATCACAGTTGTAGTTTTGCCCACTCCTCCCTTACCGTTTAGCACTACCAGTACTTTCGGCAGAGCGGCAGGTTCCCCGTTTTTTGCTTCGGCCATGGACGAAGTCAACCCTTTAATTGAATAGAGATGTAGTATCTTTCCTCTATTGTCTCGCTTTATGGCAAAGGTTTTCTAAAGATTTGCCACTGCTGGGCCGCATTTATGGTGTCCCCCTGGTAAACCGTCTGAGAAAGCTTTCTTCATATATCTTGACGATGGCCAGATTAGGGAGTTTGCCCCAAAGGGATAATTTAGGGGGCGACTACGTTAGAATATAGTCCGAGATGTTAGATAAATATCGGTTGCAGTGTTTGTTTTCAGGATTGACAGGTTTTTGCGATTCGCTGGGTCAGGCTATGCTCCGAAATCTCAATCTCTTTCCCTTTTATGATTTTGGAGACCACTTATGTCCATCTATGTTGGCAACCTGTCTTACCAGGTCACCGAACAAGACGTTAATGACGTCTTTGCTGAGTATGGCTCGGTAAAGCGGGTTCAGTTGCCTACAGACCGTGAAACGGGTCGCATGCGAGGATTTGGATTTATTGAAATGTCAAGTGAGTCTGAAGAGACTGCTGCCATCGAAGCGCTAGACGGCGCAGAATGGATGGGTCGTACCCTCAAAGTCAATAAGGCTAGACCTCGTGAGTCTCGCCCAGCTTCAGGAGGTTGGAACAACCAAGGCCGTCGTTAGAACGTTCTAGACCATTGGTATTCAGCGTTTAAGGCTGAGTTTTGTAGAGCTTAGAGCAGATCAAGGGAAAGATCCGGCCTGCTCTAAGCTATTTTTTCTGACTGTCTCCCTGCTGTTTCTATAAGGAGTGTTTGAATGACTCAAGTTATTTTGGGTGAAGGTGAAGGAATCGAGTCTGCATTGCGTCGGTTCAAGCGCCAGGTTTCAAAGGCAGAGATTTTCGCAGATATGAAGAAAAACCGCCACTTTGAAACTCCCCAAGAAAAGTTAAAGCGCAAAGCGATGGCTAAGCGGAAGAGAAAGCGCTTCCGTTCTCGCTAGGGTTCTTCTGGGGCATCGCAACATTCATCACACCGTCCGCCATGCTAACTGGCACAAGAGCGTTTGGATGATTTCTGGGCTGCCTGAGGGCGCGGATGCAGGGTTGATCCTGTGGTAAGCGTTTATCGATGACCTCAGAACCTTAGTCTGGATAGCGCCTTGAAGTGTGAAGAACCCGCAGAATTTCCACGGTATTGTCCTTGAGCCGGTAGACCACAAAATAAGGTGTATTGGCAATTACTAATTCCCGTGTTCCTTTAACCCGACCAACCCTTCCCATGAGAGGGAATTGAACCAGTTGCTCTACCGCAACTTGAATCTTTAAGGCTGTTCGAATCGCAGCCTCTGGGTCGTCTTTGGCGATGTAATCATGAGCCTGCTCTAGATTCCGCAGCGCTTTACGCAGCCATCTAGCTTGCATCGGTTAACTGGGCAAACATTGCTTGGGCTTCTGTGTCACTCACAAAGTCTCCAGCTTCTGCCTCAGCAAGCCCCTGTTGGATTTCATCAATTTGCCATTGATGCATTTCTAAATAAACTGCGATCGCTTCATTGAGAATATAGCTTCGGTCTCGATCCATCCCCGCTGCGATCGCATCCAGCACTTGCCTTTTGTGGCTATCCAGTCGAAACGTAACATTTTCTTTGCTCATAGTTTAGTTTTCGCTTGAGTCCTTGTCTCCATGTTTCTATAATGCGTTGCATTGCAATATATTGCAATGCAACCAGACATCAATATTGACCTTGAAATTTGCGCAGGCGTAGGGCATTGGTAACCACTGAGACGGAGCTAAAGGCCATGGCAGCTCCAGCCCAAATGGGATTGAGCAACCAGCCATAAATCGGAAACAATACGCCAGCGGCAATGGGGATGCAAATCACGTTGTAGATGAAAGCAAAGAATAGATTTTGGCGGATGTTTTTGAGGGTGGCGCGACTCAGTTGAATGGCTGTGACCAGTCCCAGGAGATCGCCGGAAATGAGGGTGAGGTCACTGGCTGCGATCGCAACATCGGTGCCGGTACCAATGGCAATGCCAACATCAGCCTGAGCCAAAGCAGGTGCATCGTTGATGCCATCCCCCACCATGGCCACAATCCAGTTTTTTGGGCGCTTATTTAAGGGATAGGGGCTGAGCCCCGATAAACCCTGGGCTTGGATCTGCCGTACCAGCGCCACCTTTTCTTCAGGACGTACCTCTGCCACCACATGGGCAATGCCCACTGACTCAGCAATAGCGTTAGCGGTGGCGTGATTGTCCCCGGTAAGCATAACCACGGCCAACCCCATGCGCTGGAGTTTCTGCACAGCTTCAGCCGAAGAGGGTTTCAGGGCATCCGCAATGCCAAACAGACCTTCGACTTTGCCATCAATCGCTATCCAGGCCGTGGTTTGGGCGGCAGCTTCCCAAGTTTTGGCCTGGGTGATCAAGGGAGCGGTTTCCAACCCGAGAGACTGCATCCACCGCTGGGTGCCAATCTGCACCTGCTGGGTGCCAACCCACCCCTGAACCCCTTGCCCAACCAGCGCTTCAAAGTCTTCCACCTCGGGCAGAGAGCGCGCCACACCTTGGGTCTGGGCATACTGCACCACCGCTTCAGCTAAGGGGTGCTCAGATTGACGCTCCACAGCGGCAGCCAAGGCCAAAACCTGATGCTCATGGGCAGTACCTCGGATCGTGGCATAGTTGGTAACCGTGGGTCTGCCCTGGGTGAGGGTTCCGGTTTTATCCAAAATCATCACCTGGAGTCGATGAGCCAGTTCTAAGCTGTCGGCACCTTTGACCAAAATGCCGTGCTCAGCACCTTTGCCCGTTCCGACCATGATTGAGGTAGGAGTCGCCAACCCCAACGCACAGGGGCAGGCAATAATCAGCACACTAACCATGGTCACCAATGCCAGAGACACTTGCCCCAAAACGCTAAACCAAACCCCAAAGGTGAGCACGGCAATGACCAGCACCACGGGTACAAACCAAGCGGTTACTTGGTCAGCCAGCTTTTGGATGGGTGCTTTAGAGGTTTGGGCATCCTGCACCAATTTCACAATTTGAGCCAGAACTGTTTCTGAACCCACATGGGTAACCTCAAATACAAAACTGCCGGTTTTGTTGAGGGTGGCTCCGATGACCGTATCACCAGGTTGCTTGCCAACCGGCACAGACTCCCCGGTGACCATAGATTCATCCACAGTGGAGTGCCCAGTCACCACCTGGCCATCCACAGGAATTTTTTCGCCGGGACGCACCCGTACTTGATCGCTCACTTGCACCTGAGCCATGGGAATATCGATTTCCTGCCCCTGGCGCAGAACTCGGGCAGTTTTGGCTTGCAGTCCCATGAGTTTACGCAGGGCTTCGGTGGTCTGTCCCTTGGCACGACTTTCGAGCAGGTTTCCTAGCAGAATCAGGGTAATAATGACGGCGGCAGTTTCGTAGTAAACAGACTCTGCTAGTTCTGGTGACCCCAGGGCGCGGGGGAATAGGGTCACAAATAGCGAGTAGACATAGGCCGCTCCGGTGCCCAAGGCCACCAGGGTATTCATGTCAGCGGTGCGATGCCGGAATGCTTTAGTGGCTCGTACAAAGAAAGACTGTCCACACCACAGCATCACTGGCGTCGTCAGCACCAGTTGCAGCCAGGGATGATGGAGCCAGTGGGGAATCCAGGCAATGTGAATCCCCAGCATCATGGGCAAGGAACCAAACACCAAAATGCTACTGATGATGCCCCCTACCCACAGCTTCCGCTTGAGAGCCTGGTGTTCAGCCAGGTCGATCCCCGAGGTGTCTATGGTTTCAGCCCCAAACTCAGGAAGGGGTTCGGCACCATACCCGGCGGCTGCGATCGCCGCCTGCAAACCCTTAGTATCCACAACCTGGGGGTCATACTCAACGGTGGCTTGCTCTAGGGCAAAGTTGACGGTGGTTGTCGCCACGCCCGTAACCCTCTGTAAGGTTTGCTCAATCCGCCGGGCACAGGCCGCGCAGCTCATACCTGTAAGAGATAGATGGGTTGTGGTCATGGTTGATGCTTTCCTGAGGGCATTAGATACTTTCAGTCTAAACTCTACAGTTGACTAGAGAGTCAAGGCTTTCTTGGAGAATGAGTATCCATTCCCTCACTACAATAGAAATCACGCTCAAATTGGCGAGTTAACCCTAGGCAATGGAGCCACCCCCATGGTGCAACTACGGCCTAAACATTTAACCATTCGTGATTTTATTGATGACTACGGCGACAACCCTCAATATGAACTCATCGATGGAGAGCCAATCGACTTGGAACCCACGGGTCAACACGAGGAAGTAGCAGGCTTTATAGGTCGCAAACTCAACGTTGCAATTGATCAGCAAGCTCTGCCCTATTTCATTCCCTATCGCTGTCTGATCAAACTGCTGGGCACCGAAACTGCCTTTCGCCCTGATGTGGTTGTCCTTGACAAGACTCAGCTTGACCAAGAACCCCTTTGGCAGCAGGAGCCGGTCATTTGCCGAGGGACTTCCGTTAAATTGGTTGTAGAAGTGGTGAGCAGCAACTGGCAAAACGACTATGCCCGTAAAACCGAAGACTACGCCCTGCTGGGCATTCCAGAATATTGGATTGTTGATTACCTGGGACTTGGTGGGCGCGACTACACGGGCAACCCCAAGCAGCCGACCCTAACCCTTTGTGTTTTGAAGGGCGATCGCTATCAAAAACAGGCTCTACAGGGGTGCGATCGCATCCAATCTCGCGCCTTTCCCAGTCTGCAACTCGCGGTCGATCAAATCTTTACACCAGACTAGTAGGCCAGTAGCCAACTGTAGTGCAACTTCCCGATTTTCCATGGTTGAGAAGAGGCTTTGTAATCTCCGGCTGATTGGGACATCTCTAAAAAACCTGATCTTCTTGACCCACCCACCATTCTCCAAGAGCCATCATGTCCTGGTGGATGTCCTTGAGTTCTGTCAGATAAGCCTCTGGTGGCATCTCAGTTCGACGCTCTTGTAGCTTTTTCAGACGCAGTTGCAGCAAAAGCCAGGGCTTTGAAATGCCATCTGTTGCTTCGATATACCGAGCAAGTTGCTGACTATCCATAGGGGCTAAGGGTAAGTTCCATAGGGGTGAACGGATCTAGTCTGCTGTCAGTTCCAGTTTTTGCAGCCGGAAGGCGATGCAGGTCATGTCCTTCTGCAAAAATCTGCTCAATGGGCAACATCTCACCCTGAGCAGTCATAAACCGATGCTCCGGCGTGGCTCGAATTACAGAGCCATCTTCTAGCTCATACTCCATCACCGCTTGGTCACCGCGATGGTGCCACTGGACAATGGGCTGAGTCTGCACATAGCCCTGAGCATCCACAGAAAAGACCTGACAGTCCAGGTGATGCTTGACTAAAGTGCCAACGGGCACCCAGCCATGTTCAACCGTTAAGACCTCGGTGTCGCTACTAAGACAATACTCGGCAAACAACACCATCTGGTCAAATAGTTCCTCGGCCAGTTTTTTCTGCACCCCATTCTGAGCCGCCCCGTCAATGAAGATTTCGCGGTGCTTTTGCATTTCCGACATCTTTTTTTTGCCCATGGCTCGGCGGAGCAGATCCGCTTGCCCCAGGGAATACCCTGCCATATCCTGGGCAATTTTCATGATTTGCTCCTGGTAGACCATGATGCCGTAGGTTTCTTTCAGGATCGGCTCCAGAATGGCATGAGGGTAATCAATACGCTCCCGGCCATGCTTGCGGTTAATAAATTTGGGAATCAATCCTGCATCCAGCGGTCCCGGTCGATAGAGCGCCAGAATCGAGGAAATATCTTCAAGATTGGAGGGTTTCAGATCCCGCACCACCTGGCGCATCCCCGAAGATTCAAGCTGGAATACGCCTTCGAGTTCTCCCTTAGCCAGCAACTCAAAGGCTTTGGGATCATCCATAGCCAATTGATCTACATCCAGATCCAGGTTTTGGTGCTGGCGAATCAGTTCTGCGGCTTTCTGGATCATGGTCAGGTTTTTGAGACCCAGAAAGTCCATTTTTAGCAAACCCAAGGACTCCAGATCTTCCATGAAATACTGGGTAATCACAGAGCCATCGTTATTGCGCTGGAGGGGCACAGTTTGATCTAAGGGCTCAGCCGCAATCACCACCCCAGCCGCGTGAACCCCAAAGGTTTTGTTTGTACCCTCAATACGAATGGCCATGTCCACCCAGTGACGAACCTTGGGGTCGTTGTCGTATTTTTCCTTAAACTCAGGTGAGGGGGTGTCGTCTGAAATCATCACCTTCAGTTTGGCGGGCTTGCCCCGTGACACTGGAATCAGCTTTGCCATTTTGTCGGACTCCCCATAGGAGATATCCAGCACCCGCGCCACGTCCTTGAGCACCGCCTTGGAGGTCATGCGGTTGAAGGTAATAATTTGGGCGACTCGTTCTTCGCCATATTTGTGGGTGACATATTCAATGATTTTTTCGCGCTGATCGATGCAGAAGTCGGTGTCAATATCCGGCATTGACTTGCGCTCAGGGTTGAGAAAGCGCTCAAACAGTAGACCATGATGCACGGGGTCAATGTTGGTAATCCCCAGGGCATAAGCCACCAGGGAACCTGCGGCGGAACCTCGTCCTGGCCCTACGGGAATGCCATGGTCGCGGGCATACTTGATGTAGTCCCACACCACCAAGAAATAGGTCGAGTAGCCCATCTGAGCCAGCATTTGTAGTTCGTACTCCAGGCGCTCCTGGTAGGTGGCGTTAATTTCGTTGCGAGTGGCTACCCCTAGCCGCGCCTGAAGCCCCTGCCAACTCATCTCAATCATGTAGCTGTCCGGAGTATGACCGGTGGGCACCTCATAGGCTGGGCTTTGGGGGTCTCGAAAGATGTCGTAGGCTTCAATCTTGGCAGCAACTTCCAGGGTAGTGGCAATGGCTTCCTGAATCACCGTTTCGGGAAGATGATCGCGAAATAGCCGCGCCATTTCCTCGGCAGATTTGAGATACTCAGTGCCGCTGTAGCGCAAGCGCTTGTCTTCAGTAATCAGCTTGCCGGTTTGGATGCACAAGAGGGCATCGTGGGCTTCTACGTCGTAGCAGGAAATAAAGTGAGAATCATTGGTAGCAACGACTTGGATGCCGAGTTCTTGGCCAATGCGGACAATTTCTACATTCACGACCCGGTCTTCTTGAGAGCCGTGATCTTGAATTTCGAGGTAATAATCTTCCCCAAACAAGTCTTGATACCATTGAGTCACTCGTCGTGCCACCTCGGGCTTGCCCTGCATAATTGCCTGGGGCACTTCCCCGCCCAGGCAAGCACTGGTGACAATTAGCCCTTCATGGTATTGCTCCAGCAAATCTTTATTGATGCAGGGGCGGGAAAAAATGCCTTTCCCCTGCACGCCCTGAAGGTTGGAAATGGTGGTGAGCTTTACCAAGTTGCGATAACCCTGGGTATTTTTGGCTAGCACCACTTGGTGGTACCGGGGACGGCGCTCTTGCTTAGTGATGTCGCCGTTGATCACGTACATTTCGTTGCCGATGATCGGCTTGATGTCTTTGCCCCGACAGGCTTTGAGCAACCCCACCGCACCGTACATGACGCCGTGATCCGTGAGGGCGATCGCAGGCATTCCCAGTTCCACGGCTCGGGTCACCAGATCTGGAAGTTGGCTGGCTCCATCGAGCAAGCTGTAGTCACTGTGAATATGCAAGCCGACAAAGGACATCGCTCACCCCAACATACAAGAACTAGATAGACCCTAGGCTATCCGATTCTGGGTCAGGATGGATGCAGCCGTTTCGTGGGACTCAGTTCATCAAATTGCATCCTTGCATACACTCTTGGTGAACAGATCTCCGTTTTAATGTTGGGTTTGGATATTAAAATTTTTGATCACCCTGCTGGCTTAATCTGGGGCTTCTGGAGCTGAGTCCCCATCTATGAGACGTTCTTTGCAGCGAATTTTAATTGGCACGGCCTTTTTCATTGCCACCTTGGGAATTGCTGTGATTGGCTATGTGATGGCGGGCTGGACTATCGTCGAAGCCCTCTACATGGTGGTGATTACCATATTTGGAGTGGGCTACGGTGAGGTGCGTCCGGTTAACACGCCTTTTTTGAGGTTGTTTACGATTTTTGTGATTTTGGCGGGTACTTCCTCAGCGGTGTATCTGGTGGGGGGCTTTGTGCAAATGATTACTGAGGGTGAAATTAACAAGGCGTTGGGAGCCCGTCGCATGACCCGAGAGATTGAACAACTTGAACAGCATGTCGTTTTGTGTGGATTTGGGCGCATGGGTCAAATCTTGGCCAAGCGCTTGGCTCTGGCTAGCTTGCCCTTTATTGTGATTGATCAACAAGCCGACCGGGTTGAACAAGCCAGCGCACTGGGCTATTTGGTTTATCCCGGCAATGCCACGGACGAAGCAATTTTAAAGGGGGCGGGCATTGAGCGCGCTAAGACGCTGACAACAGTTTTGCCCGACGATGCTGCCAATGTATTTATCACGCTGACGGCGCGAGGATTGAATCCTAATCTCCAAATTTTGGCTCGGGGAGAGTGGCCCAGCACTGAGAAAAAGCTGCGTTTGGCGGGAGCCGATCAGGTGGTGCTACCAGCTAGCATTAGTGCCCAACGGATGGCTCATATGATTACTCATCCCGCTACCCTAGACTTTTTGAACCAGGATGACGGACGCAGGAGCCTCAATGAGCTATTGGCTCAGGTGGACATTCAGGTGGATGAATTGGTGGTTTCACCGGGTTCACCGATGGAGGGCGCTACGATTGGGGATGTGGAGGTGCGGGGCAAGGGAACCTTTATTGTGGTTGCGCTCATTCGAGCCGATGGCACCACGGTTAACCATCCGGATCAAACTATTGTGGTTTATGAAGGAGACACGATTATTGTTATGGGTCACCGGGGTGATGTGCCGCAATTTGTGCAGCGCCATGTAGTCAAACGGGCGCTGCGGTATCGGGGTTCGTCTGTGTGAGTCAAGGTGGATCAAGACCAGCCAAATGAATTGATGGCTCATCATTGTCAATCTGCGCGCCCTTGGACAGATGAGGATATTACCGATAGCAATGGCTTTTTGCTGAGCAGTTTTAATCAGGGTGAGGACTTCAGTAAATTGAGGCTGTAAAGGATCCGTCATAAATTGCCATCTCTCTCGATCTGAGAACGCACCCGAGACGTATAAATCTCATTGCTTCATCGAGTGTGCTTTTCCTTGCTGAACTGCCATAATCTTGAGATCCTAACAGCGAATAGCGGTGCGATGCTCCACAAACCATTGATACGTGGAGGCCAAACCTGTCTCCAACGGGATGCTGGCCATCCAACCCAGTCGTTCTAGACGAGTCACATCTAAGACTTTTCGGGGGGTGCCATCTGGCTTGCTAGTGTCAAAGACAATCTGGCCGTCGTAGCCCACCACCCGAGCCATGGTCTCTGCCAACTCGCGGATGGTGCAATCAACCCCCGTCCCCACATTGATATGGGAAAGCATGGGTTCGGAGTGCTGCTGATACTGCTGCGCATCGAGTTCCATGACATGAATGCACGCAGCCGCCATGTCATCGACGTGTAGAAACTCCCGCATGGGCTGACCACTGCCCCAAACCACCACTTCTGGCGCTTGATCTAGCTTGGCCTGATGGAATCGCTGCATCATGGCTGGAATCACATGGCTATTCTGGGGATGAAAGTTATCGTTGGGACCATAGAGATTGGTGGGCATGACGCTGCGAAAATCGGTGCCATACTGTCGGTTGTAAGACTCGCAGAGCTTAATGCCAGCAATTTTGGCAATGGCATAGGGCTCGTTGGTCGGCTCCAGTTCCCCGGTCAACAGAGCAGACTCAGTCATGGGCTGGCTGGCAAACTTGGGATAAATACACGAAGATCCCAAAAACAGGAGTTTTTTGACTCCGGTAGTAAACGCCCCATGAATGACGTTGCACTCAATCATGAGGTTGGTATGGATAAATTCTGCTGGGTAGGTGTTGTTGGCGACAATGCCCCCCACTTTGGCCGCGGCCAGATAGACTTCATCAATGGGGTAGGCTTGAAAAAAGTCCAGCACAGCCTGTTGATTGGCTAAATCAAGGGATGAGCGGGGGCGCGTGAGGATATTTTGATAGCCTTTCTGGGTAAGCTGACGTAAGAGGGTTGAACCCACCATGCCTTGATGTCCAGCCACAAAAATGGTTTTATTCACGTCCATTGCTCTAAAAGTTGGGGGGTGGGAGTGTTTGGGCTTTAGAATAGCGTGAATAGCTGATTGAGGAACACTCTTGTTCGAGATGGGTTCAATATACCTAGAATTGGGGATATGCGATGGATGTCATCGGTGTCCATATTGGGGGTCTGCGTGAAGCGCCCCACTCCCTTCTGTTGTAATCGGTACGTTTGTAATTAGTACGTTTGAAAATGAGGACATTCATGCGTTTACCAGCATTTCTCCTGGCGTTTTGTGTAGCTGCTCTGAGCGGATTTTTCCTCTTGGTGCCTCCTGTGCGGGCTTTGCCGTTGTCGACTATTGCCCCTGTGGTTCGTGTATTGCCGACGACTGAGGTTGTTTGTCCCCCGGTTCTCCAGCAATCGCGGCAGATCCACTTGAACCATTCGGCCTCATCGTCTGAGGGGTCTTCAGGGTGTAGTTGTCCTATCTGTCAGCAAGTGGGTTTAGCCCTAATCCAAGGTCGGCTGCCGTTGTCAGCGTAAGCTACGCGGGTCTAGGGCATCACGGAGGGCATCCCCCAAGAGGTTGAATGACAGTACGGTCACAATGATCAAGAGGGTCGGAGGCCAGATTAACCAGGGTTGTAGCACCAAAATGGAGGCATTGGTAGCCAGGGAGAGCATATTGCCCCAGGATGGATCGGGCTGCTGAATGCCCAAACCAATCAAGCTCAGTACTGACTCGGCCACAATGAAGCTGGGCACTGCTAGAGTCGCCGAGATGATGATGTAAGTGGCGGTTTGGGGCAAAACATGGCGGGTAATGATGTACAGCGAGCGCCCCCCCATGGCCTTGGCCGCTTGCACAAATTCTTGTTCTTTGATGGAGAGCACCTGGCCCCGAATCACCCGAGCCAGCCCCGCCCAGCTCACAAAAGAAGTAATCAGGACAATCAGCAGAAATCGCTCTGTGCTGGATAGTCCCGGCGGCAACACTGCGGCTAGAGCCACCAGCAGATACAGCCCCGGAATCGTCATCAGGACTTCTACGAAGCGCATCAATAGGGTATCAGTGACGCCCCCAAAGTAGCCGGAGATGCCTCCTACCAACATCCCCAACGGAAAAGAAATGGCCACTCCCACCAGGCCAATGCTGAGACTGATACGCCCCCCAAAGAGCAGGCGACTCCATTCGTCTCGGGCTTGATCGTCGGTGCCCAGGAGGCTGAGTCGGCCTTCGCCCACGGTGCCGAACAAGTGGCGATCGCTTCGGAAGCCTGGAAAAATCACCCGAGGCTCAATTTGGGGGTTGCTGAGAGACAACCGGGTCGGCAACGGCAAGCTGAATTGCAAAAAGGTGTAATCAAACCCTCTCACGAGTGGGCGGATCGCAGAGGGCTGTTCCCACTCAATAACCAACTCCCGTTCCCCCGTTTCCAAGTCCATTGCCCCTTGAGTCGTGGGATAGACATGAGGCCCAATCCAGTCTCCCTGAGGGGTGCGCCAGTAGATCTGGGTGGGAGGGAGCAGTGCCCCATCGACCTGGGAAACTAAGGGATCGTAGGGCGACAGAAAATCAGCGCCGATTACAGCCACATACAAGACAATCAGCACGGTCATGCCAAAGCGAGCCAGGGCATTTTTACGGAGACGCTGCCACCAGTTCATTGTTAATTCCCCCCGGAGGCGATTTTACTTGGGATTAGCCTAGGCAATTTCCCCCGGTTCGACAATGCGCTGGAACAAGTAGCCGGTGCCTCGCGCTGTCAAAATCAGTTCGGGATTGCTGGGGTCGTCTTCTAGCTTGGCGCGTAGGCGGGAGATATGGACATCTACCACCCGGGTATCGACATGACGCTCGGGGGTATAGCCCCAAACTTCTTGCAAAATTTCGGAGCGCGAAAAGGCTTCCCCAGAACGGCTCACCAGTAGCTCCAGAAGACTAAATTCCATGCCTGTGAGGCGAATGCGCTCGTCGCCTTTGTAGACTTGTCGCTTATTGGTGTCAATGCGGAGGGCGTTAACCTGAATGACACCGGAACTGGGAATGCCGGTACCGCCGTTTTTGCTGACGCGGCGCAAGACCGACCGAATCCGGGCTTCTAGTTCTTTAGGAGAGAAGGGTTTGACCACGTAATCGTCAGCCCCCAGTTCCAGGCCAGTGATGCGGTCAGCTACGTCTCCCAAGGCCGTTAACATGATGATGGGTACATCTGATTCTTTGCGCAGCTCTTGGCATACCCCATAGCCGTCCAACTTTGGCATCATGACATCAAGAACGACCAGGTCGGGGACTTCGTGGTGAAAGGTTTCAATGGCTTCTTCACCATCAGCGGCGGTCACCACTTCGTATCCAATCATGGAAAGTCGTGTTTCTAGAATCCGGCGGATGCTGGCCTCGTCATCCACAACTAGAATTCTTTCTTTATGTGTTTCCAATTTCCTTCGTACTCCTTAATGCCCATCGTGACTAAAGGTTAATTTTTGGCCGCTTTCTCTTAAGTTACCATGACCATTAGAGCTTTTAGAATGGCTGAAAGCCTTATTTTGCCGCGAATAAGGCTTTTTCAAGATTTCAATTAATTTTAAGAATTGTATGGCTAAGATACGAACTGAATATGTTTGTAATGCCTGTGGGGCAGAATCGCGGCAATATTTTGGCAAGTGCCCCAGTTGTCACGCCTGGAATTCCCTGGTGGAGCAGGTTGTCGCGCCTCCTGCCTCGGTCACGGATGGCACCCGTTTGGTGGCTCAGCGGTCTGCGGGTCGCAGGGGGCACTCATCTGTGCCCCAGGCTCAGGCGGCTCTCAGGCTGGCTCAGATTGAAGATACCCCTTATCCTCGGTTTGAGTCTGGCTTTGCTGAGTTGGATCGGGTGTTGGGCGGTGGTATTGTGCCGGGGTCTTTGGTGCTGGTGGGCGGTGATCCGGGCATTGGCAAGTCAACGCTGCTGTTGCAAATGGTGAATCGGCTCAGTCAGCGGCGACGAGTCCTCTATGTGTGTGCCGAGGAGTCGGGTCAGCAGGTCAAATTGCGCGCCCACCGTCTGGGGATGGCCTCGGCAACGCAGCGGTTAGCTGAAGCTGAGGCTGAGGAATTGTATCTGCTGCCGGAAACCAATTTGGAGGTTGTTCTTCTGGAGCTGGAGTCGTTGCGTCCCACCGTGGCGGTGATTGATAGCATTCAGGCTATGTATTTAGAGGCGCTAACCTCAGCTCCTGGTTCGGTGGCTCAGGTGCGCGAATGTACGGCGGCGCTGATGCGGGTGGCTAAGCGCGACCACATTACGCTGTTTATTGTGGGGCATGTGACTAAGGAGGGTGCGATCGCAGGCCCAAAAGTCCTGGAGCACCTCGTCGATACTGTCCTCTACTTTGAAGGCGATCGCTTTGCCAGCCATCGACTGCTGCGCTCGGTCAAAAACCGTTTTGGGGCCACCCACGAACTGGGAGTCTTTGAAATGGACAGCCAGGGACTGCGAGAAGTGGTGAATCCCTCTGCTTTGTTTCTGAGCGATCGCGACGAAGCCACCCCCGGCACCGCCACCATTGTCGCCTGTGAAGGTACCCGTCCCCTCCTGGTGGAACTTCAAGCCCTGGTCAGCCCCACCAGCTACCCGTCGCCCCGCCGCACCGCCACGGGTATTGAGTACAATCGTCTGCTGCAAATTCTGGCAGTGCTGGAAAAGCGCCTTGGCATTCCCCTTTCCAAGCTGGATGCCTACGTGGCCTCCTCCGGGGGCTTGAGTGTGGCTGAACCCGCTGCCGATCTGGGCATTGCCATTGCGGTTGCTGCCAGCTTCCGCGATCGCTGCGTCGATCCCCTCACCGTTCTGTTAGGGGAAGTAGGACTGGGGGGGCAAGTGCGAGCCGTCTCCCAACTAGAGCTACGGCTGCGAGAAGCAGCCAAACTAGGCTTTCAGCGTGCCATCATTCCCAAAGGCCAGGATCTTCAGGTCGGTGGACTAGAGATGATTCCGGTGTCACGGGTCAGTGATGCTATTATTGCGGCTCTCCCCCAAGACCGACGCTAGCAAGATCTGCGAGATCTAGCCCTATTAGGACTGGAGGCGAACATCGCGCACTGGCTTCCAATCAGCCCATTACAATATTAAAGAGCAACCCTGATCATCCCAGATGAGCCGATGGATTAACCTGCTTGCCCTATTGCCCAACACCAGCCTAACGCTGCTGATCATTAGCATTGCTTTTTTTAGGTTTTACGATGAAACCGACTTCTTCCTCCTCGGACAACTTGCCAGCCCCCGCCTCTGGAGCAACCGACTCACCGTGGCAGCCCTCCTGGGGGCAGTGGTTAATCTCGGCGTTGAGTGGAACCGTCGAAATCGAGAAACAGACCGCCTGGCTCAAGCAGAACAACGAAAAGCTAAGGAAACAGAACGAGCGGCTCGCCGAACTCGAATCGAAGTTGAACGAGATCTTGCACTCTTAAATTTCTTGGCCGATCCCTCTGAGCAGAATCGTCATATTTTGGCTCAGGCGATCGCAGTCCTGTCCGAGTATCGAGACAGTCTGTAGACATCCGCCACTTGATTAGAATGGGGTTCGGTTATCTCGACAGCACCCCAAAGCAGAACTTTCCCATTCAGCCAGTACAATAAAATGGCTTTGGATTTAGCACTCCCCTCAAGCGAGTGCTAACTGCTGTGAATGACCAGCAACCCACAGCCAAACATTGCTCAGGACGCGCAGAGGTAGCTTTTCATGGCCAAGATCGTTGTATTTGATGAAGAAGCCCGTCGGGCACTAGAACGTGGCGTCAATGCCCTCGCCGACGCCGTGCGAATCACCTTGGGGCCCAAGGGTCGCAATGTCGTGCTGGAGAAAAAATTTGGTGCCCCCCACATTGTCAATGATGGGATCACCATTGCCAAAGAAGTTGAGCTGGAAGATCCCCTGGAAAATGCAGGCGCTCAACTGATTCGTGAAGTGGCCTCTAAAACCAATGATACGGCTGGAGATGGCACCACCACCGCCACCGTCCTGGCTCAAGCCATGATTCGAGAAGGCTTACGGAACGTTGCTGCTGGTACAAATCCTGTGGCACTGCGCCGAGGCATTGAAAAAACGATTGAGGCTCTGGTGAAAGAAATTGTCGCCGTGGCCAAGCCCGTAGAAGGCAACGCCATTGCTCAAGTGGCCACAGTTTCTGCGGGCAACGATACCGAGGTGGGTGAAATGGTTGCCACCGCCATGGATAAGGTCACCACCGATGGCGTGATCACTGTGGAAGAATCCAAGTCCCTCAACACCGAACTGGAAGTGGTGGAAGGGATGCAAATTGATCGCGGTTATATTTCCCCCTACTTTGTCACTGATTCTGAGCGCATGGTGGCAGAACTCGATAACGCCCGCCTCTTGATCATCGACAAAAAAGTCAGCTCTATCCAAGACTTGGTTACCGCCCTAGAAAAAGTGGCTCGCGCCGGTCAACCCCTGCTAATCATCGCCGAAGACGTAGAAGGCGAAGCCCTAGCAACCCTGGTGGTCAACAAGCTGCGCGGCGTCTTAAATGTCGTCGCCGTGAAATCTCCAGGCTTTGGCGAGCGACGCAAAGCCATGCTGGAAGATATTGCTGTTCTCACGGGTGGGCAAGTGATTTCAGAAGAAATCGGGCTGTCTTTAGATCGGGTTGAGCTGAACATGCTGGGAACCGCTCGCAAGGTCACCATCAGCAAAGACGCCACCACCATCTTGTCAGAAATGGGTAACAAAGCCGACATCGACAAGCGAGTGGCTCAACTCCGCAAGCAGTTGGCTGAGACCGATTCTGACTACGACAAAGAGAAAATTCAAGAGCGCATTGCCAAACTGGCTGGTGGGATTGCTGTGATTAAAGTCGGAGCAGCCACCGAAACCGAGCTAAAAGATCGCAAGCTCCGCATTGAAGATGCCCTCAATGCCACCAAAGCTGCGGTTGAAGAAGGGATTGTGCCCGGTGGCGGCACCACGCTGATTCACCTCAATACCAAAATCGATGCCATTAAAGCCAATCTCAACGATGAAGAGAAGGTCGGGGCTGACATTGTGGCCAAGGCCCTAGAGGCTCCCCTGCGTCAGATTGCAGACAATGCTGGAGTTGAAGGCTCTGTGATCGTTGAGAAGGTGCGCCATAGTGACTTCAGCGTTGGGTACAATGCTGCCACCGGCTCCTACGACAATATGATCGACATTGGTATTATTGACCCAGCCAAGGTGGTGCGCTCGGCTCTCCAAAATGCAGGATCCATTGCTGGCATGGTAATTACTACCGAAACCCTGGTGGTTGATAAGCCAGAGCCTGCCGCTGCCCCCGATATGGGCGATATGGGCGGTATGGGCGGTATGGGCGGTATGGGCGGCATGGGTGGCATGGGCATGATGTAAGCCTATGTCCGCAGCCAAGTCTTGGGATGGTTCCTAAGATCGCTCGTGGTGTCAGCGCCTTGCTTAAAGCAGGGCGCTGTTTTATGGATCAATGATGGGGGGCAAAGGTGTTCCCAAGGTTTTGAGATTGAGGGCATAGCCAGCAGTGACAAGATAGACAGCATCTGCGATCGCACCCACCTGTCGCGTTAAAGTCCCCATGCGATCTCTGAACCGTCGTCCCAACGGATAAGCTGGCACAACCCCCCATCCCGTTTCTTCTGCAACCAAGATGACCTGACAGGAAGTGATTTGTAGGCTGGCAAGCAAGCCATCCACTCGATGTTGCCAAATCAAGTCTGTTTCATCTAAGCAATTGGCTAACCAGGTGCCCAAGGCATCCACTAAAATGCAAGCCGTCGGGGCAGCCCGCGCAATAGCAGTTGCCAATTCCACCGGCACTTCCCAGGTCTCCCATGTGGGAGGACGACGTACCAAATGAGCCTCAATACGAGCCTGCCATTCTCGATCAGAAGATTGCACCAAAGCCGTGGCTATGTACAGGACAGATCGGCCAGATTGCAACGCCAATGCCTCTGCCCACTCACTCTTACCTGAGCGAGCTGGCCCGGTAACGACTATCAACCGAGAAGTTTGATCATCCAACACCATATACAAACTTGTCCTTTTACGCAGCAGCGACACCTCTAAACGCACTAGGATGATAATAGTGACCCCGTTCAAATTTCTGCTGTTGTGTATAAAAAATCAAATCGCTGGATCATCATCATCTTTTTAGGGCTTTCCGTGGTGGCATTTTTGGGGCTTTCCCTGGTGCCTCTGTTTGGGGCGCTGCTCAGCAACTCCAACCCTTCCACCCCCAATGAGATCGCCAGCGACAGTGCGCCAGAGTCGCCCTATAAACAAATTCAAGACGAAGCTAAAGGATACGAACTGGTATTGGAGCGAGAGCCGGAAAATCCTACGGCACTGCGAGGGTTAGTTGAAGCTCGCCTTCAATTAATTAGCGTAGGTCTCAGCGATGTTCAAGAGCTGCTCGACCCCTTGGATAAACTGGCTAGGCTTAACCCCCAACAAACCCAGTACACCGTGTTACTAGCTCAGGTACAGCAACAAGCAGGTGACCCTGAGGCTGCCGCCACATCCTATCGCAACATTTTGGCCACCCAACCTGGAAACCTGGAAGCCCTTCAAGGGTATGTGGCGCTCCTACTGCAACAACAGCGCCCCACCTATGCCATTGAAGTCCTCCAAAGTACGATTGAAACCGCACCTCAAGCCAATCAACTGCAACCCGGTAGCGTGAATGTCCCAGCCATTCAACTACTGAAAGGTCAAGTCTATGTAGCACAACAAGACTATGCTCAAGCCCTAGAGCTCTATGATCGTCTGATCGCTGAAAATCCTCAGGATTTTCGACCCGTGTATGCCAAAGCCGTTGTTCTTAAAGAGCAAGGCCAATCTGACCAGGCTCAAGCCCTGTTTAGCCAAGCCGTGGCACTAGCACCCGCTCAGTACAAAGATCAGATTCAAGCGACTGCCCAGCAATCTGCCCCCGCGACACCGCCACCAGCTACCCCCAGTACAGAAGAAGGGCCTGAGTAACGTTTCAAACCGCACTCACAGCAAAGGAGTTGCCACAACCGCAGGTTTGCACCGCATTGGGATTGTGAAATCGAAATCCACCCCCCATCAAATCTTCGCTGTAATCTAGCAGCAAACCATCGATAGTAGGGAAACTCTGGGCATCAACAGCGACTTGCAAATCTTCACAGATGAAGACTCGATCCTGCGGTTGGGCAATGGGCTCAAATTTGAGTGTGTACAGCAGGCCAGCACAACCACTAGCGCTCACAGTAATACGAAGCACCCCAGAAGCAGCCCCGAGGTGCTTGATTCGCAGACGTTTCACTTCTCCAATCGCAGCAGGGCTCAGTTGGATCATGAGGGTTCAGGTCTTGGACTGCAAAGACTAGCGCGCATAATCATCATCGAAGCGCACAATATCATCTTCGCCCAAATACTCGCCATTTTGAACTTCAATCAAAACAAGGGGCACCTTACCAGGATTTTCAAGGCGGTGCGAGGTAAAGCGCGGGACGTAGGTTGACTCGTTAGGACTCAGCATGATTTCTTCATCCCCTCGGACGACCCGCGCAATCCCCGATATTACAATCCAGTGTTCACTGCGATGGTGATGCATTTGCAGGCTGAGTCGATGACCCACCTTCACTTCAATGCGTTTAATTTTATAGCCTTTACCTTCTTCCAAAATCGTGAAGGATCCCCATGGACGCAGCTCTGTCGCGGCAACACTATGGGGGGCGGCTTCCAACAAGGCCGAAGAAACTTTCATATTTTCTGCTTGAGCCACAGCGTATCTTAACCTCTAGCTGAAATTAGGTTTGAAATGATGTGTAGACGAATACAAGTCAACCAGTACCTGTCATCTGAGCCATCAGTATAGCCAGAACAACCCTAAAGTGACACCCACTAAAGCACAAATTTAATCTTTGGAAATAAGGTTAGAGTAGAGTTAGCCTTTAAGTCTTGTGTAGCGTCATGATTGCCAGTACCACCCAGCCGGTCGTCACCTGGGAAAAGCTTCCTGACGATTTTGTTTTACCCGATGACCCAGTGGACAACATTCTTCAACCCACCCTGGCTGCCGCACTCACGGAAAGCCTGGTACTGGCGGGCAAATTACCGGAAACAGCACTGACCTCCACGAACTACGGTATTTGTGCCACGGTCGATGGCAAGATGGTGGTCAAGGCACCCGATTGGGCTTACATTCCATCCATTCGAGTGCCTCGGCTTGAAGTCCATCGCAGCTATACTCCCAAGCTGCAAGGCGATCTGCCCCTGATTGTGATGGAGTTTCTCTCAGACAAAGATGGGAGTGAATATTCCATTAAACCCACTTATCCACCTGGTAAATGGTTTTTCTATGAGCGCGTGCTACAAGTTCCTTACTACGCAATCTTTGATCTGGCAACGGGTAGTCTGGAGCTATATAAACTTGAGGCTTCTGAGCAATATCAACTTCTGTCTCCCGATGCCCAGCACCGATATTGGCTGCCCGAAATGAATTTAGCTCTTGGGATCTGGTCTGGGTTGCGTGAACATCGCCCTGGCTCTTGGCTGCGCTGGTGGGATGCATCGGGTAGCCTACTTCCGTGGGGTATTGAGAAGGTTGAGCAGGAACGCCAGCGGGCTGAACAGGAGCACCAGCGGGCTGAGCAGGAACGCCAGCGGGCTGAACAGGAGCACCAGCGGGCTGAACAGGAACGCCAGCGGGCTGAGCGCTTGGTAGCTCAGCTCCGAGCAGCTGGATTGGATCTAGATCAGTAATTTCAGTTGCAATGCAATATCTTGACCTGTTGCAGCGCCTTCGCTATTTGCTTCAGCCCAAGCGGGTTGCTATTGCTGAGGCTTGCCTGATTGGGCTGATTTCGGGTTTGGCCGCTGTGATTTTGCAGCAGGGTATTGGGTTGCTGGGAAGCTGGCGACTTCAGGCGGCGGCGCAGTTTCCGGCTGCGATGGCCTATGGCCGGTCGGAGACCATCGCACTTCCCCTCATCGGTCTTCTGGGGGGTCTCATTGCCGGAACATTGGTGCAGCGCTTTGGCATGGAAACCTCTGGCAGCGGCATCCCTCAGGTCAAAGCCGCCCTAGCACAGTTCCCCGTAGCGCTGAATGGTCGAGTTGCCTTCGTGAAGCTACTGGCTAGCCTCACCGCCATTGGAGCCGGACTCAGTCTCGGACGACAAGGCCCCACCGTTCAAATTGGGGCGGCACTGGCTGCCCAGTTGAGTTATTGGGTGCCCACCGTCCCGGAACACCGCCGTCAAATGATTGCCGCCGGAGCTGGGGCGGGGCTAGCGGCTGGCTTTAACGCCCCCATTGCCGGGGTGTTGTTTGTTGCCGAAGAACTACTCCATGACTTGTCTAGCCTCACCCTGGGCACCGCCATTGTCGCCTGCTTTATTGGTGCGGTTGTGGCGCGGGTTTTAGGAGGACAGTCTTTATCCTTAAGCTTAGAACAAGTCGCATCTCAGGCCGACTTTACCGTTGTAGACATTCCCTTCCTGTTGTTTTTAGGTGCTTTGGCAGGGCTGCTGGGCGCGCTTTTTAACAGCGGCATCCTGTCTGGGCAAGTGATGAAGCGCCGTTTCTTTCGGGTGGGACTGCCGCTACAAGTGGGGCTAGCAGGGGCACTCAGCGGCCTTATCGTCGGTCTATTGCCCGGTGGCTTTCAAAACTATGCTGGGATGCGCGAACTCCTGAGTACCGGAGCCTTGGGCTGGCAAACCTCGGCCATTGCCTTTGCGCTGCAATTTGGCCTCACCATTCTAGCTTTTAGTTCCGGGGCACCGGGAGGGTTATTTGCCCCCAGTTTGCTCATGGGGGCAGCCCTGGGAAATGTGGTCGGGGGGATGCAAGCCATAGTTCTAGACACCGGTGACCCCACTACCTATGCTCTGGTGGGCATGGGTGCCTTCTTTGGGGCCGTTAGCCGTGTCCCCTTCACGGGCATCGTGATCATCTTTGAGATGACCACTGATTTTAATCTGGTGTTGCCCTTGATGATCTGCTCTATCGTCGCTTACTGGGTGGCCGAGCGCGTCAAACCTGGCTCTATCTATGATTTGCTGCTCCGTGCCCAAGGCATTGATTTGCAGGCCGAGCCCAACGCCGCACAAGGTCCCTTAACCAGTCTGACTGCGGCAGACATTATGGAGCGACGGGTCGAAACCCTCACCAGCGAAATTCCCATGAGCCAGGTGGCACAGGCGTTTGCACGCTCTCAACATCGAGGATTTCCCATTTTGGCCCAGGGGCACCTCGTCGGCATTGTCACCCAGTCTGATCTGACGAAAGCTCAGCAGCGCCAGCTCAGTGATCAAACTCCGGTACGGGAGATGATGACCCCCAGCCCGGTCACGGTCAACCCCCATGCCTTGCTATCTGAGGTGTTGTATTTACTGGATCGCTACAAGATTAGCCGTCTACCGGTCATGGAAGGCCGCAAAATGGTCGGGGTGATTACCCGAGCAGACATCATTCGAGCCGAAACGGTGCAATTGAGCGGGAAACAGTCTTTTTTGAAGCCCGCTTCGCCCCCATCCTACGTTGTTTTTCAAACCCGCGCCCCAGCAGTTGCCGAGAGGCGGATGCTGATTGCTTTGGGCAACCCCAATACAGCAGAAACCCTAATGAGATTGGCCGTGGCGCTGACCCAAGATCGCAGCTACGAATTGGAATGTCTTCAAGTGATTGAAATTTCCCGCAACCGTATCCCCTCAGAAACGGCGGTGCGTACTGAAAAAGGCCGTCATTTGCTCCAGCGATCGTTCCGTTATGGAAAGCGACAGCAGATCCCCGTGCATACCCAAATCCGCGTTGCCCATGATGTGGGGCAGACCATTCTAGAAGTAGAAAAAGAACGCCATATCGATCTGATTTTGATGGGCTGGCAGGGGCGAGCCACACCCCATGGCTGGATTCTGGGCGACACGACGGAAACCGTCACTCGCCAAGCGGCCAGTGATGTGATTTTTGTGAAATCTTCAGCGGCTTTTTCCTCGGGTCGAGCCGAACGCTGGTTGATCCCGGTCTCAGGTGGGCCAAATATTCAGCAGGCTTTGCAATTCTTGCCTGCACTCCTGACCCTGGGACAGCAGCCGGATATTTACCTCTGTCAGGTGGTGACGCCCCAACATCCCCAGCCCAATTTTTCGGTTTTGGAAGCCTATACCGAGCGGTTGCAAGCCCAATTTCCAGGACAGGTGCGGATTATTCCTTTGGTGCACAGCGATGTGGCAGCAGCCATTGTGGAATTGGCGGCGACCAAAGACATTGATGTGATTATGTTAGGAGCCAGTCGGGAAGGGCTACTCCATCAAGTGCTGCACGGCAATATTCCCACCGTGATTGCGCAGGCGAGTTCCTGTGCGGTGCTTTTGGTGCGTGCCCACAGTACGGCTGAGCTCTCTTGACATAAATTTACGCTGAGTACCGTGGAAGGAAATCAGTTACATCAAGTCGCGCAAATTTTGAAACAACTGGCTAGTGGATAATTTGGGTTAACTCTTTTTTGGCTTTTGCTTTTTTTGTTTACTATTCATAACGTGAGTTCGACAGCTCTCGTCTGCCCTCACCCCAACCCCTCTCCCAATGTTGGGAGAGGGGCTAAAACCTTGAATTTGTGCTCTGTTCCCCCTCTCCCAATGTTGGGAGAGGGGGCTAGGGGGTGAGGGCGGATAAGTCCTCGAACTCACGTTATTCATAGGCTTATGGGTTACGGGTTCCTGTTTTGTTTCCAATCGTCTGACCCACCACAGCACTACAAAGGCAATAGTTGTCATGATCAGCACCATGACGTTGGCCAGTCCGTAACGCTGCATTTGCACAGCATCGTAGATCGCTAGAGGTAGGGTTTGGGTGCGTCCCGGAATACTGCCTGCCACCATCAGCGTGGCTCCAAATTCTCCTAGTCCGCGAGCTACACTGAGTCCAAACCCAGCTAAAATGCCACGATAGGCTGTGGGAATGGTAATGCGCCACAGCACTTCCCCCTCTGTAGACCCCAGGGTGCGGGCGGCGGCTTCTAGTTCTGGGTTGACATTTGCGATCGCAGCTCTAGTGGATTCCACCATGAGAGGCAAAGCTACCACCGTAGAAGCGATTGCCCCGGCTTGCCAAGTAAAGAGCAAGTCAATCCCCAACCATTCCTTGATTGGGCTACCCCGCCCTAGTGCTAGGAGTAGGACATAGCCCACGACACTGGGGGGTAAGACAAGGGGCAAGTTGAGCAGGGTCGAAACAAAAATCTGTCCCGGAAATTGCGTCCTGGCCAAAAAGATCCCCAGGCTCAGACCCAATATTAGAATCGACAGACTGGCAACCAAGGTAACCTGGAGGGACAAAATTGAGGGTTGCCAAATCATGACACTGGCTCCTCTCCAGGTAGAATAAAGCCGTACTTTCGCATTAAAGGTCTTCCCTTTTCCCCGTTGATAAACATAGCAAACTGTTTGGCTTCCTCCGGATGGGGGGCACGCTTGGGAACGGCCAGCATTTGTTCTAGGGGATTGTGGAGTTCCTCAGGCACCAGCACCCATTTGCCGAGTTTCTCAACACTAATGGAGAGCGCCGCGATCGCCACATCCACATTCCTCGCTTCGGCATACTGCTGGGTCTGCTTGATGTTTTCTCCCAGAATGAGTTTGGGCTGAATTTCCTCCCAAAGACCCGCCGACTGCAAGGCTTCCCGCGCTGCCACGCCATAGGGGGCATGGTCAGGGTTGGCGATCGCCACGCGCTTCACATTTGGTTTGGCCAGGTCTTTAATATCTTGAATCTCAAGGGTGCTGCCCTCCCGTTGCCACAGCGTGATGCGTCCTACCCCATATAAAGCCTTTGTATCGGAGAACACTAGCCCCTTTGCGTCCAAATCTTCGACAAATTTCTTGTTCGCGGCAGCAAACAAATCCACAGGTGCACCGCGCTCAATTTGCTGGGCAAGTTGTCCAGTTGAACCTAGATTAAACTTGACGGTGTGTCCAGTTTCTTGCTCCCAAAGCTTGCCAATCTCTGGAAAAACGTAACTTAAATCGGCGGCGGCAGACACTATTAGGGTCGCAGGCTCAGCAGTTTGTGAAGGAGAAGCGGCTGGGTTAAACGATTGTTGACTCACCTGAGAAAACCCACAGGCCATCAGCAAACCCACGCAGGCGAAAACCCAAAAACACCCCCACGTTTTCTGCATTTTCTCTCAACTACTCGATGCGACCCAAGCCCTGATGCAAGCATGGTTTACATGTTGCCAGTATGCTAGCAAAAAGCTTGTTGATTGTTGCATAACGTTGTAGATGCCGTCAGGAGAATATCGAATGCCTAAACCCAGTGCTGCGCTCAGGTTCATTGTTCTGCTGGGGTTCGTTAGCCTTTGCGCGGATGCGACCTACGAAGGGGCGCGCAGCATTACTGGGGCTTACCTCTCCATCTTGGGAGCCAGTGGCACCGTCGTTGGTTTGGTGGCGGGACTGGGAGAGTTGGTCGGCTATGGCCTGCGGTTGCTGACGGGGTTTTTGAGCGATCGCACTCGGCAATACTGGGGCATTACGACCCTGGGCTATGCAGTCAACACTGCTGTTGTGCCCTTGATGGCTCTGGCGGGACGCTGGGAAGTGTTAGCAGGTCTGATGATTGCGGAGCGCACAGGTAAAGCGATTCGTACTCCGCCCCGAGATGTGTTGCTGTCCCATGCCGCCATTCGCGTGGGGAAGGGCTTTGGGCTTGGGCTGCACGAGGCGATGGATCAGATCGGAGCGGTTTCCGGACCGCTGATGGTGACAGCGGTTTTAGCAATTTGGGGAAGCTATCGGGCAGGATTTGCGATTTTGGTGATCCCCGCTGTGTTGGGGTTGGTAGTCCTGCTGATGGGTCAGCGCATTTACCCCAACCCCCGCGAGTTTGAGCCAACCACCCAAGACTTACAGGGGGAAGGACTGCCGCGTCGATTTTGGATCTATTTAGGAGCTGTGGCATTCATGGCCGCAGGGTTTGTTGATTTTCCCCTGATTGCTTTTCATTTACAACAATCTGGCATGGAGCAGCCGACTCAAATTCCGTTGCTTTATGCCTTGGCAATGGGTGTAGATGCGATCGCAGCGCTGATATTCGGGTACTGGTTTGATCGCATTGGCATCACCACCCTAATCATGGCCATTCTGCTTTCCATGGGGTTCGCCCCCTTAATTTTTTTGGGCGGCTCTGCCTTTGTCGTCTGGGGTATGGTGCTCTGGGGTATCGGCATGGGCGCACAGGAATCGATCTTAAAAGCAGTTGTAGCTGGGATGGTGCCGCCAGAGCGTCGCGGATCTGCCTACGGAATTTTCAACACTGGGTATGGCGTAGCATGGTTTTTGGGCAGTGCCCTGATGGGTGTGTTGTACGACCAATCAATCGGCTGGTTAATCCTGTTTTCGGTACTCCTACAGTCAATCGCAATTCCATTGTTAATCTGGATTAAGCGCCAGTCTAGTCAAAGGAACGCACCATGATTATTGATGATCAGCATTACGACATCATCATTGTCGGCACTGGGGCTGGGGGCGGCACCTTGGCTCAGAAATTAGCACCAACGGGTAAGCGGATTTTAATTTTAGAGCGTGGCGACTTTATGCCCCTTGAAGAACAAAACCGCACCAACGTCGATGTCTTCAAGCGAGAACGCTATCATGCCCCAGAGCAGTGGTACGACGAAACGGGTGAGCCATTCTCCCCCCAGACCAACTACGCGGTCGGAGGCAATACCAAGATCTACGGTGCTGTTCTGATGCGGATGCGGGAGCGAGACTTTGAAGCAGTTCCCCACCAGGAAGGGACTTCCCCAGAATGGGAATTGAAGTACAGCGACTTTGAACCGTACTACACCGAAGCGGAACAGCTCTACCGCGTCCATGGTCAGACCGGTGCCGATCCGTCAGAGCCGCTGCACAGTGCAGAGTATCCTTGTTCGGCGGTGGCCCATGAGCCACATGTGCAATCCATTGTGGATGCGATCGCAGCTCAAAACCTTCACCCCACCCCCTTACCCCTGACCCTTGCCGATCAAGATGACGACCCTACCGGAGACTCTGAAGTCTTTGGCATTCAGCCTGCCCTCCAGTATAAAAACGTCACGCTCAAAACCTCAGCCTTGGTCACCGGTCTGCATACCAACCCCTCTGGGCGTATCGTCAAAGCCGTCGAAGCCCAAGTGGGCGACCAAGCCATTCTGTTTACTGGCGATATTATTGTTCTTGCCTGTGGTGCCATTAATTCAGCAGCCCTGCTGCTAAGGTCTGCCAACGACAAACATCCCCATGGCCTCGCCAACCGCACTGACTTGGTGGGGCGCAACTTGATGAAGCAGCAGATGACCGCCATTGTGCAGCTCAGCACCAGCGTCAACTCAGGCACCTTCCCCCGCAGCGTCAGCGTCAACGACTTCTACTGGGGCGACGACAACTACGACTACCCCATGGGTCACATTTACAATACCGGCGGTCTCCTCCAAGACGTGATTTTTGCCGAATCGCCGCCCCTACTTTCTGTTCTGGCGAAGGTACTCCCTGGGTTTGGTCTCAAACAACTGGCCATGCGCTCCATTGGCTGGTGGGCACAAACCGAGACTCTGCCCGACCCCCAAAGCCGCGTGCGGCTAGACAAAGGCAAACTGCGCCTGGAATATACCCCGAACAATACCGAAGCCCACGATCGCCTCGTCTATCGCTGGATGGATGTGCTCCAAGCAGTCGAAAAAAGCGTCAAAGGCTTCCAAAGAAGTGGGGTCTACCCGCGCGCAGAAGTGCCGGTGCAAGTGGTGGCAAGCCAGTGCGGCACCTGTCGCCTTGGCAGCGACCCAGCCACCTCTGTCCTAGATCTAAACTGTCGTACCCATGAACTCGACAATCTCTATGTGGTCGATAGCAGCTTTTTCCCCTCCTGCTCTAGCATCAGCCCTGGCCTCACTGTGATTGCCAATGCGCTGCGAGTGGGCGACCATCTCTGTCACTTATGATGGAAAGAGCAACTGGCTGCCCAGATTCCCTCTCCCCTGGGGAGGCACTGTGTACACACATCTCTGAATAACCCATTCCACCCTGCATTAGCTCCCCGACCGGGTGCATCCCACTTTTGTAGCCCTCACCCTAAATCCCTCTCCCAGGGCGGGCTACGGTGTACATACATCTCTCGATAAACTCATTCCACCCTACATTAGCCCCCCCGACCCCCCAATTCTGGGGGGAGATCAACAAAAACTGGGACTATTTCCCCCCAGAATTGGGGGGCTAGGGGGGCGAGTGCAAGGATTTTGGGTCTTTTCCAGACTTGTGTATACACAGTAGCCCCAAGAGAGAGGGCTAGAGTGAGGGCTTCTAGGGTTTTACTGAGAAGTTTGTCAGTCAACCAAGGGTGTCACTCCAGCAGTAGTTTGCACAGCCCAATCCGGATGAGCGCCATAGGACTAAATCAATGGCTTACTTTAGCAAGCACATTCCATCTTCTGGACATCAGCCTTTGAGCTACGAGGAAGTTTATGTTTGCCCCGTCTGTCGCCATGGGCAATTGAGTGGACTCACCCTGATGGATGCCATGGCCTGCGACTTTTGCCGCCACATTTTTACGTTGAATTTGGAGCAGCAAGTGCTGCGCATAGAAGATAGCGCTCAAGCCGCGACCTGGAGATGGACAGGCCGAGGCTGGGTGCCGACCCGCCGCCACTCTCCAGATCTGCTCCTGGGTCTTTGGATTTTTGCCACTGCCTTACTGGTGATGCCAGGGCTGTTGGTCTGGTTGTCCTATCAGGTGTTTCCCCCCCTGCCCAGTAGTCGGGGGGCTTGGTTGCCGGGTGTGTGGATCCTCATGACCTTTGCGTCCCATGGTGCGATCGCACTGTGGCTGTTGTGTGAGTACTATCAATTTTCAGTTTATGTTTCTGCCAAAATTCAACTTCAGCGCGCCCTCGGGCGTGGATAGCTCACCTTTGGCATTTCAGGTACCACAGCCAACCGTCAAAACGAATCAATATACTCTAAAGCAAGATCAGCCACAGCCTGCACCCATTGCGCTTCAAGGCTCGCAGGGATGGGCAGATCACTGCGCCAATCAGGGAAATAGGGCAGTATGCCCAGCACTGGCACCTGGGTCAAAGACTCAATCAACTGAGGGGGTGCCAAAGATGCGATCGCCTCAGCCGCATCCGGCTGGGTGCAGTTCAGCACCAACCCTTTGAGCTGCACCCCAGACTGACGGGCAAGGGCAACATGGGCAACCGTCTGACCGATCGCTCCAAGCTGCACAGGAACAACTAACAGGGTAGGCAGTCGCCAGTCCCGTGCTAGATCCGCAACGGTCAGCTCTGCCGTCACCGGGGTGCCAAGCCCCCCTAACCCCTCAACCAGCACCCCCTCATACTGCCCTTGCAACTGTTGCAACCTTTGCCAAACCTGTTTCAAATCAATTTCTCGGCCTTCCCGCGCCGCCGCAATGGGAGGGGCTACCGGGAAGGAATAATGTAAGGCATTAATCGTGTCCGGGGGCTGACGATTGCCGACCAGTTGGGTGTAGAACTCTCGATCTCCCATCCCAGTTTGCAGGGGCTTGAAAATCGCCCAAGACTTGCCCTGAGCCTGAAGATAGGCCAACAGCGCTGCACTCAGCACTGTTTTACCGACCTCTGTATTGGTACCGCTAATCAGTAGGGTAGACAAAGCACAATATTCCTAGGTAGACAAACGGGGCTTCTCTGGCTGGGGGGCACCCCCCAAAACGACTGGCCAGTCTAAAGCTCTGGTTCAGCCGCCTCGGAACCAGACTCAGGAATCGCTAGGGTTGGGCGACTGAGGGTTAACCCATAGGACGTATTATCAATGGCAACGACATCAACGGTATAGCTATCAGCGCCCTCAGCCGGATTAGGTGCCGTCCATTGCAGTACCCGTTGTCCAGTCGGAATTGCATTTCCCTGCTGATCTTGCAGATTCAGGGTCACAGATCCTTCCGTAACACTAACTGCAAACTGCTGTCCAGGGGCAATGGGAACCTGATAGCGCTTGATCTGATTGGCACGAATTTGTCCTGAAATCTGTTGGGAGCCTTCACTCGCTGTCAGTTGAATCACTTCAACTTCTGGCTCTGGCTCAACCGGGTCTGGCACCTCTGGGCCAGGAATCGGCAATGGAATGGGGTCTGGACGCGGCTGAGGATCAACCAAGTCCACCGTTAACCGAAAGGGGCGCGCGGTGGTGATACTGGTGGCCAACTGGAGTTGAATCAGATACTCTCCCCGATTGGGTAATCTTCCTTGCCAAGCCGTGACATCCCTGGCGCGGCGTAAAGGACGACGGTTGCTATCTAACAAGACCATTCGCACACCTTCACCCGATAGACGCGTCGTCAGTTCTTGCCCCGCCTCTGCCGCCAATCGATAAATATGGACTTCTCCTGGAGCCAATTCCCCTTCGACGACAACTTGCTCACCCGCTTCTAAACTCAGGAAACGACTGACATTTACAGGGCTGGGGGGTGGGCTAGGTTCTGGCTCAGCCACCGGAACCTGAGGCGGCCTCTGTCGTTGCGCCTCAATCAACAATCGGGTCAACGTCCATCCCGCCAGAATTGCCCCAATGGCCAAGATCACCCCTAAGACAATCGGAACCCAGGGCCTTTCCCAAAGAGAGCGGCGAGGCTGATGATGGACTGGGGGAATCACCGCAGGACGCTGACGGGGCATCTGGAGGCGATTTGGCCCATCGACGGCAATGGTGCCCATTTGGGAAAGAGCAGACTCGGCTGAGGGATCACCAGGGTCTAATCCAGCATCTAGGGTGGCAGGCTGCTGAATGGGGTCTGGCAGATTTTGCAGAGCCTTGATGACA
The DNA here is from genome assembly GCF_009939295.1 of Petrachloros mirabilis ULC683. GTDB lineage: Bacteria > Cyanobacteriota > Cyanobacteriia > Thermosynechococcales > Thermosynechococcaceae > Petrachloros > Petrachloros mirabilis. The sequence continues at coordinate 125,330 of NZ_WVIC01000003.1, forward strand.
TCCTGCGCTGATTGATAGCGATCCCCAGGCCGGTAGGCAATCATCCGTTCTAAAACCTGGGCAAAGGCTGGACTCACTTGGGCATAGGGACGCCAGTGCCAGGTTGCTGAGGCATCTTGAAATAAGCTCTGAGGTTCGCGCCCCGTCAAAAGCACTAAGGCACAAACCCCCAGCGCATAGAGATCACTGCTGGGGTAAGCCCGTCCAGTTTGAATTTGCTCAAAGGGGGCAAAGCCTAATTTACCCACCACGGTGCCTGGGGTATTCTCGTCGCTGTACAACTGGGTGACGACAGTTTTGACCACCCCAAAATCAATTAAAACAGGACACTGATCGGCCTGTCGCAAAATCAAATTTTCCAGAGAAATATCTCGATGAATCATCCCTTGGGTATGGAGATGATCCAGCACGGGTAGCAGTTGGTGCAGTAGGGTCTGTACTTCTGCCTCTGAGAAAGTGTGTCCTTTGGCCTTGCGGTCATGCAATAAGCTTCGGTAAGTGGAACCTTCCACATAGTCTTGCACCAAGAACAAGCGTGCCCCTTCAGGGTTGTCATACTCAAAGGAGGCTCGAAACTGAGGAATTTGGGGATGCTGAATTTGATAGAGAATCTCAGCCTCTCGCTGAAATAGAGCCCGAGACTTTTCTAGCATCACCGTCTGAGCCTGACTGGGAATAAATTCTTTGAGCACACACTGCTCTTGAAAGCGACCTCGATCTTCGGCGAGGTAGGTGCGGGCAAATCCCCCCTGACCCAACACCCGGATCAGGCGATAGCGATTTTGCAAAATGGTGTCTGGTGCTAGAGGATGCATAGGGAGACAGGGGATGCCCGCAGGAGTAATGGGCAGAGGGCTGTGGCTAACTCACTTCAGAACTTAAGCCGGATCCACCCAGCGACCATCGGATTTGATGAGATTAATCAATTCCTCAACGCCTTGGGCTTCTGGGACTTTTTTAACTTCCTCTCGTCCGCGATACAGAGAAATATATCCTGGTTGTTTGCCCACATAGCCATAGTCAGCGTCAGCCATCTCGCCAGGGCCATTCACAATACAGCCCATCACGGCAATATCCAAACCGGTCAGATGCTGGGTGGCTTCGCGGACTTGGTGTAGCACGTCTTCGAGATTAAACAGGGTGCGACCACAGGAGGGGCAAGCTACGTACTCCACCATGGTTTTACGCAGTCCTAGCGCCTGCAAGATGCTGTAGCAGACGGGAATTTCTTTCTCGGGGGCTTCGGTTAGCGAAACGCGTAGGGTGTCCCCAATGCCTTCCGCTAACAGAGTTGCAATGCCTGCGGTGGATTTAATCCGGCCATACTCGCCGTCCCCAGCTTCGGTGACGCCCAAGTGGAGGGGATAGTCCATCCCGAGGGCATCCATGCGGTGAGCCATGAGCCGATAGGCTGATAGCATGACGGGCACCCGCGAGGCTTTCATGGAAATCACCAGATTACGAAAGTCTAAAGACTCACAGATGCGGATAAATTCCAGGGCCGATTCCACCATGCCTTCGGGGGTGTCCCCGTAGGTAAATAACATCCGTTCGGCCAAGGAGCCATGGTTGACACCAATGCGCATGGCTTTGCCTTGCTCGCGCAGGGACACCACCAAGGGTTCTAGGGTTTGGCGAATCTTGTCACCGATTTGCTCAAATTCTGACTGGGTATACTCGCTGCCTCCAACACGGGGCTTTTCAAACACGTACAGACCGGGATTGATCCGTACCTTGTCCACATGCTTGGCAACTTCTAGGGCAATTTTCATGCCGTTGTGATGAACATCAGCGACCAAGGGCACGGGTTGATAGGTGGTGGCCAGCTTTTGCGTAATGTCGGCGAGGGCTTTGGCGTGAGCCATGCTGGGCACGGTGACGCGCACAATTTCACAGCCAATTTCATGCAGGCGGCGGATGGCCGCCACAGAGCCGTCAATATCGAGGGTGTCTTCGTTGATCATGGACTGCACTACGACTGGGTGCCCACCGCCTATGGTGACGCTGCCCACGGGCACAGGCCGGGTCTGGCGACGGGGGAGGGTGGTATCGGTGTGCAGGCGGGGATCAGGGGCAGTCGTGACGGGAGTAGGCAGGGTCTGCATAGAGATGATGGGTGGGTGACGGCAACAAAATCATACTGTGCTTGAACGGCTCATTCTTAGATTGCCACAGACCTAACTGCTTTGACGGATAGATGCGGTTGAAGGTTGCTAGGATTCGCTCCCGACCTGAAAGGGGCGATATGCTGGAGGCAATTAACCGTGGCTTGCGGTGTGAGGTAGCACAAAACACCATGACCATTCGCTGGATTTTTTTTGACTGCTTTAATACGCTGGTTGATGATTTTGACTGGGAAGGCGATCCGTCAGGCTTGGGGCCAATGCGACACCTGCCGGTGAAGTGGGGCGTCTATGCGTCGGATGAAGCATTTTGCCAAGACTATCTCCAGTGGCGACAGCAGCAGTGGCAACAACAGTGGGATGAAATCCTGCTCTCGGAGCGTCTTATGGGGGTGCTGCAATGGCAGGCTCCGGCGCGATCGCACAGTGAGTTGGCGGCACTGATCGCAGAGATGGTGCAGTGCTTTGAGCAGACATACCCCCGGGCGTTGCGGTTACCCCCTGGGGTGCAGGAGATGTTAGCTCACTGGCAAGGTCGAGTTCGCATGGGGGTGATTTCTAACTTTCATCTGCCGGGGTGGCCTATACGGGCACTGACTCAGTTTGGCCTTCAGGACGCTTTTGAGTTTGTGTTGGACAGTGCCACCTGTGGTAAACGCAAACCGGGGCCAGAGATTTATCGGCAGGCTTTGGCTTTGGCTCAAGTTTCTGAGCAGGATATGGGTCAAGTTCTGTTTGTGGGGGATCATCTGCACAATGATGTGCTCATGCCTCAAAAGCTGGGGATGCAGTCGGTGTATTTTGATCGCTCCCAAGTGCGGCTGGGGGTGGCTCCCGCTCCTCCGGCTCAGGTTTGGGCGATTGATCATTGGCAGGAATTCCGTCTGGAGGCGGTGCAAGCTCAAGGGTTATCTGTGGCACTGTAGAGCAGGAGGCTGGTTGGGCAGTTTGGAGGTGAAGCAATGATCAAGCGAATTCTGGTAATCGGTCTGGTGTTGGCTGCTGGAGCGGGGGTGGGTGCGATCGCAGCCTGGCAACAGGCGACCCATCTCCCCGGGTGGTATACCCAAACCGAGGGCACTGCGACAGACCCCGATATCGCCATTCTCACCGCCGAGCAATTACAGCAGCCTGAAGAGGTGCAGCAAATTCGTTTGAACTTTAACCGCACCGTAGAAAATGCCTTCAACCAGGGCGAATCTGCGTCCAATCAGCCCCCTCAAGTGCGGCTGAATGCCCAAGAATTTAATCAACTGCTGGTGGCAGCTTTGCCAGAATCGGCAGCCTCCGAGGAGGTGTACAGTGCCATTAAAGGCATCGAAACTCAGATCAAACAAGATCGGCTCAAAAGTGGAGCCGTGGTCAACATGGGCGAGCTACCCCTAGAGCAACTGCCAGAACGCTACCAGCAGATGGCTAAAGGGGTATTCAGCACCTTTCCTGCCCTCAAGAACCGAGAAGTCTATGTCGGCATTGAAGGACAACCCCGCCTGGAAAACGGACGCTTGGTACTAGACGATCAGACCCGTATCAAAGTCGGCAACATCAGCCTCAGCCAGCAAGAAGTCTCGCGCCGTTTGGGTCTGTCCCCCGCCGAACTCAATCGGCTCTTAACCCTCAATGTCGGCAACTTACAGGTACAAGACCTTGAATTTTCGGGGAACACCGCCATTCTCAAGGGCACTACCCCATAGAAAATGCTCAATGCAGGTATCACTTGAGCCAGAACAATTTGTATGGCAAGCTTTCTGGAGATTTTAGGTCGCTGAACGAGAGGGTTAGCTGGGCAACAATTGACGCTTTGATGCTTTAGTGTTGTGACGCTATAATACCTATTGAATTGGCATCCTACTTAGAGAACGTCATGAGTGAGACATCGAAGCGTTCTACGGTTTATTTCGACCCTCAATTGCATGCTGCACTTCGGCTGAAGGCTGCCCACACGTACTGTTCCCTATCAGATCTTGTCAACGACGCTGTGCGGGCGGCGTTGGTCGAGGATCAAGAAGATTTGGCGGCGTTCGATGAACGGGCTTCTGAGCCAACAATGAGCTATGAAGCCTTGCTGGACGACTTGAAGGCTCGTGGCAAATTATAAGCTTGTCTTCAAAAAATCTGTCTCCAAGGATCTTCAGCCAATTCCCAACAAAGATGTTGCGCGGATTCTTCAGCGCATAGAGACTCTGAAGGAAAGTCCCCGCCCAGTCGGCAGTGAAAAGCTTTCAGGACAAGAGCGTTACCGAATTCGGCTACCGCAACTAAGGCACCACCAGCACCGGACAAGGCGATAAGTTAATCACCCGGTTGCTGACACTATCGGCGGCTCCCTCTTCGGTGAGGCCAATGCCTCGACAGCCCATCACGATCAAATCCACCTGTAGTTCATCGGCAACATCGCAAATGCAGAAAGCAGGTTTCCCTTTGCGGTGCAGCGTTTCCGCATCAATTCCCCACTCGGAAAACGTACTTTTAGCAGAGGTCAACAGTTGCTCAATCACCTCCGGGGACAACCCCGGATGAGCCTCTGCCTCTTCACCACTATCTTCCACCGATAAAATAATCAAACGACTGCCACAGAACTTGACGATCTCTGCCACAGCTTTTGCTGCATCTTGAGATCCGCGACTGTGATCAACGGGAAATAACACCGTCTTAAACATGAAGCTTAACTCCAGTGTACGGACTCCGGTAAAATATGGACGGCGAGGAATCAGTTCACCATCTCAAGCACACCCCTAGTCATGCTGTCTTGGGCTAATTGGGTCCCTAATGCCATGATGGCAGTCCTTTACGCCCTGACTCACAGTTTGGCAATCAATTGCAACAGATGAAGCAATCTAGGAGCTTTATATCGTGTCCAAAAAAACTCTAGCAAATTTATCCTCTGCCGATTTAGCGGGTAAACGGGTCTTGGTTCGGGCCGACTTTAATGTGCCCTTGGATGACAGCGGCAACATCACCGACGACACCCGTATCCGGGCTGCCCTGCCCACGATTCAAGACCTGACCACTAAAGGGGCTAAGGTAATTCTGACTAGCCACTTCGGACGACCCAAGGGTGTGGATGAGAAATTGCGGCTGACCCCTGTAGCGGCACGGCTCTCAGCACTGCTGGGTCAGACCGTGATCAAGTGTGACGACTGCATTGGCGAAGAAGTCAGCACCAAAGTCGGAGCCATGGAAAATGGTCAAGTGGCGCTCTTAGAGAATGTGCGTTTCTACCCCGAAGAAGAAAAAAATGATCCCGAGTTTGCCCGCAAGCTTGCCTCTGTTGCTGATCTCTACGTCAACGATGCCTTTGGAACCGCCCACCGAGCCCATGCTTCCACTGAGGGCGTCACCCACTATTTAAGCCCTTCTGTGGCTGGATACTTGATTGACAAAGAGCTGCAATACTTGCAGAGCGCCATTGAAAACCCGCAGCGTCCGTTAGCGGCCATTGTGGGTGGCTCGAAGGTCTCCAGCAAAATTGAGGTCATTGAAACCTTGCTGGACAAGGTGGACAAGCTGTTGATTGGCGGCGGCATGATTTTTACTTTCTACAAAGCGCGGGGCTTGGGCGTCGGTAAGTCTTTGGTCGAAGAGGACAAATTGGAGTTGGCTCGGTCTTTAGAAGCCAAGGCCAAAGATCGGGGGGTGGCGCTGCTGCTGCCTTCGGATGTGGTGGTAGCGGATAACTTTGCCCCTGACGCCAGTGCTCAAACCGTCAATATTGATGCCATTCCAGAGGGTTGGATGGGTCTAGATATTGGCCCTAAATCGGTGGAAGAATTTCAGGCCGCACTGGCGGACTGCAAAACTGTCATTTGGAATGGCCCCATGGGGGTTTTTGAGTTTGACAAGTTTGCGGTCGGCACCGAAGCCATTGCCCGCAGTTTGGCAACAATTACAGCTACTGGTGCTACGACGATTATTGGCGGCGGCGACTCTGTGGCCGCCGTCGAAAAGGTGGGCGTTGCCGATCAAATGAGCCATATTTCAACTGGGGGGGGTGCCAGCCTGGAACTCCTTGAAGGCAAGACGCTGCCAGGGATTTCTGCCCTGGATGATGCCTAGGTCTTTTGTCCCTACGCCTACTGCTTAATTTGATCAGCATCGGCGGCACTCTGATTGACTGATAAAAGTTGTACGCCCTCACCCCCAACTTCTCTCCCCTGAGGAGGGGGCTAGGGTGTACACACAGGAAGATGCTTAAAAAGCCTCTAACATCCTTACACTCGCCCCCCTGCCCCTCAATTTGGGGGGTTCTGATATTTCACAGTCCCCCAGAATGGGGGATGTAGGGGGCGAATGCAGGGTGGAATCGTTTTTCTCAGACTTGTGTGTACACCGAAGCTCCCCTGGGGAGGGAGCGTCGGTGTACACACTAAGCGGCTTCTCTTGGCTCACCCATCTCTCGGCTTCTCCTTGAGGAAGCGAGGTCGCTCTGCTTGATTGTGCTGAAATTGGGTCTCTAGCTCAGACCATTGAGATGCCTCAAGTGCAGAAATGGTGCTGTGGAGTTGATCTCGGTAGCGATAGAGCGATCGCAGCACCTCTGCCTGATTAAACTGAGCCATCATGCGCCCAAGTTGGGGGTTGCCACCCCCCACGCGACTAGTGTCCCGAAATCCCGAGCTGGCTAGGGACTGAGCCAATGCGCGTGTTTCAGGATCCGGCTCACTCAAGCAAGCCTGTATCAGCGTGGCGCTAATCATTGTAGGCAGGTGAGAAATCCAAGCTACCGCTCGATCATGCTGCTCTGGGGTGCATACATAGAGCTGACTGCCTAATTCGTAAACGAGCGATCGCACCTGCTCCAAACTCCTAGAGGAGGTAGCAGCGGTAGGGGTCAGCACATAGGGATTCCCCACAAACAACTGGCGCTGAGCCGCCTGAATGCCCGTAAACTCGGTTCCTGACATGGGATGTCCCCCCACAAAGTGGGGCCACAGAGGCTCTATCGCTTTGACCACAAAGGTTTTCACCGATCCCACATCTGTTAAAATCGTATCCTGGGACAGATGGGGGATCAGTGCCGCAACGGTCTGGGGCATGACACCCAGGGGCGTGCAAATAAAAATCACCGCTGCCTCCGCCAAGAGTGCCATGTCAGAACTGGCTTGGTGAACTGCCCCTCTCAAAACAGCCTGGGTACAGGTGTCGGGACTACGACTGATACCCAAAACAGTGTGGCCGCGATCGCATAAATCCAGCCCAAGAGATCCCCCAATCAGTCCTAGTCCAACAATGCCAATCTCCATAAGTATTACCTGTTAATGGATGTCGCACCCTGCATTCATGATCAGAAGGTGCTGCTCTGCTGGGAGCGAATGCAGCGTTGAATGGTTTTAACCCAAGCGAAATGTGCGCCATAGGTGCTACAAGGTGTCGCCGTATTCTTCAAGGAACGACAAAACAATCCTCGGTGGGGTCATATAGTACATCTTGGTCGGCTCCGGTGGACTCCCAGTCCAGGCCGTATGCGGTCAGAACGGTATGGATCACTGCGGCAGCGGGGGTGCGATCGCGCCTCTGCCAGGCTCGAATCAGATAATCTTGATAGGCAACTTGCATAAATCTCTGTAAATGGGACGCGGTTTTTCCTCAGGAACTCCCGCATGATTGAGGAAGAGCTCCTGCCGGGGGCGCACATCCCACTCACCCCTTTGTCATTATGAGTGATTGGTATCAAACTGATGCGGCCACCGTTGTTCAGCAGTTAAAAACCAATGTAGAACTAGGTCTTAGCCACCAGGAAGCCAGTCATCGCCTAGAAGAGATCGGGCCAAATGAGCTGGTTGAAGTGCCCCTAAAGCACCCCTGGCAAATCCTCTGGGAGCAGCTCAGCGCTACCACTGTGGTGGTGCTGATCGGGGCAGCCCTGATTTCGGCCTTGCTCAAAGACTACAAAGATACCCTGGCAATTCTAGCCATTGTGATCTTGAATGCGCTCCTGGGATTTACCCAAGACTATCGAGCCCTCCAAGCCTTTGCTGCCCTCAAACGGTTGGCGGTTCCCAAAGTAAAAGTGCGCCGAGACGGGCACTGGCAGGAAATTTTAGCGCGGGAACTAGTGCCCGGCGATGTCATTTTGCTGGAAGCGGGCAATGTGGTACCCGCCGATGGCCGCCTCCTGGAGAGCAACAACTTGCGGATACAAGAGTCGGCGTTTACAGGCGAGTCTGAAGCGGTCAACAAGGGCGTGGAAACCCTGGCGGGCACTAACCTGACCCTGGGCGATCGCACCAATATGGTTTGCATGGGCACAGTGGTCATCTATGGTCGGGGTCAGGCCGTGATCACGGCAACAGGCATGAACACTGAGCTGGGCAAAATTGCCCAGGCCATGCAATCCGTGGAACCCGAGCCGACGCCTCTCCAGCGGCGGCTGGATCAGCTGGGTCGGCGACTGGCTTTGGCAACACTGGGCTTGGTGATCTTGATTTTTTGCCTGGGGCTGCTGCGGGGCGAAAATTTGCACCTGTTGATTCTGACTTCGGTGAGCATTGCGGTGGCCGTGATTCCCGAAGGGCTACCTGCTGTGGTCACCATTGCCCTGGCTATTGGCTCCCGGCGGATGCTCAACCGTCATGCCCTGATTCGCAAACTGCCCGCCGTGGAAACCCTGGGATCGGTCACTGTGATCTGCTCCGACAAAACGGGCACCCTGACCGAGAATCAAATGACGGTCAACCTGCTCCAGGGCACCAATCGCTGCCTAGAGTTACCCCCTGCCAATGACGAGGCCATGGCTGCATCGGCACTCTGTCTCCCCAACCACAGCAATAGCAAACTAGATGCGGATCTGGCTCTGTTGTTGGTGGGGAGTGTGCTGTGCAATGACACCCTCCTCTCAGACGCCAATGACGCTGAAAATCACCCCCTCGGCGACCCCACGGAAACCGCACTGGTGGTGGCGGCGCAGCAATTGGGGTTTCATAAACCCGACCTGGATCAAGCCTTCCCCCGCCTGGCGGAGTGGCCCTTTGATAGCGATCGCAAATCCATGACCACCCTGCACAAGGTGGGCAATCAGACCAACCTTCCAGCGGGACTGAAGTTTCCCCCCCAACCCTACCTGGCCTTTACCAAAGGTGCCTTTAGTCGGCTCATGCCCCAATGCACTCACGTCTGGGTTCAAGACCATGCAGAGCCGCTGAACAAGCGGTACATTCAGGACTTAAACAGCGCGCACCAGCGTCTGGCCCAGACGGGCATCCGCATTCTGGGGGTCGCCTGCCGGGGGTTTGACCTCCTCCCCGTTCCCTTTGATCCCCAACAAACGCCCATCTCCGCAGCGGAAATGGAACAAGACCTGATTTTCATTGGCCTGGTGGGCATGATGGATCCAGTGCGCTCCGAAGCCAAACAAGCCGTCAACACCTGTCAAAAAGCCGGGATCCGACCGATTATGATTACCGGCGATCATCCTCTCACGGCTCGTCATATTGCTGCTGAGGTTGGTATTGATACTCAGGCCCAAACCCTGACGGGGGCAGATCTAAATCAGTACTCCATCACCGATTTAGAAAAGCAAATCAATTCCGTCTCTGTCTATGCCCGAGTTTCGCCTCAGCAAAAGCTCAAAATTGTCGAAGCTCTCCAAAATCGGGGGCATATCGTTGCCATGACCGGAGATGGGGTGAACGACGCCCCTGCTCTGCGTAAAGCCGATATTGGTGTGGCCATGGGCATTGCCGGCACCGAGGTCGCCAAGGAAGCTGCTGATATGGTGCTGCTGGACGACAACTTCGCCACCATTGTGGCCGCGGTTCAAGAAGGTCGGGTCATTTACGATAACATTCGCAAATTTATCAAATACAGCATGACTGGCAATGCCAGCGGGGTCTGGATTATGCTGCTGGCTCCTTTTGTAGCCATGCCTTTACCCCTGCTGCCGCTCCAAATTCTCTGGATTAACCTGCTGGCCGATGGCTTACTCGCCCTAGCCCTGAGCGTGGAGCCCGCCGAAAGCAACACGATGCTCCGCCCCCCTTATCCGCCCAAAGAAAATATTTTTGGGCGCGGCGTCGGCCTTGATATTGTCTGGGTGGGGCTGCTCACGGGGCTAGCAATTTTACTGTTGGGTTACCAGTCTTGGATTCAGGGGCAGCCCTACTGGCAAACTCAGGTGTTTGTTACCCTGGCGTTCTCTCGCATGAGCTTGGCCCTGGCCATGCGATCGCAGCAGGACTTGCTGTGGCAAGCGGGGCTATTCACCAACCCACCCATGCTGTGGGCTGTCACCCTGACCTTCATATTGCAGGTTGCGGTGATGACCCTTCCCAAGCTCCAGATCTTTTTCAGCACCATGCCCTTGCCCCTTGATGCTTTAGGCTGGAGTCTGGCCGTTAGTACGGTAGGCTTTTGGGGGATTGAACTCAAAAAAGGGCTTCTGCATTTACGGCGCAAGAGCCAAACTCAAGCCGATGCGCCCTAGGGGTGCTAAGACATTTTATTGGCAATAGTGTTCTCCAGAGCCTCCCATACTGCCCAAGGAGTCTTGCCCTGGGCATACATATCATCAAACATTTTCTTTTCTTTGAGGGTATCCATGCAGGCCCAGAATCCAGGATTTTTATAGGCAATTAATTGTTCTTGGTCAATCAATCGCTGAAAAGGCTCTACTACCAGCTCTTCGCCTTCTTTAAGATAATTAAAAATCTCTGTCTTCAGGGCAAAAAAACCACCATTGATCCATAGATTGGCATGACCCACAGGTTGAATACTTTCAACTTTGCCGTTGTTTTTTACTGAGGCGACATGAAAGGATTGGGAGGGTTGAACAGCTAAAAAACTAGCGATCTTATCATGGTCGCAAAAATACTTCAGATACAGGTCGAGATTCAGATCAGACAAGCCGTCAGCATAGTTTGCTAGAAAAGCCTTTTCTCCAGACAAGTAGGGCTTCACTGCCAATAGTCTCTGTCCAATATTAGCATGGAGTCCGGTGTCAACAAAAGTGATTGTCCAGTCTTCAATATCGCTGCTATAAAGATGAATTTTTCGTCCTCCATTAGATAGAACAAAGTTATTAGAAAGGCATTCATTATAGTTGAGAAAATATTTTTTAATCACATCTCCACGATAGCCTAGACACAAGATAAAATCTTTGTGCCCAAAGTGAGCATAATATCGCATTAAATGCCAAATAATGGGTCGATAGCCAATATCAACCATGGGTTTAGGAATGGTCTCAGAATATTCCCGTAAGCGGGTTCCGAGACCGCCACAGAACAATACAACTTTCATCACTGGATTCCTATGTTTGGAAAATTTTAGAGGTTAATTAAATGTCCGAAAGACAGGCTTAACGGGTCGCCCCGTCAGGTACTTGTCAACCCCCTCTTCCAGTGCCCTTCGGTAAATCACCAGCGCTTCAGAAATGGCTTCAATGGTGTGATCAATATCCGCATCACTGTGAGAATAGCTGACCACTAAAGAGGGCATAATCACCCCCCGCTTGATGGTCTCTTGGAGAAATAAGGTGCGAAAGGGCTGCGATCGCACCTTATTTTGATTGCAGGTGAAATAAATCAAATTACAGGGTCGCCCCATTACCCCAAAATAACCGCTCAATCCCAGAGCCGCAACGGCCTGTTGAATGCCGTGTCGGAGGCGCTCTCCCTGCCGAGCCAGGTGTTCGATCACCGGTTCTTGGGTATAAATCCGCATCACCTCCATGGCCGCCGCCAGGGCATGATGCTCTGCCCCAAAGGTCGTTGACAGCAGAAACACCCGCTCCTGGTCATGATCAAGCCCACCCCGCTCCATAATCTCGCGCTTACCCGCCAAGGCCGCGATGGCAAAGCCATTGCCCAGGGCTTTGCCAAAAGTAGACAAATCTGGCGTAATGCCATGCACCGCCTGAGCGCCCCCCCGGTGCCAGCGAAATCCGGTAATAATTTCATCCAGAATGAATATCGCTCCGTATTGGGCACAGAGTTGCTGAACGCCTTCTAGAAAACCGGGCTGGGGGGGTTCAGTGGTTTCAGCCTCCATCATTAACCCAGCAATTTCGCCCGGATATTGCTCAAAAAGCGCTTGGACGCTAGGGAGGTCATTGTACTGAAACTTAACGGTGAGCGCTTGAATAGCCTCAGGAATTCCCGCCGACATGGGCGTACTGCCAATAAACCAGTCATCCACTGAAAAAAAGGGATGACTGCCACAGATTGCCACCCGATTTCGCCCCGTGTAGGCACGCGCTAACTTGACCGCTGCGGTGGTGACATCAGAGCCATTCTTGGCAAACTTCACCATGTCAGCCCCTTTAATCAGGCTCAGAAAGGCTTCTGCACAGTCTATTTCCAAGGTAGAAGGACGGGTAAAATTGATGCCTTGCAGCATTTGGTGATGGGCTGCCTCAATGACAGATGCGTAGGCATGACCGAGGGTGACGGCTCGCAGCCCCATGCCGAATTCAATATATTCATTGCCATCGACATCCCAAACATGGCACCCCTTCCCTTTCACTAGAAAGCCCGGAGCCAATTCTGGATACTGGTCATCCCCTTTGGCATAGGTGTGGGCTCCCCCCGGAATTAAGCGATGACTCTTGGCTTTGAGGCGCTGGGATTGGTCAAACTGGGTAATGTAAGGTTGGATTTGCTGAGACATAACGAGTTAGGTGCCTATCTGCCTAAATTTTCAGGTTGCTCCAGAAGACTATGACCCCGACGGGCTCACAATTTTGTAAGTTTTCTATACCAATAAGTCGGTTTGGGCTAGCGCTTGAGCAGCTTGCTTGATTACCCCAAAGGGGAGGTGCGATCGCTCCGCAATATCCAGTAACGAATGCGTCCCATCCGATAGATTCAGCACCCACAACAAAGCCATACGGCTCTCGGGCGTGGTTTGCTTGCCCCCCATCCGGTCATAAAGCCCCCGCTTCCCCAGTTGAGGTTCACCATAGGGATGGGTATTTAGGTAAGTGTGGTTATGTTCTAGAACATCAACAACAGCCAGGTAAACTTCAAGAGACTCGGCCAAAGCCTCAGGACTCACGAAATCAAGATTGTCAGCCGACGTATGGTACTCCGGATAGGTGCCAAAGGGGCTGCGGGTGAGACTCCCCACCGGCAAATTAAAACCTGGGGAACAATATTGCCGCTCATCATAGCCGTAGGGTGAAAACCCTTGCAGTTGGTAGGGCACCCCCGAGTGGTGCAAAACATGACTGACCACGCGGTCAATTTCTGCCTCTCCTTGGCGGCTTTTCTTATAAGTTAACGGGCCAGAGTCTCCCACCCCAGCCACCACCAAACCATGTTTGATGTGGGGAACCTGTGCTTCATTCCGGCTGAGCCAAGTAATAGAGCCAATGGTTCCGGGAATGAACAAAAACCGATAGGAGTATCTACGAGAACTAGCACTTAGGTACTTTGCCAACCAAGTCATTAACGCCAAACCAGAGAGATTATCATTACAGAGTGACGGATGACAACAGTGACAGGAGAACAGCACTTCATCAGTCGTGGCTCCCGGCAGAACGCATTCCCCGTATGTCAAAGCCCCCTCGGTCAGGGAAGCATCAATATAAACCTCATATTCACAGTCCTCCAAACTTTCTAGGCGCTGATGCTGGAGGCAAAACCCCCAATTTTCCTGGTAGTAAGATGTTCGATAAGGAATCCAGTTTGGGTATTCTGGAAGGGAGAAAAGGTGAGGCTTTAACTCAGCCAATGGCAGAGTTTTGTGAACTGGAATACTATAGTTCAACACATGTAGATTAGATTGTTGAAAGTCAATGATCTTCTCACCGTGGTGATTTTTGACATAGGCATCCTGAATATTCCACTCCTTAGGAACCACCCAGTCCAACACAGGAGTTCCCGTCGGCACTTCAACTTGTTGTAGGGGAAGGTGCTGCTGAATAAAATTAAGGGTCTGGCGTACCCCCTCACCCGTAATGCTGCGACAAATCGGGTAAAGCGCAGAAATAATGTGATACATCCCCTCGCCAGCAGAGTCAAAATCGAAACCTGTTTTGTTGAAATCTATCATTTTGCCCAGGATATAGCGATCCCAAATGATTTTTAAACTCATAGACTTTGCACTACCCCCCTATAGTCCCCCTCTTACTAAGGCTACGGTGTATACACATCTCTGAGTCGAATCCACAATGCTGCATTCGCCCCCCTAACCCCCCAATTCTGGGGGGAATCAGATCGTCAAAGTCCCCCAGAATTGGGGGATTTAGGGGGCTAGACAGGCTGGATAACAGAACCGAGGACTTGTGTGTACACGGTAGCTTACCAATGGGGGACGGCGACAGCCGGGGGGTTATGCGGGGTGTTTTTGTTCATAGCTGATTTAGGATTGCTATAGTGTGGATTCAAACTAGTTAATCATTTGATTGACTGACAAAATTTGTAAGTTGGCATCACATCAAACTTTAATCAGAGCCAACGGAGTCAATGGTTCAGGAGAGTAATCTGGGTAAGCATTATCACGCTCGGAGATGAGGCTGATGGGTTCTGGCCATTCAATATTGAGTTGCGGATCATTCCAGCGAAGGCCAAAAGCACATTCTGGCGCATAGAATTCTGACATTTGATAAAACACTTCCGTATCATCTACCAAGGTTTGAAACCCGTGGGCAAATCCCTCAGGAACATAGAGAGCGCGGCGATTTTCAGCGCTCAGCTCAACGGCAATCCACTGTAGCAACGTTTCAGATTGGGGGCGAAGATCAACGATGACATCATAAATTGCCCCACAGGTGCAGCGCACCAGTTTGGCTTCTGTGTGGGGTGGGAGCTGGAGATGCATCCCCCGCAGAGTGCCCTTTTGGGGGTTAAATGAGATATTGCACTGCACGATGTGGGAATCTAAACCCTGATCCAGGAAAGCTTTCTGGCACCAGGTTCGAGCAAAGAAACCTCGCTCATCGGCATGTTTCTCTGGTTCAATAATGTAAGCCCCTGACAGCAGCGTGGGAACAAAATGCATTTCAGGCATAGACCTTGACTTCGGGAATAGGAACCACAAACTGCCCGCCCCACTCTCCAATGAAACTCATTTGCTTCATGATTTCATCCTTGAAATTCCAGGGCAGAATCAACACATAGTCTGGTTTGGTTTCAGCAATTTTTTCTGGCGCATAAATGGGAATATGGGTTCCCGGTAAATACATGCCTTGCTTGTAGGGATTGCGATCCACCGTATATTCCAGAAAATCAGTGCGGATGCCACAGTAGTTTAAGAGCGTATTCCCTTTCCCCGGCGCACCGTAGCCCACGATCACTTTACCCGCTTTTTTTGCTTGAATTAGAAAATCAAGCAGGTTTCGTTTTGTGGCTTGCACTTGAGCGGAAAACTGAGCATACCGCTCTAGGGTTGTGAAGCCATCGTTTTCTTCGTGGGCTCTTAAGGCTGCCACGCGATTGCAAACGGGCTTGGAAATATCTTCGCTATGGCGAGCATACACGCGCAGGGAACCGCCATGGGTGGGCAGTTCCTCCACATCAAAGAGGGTCATCCCATGAGCTGCAAAAATTTTTTCAATGGCAATAAAGCTGTGGTAGCAGAAATGCTCATGGTAAATGGTGTCAAACTGATTTGACTCCATTAAACGCAGGAGATGTTGAAATTCTCCGGTTGCGACCCCCTGGGGCTTCAGCAAGCGTTTGATTCCGGCCACAAAGTCATTTAAGTCGGGCACATGGGCAAGGACATTGTTGGCCACAATTAGATCCGCCTGCTTGCCCTGCTGAACTAGCTTGTGGGCACAGTCCTGGCCAAAAAACTCATTTACCGTGGGAATTCCCTTAGACAACGCCACCTGGGCAATATTGGCGGCAGGTTCCACCCCCAGTACAGGAATTCCTTTTTCTAGAAAGTATTGCAGCAGGTAGCCATCGTTGCTGGCTAGCTCAACCACTTGGCTGCTGGCATTAAGGGAGAACCGGTCTACCATCAAGTCGGTATAAACTCTAGCATGTTGCAGCCAGCTCTCTGCATAGGAGGAAAAGTAAGCATATTCGGTAAAGATATGCTCCGGGCTGACATATTCTTGTAGCTGAACCAGAAAGCAGCGATCGCACACATAGACCCGAAGTGGATAAAACGGCTCCATCTGGTTGAGCTGCGATAAACTCACATAGCTCTCGCACAAGGGCGACATCCCCAGATCAACCACAGTATGGGTAAGCGGAGCCTGGCAAAATCGGCAACAGGCTTTTTGGGTAGCAGTTACATTAGAAACCGGAACGTCTTTAATTGCCTGACTCATACAAAACCTCTGGACGGGAAACCCCAAAAATCAAATCAGGAAACACCTGAAAGCCACAAAATTGCATAATGTTATAGTGGCAAAATATTTTCATTCTGTCGAGACCAAAAAAAATTTGGATCAATTTGCTGTGTTTTAATCAAATATTGAAGTTGCTTGAGCCGCGTAAATCCTCGAAAAAAGAAGACATCTGAACATAAATCTATCTGAGAAAATAAATCAAATAATTGTATGGCTCCCAGTCTGGCATTCCAGTCACACTTAAATCCAGGTAGCACTTTAATTTTTTCAAAAGAGACTCGATAACTACGATTATCTGAACCACTATCGCCAAAACTGAGCTGACAACCCTCAAAAATTTCAGCGACGATCTCGGCAATTTCTTTCACCTGATAGTTTTGAGCAGAGTCTCCAACATTAAAAATCTGATTGTGAACCAGATCCCGTGGAGCCTCAAGGGCACAAACAATTGCCTTACAAATATCCAGAGCATGCACCAGTGGACGCCATGGTGTCCCGTCACTGATCATTTTGATTTCCTGAGTCGTCCAGGCGTAGCCAGCCAGATTGTTTAAGACAATATCAAAACGCATTCTAGGAGATGCCCCATAGGCTGTGGCATTTCTTAGAAAGGTTGGCGAGAAATGGTCATCAGCCATAGCCTGTAAATCCTGCTCGACCAAGGTTTTGCAAATAGCATAAATAGTCTGAGGATTGGGAGGGGATTTCTCAGTAATTTCATCTTCAGTGGCAACTCCATAGACACTGCAAGATGACATGTAGATAAATCGATCAATGCCGGCTAATTTGGCCAGGTTTGCCAGATGAACTGACCCCTTATGATTAATATCGTAGGTAATGTTTGGAGACAGTTGCCCAGTCGGATCATTGGACAACTCTGCCATATGCACAACGGCATCAATCTGCTGGAGATCCCCAGGGGTAAGATGGCGAATATCTTTGTTTAAGGTGTGGGCAGTTTGTGCTGCACCATTGTAAAGCCACCCCGATTTATAAAATCCAGTATCAACAGCCAGGACTTCGTAACCTTTTCGTAACAAAGTTGGGGCAAGCAAGGAACCCAGGTATCCTTCGGTTCCCGTGACTAGTACTTTCATAGACCTATGCTCTAACTCGCCCTCAAGAAATTAACTGTCAACTTGCTAGGGTTGCCCATGGCGCCGATCATAAAGCCCCTCTCAACTATGGCAAATCAAACCGCAATCCTCAAGGGATACTTTCAGACAGGTCTTAGAAGACGGATGCCCATGCTACCCGCACCCCACAGATGAGCCACCCGCAAGAAATTTTTCCAATTCACTTGCAATTGCTAGTCATTCTCAATTAATCTACTTAATTAGAGCAATAATTCTCGTTAAACCATTGGGATAATTTAACGACTTCTCTGGTGCGGGACTAGCTTGAGCCGATTGAAGACATCGGCTCAGTGCTTCTGTTGCTCTATATCTAGGATTGTGAGGAGTTATTGAATTATGGTCTTGTTATCAAAAGCATTCTTTGGCGCTGGCTCAGTCTGTGTAGCCCTAGGCTTGTTAGGAGCAGGGGCACCTGCTCTAGCTCAATCTACTGAATTATCGTTTTCCGACACCTTAGGCTGGGAAGCGAGTTCGATAGATCAAATTGATCTTTATGACGATGACATGGCTCAGGTGACCTCGGTGTCTCAATTATCGGATGTGCAGCCCACCGACTGGGCCTTTCAAGCTCTGCAATCTTTGGTGGAGCGCTACGGCTGTATCGCTGGGTATCCCGATAGCACCTTTCGGGGCAATCGCGCTGCGACTCGCTATGAACTCGCGGCTGCGCTCAACGCCTGCCTGGATAACGTCAGCGATCGCTTTGCCACCCGCGAAGATCTAGAGGCGATTCGGGCGCTGCAAGAAGAATTTGCGGCTGAACTTGCTACTCTGCGTGGTCGAGTCGATTCCCTGGAAGCCCGTACTGCAACCATAGAGGCGCAGCAGTTTTCCACCACCACCAAGCTGAGTGGGGAAGCCATTTTCACGGGTGGGATTGCCATTGATGACTCTGATGAGGGATTTTCAGGCTCTGCAACAACACCAAGAGGTAATGGACCTGACCGCTTTTTTGCCGCCTACCGCTCTCGGTTAGCTTTTGATACCAGCTTTACGGGGCGCGATCGCTTACGGGTGCGCTTGCAATCGGGCAACATTCCGAGCATGGAAAATCCGACAGGTACCCGGATGGCACGGCTGGGCTATGCAGCCGATACAGGTAATAATGTTGAACTAAACAAACTTTTCTACAGCTTTCCGGTGGGTTCCCAAGGCCGTGCCATTGTGCATGCCTTTGGGGGTGACTTTACCGATTTGCTCCCCACCTTTAATCCATACTTAGCCAGTGGTGGCAGTGGCGCGCTGTCGCGCTATGCTCGCTACAATCCTTCCCTGCGTCAGGGCGGGGGGAGTGCCAGTGCAGGCGCAAGTTTTACCTATAAGTTTAACGATGCTTTTAGCATTGGCCTGGGCTATCTGGCCGATCAAGCAAATGAGTCTACTGGGCCAAATCGTGGCTTTATAGATGGCAGCTATGCAGCCATCGCCCAAATTGCCGTGACGCCAGTTGAAAATGTTGCCTTTGGTTTGAACTATATTCGCAGCAATGATCGACCTGGCAATGTAGATGTGACAAGCAGCACTGGTAGCAACCTGACTCGACAGCCGTTTACCAATAATACGCGAACCTCCGCCGATCATCTGGGTTTCCAGTTCACAGCGTCCCCAGCAGAATTTGTGAACTTCTCGGGCTGGTTTGGCTATACTTTCTCTCGATCTGAGGTTACAGGAGATAACCGTAGGGCAGAGTTTCTGCACTGGATGGTCTCTGCTCAGTTCCCTGGTATTCTCCGGGAACGAGATCTGGCCTATGTTTCCTTTGGCCAGCAGCCATACATTGTCAACTCCACGGGGATGGCCGCCCTAGCCAACAACAACGGTCGGGATCCTGACCCCAACTTCCACCTAGAGGCTGGGTACAAGTTCCCCGTCAACCGCAATATTCACATTACCCCAGGCGTAATTGTGATTTTCAATGCTGAGAATGGCCGACTGGTCACGAATCTCGGCTCGAATAATGACACCGTGATTGTGCCTGTGATTCGGACAACCTTCTCGTTCTAGTGATCCGTGAGTTCGGTAGCTCTCGCCTGCCCTCACCCCAACCCCTCTCCCAACATTACGCCTTGCAGGCACGCCCTACGAGGGGAGAGGGGCTAGAACCTTGAATTGCGTCAAAAATGACTTGCGGTACTTCGTGGCATTAGACTTTGGGGTTCGTGACTTATCCAGTCTGCGATTCTGACAATTAGCGCCTAGCTTTGAGAACGGAACCAATCCTGTAGATCGGCAGGCTGCGAAAAATCGAGTAGTGCTTCTCCCAAGGATTCAAGGTCAGGCAAGGACAGCGCCTGAACCTGTGCCTGCATCGCTGGTGATACCGTACCAAAGCGACGGGTCAGCAGACGCAGGACAAGCTGCGCTTCGCCTTCCTGTCTGCCTTCTTGTCTACCTTCTTGCAGAGCCTCTTGATATACCTTGGTTTTTCTAAGTTCACTGAGCCCAAACATTCGCTCTATCTCCACTCGACTAAGCTGAGGGAATTTGTAAATCATGATTGTCTCTAATTGATCGTCACATTCCTACATGCACATGCTTTATCAAGATTATTTGATTCGAGCCTGGCAGCCGCGCGATCGCACCCCTGCTGCTGAAATAATCCATACTGTTCTGAGAGAGTACGGCCTGGGGTGGGAGCCCACCGGAGCCGACCAAGATGTACTAGAGGTCGAAACCTGCTATCTGGCCAGGGGGGGTGAATTTTGGGTGGTGGAGCAAGGGGGTCAGCTTGTCGGCACCAGTGCCTACTATCCGATTGAGCGGGGTATTCAGGCCGTGGAAATTCGCAAGATGTATTTGTTGCCCCAGGTGCGAGGGCAGGGGCTAGGGTCGTTTTTGTTGCAGCAGCTAGAGGCTCGGATTGCGGCGCGAGGCTACCAGCAAATCTGGATCGAGACGGCTTCAGTGCTCAAAGAAGCGGTGGCACTCTATGAACGCTGGGGGTATCAACCAGCGACGGGGGTGGAAACAACGCGGTGCGATCGCGTCTACGTCAAATCCACTTTCACCGTTGCTCTAAAAGACCTTCCACAATCCGCACTAGGCGATCTGTAGTTTCTGCCTGCCGTTGTGACTGCTGCTCAAACAAGGTCGCCAGGCGACTGATGTTTTGTTCTTGCTGTTCAGTTGTCTGAGCCACTCGTTCAGTTGTCTGAGCCACTCGTTCAGTTGTCTGAGCCACTCGTTCAGTTGTCTGAGCCACTCGGTCAATTGTCTGTCTAATGTCAGTCAGTCCCTCGGTCAAGCGCCCCACTTGATCGATCAGGATGTCGAGCTTGCCGTTGCCATTGGCTGCAGCCATCAAGATATTTCCGAGTATCTCCTTGGATTATATTCCTTGGATGGCATTACCGAACTTTTTGTTGAGACAGTAGATCCACAGATATCTGAGCCACTCGCTGATATCTTCGGTTTTCGTGTTGTACAGCCTTGGTTGTGAGTTGAGGCCGCGGTTTGGAGGCCATCTACAAGGATCCTAGAAGCAAACGGGCAATGTTTCAAACCCTTTGAATGAGCGACCCGTCTAAGTCTCCCAACTGCTGCACAAACAGCGAGCGCCGATCGGCACTCAGGCGTTCGTCCCGCAGAGCGGCTTCAACGTCAACATAGCGAGTTAAAAACCAGTAGCCCAGTGCTTCAGAATAATGCACTGGGTCTTCTGAGCGCATTTGCTGGTAGAGCATATAGGGATTTTGCAAAGCTGCTGGTGAGAATAAGTCGTAGGCAGGTGATTGAATATCCGACAGCATGGTGGTGTCTCCTGGATTTAGAGTAAAGGTCAGTTCACTGATCAGGAATACGCCATTCATGTCAAGGTGGATTTCTCGTAAAAAATGTTGTAGGAAAGAAAACTGTCTCATAGAGATCCAATTAGTTGAAAGCGGCGTACAGCTTTTTGAAACCCGGCACTAAATCCTATCCTTTCTGCTCTTAACCCCAATGACAGCCCCAACAACACCCGCAAACATGCCTACCCCTGAATTCATTCAAGGGACAGTCGATCAGTATTTCAAAGCTACCCAGTCAGACAACCGAGTCGAAGCGATGGTGGCTTGCTTTGCTCCAGATAGCGTTAGCTATGACCCGGCAGAAGAGCCACCCCTACAGGGTCAAGATGCCCTGCGGCAGTACTTTGGCGGTATAGCTTCTCTATTTGCCACCGTGGCGCTTACCCCTGAATTTGTTGCCATCAATGGCAACCAAGCCGCAGTTAAATGGTGTGGGCAGGGCATTAGCCACACTGGCCGTACGGTCACCTTTGAAGGCATTGACCTGTTTGAAATCAATACAGCCGGTAAAATTCAGTCTTTGCGGGCTTACTGGAATCCTGCCGCTCTCCTGGCCGAGCTGCAAAGGTAGGGATAGAAATGTCACTGGCTACTGTCAGCCCTCGACAGCCTGACTTTGATTGGCCGAAGATTTAAGCCCCCCTCCGACATCAATCACCATGGAGTCCTATGGCAGATTATCAGTTTGTTACCCATTGGCAGATTGCCGCCCCCATCCAAACCGTTTGGGACGCCATTCAAGACACAGAAGCTTGGCCGCGCTGGTGGCCTGCGATCGCTTCAGTGGAACCCCTGGAAGCGGGAGACCCCAATGGGCTAGGTGCAGTCCAGCGACTGATCTGGAAAACCCCCCTGTCCTATACCCTCACCTTTGAAACTCGGATTGTGCAAATTCAAGCCCCTGAGCGGATGGAGGCCATCGCCTGTGGGGATGTGGAGGGCAAGGGAGTCTGGCAACTCTCTCCTCTCCCTGAAGGAACCGCAGTCACCTACACCTGGACAGTACGAACCACCCGGTTCTGGATGAATGGACTGGCTGCGATCGCACGTCCATTGCTGGAGTGGAACCACAACATCATCATGCGTCAGGGGGGTCAGGGACTCGCTGCCTATC
Organism: Petrachloros mirabilis ULC683; assembly: GCF_009939295.1. Classification (GTDB taxonomy): domain Bacteria; phylum Cyanobacteriota; class Cyanobacteriia; order Thermosynechococcales; family Thermosynechococcaceae; genus Petrachloros; species Petrachloros mirabilis. The sequence continues at coordinate 147,730 of NZ_WVIC01000003.1, forward strand.
TCAACACCGACCTGCTGGCCATGGATAGCATTGCCACCTCAGCCCAGAAATCCAGCCAATATATCCCTTAAACTGGCAACCCCACTCCACACTAGGGGTGCAAATCGCTGTGGTGCATACAGACGAAGCCAAGCGTACAGAGTGTACCCGAAACAGTCCTATGCCTTCCTCAAGAAAGATGCGTCCTTTGCATATGTCTTCAATGACTCCTGCCCAATGGCTCATCAACAGTTTGCTCAGCATCCCTGGTGGAATCAGCCGGGGGGATGGAAACATCTACTCAATAATCTGCGCTTAATTGTCTATGCGGAAGTACCACCCCATGTGGAATATTCCTTCACGGCTAAGGGTCGTCAAATTCAACCCGTGATGATGGCGCTGGATCAAGTCGATTCTGAGTGGTTAGAACAGGATGCTTATATTTAATGGAGCAGATTCAACCCATGGACAGAGACTATGCAGGCAACCCTTGAGCAACTGGCTCAGATTTCAGTGTTTGCCAATCTGACGGCTTCAGAGTGGGTCGATTTACAACCTCACACCCGGATCCAGCCCTACAGTCAAGGAGAGATTGTCATGCACGAACGCGATCGCCTCCCTACGCAGCTATATGCATTGCTCAGCGGTGCTTTACAAGTGGCCAAAACGGCATTCACTGGGAAAGAAACGATTCTCCGTACCCTATCGGCGGGCGAGATTTTTGCAGCTCCTGCGTTATTAGGAGACGGCATTGCTCCAGCGACGGTCACTGCCCTACAGGACGCTCAGGTGTTAACCATCGATCGCGATGCCTTGCTGACGGCCATTCAGCGCAATCCGCAGATCGCACTCAAAATCATGGTGGTCTTTAATCAACGGTTGCAGCAACTCCATCAAGTGGTGCATGGATTAGTCTCGGAGCGGGCGATTGTCCGATTGGCTCGCTTGATTCAATATACGGCACTAGGACAGGGTGTCGAGCAGCACGGAGAGGGCGTTTGTTTGCGAGTACTGATGCCCTATTACCAAATTGCACGCAGTATTGGCATTACCTACGAAGAATGTGTCCGTTTGTTTAAGCAATTGCAAGAGATAGTGTCCTACCATCGGGGCGGCAAGATCACCATTTTGGATGGGGAAGGGTTGGAAGCGATCGCATCTGGTCAAGGCGATCGCACTCCAGATCCGCCTCTATGAATGCTGAACACCTTTGGGATTCTGAGTTGGATTCAGAAACACGGAAGGGATGGCCCGTAATGTAAACGCAACCATCGCCAGCGCGCCAAGACTGAAGATAATATCCCCCGGAATTCTCAGCCAGACAGTCCACTGCATCCAAGGACTGCCGATTACCTCAGCACTACGGGCGTACCAGGTGCCATGATTGACCGATTGAACAAGTTGGTAGAACCCGTTGGGAATCAACCCAGTCACCAACATGGCCACCAATCCTCCGTTCAAAGACCAGAACGAGAACCGCAAGAGTTTTTCATTCCAGGCTCGATCTGGCACAATTTCGCGCAGAGCGAATAGCATCAGAGCCAAGGCCAGAGACCCATACACCCCAAACAAAGCTGAGTGAGCATGAATCGGAGTCGTGTTTAGTCCTTGGGAGTAGTAGAGAAAAATCGGCGGATTAATCAGAAACCCAAAGACCCCAGCACCGACCAGATTCCAGAAACAGGTAGCCAGGAAAAATCGCAATGGCCAACGATAGAAGCCTTCTGCTTCCTGAGACAGACGCAAGGTTTTGACGACTTCAAAGCCAATTAGCGTCAGTGGCACCACTTCGAGGGCCGAAGCCACCGCTCCCATGGCGGCGATGAACACGGGCGTGCCCGCAAAGTAGAGATGGTGCAGGGTGCCAATCACGCCGCTCCCAAGATACAAAATAGTAGTTAAGTAGGTGGCGCGCAAGGCGGAAGACTTTTTCAGAAAGCCTAGTTCACTGCATAGGTAGGCGATCGTCACGGTGGCAAACACCTCAAAAAATCCTTCCACCCAGAGATGCACCACCCACCAACGCCAGTATTCCGCCACGCTCAACGGGGTGTGATTGGTATACATCAACCCCGCCGAGTAGAACAGCGGGATCGTAATCGCGCTATAGAGGAAGAAATGGTTGAGTCCGGTGCGATCGGCATCGTGCTTCAGCGCAGGCTTGAGTGCCCGATACATCAGCCACAGCCAGAACACCATTCCACCAATCAGGAGCAGTTGCCACACGCGACCTAGTTCCACATACTCGTAGCCTTGATGCCCCCACCAGAAGCTGTATTTGCCTAAAATCCCCTGAATCCCAGACCAGGAACCAGCTAAAGATCCGACCACAACCACCGTTAATGCCGTCAGTAGCCCCGCATTGCCCCAGGCTTGGCGCTTGGGTTCGTGTTGCCCGAAGCGCGGAGCGAAATAGAGTCCAGCCGCCAACCAGCAGGTGGCAATCCAAAAAATCGCCAATTGGAGGTGCCAGGTGCGCGATGCAGCATAGGGTAAGTATTGTTGCAGCGGAATGCCGTAAAAGCCATCCCCTTCGACCGCATAGTGAGCCGTGACCATGCCCATGACGATCTGGACTAAAAACAAGGCCATGGCCACGCCAAAAAAGAGGCTGGTGACTTTCTGGCTCGGCGTCGCTAGACGAATAGCTGGCCGTTGGGCCACCGTCAGCACTTCATCAGCTTCTGATTGCGTGAGATAGATCGTGAGGAAGAGGGCGATCGCCGTAATCAGCACCACCACCGATACAATCGACCAGACCACAAACTGTCCTGGCGGTTGATTGCCAATCAACTCATCGTGGGGCCAATTAGCCGTGTAGGAAAACGGCGCATTGGGGCGATTGGCCGCAGCGGCCCAAGAGGTCCAGGCAAAAAATGCAGTGACATCATGAATTTGCTGCTCGTTTTGGAACCAGCCATCGGGAATAGAGTGAATGCGGGAACCATGGGCCAGCAGTTGTTTATAATCCTGAAAAACTTGCTGCAACCCCTGGGCTTGGGCAGCGGTCAAGACTAGCTCTCCAGTGTGCGGATCGTAACGATTCGTTTTGAATTGTTCGCTGACTTGTGCTTGCAAACTGGCCCGTTCTGGCGCGGTCAGGGCTTGCAGGTCAGCTTCGGAAAATTGCGGATTGTTCTGGGCTAGCACCCCCGCCGTGGCCAATCCCCAGCGATGCAGGACATCGGCAGTCCAATCGGGAGCCAGGTAGCTGCCATGCCCCCAAATGCTGCCAATATGCTGGCCGCCTCGTCCTAGATAGGTTTCTTGCCCATGCTGGATATCTGCTTGGGTCAGAATAATTTCCTGTTGGGGAGAACTCACGGTGACGGGGATAGGCGGCGCATTTTTCCAGATGGCTGCTCCGGCACCGATCAACACGGTAAAGGTAATGATGCATATTAAAGCCAACCAAGCGGGCAAACTGAGCCGTCTCGGTCGGCTGGGGATGGGAATATCTAAGGTTGAATCGACCATCACTGTCGCTCCTAGATTGAGTGAGGGCAAAACGTTGTCGTGTGCGGAAAACTTACAAGGTGATCGGTAAATGTGCGGGAAGTACGGAAACGCAGACAATTCCCAAAAACAAGAGGGCCGAGAAGGTCTCTAACATCGCTATAAATTTGATGGGTGCGGTGCGATACCAGTCCTGTTGCCAGACAATGAGGCCAAATTTGAGTAGAACGACTCCCATGGCGGTGGTGGTCAGTGGGGATACAAGTCCAAACCCATACAATCCGGCTACGATCAGGGGCAAGATTGCGTGGTAAATCCATGCCTTGGTAGCTGTCTCAGCCAACGACTGCTCATCTTTCGGAGATTTCCGCAATTTGACCGTAAAGATTGTACTGGAGAAAAATAAGGTGTTCGTGACCCACAGCCCTAGGGCAACGGCAGAAAATTCTCCGGTGGTGACGGTATAGGCAAACGGAGCACATAAACAAACGGCGGCAAAGGTAATCAGTTCGTTCAAGATGGATTTTTGCGATCGCATCCACACTGAAATCCCATCCGTGATCAAGGCTGCGATCGCACCCAAATAAATCCCCAGAAGTGCGAATCGGGAGTGGGGACTTCCTGTTAATGCTAGATAAAGAGCGATCGCCAAGGCTATGCCGCCATAGAACCCGCCCCAAACTAGAAACCGAAGTTTAAGACTACGCCGTTGCTTCAGTTGGAGCCTCAACGGATGTTCTGCCTGAAACCCGCAGAAAGCACCAATCAAAGCCAACGTAGTCTCCCAATTCCACTGCTGAGCGGCGGCTGCCCCCGTCAGAAAAGAGACGAGCAACACTACATAGACTCCATGCTCTGGGGAGAAGAGCGGTTGATACCAAGCTGGTCGATTGCGAGGGGATTGTTCTTCGGTGTTTTGCTTGAGGGTCGGAATAATTGAGTTCATCAGGTATGTAAGAACGCGAGATTTTCCAATGCTTGCAGCGAATGGGGGGTATGGGCAGGCATGTAAACAAATACGCCCGGTTCCAACGCGACTTCGCGACTGTCCAGGGTGAGGATGCCTCGTCCTTCGATGACGGTCACTGTCACATTGCGGGGGGCTGTATGTTCAGCGACGTGAGTGCCTGCGCTTAAGCACACTAGACTAAATTGCCCTTGCTCGTCTTTAACCAGGGATGTTCTCGAAATGCCCGATTTGGTGTAGTTTGCCTGGTCGTGGAGCTGAATGCTTAATGGAGCTGATTGAGTATGCATTGTCATCTGGTTTCTTCTTGATTAAGTACGTGTTGCGCACAGAACGATGTAGCCCAAGTCTTGCCGATATTGGCGGAAGGCTCGGCGCATCCCTAACACTCGTTTTCGCAGGTCAGGTTGGGCGAGAATCTTGCCCAAGATCCGCACGGTATTCACCAGCCCTTCATCCTGAATCATGCGACCGATATTCAGCAGTCCTAGGGGGCCAGTTTGGTGCTGTTGAACGGCTAACCCCGTTGCGGTCAAGGCTGAAATCCAGTTTGCCTCGGATAACGGCGTAGAGTTGGCTCGAATGGTTTGCGCGAGTAGCTGATGAATCTCTTCCTCATGGGCTTGTGCCAAGAGTTCGTGGGAGAGAAATTTGCCACCCGGTTTGAGGCGATCGCGCACTCCACTCAAAATCTTGGCCTTCCCGGCAGGAGATTGCATTGTTAGAATGGCTTCTGCCAAAACATAGTCAAAGGTGTCTGGAATGGTTTCCAGATGGAAAATATCTCCTTCAATCAGGGTGATCTGTCCTGTTAATCCGGCGGCCTCCACTTGGGCACGGGCACGCTGAACGCTGTCAGGATTTTTCTCCACCCCAACGACATGAACGCCAAACCGCTGGGCTAGGGCGATCGCACTTTCGCCAAAGCTGGAGGCCAACTCCAGAACGGTGTCACCGGGTTTAAAATCAGCCCACTGGAACAATTGTTCGGTGGCAACTTTCCCGCCCGGTCGCAAAATCTTCTTGCCCGCTGCGGCTAAGACCTGATCCCCAGTCGCAGTCTGGACATTGAGCAAAGTGTTGGTCATGGTCTCGACCTTCCTGCTTGAGACTGTACTAGTTCCAGCGTCTCAAGCATTCTGATATCGGTCTATGAGCTAGCTCATAGTTGGATAAAGACGTCTCGATTCGCGCCTAACGATTTGGGGGCTAGGGGGGCGATCGCAAAGATTTTGAATCTAGTAGGGGTACATTCCCCGCCCCTTGGGGCGAAGTCTTAGAATTGCAATGCGGGGCAACGCACCGCGAGCAAATCAGTTTCGATACCCCGCTGCTTGCGGCGGGGTATTTCATTTTAAGACTTGTGTGTACACGGTAGCCCAGAAAGGGGTGAGGGTCTTAAGAATTTGTCGGTCAATCAAGCTATCAAACATCTAAATTGCATCTACTTTCATCACCTCAGAGGCGGTTTGAAAAGTTTCTAACGCCTTGCACCCGCCCCCTAAATCCCCCATTCTGGGGGACTTAAGAGTGATCAAAGCCTCTAAAATGGGGGGTTGGGAAGCGAATGTAGAGCATGGGAAGACCTTAAAGATGGCTTTTTAGTTCACATAGTGAATTTTTCTCGGCCTAGAGTAATAAAGAAGCAATATAACCCTGGAAATATTTTATTACAAAATATTAGGGGAAGTATCTTTTTTAGAGACCTCCTTTTATAATTTTGCATGGGAACACTTAATGAATTTATGTTTCTCACCTACCCTTACGAAAATCATTATTGAACTCTGAATGAAATTTGAGTTCAACTGTATTAAAAAGCTGTCTTTAACAGAATTACAGCCAACCTGCCAGCCTGCCCAAAGTCTTTTCAGACTAGTCATTTGACTTCTGCTATAGCGGTTCTCACCTGAGTGAGGTACTGGGTGTGGGGGTTCCACCCCCACGCAGGGGGCACTGCCCCCTGCACCCCATGTACTCCATTGATCTGTAAACCGCTATATATAGAGCAGCTAACTCTTGATGACAGCGGATAGACGAAGATCCAGTGCTGAGTTCAACTTTGCCTGCCATCGCCACATTTTGCAGTTGGGCAGAAATAATTTCACATTGTAATCAGAGAAATTTATTGGAATGCTCACCATAAAAGTCAAAAAAGAGGTAATAATATGCAGATTCAACTGCAAGAAGTCTTTACTAGCATTGATCCAAGAATACAACTGCATCTAGATCGCAGAGCTAGAGGGTTAGTACCCCCTGCAACAGCCTCGACAGCAGAGGGGGAAATTGCCGTCATTGCCAAGATCTCTGATTTAGCAAGCTGGTTAAATCGAAGCGAAGTCTTTCCAGGAGCTAATCTGGGCAATAATCCGGATGGCACCTATATTGTTACGGCAAGAGTTCCTCTCAACCGAGTGGAAATCCTCCGGCAACTGCCTTACGTTCAGAGCCTCAAGGCTTCTCAAGTGCTCAAACCAGCCCTAAAGTCAACTATTGAAGAAGTAAAAGCTAGAGTAGATTTGCTCCCCCCCTTAGCTCAAGGGCAACAAGGAAAAGGGGTTGTCGTTGGCATCATCGATTATGGATGCGACTTCCTCCATCAAAACTTTCGTCATCCTGATGGCAGTACGCGCATTCTGGCTCTGTGGGATCAAACAGCTCTAGCTGGACCATCTAGCCATTTGGGGTATGGTCGGGTTTACACTCAAACTGAAATCAATGCAGCCTTAAGATCGGTTGATCCTTACACTAGCCTAGGCCACGACCCAGGCAGAGCAAGCCATGGGACTCATGTCATGGATATTGCTTGTGGCAATGGTGGTGGCAGCAGTGTCCCCGGTGTTGCTCCCCAAGCGGACATAATATTCGTACAAATCAGTGCTAGTGATATTCCTTGGCAGGGGGAAGATGTAGTTGGCTCTAACTTTGGAGGTTCAGTACAACTTTTAGAAGCCATTCAATTTATCTTTGAACAAGCAGGAACTCGTCCTTGCGTTATCAACATTAGCCTGGGAACAAATGGTGGCTCTCACGATGGCACCAGCCTGGTTGAGCAAGGGATTGACGCAGTTGTGACTGCTCAGCCTAATCGTGCTGTGGTCATTGCTGCCAGCAATTCCTATGAGGACGGTATTCATGCCAGTGGCAAAGTTATCCAAGGAAACTTTATTGACGTGATCTGGCAAATTGGAGAGTTTGACTTTACCCATAACGAACTTGAAGTTTGGTATGGCAAAGATGATCAGCTCAAGTTAGAACTCATTGATCAAGATGATCACAGCATTGGTGAGGTGGATTTGGGTGCTTCTGCTCGGATTCTGAATCAGGCAAACGAACTCCTCTTCTTTGTTGCCCATCGCCAGGGAGACCCTAACAATGGAGACCATACAATTGGTATTTTTATGAATACTGAGTCTATATCTTCAAGCCTCCCCTCTCAAATTAAGCTGCGCCTCCATGGTGTCACGATCAGTGATGGCCAGATTCATGCCTGGATTGAACGAGACGACAATGGGCAGTCTAACTTTGCCCCACCCCATGACAACTCTCATACGCTGGGGTCTATTTCCTGTGGAGAGCATAGTATAGTCGTAGGCTCATACGATGCCCACACCACTGGGCAGCCTTTGTCCTGGTTCTCTAGCGCTGGACCAACCAGGGATGGACGCCAAAAGCCAGAAATCAGTGCACCTGGGCACAATGTTTTGGCTGCCAATTCTTCAACCCGTGTTGGGGTGACCCGCATGTCTGGAACCAGCATGGCTGCTCCCGCTGTTACAGGAGTGGTGGCTCTTATACTTGCTGAAGCTCGCAGTCTTAATCAAGATCTTACCGTTGACCAGATTCGTGACACCTTAACAAAGACCGCTCGTGCAAATCCCCCGGATATGGTTTGGAATGATCGCTACGGGATGGGACGTGTGGACGCAAGTGCATCGGTACAGAAAGTCCGCGATCTGCCCTAGGAGTGAGATCATGCAAATATGGCATAAAGCTATACTTGTAATAGTTTCAATATTGTTCATATTTTTCTCTATTACAAAATACGCTATGTCTTCAGATCAGCATGATAAATCTTCAAAGTATAGAGTTGAAAATGTCACTCCTAAAAACTCAAAAATGAAGTTAAACATTGAAGCTCTAAGGCAGTTAAATCAAGAGGCTTTTCTCATTGCAACTGTTAAGGTGGTCAGCGAAGGATATGTTCCCTCTGGGATTGAGATTCGTACTTGGGTCACCCCATTGATCTTTACAGCAAATATTCCCTGGGAAATACTTGATTGCCTAGAAAGTGATTCTGCTGTTGTATCGATTGAACCAAGTTACAAATTGAGACCCTAGCTCAAAGATTTTCTAAGTGAACAGACTTAGTGTTCTCTCAGGAAAATTTTGAGGGGTCGTAGACCCCTTCTTCAAAAGAGAAGAAGGGGTTGGGAGATGAAGGACAACTTGCAAAACTGGGATGCACTTGCTCCACCGTTGCTTGATCTCTAGTTAAGGGTGAAAAATAATGATGAGTCCATTCACAGGCCAGTGGTCATATCGGAGTTTTATTAACAATCCAGATCTCTCTGTTGAATTCAACGAATTGCAATTTGGCCTAGGGAATTTAGTGCTTGAAGCGCCACAATTCGGAGAAGTTGCTGGAACTCTGGGGGGAGAGGGTTGGTCCCTCGACCTCAAAGGATGGTCAAGCTATGGTAGTCCTTTTGAAATTAGGTTCCAGGGCAATGGAGTCATTGGTGGAGAGCAGTGGGTCTATGACTACCATGGTTTTCTGGCTCCTAAATGGCCCAATGGCAATGCTCAAAGAGCAGCCATACTAGGCACTATTGTGAGAACTATTCCCCACTCTAATGGGCAAGCAGAAGCTGGATTTGTTGCCTCTTGGATTGCAGTGAAAAGCTGATATTGGCTCTTTTGTCTATTGGAGAGGCCGTCTGAAAAGCCTCATTCATTCCTGCATTACCCCCCCCGACCCCCCAATTTTGGGGGGAGAAAGCCAAAAACTCTGCTCATTTCCCCCCAAAATTACGCCCTGCGGGCACGCTGCGCGAGGGGGGTCGGGGGGCAAGTGCAAGGTCTAGGCAACTTCTCAAACAAGCTCTGAGCAAACGAGAGCGCAATCAAAAATTCCATCGCTAGCGGATGAAGTGAGGAACTTAACATGACAGAACTTAATAATGTCCAAGCTCGTGTGAATCGACTATTCGGAAATTTGCCAGTACAGACCTCTTCTACAGCCCCACGGGCAGCGACACGGGAGACTGCTGAGCCGACTGAGGCAAAACCGTTATTCTTTAGTGAGTTTATTGATGAGCATCGCCAAGAGGCTATTCATTTGGCTGAGCGCTTCATGCAGATAGCTGATGCCACCCCTGGTCCCGATGGGCTGGATGCGGTGGTGAATCAGGCTGCGATCGCAAAAGGGCAACGACCCGGAGGTCTGGTTGAACATGCACTGATGCTATTTATCTTGCATCACCCAGAAGGCAGGAAGTTGCGAATTCCCAGTCTACTGACCCGATCGCCTGGGCAAGTCTTTGCGACGACCGCCCTAAGATTGGGAACCGCTGAACCAGACCAAGTTTATGCCCGCAGTATTCAGAGTAGTTCCACCCCTCCTGAGCATCGGCTCGACTGGTTCCGCGAAGATCCTCTGGCGAATGAGCACCATGAGCACTGGCATGTGGTCTATCCAACTCAAGGAATTCCTGGCACAGAACCACTGCGCTTAAAAGATCGCCATGGAGAGTTATTCCTCTACATGCACCAGCAGATGCTGGCTCGCTACGACGCAGAACGCATTGCCCTTGGCCTCGATCTCGTTGTGCCCTTTGGCGATTATCATGAACCGATCGCCGAAGGCTATGATCCTGGCGGATTGTTCACACCAGATGGCAATGAAGGTTTTACCGATTACGCAGTGCGGCCTGCGGGAACGGCTCTACGCAATCTCCCCCCAGCCATTCTCGGCTCTGCCTATCCAGTGCGTGAGCATGAGCTCCGGCGGGACAGAACTCTGGAGGCTGTGGATAGTGGGTACTTTCGCAATGGCAACCAGTTTGTTGAGGTTCCCCAAGATTATCGGGGTAGCGATCTGCTTGGTAAAACCAATGAACCAACGATCGCTAGTGTTTCTCGTCGATTTTATGGAAACCATCACGGCTTGGGGCATATTTTAATTGCATTTGCCCTATCCAACGATCGCCCCGGGGTGATGGCCAACACGGCAACCGCCATCCGCGATCCAATTTTTTGGCGTTGGCATCGCCATATTGATGATATTGGTTTCAGACACCAGGAGCGTTTGACCCCCAATGACTATAGCGATCGCCCCCCAGTCAGTATGCGCAAAAATGGCACAGAAAGTATTGACTTGATTCTGTGCCGCCTCGAAGACGTGGGCGCAATTGGTGATCTTGCCAGTGAGGGGGCTGACATCGGTCAGCACGCCTTTGGCAACGCCAATGGCAATACTAACTGGGGCAACGATTTTACATCAGGGGTGTCAACCTTTACTTACAAGGGCACACAACACCAATTGGCGACTGTGGCGGAACTCACCACCGAGATGAAGCTGGGAAAATTCACCCTGTCCAATGATCAAAGCGTGGGATTCTCCTACCTTAGCCATGTTCCCTATGGCTATTTCCTGCGCTTAAAAAATGATGTCAACGAAGATAAGCAGATCACCGTTCGTTTGTTCTTGGCTCCCACCACAGTGGTGAATGTTGATGCTAATGCTGGTCAAATCGATGATCCATCTACCGATGAATATATTAATAATCGACGACTGTGGATTGAGATGGATAAGTTTCAATATGATCTAAAGGCTGGCGAAGAGACCGTTGTGTTTCGTCAAGACCATGAATCTTCAGTTATTCGGCGACCTGTCGTTGACCCAGGTGATGTCCGCGATATTGATCCGGGCAATGACCCTGATGATGCCTATTGTGAGTGCGGTTGGCCTTATCATCTGGTGCTGCCCAGGGGGACTGCATCTGGGATGTACTTTCGCCTGTTTGCCATCATCACTGATGGAGCGCTAGATGTGGTTCCCAAACCAGAGCAGTGTGGCTCAATGAGCTTCTGTGGTGTGCGGGAAGAATATCCAGATAAGCGTCCCATGGGCTACCCTTTTGACCGACCGTTCCCACGCAATCTAGATTTTCAGCAGATTTTTGCGGACTTACCGAATGCTTGCTCTCGGCGAGTTTTAATTCGTTGCGTGAATTTATGATGACTTTACTCTACCCTAGTCTTCGACTGGGGTAGAACCAGGAGCACATTGAATTTGGCCGTAGAGCATCCGGGGCGCTTGGGGCGCAGTCTGTGAGGGCAAATTAGAGCGGCAAATGCCTGCAAGGGGCAAGCTGGCTTCGCGGGCATAAACAGCGCCTACATAGCTAGGAAACCCATCTTGCCTTGGGGTAGCGGTGATGATGGCCTGCTCGGCAGTGGCGTTGACAACCGCTACTCGATACTCGTCGCTATCGGCAAAGGCATCGAGGTACAAATCATCCAGACTGGGCTTAAAGCTACCACTGACTAGATGCTGAGCCTGCTGAGATTCCATAATCAGGTTGAGATAAGTGGTGGCAGGGGATTGGCGAGCCACTTTGAGGTTTTTGGCCTGGAGCGATCGTTCAATCTCGAATTCAGCCTGGGGTGCTCGCGGAGTGGGTGAGGGCGGTATTGGAGACTGCTGCTGAGAAATGTCGCTTTCTGGGGCACTTTCTGGTGCTTGTTCTGGCGCTTGTTCTGGCGCTTGCTCTGGTGGGACAGCGGTGGTCTCGCGTTCTTCTGCTGGACGGATGGGGGCAGTAGCTGGGTCTTGCCCTTCTACAGGAAGTGTCGTTTGGGGTGGGGCGGCGGCACGGTTACAACTGACTAACCCTATCCCCAAGGCCAGGATCAAGATTAAGGGTTGGGGGGCGGTGGCTAAGCGCTGGTGGCACTGTATTGCAGGTTTCATGATTCAATTTCGGTCTATGTTGACAAGCCTACAGGTAGAATACCCACAAATGCCCTGTCTGCATCGAGACCGGGGCATGAGCTTTCTAAGGGGTGAGTCAAGTTGGGTATGCAAGCATTACGGGAGTATCAACATAATCAGGGAGGACACCTTAGGGACGAGATCGCAGACTTCCCAGGCGTTATCCATGATTTTGGCAATGCTGAGGTGGCGGTGGCAGCCGTAGAATCTGGGGTGGCGGTGTGCGATCGCACCCATTGGGGTCGCCTCCGCCTCAGCGGCCAAGATCGCCTCACCTTTCTGCATAACCAAAGCAGCAACGATCTGAAATCCCGCCAGCCGGGACAGGGCTGCGATACGGTGATTCTCACTTCTACTGCTCGCACCGTAGACTTAGTGAGTGCCTATATTACCGAAGATGCCGTTTTGCTGCTGGTGTCACCCCAGCGGCGCACTCACCTAATGCAATGGCTGGATCGCTATATCTTTTTTGGCGACAAGGTTACCCTTGACGACTTGAGCGAAACCACAACCACCTTTAGCGTGCTGGGGTCAGAGAGTTCCCACTGGCTGGCTCAACACTTCTCTGGGGAATTGCCCCCAACCCCTGGGGACCACACCCTAGGACAGATCGGCTCCTCTGAGGTGCGGGTGGCGGCTGGCAGTGGTCTGACGACGCCAGGTTATACCCTGTTCGCCTCCGTTGATCAGGCGGTTTCCCTGTGGTCTACCTTGAGCGATGGCGGTGCGGTGCCCCTGGGTGAGCAAGTCTGGGAGCAGTTGCGGATTCAGCAGGGGCGTCCTAAACCGGATGCTGAACTCACCGAAGACTACAATCCCCTAGAGGCGGGTTTGTGGCATACGGTGTCTTTCCATAAAGGCTGCTACATTGGCCAGGAAACCATTGCCCGACTGCAAACTTACCAAGGGGTCAAGCAACATCTGTGGGGCATTCAGCTCCAAGGGGCTGCTTCAGCGGGAACCGTGATTACTCTGGATGGCCAAAAAGTAGGTACGCTCACCAGTGCGGTGGAAACTCCACAGGGCTGGATCGGGCTGGGCTATGTCAAGACCAAGGCTGGGGGGGCTGGCACAGTGGTTGCCATTGCGGAAACCTCTGGACGACTTACCGAGGTTCCCTTCCTCACCCGTCAACCCCTGGATACCTCCCTATGATTCATTGTCTGTGCCTTGCCATCCGCTTGACCCCAGGCCATGGGTGAATACTTTGCCACGGTTGCCCGTGGACTAGAGGAGCTAGCAGCCCAAGAACTAATCACCCTGGGCGCGGATGCTGTACAGGTGGGCTTTTGTGGAGTGTCCTTCGAGGGCGATCGCACCTTGCTCTACCGAGCTAACCTCTGGGCCAGACTCCCCTTTCGGATTTTGGTGAAGCTGGCCACAGTGCCCTGCCGCGATGCCGAGCAACTCTATCGGGGCATTCAGCGTCTGGATTGGAGCCACTATCTGACACCGAACCAGACTCTAGCCGTCACCGTAACCGGCAAAAACTCCCGTCTCAACCATACCCATTTCACCGCCCTCCAGGTCAAAAACGCTATTGTGGATCAGCAGCGCCAAAGACAAGGGGCACGTTCTTCCGTTAATTTGGAGCAGCCCGACCTGCGCATTAACGTGCATATTGAGCGCGATCGCGCCGTCGTCAGTCTCGATAGCTCTGGCCATAGCCTCCACCGTCGTGGCTATCGTCCCGCTGTTGGGGTTGCCCCTCTGAAAGAATCTTTGGCAGCAGCTTTGATTGACTTGTCCGGGTGGACCCCTGACGCTGCTTTTTTTGACCCCCTTTGCGGCTCAGGCACCTTACCCCTAGAAGCCAGCTTGCAGGCGCTCAATATTGCCCCTGGTTTATTTTGTGACCGATTTGGCTTTGAAACCTGGGTCGATTTTGATGCCGCTCAATGGTACGACCTACGCCGAGCCGCTCAAGCCGAACAAAGACACCAGTTGTCTCTACCCATCGGGGGCAGCGATTTTAACCCAGCCGTGATTGCTCAAGCCCGAGCCAATGCCCAACACTGTGGGGTTGAGCCCCATATCCAATTTCAAATCGCAGATCTAGCCCAGGTGGAAGCACCAGCCGCCGCAGGGGTGGTGCTATGTAACCCACCTTACGGCGTCCGTATTGGCAAAAATGAAGACCTAGGAGCCTTATACAAGCTCCTAGGCGATACCCTCAAACACCGCTTTCGCGGCTGGACAGCCTTTGTTCTCAGCGGCAATCGGGAATTGTCGCAAACCATCGGCCTGCGCTCCAGCCAGCGGTTCTCGGTGTATAACGGCACCCTGCCCTGTCAACTGCTCAAATATGAACTGTACTGAACATGGGGGTGCTGGTGCAGGGGGAGAAATTCAAGGGTTGTTGAGATCAACGCCCAATTCCTTTAATTTTTCTAGGAGTTGCTCAGCTCGCTGGCGTTCTGTGTCAGCTCGCTGGCGTTCTGTGTCAGCTCGCTGGCGTTCTGCTTCTGCAGACTCTTCAGGGGTGGGTACAAGCTCTCCCTCGGCGGTAAAAAAGCGAAGCTGTTCCTGCTCAACCCCCAGATACAGTCCCAACTGCTCGCTCCACCGCCATCCCTTCTCGGTGGCGGCCAGAGCCTCATAGTTCCCATCCACTAGGTGAAAACCTGCAAACTCTTGGTTGTGGGGGTCAAACCAGAAGTAATCGGGGGTGCGGAAGGTGTCTTGATAAATTTGCTTTTTGAGTCCTCGGTCAATTTTAGCGGTCGAGTCTGACAACAGCTCCACAATGACATGGGGATATTGACCCGCTTCTTCCCAGACCGTCCAGCTTTTGCGAGGGCGTTTTTCTGTACCCAGGACTACAAAGAAGTCTGGCCCTCGGAAGTCTTCGGTTTTGAGTTTGCGGGCGCTGTAGTAAATGGTGAGGTTGCCAGCGGCAAAGTAGTCGGTGCGATCGCGCCACAGCCAGTCCAGACATTTCAGCAGGAGCAGGAGCTGTTGGAGGTGTTGATAACTTTCCAAGGGGGGTTCGTCACTGTCGAGGTTACAGGGAGGCCACTCCACCTGGCTAGCTGTGGATGCACAGCCGAACTGATCCGATAGCTCTGGTAGCACGGGGGTCTCGGTTGTTGGCGTTTGGGGGGGGGGAGCAGACATAGGATATCTTAAGGCGGTGCCCGATGCTTTCAGTGTACTGGAGCCGTTGATCTATGGGGTCTAGGAGCGTCTTTGTTTTTAGGCTTTGAAGAGACTGAGATCACTTAATCTATTTTAATCTGTGAAATTTTTCAGCCCAGTCTGCTCAGGGGTGGCGCGATCGCGCACCCACTGTTTTGCCTGGGCCTGGGTCTGAATCTCTCTATCCAGCGTCGCCGCCAGAATTTGAGCCAACAGATCCTTAAAGGCAGGGCCAGGGGTGTAGCCCATTTGGATTAGATCTTTGCCGTTCAAGAGGGGCTTGACCCGCTGCCAGTGCTCCAGGTAGTTCCAAATTTCCCGACGCACCGCCAAAGAGCTTAGTGCCGCCAGCAGGATGAGTTCTCCCAAATCCAAGGAGCTGAGTAAGGCCACAATTTGGCTGGGGCGTTGGGGATGGCTCAGTGCTGCTTCCAACCGCGTTTGCTGGGAGGCAAACTGCGCGAGATGCTGCTGACTAGATTCCCCCAAGTGAAGCGTTTGTGCGACCTGGAGCCCATCTGGAGCAGGTAGAGTGGCTAATAGGAGTTCCAAAATCAACTGCCAGCTCTGATGCTGATGGCCGTGGGGGTCAAACCGCTGTAGCCAGACTTGAGCCAGACGCACCTGTCGCCACCAGGGGTGAGGAATCGCTAAGTCTGGGTGCAGGCAACTGAGCGCCCCCAAGTCAGCCAAACGCTTTAGAGCCTGGGGCCATTGGGGCAGTTGCAAAATATACTTGAGTTCGTTGCGTAGCCGCGACTGTAGAGCCGGGGCTTTGCCGTTGGTGCCACGAATTTGGGGGTAGATGCCGCTGGCAATGGCATGTTCCATATAGGCTTGGGTTTGCGGATCGAGATCAAACCCGAGGCGAGTCGCAAACCGCACCGCCCGAAACATGCGGGTGGGGTCTTCAATAAAACTGTTGGGGTGTAGCACCCGAATTTGGCGAGCGTCCAGATCGCCTAACCCGCCAAAGAAGTCCAGCAGCTCCCCACCGGGCAGGTGAGATTTAGAGCGAGTCAGCCGCACAGCCAGGGCGTTGATGGTGAAGTCCCGGCGGTAGAGATCTTGGCGAATGGAGCTAGCCGCCACTTCTGGGTTGGCCGCCGGATAGGGGTAAAACTCACTGCGTGCTGTGGCAAAGTCTACAGAAAAAGACCTCATCTCGGCCTCGCCATGCCAGATCAAGGCGGCAGTTTGAAACTGCCCGTAGATTTGCAATTGCGCTTGGGGATAGTGCTGCAAAACTGAGCGTGCTAGTTCCACCCCTGCACCTTCACCCTGGGGGGTATCAGCCCCATCTACCACCAGATCAAATTCGCGGAGGAGGGCAGGATGCGCTGGCGTCGCTAGGAGCAGATCCCGCACGGCACCGCCCACTAAATACAGTTGCCAGCCCCGCTGCTCGGCTTGAGCGGCTGCAACGGCTAAGAGCTGTTGCAGGTGGGGGGGCAGTCCCGATCGCAGCCGATCTTGAATGGAGGTGCGCACGACTTCGCGGCGGTTGCCGTGTCTCTGAGGGTTGAGCTGATGAATCTGGCGCAGAATATCGGTCCGGGTGACAATCCCCAATAGATGGCCGTCTTTGACCACCGGCAAGCGCCCAATGTCGTAGGTGACCATCAGGGACTCAATCTCAGGCATCAGGGTTTCCGGCGCAATGGTGCGTACGGGGGCGGTCATGTAGCCCCGCACGGGGGCATGGCCAAACCCGTGGTGCAGGGCGAGATCTAGATCTCGCCGCGAGAGAATTCCCACCAACGCTCCAGACTCATCCACCACAGATAGCCCCGAATGGCCGTAGCGCAGCAAGATGCGGCGGGCTTGGTCAATGGTCGTATCGGGACGAATGGTGCGGACTGGTGATGACATTAAGTCGGCTGCCGTGGGCGGGGGGGGAATCTGGGCGGTGAGTCCTTTAACCAACTGACTGAGCACCTGGGTTGGCTTCTCGGTTTTGAGGGTGACGGCGGCAGCACGGGCATGACCGCCCCCACCCAGGGGCCGAAAGAGCTGGTTCAGATCGGTGCCTTCGATGCGCGATCGCCCAATCACGGTCAGCCGCAAGCGACCCGAACTGCGGGTGCGATAGAGATTCCCCAGCAGCAGGCCATCGCTCTCGGTCAGGAACACCAGTTGCGAGGCCAGGCTCGATAGTCCGGGGGTATAGCCCGACGTTTTGAGCAGCACCGAGGAGACGGTATAGCCATGGACGGTTTCGGACTCTAACTGGGCCAGGGCTGCACTGAGTAAGTCCTGAAGCACCTGGGGAAACCCGGGTTCAATGTAGTCTGCGATCGCACGGACATTAGCCCCTTGCACCATCAACCAAGTGAGCGCCGCCCCATCCCGAGGGGTGGAATGGTCAAAGGTGAGGGAGCCGGTATCGACATGAATACCCAGCGCCATGACGGTGGCTTCGGCCACGCTCAGAGACACAGACTGTGCCTGCAAATGCTCCACAATCAGGGTTGTGGTTGCCCCCACAGGTTCTACCCAAATTTGATCCGTGGGAATATCACAGTCGGCGGCTAGATGGTGGTCATAGATCTGAATCGGGACGGGCAAGTCCAGCCACTCCGATGCTTTTCCGAGCAGCTCTCGCCGCTGGGCATCCACAACGGTAATTGACTGGAGCTTGGCCACATTCACCGAGCGACGCTCAATCAGGGGGTACTCATCCCGATACAGAGCCAAAAAGCTACGCACAGCGGGATGGGCACCCCCACACAGCACAATCCTTGTCCCCGGATTGAGTTTGGCTAGGCCAACAGCAGCCCCCAAGGTGTCAAAATCAGCAGTTCGGTGACAGAGCACCACGTCCATGGTGTGTTTTGGGCTCGCAGCATCTGGGCAACAGCCTTCAGCCTAACTGAGAATTTGCTTCAGTGCGGGTGCGATCGCAGGATACTCAAAGGTAAACCCCGCCGCCAGGGTACGCTTGGCCTGCACCTGCTGACCTTCCAGCACCAGCTTGGCTCCTTCCCCCAGTAACAGCTCCAGGGCAAAGTCAGGCACCGGCAGCCAAGAGGGACGATGGAGCACATCCCCCAACACTTGGCAAAACTCTTGCATGCGCACAGGCTGAGGAGCCGTGGCATTGTAGACGCCGCTCAGGTTGGCATCCGTAAGGGCTTTGCCAATCAGCCGCACCAAATCTTCTCGGTGAATCCAGGACACCCACTGCTTGCCAGACCCAATCGGCCCCCCAGCAAACAACTGAAAGGGGGGGATCATCTTGGCGAGGGCACCGCCCTCTGGCCCTAGCACAATGCCAATCCGCAAGATCGCCAATCGCAGCCCCATCTCAGTCACCGGAGCGGCGGCTGCTTCCCATGCCTGACAAACCTGCGCGAGAAAATCCTGTCCTGAAGCGCTGGTTTCATCAAAGGTTGTGGTCTCACTGGTGCCGTAGTAGCCAATGGCAGAAGCACTTACCATCACCTGGGGCTTGACTGCCGCCTGGGTAATGGCTTCCACCAGCTTGGCGGTGCCCAGTTGGCGGCTATTGAGGATGGCTTTTTTGCTCTCTGGCGTCCAGCGTTCTGAAATCGGCTCTCCCGCCAAATTCACCACCCCGTCACACGCGGAAATTTTCGCCTGCCAGTCCCCGGACTGGAGCGGGGTATAGGGCACCACTTTTACCCGAGTAAACTGAGCGGCGGGAAAAAGGCGGGTTGCTTTCTGCGGCTTGCGAACCAGCAGCACCAACTCGTGTCCTTCGTTGTGGAGCCACGGCACCAGCCGATGACCGACAAAGCCCGTGGCACCGGTTATTGCAACTTTCATTACTAGGTCTCGATCTAAAACGCCTTCATCTTCGGCAGCGTTGGGCTTGCCATAGCGCATGCCGTTGGCTTCAACATAGCGGTTTTTGGTTGCTGGGTGCGATCGCGTTCATGATTTGGATCCATACAAACACTAAAGATCTAGCTTATCACTGCGCAAATAAGACTCAATGAAGGCATCGAGTTCTCCATCCATAACCGCATCAATGGCCGTGGTTTCGGTGCCCGTCCGCAAATCCTTGACCATCTGGTAGGGATGAAACACATAGTTGCGGATCTGATTTCCCCAGGCTGCATCCACAATATCGCCGCGAATATCGGCGATTTCTTGGGCTTTTTGCTCCTGGGCAATCACCAGCAGCTTCGCTTTGAGAATGGCCAGAGCTTTTTCGCGGTTCTGGAGCTGCGATCGCTCCTGAGTACAGCGCACCGCCACCCCCGTGGGCAAGTGGACAATGCGCACTGCCGTCTCCACCTTGTTGACATTTTGCCCCCCCTTACCCCCAGCCCGGGATGTGGTGATTTCTAGATCTTTATCCGGGATGTCGAGTTCCACATCATGGCTAATTTGGGGCATGATGTCTACCCCCGCAAAACTCGTCTGGCGCTTGCCATTGGCATTAAAGGGCGAAATCCTGACCAGACGGTGAGTCCCCTTCTCCGACTTGAGGTAGCCATAGGCATAAGCCCCCTCAATTTCCAAGGTTGCCGATTTAATGCCAGCCTCATCCCCCTCCGACAGCTCTGCCAACTGGACTTTATAGCCCTGTTGCTCCGCCCAACGGGTATACATGCGTAGCAGCATTTCTGCCCAATCCTGGGCATCAGTCCCCCCCGCCCCCGCATTTAGAGTTAAAACTGCACCCTTCTTGTCATAGGGGGCAGACAGCATCTGCTGAAGTTCCCATTGATCCAGCGCATGGGCAAGCTGGCTGAGATTGCCGACAGCCTCTTGGAGCAGCCCCTCATCTGTCTCTAGCTCCAGCAGTTCCAGTGCCGTTTTTGCCTCCTCCAGATTTTGCTGCCAGTCTTGAAATTGACCAAGGTGAGACTTGAGGTCATTGAGTTCCTGAAGCGTTTTCTGGGCAGTTGGTTGATCTTCCCAGAACTCGGGCTGGGCAGCCAGTTGCTCTAGGTCAGCAATTTTGGCATTCAGAGCAGGTAGGTCAAAGATAGTCCTGGGTTTTACCCAGGCGCTCAGACAACTGCTCCACATCTCGCTTAAGGTCAAAAATTTCCATAGCACAAAGACCTTCCGGTATTGAAAGTGACATCCTTACACTCGCCCCCATTCTGGGGGATTCTGAATATCTCACAGTCCCCCAGAATGGGGGATGTAGGGGGCGAATGCAGGGTGAAATTGTTCTTCTCAGACTTATGTTTACACTCCTTACACTCGCCCCCCATTCTGGGGGATTCTGAATATCTCACAGTCCCCCAGAATGGGGGATGTAGGGGGCGAATGCAGGGTGAAGGGGTTGGGGGATGAGGGAAAAAGATGTGTCAGTCAATCAGAGCCAATTCTGCCAAGGGATTGGGAATAGCTTCTGACGGAGCTTGAAACTTACCCACAAATACATATTCTAGGCGTAGCTTCAGCCATTGAATAAACTGTGGATTCGTAGACATAATGGCGGCACAGGGCTGAGGACACTTAGCTTTCACAGCCTGCATCTCTGGGGCTTCTAAAAAGGCAGGCTGCTTCACCAACCAAAAGTCAGGATCTTTTTGTTGCTCCTTGTAATAGCGGTGCCGCTCCTTCAGCACTTCTTCCAAGGGCTCTTCTTCAAGCAGAAAACGCTGGCTGGCAACGATGTAGTGATAGGTTTGCATAATTTTTGATTTCAAACACGCTCGGGCTGGGTCAACAGGCCGCTGTCCCTTTGCTTATCTTAACTATTGGAGGGTTTGGGGGGCTATAAATCCCGCGCTCTACCTGAAAGGTGTTCGCGTAGCGACTCCGCAGGAGTAACGTCGGGATACATGGACACCCCAAGGCTGTTGATTCTGCTCAATGCGGATGAAACAGCCAACAATCTAGGTGGCACATATTTGCTCAACCAGGCAAGCCTCTTGGACTCTGGGGGTAGCTCGCTATGGCCATCTCACTACCGATATCGGGGACGCTCGTTAAAATCCTACCGTTTCAAAATGGCATCGATGGGCAGAGAGAGGTCAGGAATTATAAAGGACTGTATCGTGTCGCCAGCGGATGGCGATGCGGGAATTCCCTCGGCTTTCAGGTGGCATGGCGACAAGCTTTCCTGCTACCAGTTCGGATTGGCTATCTGGGCCGTCGTCATAGGCAAGGTAGTCTTCTACGCTCAGGTATTGGGGGATGGTAACCACCAGGATTCCTCCAAAGACTCAGTGTTGGTGCTCAACAAAAAACCAATTAGTACCTGATTTGCAAGGTAACCGATCCTTGAATGGTTTGTTCACCGCCAATGACTGGGGTGGTGGCATCGACAGATTCAGATCGCAGGGCTGCTTGGGGGATAGGAATGGGTGGACTGGCTCCGTTGACCTGAATGCCGACCACATTTTGAGCCGTTAGGTTCAGTGCCGATAGAACTGTATTGGCCTGGGTTTGAGCATCTTGAACGGCTTTGCGGAGGGCAGCCTGCTGGGCGGCTGCGATCGCAGCATCTGTGGCCACAAAACTAACACTGTCAATGCGGGAAGCCCCTGCCCGTACAGCTTCATCTATGAGGGGGCCAGAGCGCTCAGTGGGAACCCGAAAACTAACCATATTGATGCCTCGATACCCCTCTAGGCGCTGGCGACCCCCCTCGTAGTTGTAATAGGGGCTGAGATTAATACCCGTAGTTTCCAGATTTTGGACATTGCGCGATCGCAGCAACTCAACCACCGCACTCGATCGTCGGGCTACTTCCTGCTGAACCTGCTCAGCCGTTGTCCCCTGGGCTTCCACGCCCAAACTGACCTGAGCCAGAGTCGTGGGAATGCGTTCTTCTCCCCGCCCTGTGACCGTGAGGATCTGAGTTTGGAACTCCTGCGCCCGAGCGGGTGGCGTGAATCCGTTGCTTAGAAGCATTCCCAGAGCTAAACATAGCCCCAGAGTAGACGGTAGCAGTAGGCGAGACCTGGAAAAAGAGACAGGATCAAGGCGTTTCATAGAGGTGTCTCAGTATATCGAAAGGAATGCTCTTAATTTGTCATAACGTCACGAATTCTGGCGATAAGTTTCGTTTTTTGTAACTAACGTCCCAGAAGATTGGGAATACCCTCGCAGCCACCCGGAATTGTGCTGCGGGTTTTAGAGCCACCCCAGGCGCAGCAATAGTAGCGCTGCTCCTCAGAAAGTCCTTGCACCTGGCTGAAGTTGGCATCTTCCACCACCGCGCCCGTGTGGCTGCCAAGGGTATAGTCTGGAGGATGGATGCGATCGCGGGGGCTAGCCGTCTCGAATGAGCCTCCAAATAACTGCACCCGGCTCAGATCCGCCTGAGTGAAATTACTACCCATGAGTAAGGCTCGCACCAGATTCGCCCGGGTGAGATTGCAGTGACATAAGCGTGCATTGACTAGATTGGCCTCACTCAAGTCGGTTCCCCGCAGATCAGTGCTGCTGAGGTCAGCATTAGCCAACATATTCCCGAGGTCAATCACGCGAATGCCATACTCAATATCTTCTTCGTAGCCCCCCAACCCGTTAAAAATGGGACGCCCTAAGCGGCGATCGCGCTTTAGGGGGGTGAGCAACTTCGAGCTAGACAAAAAGCGAATGATCTTGGCCTTACCGTCCGCATCTAACCCCGTCAGAATAGCGGCAGTGCGTCCCTCCGCGATGGCACGCTCCGGCGGCCAGTCTTCGAGTAGCCCTTCATCATCGAGCACCAAATCCGAAATGCCCTGGAAATAAGTGTCAATGGTCTGCTGCTGGGTGATTTTGTTTTGCTGACTGGTCAGCTCTCGGGAAATCACATACTGCCGCCAAGCCACAAACAGAGCCAGAAACGCCACTAAAATTTGCCCCAGAGCACCAAAAGCCTCTGCCAACGCGCCAAATGCATCCCAGTTCACCGGTTCACCAGCCGGAAAAACCGATTGGGTAATCCCAGAAAAATGCACTAACCCTGCGATCGCCAGCATGGCGATCAGTGCCATGAGCACCAGGGTTTGGTAGCGCAGGGTCAACCATTGATTCAAGGTAGATCGCAGCTCTGGCCACAACACCCGACCACTAAGAACCAGCGCTACCCCCGCAGCAGGAAACCCCAGCCAAGCCCAATGCAGCCACCAGGCCAGCACTAAGATACCCACCGCCAATCCGCCAATAGATAAAGACTCTGGCACCGAATCTGGCACCGAGTCTGACTCAATCTCCGACAGTTGCCCCCTAGATGTTGACCCTGTTGCTACTTTAGGGGTGGGCTGACCCTCGGGAGTCTGGCTCTCGGCAGGCTGGTCATCAGAAAGCTGCTCCTCAGGAGACTCAAAGAATTCACTCATCCCGCTACCTCGCAGATCAGCATCAATATCCCCTCTTCTGGACTCTACATTAACCAGATGGAGATGCTAGCGTCAGGGTAAAACTGTCTCGACAGTGGAAGTCTGCTTGCGCCTGACAATGGGTTAATGCCCAATAGCTCAGTGCCCCGCCCTGAGTAGCCAAAACTGCGGTCACCCCAATGTCTAAAGATCCCAGCTTGGCTCGCAATAGACCCAGCTCTAGATCAAACTCAATTTGAAAGATCTGAGGCTGAGCTGAAATCTGGAAAGGCAGAGTCATCACGGCGTGCTCTTCCTGCATCCCCTGGCGATACCCCTCAAAGCGATACAGATTCCAGTGGCCTGCGGGTGACAGATTCACTTCCCAGTAGCGATCGCACCCTCGCTCTGCCAAAAATAACTCAAAGCAGGTAGACTGCCACAGGTGATGGTGCCGAGTTGGGGCTGACGCAGGGGGGGAGATCACCACGATCCCCTTCGGATCCATGAGCCGATAGCAAACCAAGAGATGGCCATCACCATAGGTGAGACTGCCGCTGAGCGCCAAAGCCATCTCAGCCTGTTCGTCAGCAAAGGGCTGGAGTTGAAACTGCTGCCGACTCATCTCAAGTCCTGAATCATGGCTCGAAGGCCGTGTTCTTGAGCTTCAATGCTTTCAGTGAGCTTAAATTGCACCAGTGCCCGCGCCAGATTGTGATCTGGATGGTTGACCTTGAAATAGACATTACCGGCCAGATAGTCGCTCAAAAACCGGAGCCCCAACTCAAAGGCAATGAGACGAATGGCATCATAGGTGTAGGCATAGTCCGCCGCTGTGAGAAACCCTTGAGCCTGGTCAATATACCCCCGCAAAATAGCGGCGGCCAAGTCTAACTCAAAGGATACCGACTCCCAGGCCAAGGTTTCTTCCCCCAAGGGATTGCAGCCCGACCGCAAGCAGTCACCAATGTCGTAGTGAATTAATCCCGGCTTGACGGTATCTAAGTCCACCATGGCTACGGCTTGGCCAGTGGTCGTGTCAAGCATGACGTTGTTGACCTTAGGATCACCATGAATGGGGCGCAAGGGCAGCTTGCCCTGGGCTTTTGCCGTTTCTAAGACCGTCACCCAGGGGGCGCGATCGCACACAAACTGAAGACAGAATTTCTCTTCGGGCGTACCCCGTAAAGCACCGGTAGCCAAGACCTGCTCATAGTGATCCAGATAGCTAGGGGTGATGTGAAACCCCGGCAAGGTATCAGCTAGTTGGGTCGAGGGCAAATTGCTGAGCAACCGATGGAATAGCCCTAGAGCATAGCCCACCTCTTGGGCATGGGTCGGGGTTTGCAGCGTCTCTAAAGACTCGGCGGCCTCAATATAGCCAATGGCACGCCAGTAGGAACCTTGAGCATCCACCCAGTAGTCTGCCCCTGTGCAACTCCGCCGAATCTGGGGCACCTCCCAACGGCGAGTAGCTAACGGGCTTTGGTGAAGTTGCTGGTGAATATGCTCGCCTAGAACCCGCATATTTTGCATCATCCGAACCGGATGCTGAAACACTTGGGTATTGATTCGTTGCAGCACAAAGCGATCTGGGCTCGGAGGGGCTAGGGTCACCAAAAAGGTGTCATTGATGTTGCCATTGCCCAAAGGTTCCACCTGGGTCACCTGACCAGATTCGCTAAACTGAGTTGCAATGGCCGTAAGCCGGTCTTTGACCATCGCAGCCAAATCTAATCGGGACTTTTCAGCCAGACCTACTTCTGAAACCATTGGCATCCCCTTTGCGGCTCCCCAGATAACGGGCATCAGTGGGCATTAACGCTAATTTTCATAGAGTGTAGCGGTATATGCCCCCTAGGGGTAGATGCTATCGGTTTGGCATCACCATTCCGTGAAATCAAATTGAGGCCAAACGCTTTATGGCGAGAGACTTAAACCCATGACTTAGTTGCCAGAGCGAACGTAGGCTTGAATGTCCTTGACATAGGTGCTGCGTTGGTTTAGCTTACCCGTCAAGCTAATTTTGGCAATTTGCCCAGGATCAGGATTAGGAGAAACATCAACATCCTTTAAAAAATCAACGATGGGACTAATGGCCATTGAATCAAAATCTAGGCTTCCATCCGGGTTAAAAGCCGGCCCATAGCGATAGAGCACTTGAGTGTCAGAACCGCCAAGCCAGGATTGATTAGGATCCGCACTGAAATAAACCACTGACTGGCTTCCCATATCTAAGGCCAAATGCCGCTCCACATTCTGGAATGTCTTGATATTGTCAATGGAAACGTCGTCGCGCTCGCTATCGCTTAGTAGTCCGTTAGCTTGCTTGACTTCTGAGGCGATCAACTCAGCCGCCCGATTCAGCTCTGCCCGACGATCTGATTGCACACCCTGATCTCGGTTCGCTCGAAGCATCATTGACATGCCATAGCCCCCCATCGTGACCACAGTCAAAATCAACGCGGCTGAAATCACCAATTCGGTTAGGGTGAACCCCACCGTTTGGTGATGCTGTCCGTGCCTGACGCGCAATCCGCGCCTGACGCGCAATGGTACTAATCTCATGAATTCATTCCCCCGCAACTGCTGCTCAACTCTCAAGGGGCTGCGCCTCTGTTCGCATGCTCTATTGAAGCAGGAAATAGGCTAATCGTCAGCCACACTGCCCAAGGTAGAATTTGAGCCTTGTTCTGATCTAATCCTGACGAGCGGAAGCCAAACAGACCAGAGTGGCAATACGGATTTTTCTAAGTCGGAATAAATTCACCAAAAGGATTATTCAGTGCGAATACTGAGAGCTGCTAAAATTCCTGAGGTTGGCGACAGACATGCCCTGACCAAATTCTTCACCAAGGGCACGGGCAAGGTGGCGGATGAGCTGGCTGCCATACTCAGCACGGGCGGCTCCGCCCTGCTCCTCCTCAACAATGCGACGACCGATGTGCCAGTAGGCATCCACCATAGCAGTGTTGGCGGCGGCATAGGCTTTCCCTCGCGCCTCTTGCAAAATGGCACGGACATCATTAAGCAAACTCGACAACGACGGGGACTCGGTCACAGGCTTACACCTCCTGCTTTGGTATCGATGGCCGTTGGCGCAGCCCAGGCTCTGCCTGTAGGCCGGTCGGAGACCATCGGCTCAGCAGCGGCCAGATCGCTCACCTTCATCACCTTTGAGAAAAGATTACTTGCTCTAGCTTAACCTTGAAAGCATCTTCCTTGCTCTTGTAATTCAGCGTTTTAGTAAGCAGTTTTCGAGTTCGGGATATTGTGGAAATATACTGTCAATGCTGGCAAGTTTGGCTCCATGCTCTAAAGCAGTAGAAATGATGAGACGATCAAAAGGGTCTTTATGAATTGGTGATAAATTGGCAGCTTTGAGCGCGATCTCGGGTATTATTGGGAATAGTTCAAAGCTGTCTGATGCAAAGGCTTGTTGCAACCATGTTTCTGTGGTGCAGTCTAAAGATAATCTGCCACGTTTTTGAGCGATCGCAATTTCGTAACAAGAGATCGGCGAAACCCCTAAGCAATCAGCTTGTTCAAAGCTAGACAGCCAGGATTCTGGAAAGCGTTCAAAACTTCCATCAACCAGCCAAATCCAGATATGGGTATCCAGCAGGATTACTTCAGACATTCCCAGTCACCTTCATCGACCATGGGACTCACAATATCTCCCAGAGTTTTAGCTTTGCCTGCTAGGGCAGGCACCGGAAAACGGCGACGAGTGGGTTGAGGGTTGGCTTGAGTGAGGGATTCGAGTAAGCGGATGGCCACTTGTAAGCGTTCTTCGTAGGATAGCTCGCTAGCAGCAGTTAATATGTCTTGAACTGTCATACTTTTCCCTTAAGCAAAATCGTTCCTTCCTGCTATTAATATTTTAGGCTCAATCATGGACATACAGTACCCAGGCTTCTCTGAGAATGCGATCGCGAATATAGCGACTCAGTTCTTGAGGGGTTCGTAGGTCTACTATGCGCCCACCAAAGAGTTCGGATAGCTCCTGCTGCATTGTCACAATGACAAAACCAGGTATCTTACCGGGTTCAAACTCAACTAAAATATCAACATCACTGTGAGAGCCAAAGTCATCGCGCAGAATTGAGCCAAACAAAGATAACTTGCCAATATGATGCCGACGACAGAAATCGTGGATCGCTTGTTGAGGGATGGGGAGCGGTAGCTGCGCCGCTGGCTTAGGGGCAAGAGTTTCATCGGTGATTTTAGTCATCAGCAGTTTTTTCCACAGCAACTTCATCAGGCGTATCATCATTGTGCTCAGCAGCCTGAGACTCAATCAAAGCGATCGCGGACAGGCATAAATCCGCAGCCGCTGGCCTTAGCTCCAGGATTTCTTCGATGGTCTTCGTCATGGGCGGATTTTACGGTTGGGGAGAGAGGCAGTGTTACTCAATAGATTGCCAAGCCGACGCTGTAATAAACCGAGCCAAATGGGCAACATTCGTTGTTGCAACAATCACTTCTGTTGCCTCATTTTCGAGAAAACGGGCTTGAGCCGATAGAATCACATCCCCATCTAACGCTTTAGCATCTGCGGTCGGTTGTCCGGTTCTCCTCGCTTCTGCCCACAATTCAGCCGCTAGAAGCATGCTATCAGTTTGAATTGGAATGTAGTCGAGCGTTTGCTTCAAGCTGTCTAGCCGACGCAAACTTTTCAGCAATCCTGCTCGGAGGAGTTCACGGCGAACTTCGTAATCTGCGATTTCGGGAATGGCCACCCTTTCTCCGCGTCGCAGGAGAGATTTTAGCCATAATTGACAATCGAGGGGAATACCGATGGCTTTCGGATTCGTGACCATTCCCAGTGGACCAGAATCCAACAAAATCAAACGGCTCATAGGAATAAGGGGCGATCGGATAATCGATCTTCATCTAGAGCCGTCTTTAAAAAGTCCCAAGCTTGCTGATGTTCTGATGCATCTTCAGTGTCATCTAGCCATGAATCTAGAAGATCGATCGCGGCTTGGTTTTTTTGGGCTTGCTCTGCATCAATCACAGATGGAGCCGTGGATGGAATTTTTTGCCGGAACTGGCGTAGAGCATCCAGCAAATCCGTCCAATATTCTCTAGGCGTTGCTTCGATTTCATGCAGCAGCGATTCAAGAGAGGTTGGAGGTGAGCTAGAACGATCTGCCATATCTGCAAGGCTTCTGTAGACATAACACCACGATAGCACCACACTCAGGGGCAGCCAGGGCTATTTCATTCCAAAAAGAGATTTAAGGAAGTTGAGACCTTGCCCTGCCTT
>NZ_WVIC01000079.1 GCF_009939295.1 Petrachloros mirabilis ULC683
GCCTCCTGAGTGCTCTACCTCAATTTTACTCCACACAAATTCGGGTGGAACTAGGTTCATTTGCTCAAGTCGTCGGTCTTCTTCCTCCTGTTGCTGGATATATTTCCGAATCATTTCCTCATCCCGACCCACAGTGGCTACAAAATATCCTCTAGCCCAAAACCTATGACCCGTTGCATTACGACGATTTCCAAGCTCCCACGCAATGTATATTGCACTTTTACCTTTCAGGTATCCCACTACGTTTGACACTGCGTACTTCGGCGGGATGGAAATCAGCATATGCACGTGGTCTGGTAGCAAGTGACCCTCTTCAATCACACTCTCTTTATGGCGCGCTAACTCATGAAAGATTTCCCCAAGCTTCCGTCTAAGATTTCCGTAAATCACTTTCTTCCGATATTTTGGGATGAAGACAATGTGATATTTGCATTCCCATACCGTATGCGATAGTTTTCGATATGTCATTTCTGTCTCCTTTGTGATACTCAGAGGAGACTTTTCTACCGCAGCATAAGTCAAACCTGACCAGTCCTGCGCTTAAAGCGTAGGCTTATAACTGATAGTTACCGCGTTGATGGGGTCAATTATTGGCTATGGGTGGCTACCTCCACTGAGGTCTGTGTGCTGTTTCTGGCACCAACCCGCAGTGCGGCTGAAGTCAAGTCATTGCTGGGTGAAGATTTCTCTGGTGTCCTCAGTAGTGATTGTTGGTCTGCTTATCATCCTCAATTGGCTGCTGCCAAGCAAAAATGCCTCGCACATATAGAGCGAGATCTCAAAGCCCTTGAAGATTCTCGTCTAAAAGCCAATGGCGTTTTTGCGGCGAAGGTGTTTCCAATTCTTGAGGAGGCCCGACAAGCCCACCGAGACTATCATGCAGGCAAGTTGAACCTGGAGCAGTTGCAGTAGCAACGTCCATTAGCAGAAGCTCAGCTTGATGCAGTTTTGCATCAGCCACCCAAAGGGGGGTGGGCGGCTGATGCTCAGAACTTAGCTAATCGTTTCAAGCGCTACTGGTCTGAGTGGTCCACCTTCCTCTCTAATCCTGACGTGAAGCCAGATAACAATGATGCCGAGAGAGCTCTGCGCCCGGTGGTGGTTCATCGCAAGGTAACTGGCGGAGCTAGAAGTCATTGGGGAGGGCAGTTGGTGTCGATGATGTTCAGCTTTCTGGGGACGATGCGATTGCAAGGGAAGAATGCGGTTGAAAAGCTATGCAACTTGTTAGCCAATCAAGGACGCTCACCCCCAACTTCAGCAGCATCACCGATACCGACCTAGGGCTTGGAGACCCTCTCATTCTCAATAAGCCTCCTTATTGCTGTGACTAATTACATTCACTCTTAAAATGTACTACGTAATCATGAAAACCGCTACAAAAGCATTTCAGCTATTTAAAGAGACAGTTGAGCCTTACTTATACCCTCTGCCTTTTAAGTCACAGAAAGGACAAGATAGATGGGTTATTTTTGAGGTGCTACCTTGGAAGAAAAATGGTTTTTTTATTGAGTTAGCTGTTGCTGATGGAGTAACACACAGTAATACTTACGTGCTTGAAAAACTATTTAATTGGACTGGAATATGTATTGAACCCAATCCCAAATATCATGACTTAATGGCAAGAAAACGAAAGTGTATAATCGACAAGTCTGTAATTAGTTGCACGAGTGAAGTAGTTGATTTTAGAATTGATAATGCTCAACTAGGGGGAATCGTATCAGATGATACTGATAATAACCGTCAGCTTAGAAATGAGGAGTTAGAAGAAGCAACCATCATTTCTTTAAAAGCGGCTACTTTGACCGAAGTACTAGATTTTTATGAAGCTCCAAATTTTATTGACTATCTATCACTAGACGTTGAAGGTAGTGAGGAGCGCGTGATAAGAGGCTTAGACCTAAGTAGGTACAGCTTTGGGTGCGTCACCATAGAAAGGCCTACACCGCTGGTCAACGAAATTCTATTTGATCAAGGTTATATTTTTGTAAAAAACTATAAATATGATTCTTTTTACATCCATCCACATGTACAAAAAATACGAAAACTTCGTTGTTCTAAATTTCAGCAAGTGCATCCTAAAAATTGGTGAAAAAGTGGTTTTAATGAAGTTGCACTAGGGAGTGCGTCATGCTTTGGTCAGAGGAAATACATCTAGATCGCCACACAAATAAGCACAGCTTAGTGCCAGGATTTGGGGAACTCGCTGTGGCTTCCGCCGTGCTCCAGTAATCTGCACTTGTTCGTCAATCTGCTTTATCCAAGACTCTACAGAGCCAAAGCTAATGGGCAACTCCTCCAACTGGTAATATAGCGATCCTATTTGAGATTTGAACGACATGGCTCTGAAACCCTTATCCAGCAGTTTTTTTTGTTCGTAAATCAACTAGGATTGCTATAGCAGTTAGCAGGGTCATTTCATTCTAGACAGGTAGGCTAAGATTCTTGTATAGTAGGGCATTCGCTGAAAGGAAACCCTCCTGCCAAGGACATCTCCCGCCATGAGTAACCTCGCCATTGTCGAAGCATTTCGAGACTTACCCGACACCCGCCGCGAAGCCGGACGTCGCCATGAATTAGCCTTGTGTTTAGCACTGTTCACCTTGGCGGTTATTGCCGGATGCCGTGGCTTTTTGGCAATGGGGGATTGGTTAAACAAAATCAAAAACCTCCGGTTTTACCGGAGGTTTGAAACGGAAGCCCCTCAAAGGGGCATTCGTAACTACTCAGGCTTAAAAGAATCACTATTTTTCGAGAATCATCGTGGAA